>NZ_JBFAJS010000023.1:0-2631 GCF_040655355.1 Mycobacterium sp. NPDC050441 | reverse complement strand
AACGCACCCCAGATCTCCCACACCGACACATCAAACGAATACGAATGCCACTGCGCCCACACCTCTGGTGACAAATGCCGATCCAGCGACCCCACGAACTGCGTGATGTTCTGCTGAGCGACCGCCACACCCTTGGGAACACCAGTGGTTCCCGAGGTGTAGATCAGATAGGCGATGTCATCCGGAGCAGGCGCGGGTAACGGGCTGCTCGGTTGCGCGGCGATGCGCGGATCATCGATGTCCACGACAGTGACGCCGCAACCATCCACTCGCCCAAGCAAACTCGGGGCGGTGACCACTGCGACCGGTTCGGCATCGCCGAGCATGAACTGGATCCGCGCATCGGGATGCATCGGATCGATCGGCACATAGGCCGCCCCCGACTTGAGCACCGCCACGATCGACACAATCGCCTCAGCACACCGGGGAAACAGCAACGCCACGCACTTACCCGGACCCGCACCCAGACCAGTCAGCCAGTGCGCCAACCGATTCGACGCCTCATCCAACCCCCGATACGTCCACGACCGATCCCCACACACCACCGCCACCGCATCGGGAACACGGGCCACCTGCTGCGCAAACACCACCGGAACCGACACCGACACCGCCGGCGCGCTCAGTACCTCCCTATTACCGACCTCATCCAGCAGGACATGATCAGCCACGTCAAGCAGATCTATCGACGACAACGACTGCCCCGGGTCGGTCGTGATAGCCGCCAGTACGCATTGCAACCGCTCGATCAGGGTTTCGATGCTGGCCGCATCGAACACGTCGGTGCGGAACTCCACCGTTCCGCCGATCCCGGCCGGCTCACCGGCCTCATCCCACCGTTCGGACAGTGAGAAGGTCAGATCCATCCGGGCGACGTGGATGTCGACCGACAGCGGGCTGACCTTCGCCTCCCCCAACGCCGACACCGTCGCGGCATCAGCGGTGAAGTTCTGCCACGCCAACGCCACCTGGACCAATGGGTGATGGGCCAGCGAGCGGGTCGGCTTGAGCCGATCCACCAACACCTCGAACGGCACATCCTGATGCTCCAAAGCGGCCAGACTGCGCTGACGCACCTGCTCCACCACATCAGCAGCCGTAGGATCACCGGCCAGATCTACCCGCAACACCAACGTGTTGACGAAGAAACCGACCATCTGATCCAGCGCGACATCACCACGCCCGGCGATCGGAACACCCACCGCCACATCAGAACTCGTACTCAGCTTCGACAACAACATCGCCAGCGCGGCCTGCACCACCATGAACGTCGTCGCGTTATGCTCACGGGCCACCCGCGCCACCTGCTGCTGCAACTCAGCAGGCCACTCCACCACCACACTGGCACCCCGGTGATCAGCCTCCGACGGATACGGCCGATCCGTCGGCAACTCCAACCGCTCAGGCAACCTCGCCAGAGTCTGCTCCCAATACCCCACCTGCCCGGCAATCCGACTGCTCGGGTCGCCCAACTCGCCCAAATACCCGCGCTGCCACAGCGTGTAATCCACATACTGCACCGGCAACGGAGCCCACTGTGGCATCTGTCCCATAGAACGACTCGCATAAGCCAGCTGCAGATCAGCTACCAACGGGGCCACGGACCAGCCATCGGCCGCGATATGGTGCACCACCCCGGCCAGCACATGCTCGTTCTCGCCAACACTGAAAAGCCTGGCCTGCAACGGAATCTCAACGGACAGGTCGAATCTGTAGCCGGCCACCGCTTCGATGGCCTCACGCAGTTCGCCTTCCGACCACCCGCTGGCATCAACCACTCGCCAACCAGAATCGGCCTCGTCGACGGGCACTGCCACCTGCTCCGGAACCCCCTCGACCGACCTGAACACCGTGCGCAAAGACTCGTGGCGGCCGACCACATCGGTCAGCGCTTGGCCCAGCGCGTCAGCATCCAGATGACCGGTGACCCGCAACGCCACCGCCATGTTGTAGATCGGTGACGGTCCCTCCAACTGATCCAGGAACCACAACCGCTGCTGAGCATAAGACAACGGAACAACAGCCGGACGGGGCTGGGCCACCAACGGTTCACGCCCACCCGAACTCTCAGCGACCCGCGCCGCCAACTGCGCCACCGTCGGCGTCTCGAACACCGCACGAACCGCAAGATCGGCACCCACACTCGCGTTGATCGCATTGATCAACCGAGTCGCCGACAACGAATCCCCACCCAGATCGAAAAACGAGTCATCCACCCCGACCCGCTCCAAACCCAACACCTGGGCGTAGATCCCAGCCAGCATTTCTTCGACCGGGGTGCTCGGAGCGCGATACGCGTCAACGTCGACATACTCAGGTGCGGGCAAAGCCCGCCTGTCGAGCTTGCCGTTCACCGTCAACGGTATTGCGCCGAGCACCACCACCGCCGCCGGCACCATGTAGCCCGGCAACCGCTGCGCCAACGCAGTGCGGACAGCGGCCGGATCCGCGATGCCGGTGATATATCCGACCAACCGTTTGTCGCCCGGGTTGTCCTCCCGAGCGATCACCGCCGCCTGATCCACACCCTCCAGCTCAACCAAAGCTGTTTGAATCTCCCCCAACTCGATGCGATAGCCCCGGATCTTGACCTGCTCATCAGCACGACCGAGATACCGCAACTGCCCATCACTG
>NZ_JBFAJS010000022.1:0-2643 GCF_040655355.1 Mycobacterium sp. NPDC050441 | reverse complement strand
CAGTGATGGGCAGTTGCGGTATCTCGGTCGTGCTGATGAGCAGGTCAAGATCCGGGGCTATCGCATCGAGTTGGGGGAGATTCAAACAGCTTTGGCCGAGCTGGAGGGTGTGGATCAAGCCGCGGTGATCGCTCGGGAGGACCACCCGGGGGATAGGCGTCTGGTCGGGTATTTGACCGAATCACTGCGCGGGACAATTGATTCGGGTACAGTTCGGGCGGAACTGGCGCAGCGGTTGCCGGGCTACATGGTGCCGGCGGCGGTGGTGGTTCTTGAAACACTTCCATTGACGGTGAACGGAAAGCTCGACAGGGGTGCCCTGCCGCCACCCGAATATTCCGATGGCGATCGTTACCGGGCGCCAAGCACTCCCGCTGAGGAGATCGTCGCGGGGATCTATGCGCAGGTGTTGGGTTTGGAGCGGGTCGGGGTGGATGACTCGTTTTTCGATCTGGGTGGGGATTCGTTGTCGGCGACTCGGTTGATCAATGCGATCAACGCGAGTGTGGGTGCCGATCTTGCGGTTCGTGCGGTGTTCGAGACGCCGACGGTGGCGCAATTGGCGGCGCGGGTCGCTGAGAGTTCGGGTGGGCGTGAACCGTTGGTGGCCCAGCCCCGTCCGGCTGTTGTTCCGTTGTCTTATGCTCAGCAGCGGTTGTGGTTCCTGGATCAGTTGGAGGGACCGTCACCGATCTACAACATGGCGGTGGCGTTGCGGGTCACCGGTCATCTGGATGCTGACGCGCTGGGCCAAGCGTTGGCCGATGTGGTCGGCCGCCACGAGACTTTGCGCACCCGGTTCCCGGCTAAGGGCGGTGTACCCCGGCAAGCGGTGGTAGCCCCCGCAAGGGCTGACTTCGGGTGGCAGGTGATTGATGCCAGCGACTGGCCGATAGGTGAGTTGCGTAAGGCCATCGAAGCGGTGGCCGGCTACAGATTCGACCTGTCCGCTGAGATTCCGTTGCAGGCCCGGCTTTTCAGTGTTGGCGAGAACGAGCATGTGCTGGCCGGGGTGGTGCACCACATCGCGGCCGATGGCTGGTCCGTGGCCCCGTTGGTAGCTGATCTGCAGTCGGCATATGCCGCCCGGTGCGTGGGAGATGCACCGGACTGGTTGCCGTTGCCGGTGCAGTATGCCGATTACACACTGTGGCAACAAAACTGGCTGGGATTGGAGTCTGATCCTGACAGCGTGATCTCGGGCCAACTGGATTATTGGGAACAGGCTCTGGCCGGGCTTCCCGAGCGGTTGGAGTTGCCGACGGATCGGCCGTATCCGTCGGAGGCGGATCACCGGGGTGCCAGTGTGGTGGTGGAGTGGCCTGCTGAGTTGCAGCAGCGCGTCCGCGAGATGGCCCGTGAGTGCAGCGCCACCAGCTTCATGGTGGTTCAGGCCGGGTTGGCAATGCTCGTGGCACAGCTGAGCGGCAGTTGTGATGTGGCGGTGGGTGTTCCGATCGCCGGGCGTGGTGATGTTGCGCTGGATCAGGTGGTGGGGTTCTTCGTCAACACGTTGGTGTTGCGGGTGGATTTGGCGGGTGATCCTTCGGTTTCTGATGTGGTGGAGCAGGTGCGTCAGCGCAGTTTGGCGGCTTTGGAGCATCAGGATGTGCCGTTCGAGGTGTTGGTGGATCGGCTCAAGCCGTCCCGCTCGCTGGCCCATCACCCATTGGTCCAGGTGGCGTTGGCTTGGCAGAACTTCACCGCTGATGCCGCGACGGAGTCGGCGTTGGGGGAGGCGAAGGTCAGCCCGCTGTCGGTCGACATCCACGTCGCCCGGATGGACCTGACCTTCTCACTGTCCGAACGGTGGGATGAGGCCGGTGAGCCGGCCGGCATCGGCGGAACGGTGGAGTTCCGCACCGACGTGTTCGATACGGCCAGCATCGAAACCCTGATCGAACGGTTACAACGCGTACTGGACGCGATGACGGCTGTTCCGGCTCAGCAGTTGTCGTCGGTGGACCTGCTCGACGAGGGTGAGAGCACCCGATTGTTTGAACTTGGCAACCGAGAGGTGCTCTCCCAATCGGTTACCGAGGTGTCGGTTCCGGTGGTGTTCGCGGAACAGGTGGCCCGTGCTCCGGGAGCCGTGGCGATCACGTGCGATGGTCGGGACCTGACGTATCGGGGGTTGGATGAGGCGTCGAACCGGTTGGCGCACTGGCTGACTGGTCTGGGTGCGGGTCCGGGTAAGTGCGTGGCGTTGCTGTTTCCCCGGTGTGCTGAGGCGATTGTGTCGATCGTTGGGGTGCTGAAGTCGGGTGCGGCGTATGTGCCGATCGATCCGATGCATCCCGATGCGCGGATTCAGTTCATGCTCGGCGATGCCGAACCGGTCGCGGTGGTGAGTACTGCGGGTTTGGCTGGGAGACTGGTCGATTGCGGTGTGACGGTGGTCGATGTCGATGATCCGCGGATCGCCGTGCAGCCGAGCAGCCCGTTACCCGCGCCTGCTCCGGATGACATCGCCTATTTGATCTACACCTCGGGAACCACTGGTGTTCCCAAGGGTGTGGCGGTCGCTCAGCAGAACATCACGCAGTTTGTGGGGTCGCTGGATCGGCATTTGTCACCAGAGGTGTGGGCGCAGTGGCATTCGTATTCGTTTGATGTGTCGGTGTGGGAGATCTGGGGTGCGTT
>NZ_JBFAJS010000021.1:0-5533 GCF_040655355.1 Mycobacterium sp. NPDC050441 | reverse complement strand
CCCAGGATGCGACGAGCCGACATCGAGGTGCCAAACCATCCCGTCGATATGGACTCTTGGGGAAGATCAGCCTGTTATCCCCGGGGTACCTTTTAGCCGTTGAGCGACACCACTTCCACACGTAGGTGCCGGATCACTAGGCCCTGCTTTCGCACCTGCTCGACACGTCCGTCTCACAGTCAAGCTCCCTTGTGCCCTTGCACTCGCCACCTGATTGCCAACCAGGCTGAGGGAACCTTTGGGCGCCTCCGTTACATTTTGGGAGGCAACCGCCCCAGTTAAACTACCCACCAGGCACTGTCCCCCACCCGGATACACGGGTGCGGGTTAGACGCTCAAAACGACCAGAGTGGTATTTCACCAACGACTCCACCCAAACTGGCGTCTGGGCTTCACAGTCTCCCACCTATCCTACACAAGACGCTCCAAGCGCCAATGCCAAGCTATAGTGAAGGTCCCGGGGTCTTTCCGTCCTGCTGCGCGAAACGAGCATCTTTACTCGTACTGCAATTTCGCCGGGCCTGTGGTTGAGACAGCGGGGAAGTCGTTACGCCATTCGTGCAGGTCGGAACTTACCCGACAAGGAATTTCGCTACCTTAGGATGGTTATAGTTACCACCGCCGTTTACCGGCGCTTAGATTCTCAGCTTCGAAGGAACAAGTCCCCCTAACCGGTCCTCTTAACGTTCCGGCACCGGGCAGGCGTCAGTCCGTATACAGCGTCTTACGACTTCGCACGGACCTGTGTTTTTAGTAAACAGTCGCTTCCCCCTGGCCTCTGCGACCCCACCCAGCTCAGACAGCAAATGCCATCACCGGGCGAGGTCCCCCTTCTCCCAAAGTTACGGGGGCAATTTGCCGAGTTCCTTAACCACAGTTCACCCGATCGCCTTGGTATTCTCTACCTGACCACCTGAGTCGGTTTGGGGTACGGGCCGCCGGTACACTCGCTAGAGGCTTTTCTCGGCAGCATGGGATCACTCACTTCACCTAAAACGGCTCGGCATCAGCTCTCAGGATACGCGAGAGACGGATTTACCTATCTCTCTCCCTACAGCCTTACCCCGGGACAACCACCGCCCGGGCTGAGCTACCCTCCTGCGTCACCCCATCACTCACCTACTACCCCCTCGGGCCCCACGCTCCCCACCCAACAGACCCGAAGGCCCAAAGGATGGTTCAGGTGGTTAGCATCAGAGGATTCAGCGTTGGCGCATACCAGCGGGTACGGGAATATCAACCCGTTGTCCATCGACTACGCCTGTCGGCCTCGCCTTAGGTCCCGACTTACCCTGGGCGGATTAGCCTGCCCCAGGAACCCTTGGTCATCCGGCGCACACGTTTCTCACGTGTGATTCGCTACTCATGCCTGCATTCTCACTCCCGCACCCTCCACCCCTGGGTCACCCCGAGGCTTCACCGGATACAGGACGCTCCCCTACCCATCAACACACAAAGTGTCAATGCCACGGCTTCGGCGGTGTGCTTGAGCCCCGCTACATTGTCGGCGCGGAATCACTTGACCAGTGAGCTATTACGCACTCTTTCAAGGGTGGCTGCTTCTAAGCCAACCTCCTGGTTGTCACAGCAACTCCACATCCTTTCCCACTTAGCACACGCTTAGGGGCCTTAGCCGATGATCTGGGCTGTTTCCCTCTCGACTACGAAGCTTATCCCCCGCAGTCTCACTGCCGCGCTCTCACTTACCGGCATTCGGAGTTTGGCTGACGTCAGTAACCTGGTAGGGCCCATCAGCCATCCAGTAGCTCTACCTCCGGCAAGAAACACGCGACGCTGCACCTAAATGCATTTCGGGGAGAACCAGCTATCACGGAGTTTGATTGGCCTTTCACCCCTAACCACAGGTCATCCCCCAGGTTTTCAACCCTGGTGGGTTCGGGCCTCCACACCGTCTTACCGGCGCTTCACCCTGCCCATGGCTAGATCACTCCGCTTCGGGTCTACAGCATGCGACTAAAAACGCCCTATTCAGACTCGCTTTCGCTACGGCTACCCGACACCGGTTAACCTCGCCACACACCATAACTCGCAGGCTCATTCTTCAAAAGGCACGCCATCACCAACAACAAGGAACAAGTCCCTCACTGAGGAGGCTCTGACGGCTTGTAGGCACACGGTTTCAGGTACTATTTCACGACCCCTCACCGGGGCACTTTTCACCTTTCCCTCACGGTACTGGTCCGCTATCGGTCATCAGGAAGTATTCAGCCTTACCACGTGGTCGTGGCAGATTCACACGGGATTTCACGGGCCCCGTGCTACTCGGGAACACACCCAGAAGCCACTCGAATTTCGTCTACCGGACTCTCACCGTCTACGGTCGGCCATCCCAAGCCATTCGACTACCCGAGCAGTTTATAACTCCTTGCCGCCTCGGCAGAGACGACCAGATGGTCCCACAACCCCGCACACGCAACGCCTGCCGGCTATCACACGCGCACGGTTTAGGCTCCTCCGCTTTCGCTCACCACTACTCACGGAATCACTATTGTTTTCTCTTCCTGCGGGTACTGAGATGTTTCACTTCCCCGCGTTCCCACCAACCTGCCTATACATTCAGCAGGCGGCGACACCCCATGACGGGTGCCAGGTTTCCCCATTCGGAAATCCCCGGATCAAAGTCTGGTTGCCGACTCCCCGAGGCATATCGCAGGCTCCCACGTCCTTCATCGGCTCCTGATGCCAAGGCATCCACCGTATGCCCTTAAAAACTTGAACACACAAAACGATCAGAACAAATCGCAGATAAACAACAAAAACAACCCTCAAAGAACCCTCTATAAAGAGGGTCCCTCTCCAGGCGGCTCTCATCATCTACCAGAGATGCTCGCGTCCACTGTGCAGTTCTCAAAAAACAACCGGGCCCACCAAAACCACACCACCCGAAGGTGATGCGGTCCTGGTCCCGTAGTCCGAGGTCACCCGAGCTCGCGCCCGTTCCCTCAGGACCCAACAGCGTGTCCAACCCACCACCTGCCTGAAACCAACGTTCCCACTCCCCGCAGCCGAAACTGCAGGTCGGTACTAGCCGGCTCACACACGCGGTGAGCTGAGTAACCAGTGCTCCACATCTATGAGCAGCCACCTGACGAACATGCGCCGTCACTGGTGGCCACCGACCACGGTCCCTCTCGCGAGGCGACCCTGGCCAGTTGATGCTCCTTAGAAAGGAGGTGATCCAGCCGCACCTTCCGGTACGGCTACCTTGTTACGACTTCGTCCCAATCGCCGGCCCCACCTTCGACCGCTCCCCCCACAAGGGTTGGGCCACGGGCTTCGGGTGTTGCCGACTTTCGTGACGTGACGGGCGGTGTGTACAAGGCCCGGGAACGTATTCACCGCAGCGTTGCTGATCTGCGATTACTAGCGACTCCGACTTCACGAAGTCGAGTTGCAGACTTCGATCCGAACTGAGACCGGCTTTAAGGGATTCGCTCCACCTCACGGTATCGCAGCCCTCTGTACCGGCCATTGTAGCATGTTTGCAGCCCAAGACATAAGGGGCATGATGACTTGACGTCATCCCCACCTTCCTCCGAGTTGACCCCGGCGGTCTCCCATGAGTCCCCACCCGAAGTGCTGGCAACATGGAACGAGGGTTGCGCTCGTTGCGGGACTTAACCCAACATCTCACGACACGAGCTGACGACAGCCATGCACCACCTGTCACCGGCCCAAAAAGGACCCACCATCTCTGATGGTTTTCCGGCAATGTCAAGCCTTGGTAAGGTTCTTCGCGTTGCGTCGAATTAAGCAACATGCTCCGCCGCTTGTGCGGGCCCCCGTCAATTCCTTTGAGTTTTAGCCTTGCGGCCGTACTCCCCAGGCGGGGCGCTTAATGCGTTAGCTGCGGCGCGGAATCCGTGGAAGGACCCCACACCTAGCGCCCAACGTTTACGGCGTGGACTACCAGGGTATCTAATCCTGTTCGCTCCCCACGCTTTCGCTCCTCAGCGTCAGTACAGGCCCAGAGAACCGCCTTCGCCACCGGTGTTCCTCCCGATATCTGCGCATTTCACCGCTACACCGGGAATTCCATTCTCCCCTACCTGCCTCTAGTCTGCCCGTATCCACCGCAGACCCACGGTTAAGCCGTGGGCTTTCACGACAGACGCGACAAACCGCCTACGAGCTCTTTACGCCCAATAATTCCGGACAACGCTTGCGCCCTACGTATTACCGCGGCTGCTGGCACGTAGTTAGCCGGCGCTTCTTCTGCAGGTACCGTCACGTTAGCTTCGTCCCTGCTGAAAGAGGTTTACAACCCGAAGGCCGTCATCCCTCACGCGGCGTCGCTGCGTCAGGCTTCCGCCCATTGCGCAATATTCCCCACTGCTGCCTCCCGTAGGAGTCTGGGCCGTGTCTCAGTCCCAGTGTGACCGGTCGCCCTCTCAGGCCGGTTACCCGTCGTCGCCTTGGTAGGCCATCACCCCACCAACAAGCTGATAGGCCGCGAGCCCATCCCCAACCGAAAAACTTTCCACCACCCGATCATGCGATCAGCGGTTACATTCGGTATTAGACCCAGTTTCCCGGGCTTATCCCAAAGTCAGGGGCAGGTTGCTCACGTGTTACTCACCCGTTCGCCGCTCGAGTACCCCCGAAGGGGCCTTTCCGCTCGACTTGCATGTGTTAAGCACGCCGCCAGCGTTCGTCCTGAGCCAGGATCAAACTCTCCATCAAGGTCACACGACCAACCAGGGGGCGAACCCCGACCGGCCAAACCTCAGGAAACAATCCCAGCATCACCATCCCCCACAAAGAGGGACAGCATTGCCTCAAAGAAATCCCCACCACCCCCGAAGAGATGGCACGGGGCGACCCGGCCAAACAAATGACCGAGCCGATAAAGGCACTGGCTTTTAACACGCTGTTGAGTTCTCAAGAAACGGACACCCACCGTGCTGGATCCGCTTTCGCGTTTCCCGCCCCGGGGCGACTCGTATTACTTTATCAGATCCGCTCGGACTGTCAATTCCGGGCTTTTCCGATACGCCATTCCGGTTCCGCTTGCGCGGTTCCTTCCCGGCGGTGGAGCTATTTCATCAGATCCGGCCCGATTGTCAAATCGATCCTTTTCCGATCCCATCACGACGGCGCGGGCGCGACGAAGCCGCGTCAGCTGGTCGAGGATGGTTCCCCCGGGCCGGCCGCCCTCAGGCGTCCCGCACTCCCGTGGGGCGAAGTGAACAGTATGCCCAAGACGAGGGGACGTCAAACCGGCTCGCACACTTCAATGGCGCCGGCGAGCCCGCGCCGCCCGTCCGAAGCCGCTCAGGCACCTGACCTACCTCGGGCTTTGTCCTGGTTCACCCCTGCTTGAACCGCTCGAACATCGCATTCACGCGGCCGAGGTTTCTTTTCGGCAACGCCGACCGTTCGGCGCGTCTCAGGGCTTGGCCAGGTATCCGCCGATGAACAGCACGCCTTCGGCGATGACCCAGACGAAGGCCGCGACGGTGAGGGTCACGTCCAGCCGAGAGGGTCTGCGCCGGACACCGGGCATCGACCA
>NZ_JBFAJS010000020.1:0-10443 GCF_040655355.1 Mycobacterium sp. NPDC050441 | reverse complement strand
ATTTCATTGACTGACCTCCGTTTTCGAGCGGGGCTGCCGTCAGACCCGCGGTGAATCCGAGAGTGCACTACACGTTGGTGATAGTCAACACATTGTCGAGTATTTGCTTGACTGCGCTGGTCGCGGCCCGGCCAAGCCAAAGTCGACACAGTGTTGACTACACTCGACTGTGAGTCTAGTCTCAACTTCGCCAAGGCCGTGACACCGAACACCGGCGTGCGGCGTCACAACGAAACAGGAGGATTGACATGGCCACGAGATCGGACGTCGACCAGATCCAGCCGTCAACGTCGCGCGATGGCGAGAGCTACGTCTCTCATCGCGAGGACATCCACTTCAACATGACCGGTGATTTCATGACGGGAGTGGATTTCTGGATTCACGCGACCGGTGAGACCACCAGCGGCCAGCTGATCATCATCGAGACCAATTGGGTGCGGGGTACCGAACCGGTCTGGCACATCCACCACCGCGAAGAAGAAGGCTTCTTCGTGATGGACGGCGAGATCAAGATCCACACCGAGGCCGGTTCGTACAACGCCAAAAAGGGCCAGTTCGTCTGGGGGCGCAAGGATCAGCGGCACACCTATGAGGTGGTCGGTGACGAAGCCCGGATTCTCGTGGTGTTTGTGCCGGGGCCCGACAGCAATGGCTTCGAGCCCAACGGCGGTATCGACAAGTACTTCTACGAAGCGCGCGATCGTGAGCTCCGGACGCCCGAGCAGCTGCAGGCCGAGGTCGAGAACCTGAAGGTCAACTACGGCCTGGAGATGTTCCCCGAGATTCCGCATCCCCGCGAGAACGCGTGAGCGTGGTTGTCGTTTCGGGTATTTGGCATTACTGACCATTGGAGTTGCTGTGACCATCGATGTATCTCTTGACACCGTGCCGCACTGGATCGGCGGTGGGGCCGTCCCCTCGACGGAAGGGCCGCGAGCCGAGATCCATGATCCCGCCACGGGGCGCGTGATCGGGACCGTCGTGCTGGGCGGTGCCGATACCGTCGACGAAGCGGTCGTCAGCGCGCGCACCGCAGCGGTGGCCTGGGCCGACACGCCCAGCCCCGCCCGCGCATCGATACTGCACCGCTTCCGGGTGCTGCTGCACGAGCAGGTGGACGACCTGGCGTCGATCATCACGGCCGAACAGGGCAAGACGCTTGCAGACGCCCGAGGAGAGTTGGCCCGCTCGATCGAAGCGATCGACGTGTCGCTTTCGGTGGTGCAGCAACTCAAGGGGGAGTACGCCGAGCAGGTTGCCAATGGGGTCGACACGTACTCCTTCCGGCAGCCGCTCGGTGTATGCGCCGGCATCACACCGTTCAACTTTCCGGTCATGGTGCCGGTGTCGATGTTTGCGGCCGCCATTGCGTGCGGGAATGCGTTCGTGCTCAAGCCAAGTGAACAGGTGCCGTCGGCATCGGTGCGGTTGGCGCAGATCGCGAGCGAGGCAGGATTGCCCGACGGCGTGCTCAACGTTGTGCACGGCGGCGTGAATGCAGCCGAGGCGCTCATCGACCACCCCGATGTCGCGGCAGTGTCGTTCGTCGGGTCCACCCCTGTCGCACGTGCGATCTACCGGCGCTCAGCCGAGGCGGGCAAGAAGGTGCAGGCCCTTGGAGGCGCCAAGAACCACATGGTGGTGATGCCCGACGCAGACCTCGATGCCGCCGCCGATGCGCTGGTGTCGGCTGCTTACGGGGCCGCAGGTCAGCGATGCATGGCGGTGACGGTCGCCGTCGCGGTCGGCTCGGCGGCAGATGCGCTGGTGGACAAGATCGCCGAGCGCGCCAATGCGTTCAAGGTGGGTCCGGGTGCGACGTCGGACTCCGACATGGGGCCATTGATCTCCGAGCGCGCACTCGATCGGGTCCGTGGGGCGCTGAAACGCTCCGCAGAGCAGGGCGGCCGACTGGTTGTCGACGGTCGTGAACGGACAGCACCCGGAGCCGGTTACTTCATCGGTCCCAGTCTCGTCGATCACGTCAGCGTCGAGAGCGATCTCTACCGTGACGAAGTGTTCGGGCCGGTCCTGAGTGTGCTGCGCGCCGAAGATCTCGAGCAGGCCCTGCAGATCGTCAACGACAATCCCTACGGGAACGGCGCCATCATCTTCACCGGCAGCGGCACAGCTGCACGTCGATTCAGCCGGGGCGTACTGGCGGGCAGCGTTGGGATCAACGTGCCTATCCCCGTGCCGATTTCCTGGTTCGGGTTCGGCGGATGGGGCGACTCGCGCTTCGGAGACGACGGGCTCAACTACGACGGCTACCGCTTCTACACGAGGTCCAAAGTCGTCACCCAGCGTTGGACCGAGCCCAGGCCCGGCCTTGCTCCACACTTCGTCGCAGCGGGCAGTCAATGACCTCGCCGCCCGCTGCCGGCCTACCTCGACTCGACCACGTCGGCATCCTGGTACGCGACCTGGACTCGGCACTCACGCACTGGTGCAATCGGTTTGGGGTCGAGGTTGCTCGTGCGGTCGAGGTTCCGGCCATGAGCCTCAGTGCGGCGTTCCTCAACGTTTCCGGCGCTGAGGTCGAGCTGTACACCATGCACGACCTGGACGCGCTCGAGGTAGCCCTCGACGGAGCGCCGGCAAAACTCGACCATCTGGCACTGCGGCTGCACCGTGCCGATGGTCCCGAACTCGCGGGCTGCGCCATCCGAGGACCCGGGCGCCCAGAGCCGATCGCGGCGCCGATTCCGATGGGAGACGCCACGCATGTCTGGACTGAGCCTTCCGGAATCGATGTCCTTCTCCAACTGATCAGACCGAGCGAGTGAGGTCTCGACCTATATCCGTTGCACCACAGACGGTCTCGCCGACAGGCCGGCCGTAAACGAATCACCTTAGAAGAGGGAGCGAACATGGGACGCATGGAAGGAAAGGTCGCGCTGGTCACCGGCGCGGCCCGAGGGCAGGGGCGAGCGCACGCCATCCGCCTCGCCCAGGAAGGCGCGGACATCCTCGCCTTCGACTGCCCGGCGAACGGAAGGGTTCCCTATCCCGTTGGCACGGCAGCCGACCTTGAGATCACGGTCAAGGAAGTCGAGGCGCTGGGTCGGCGAATAATCGCACACCACGGCGACGTGCGCGAGCAGGCCCCGCTGGACAAGTTGGTGGCTGAGGGCGTGCAGGCCTTCGGCGGACTCGACGTCGCAGTGGCCAACGCCGGCATCTGGACTGTGCACCCGTTCGCCGACATTCCCGAGGATGAGTTCCTGGATGTGCTCAACGTCAACATCATGGGGCCATGGCGCACACTGAAAGCGGTGACTCCCGCCATGAAGTCGCGCGGAGCTGGCTCGGTGATCATCACCTCGTCCGGCAATGGCGTCGAGGGATCTCCCCATTACGTCCACTACGTGGCGTCGAAGCATGGCGTACTCGGACTGGCGAAGAGCGCGGCACTCGAGTTCGGCCAGTACGGCATCCGAGTCAACTCGCTGCTTCCCGGGCCTACCGATACTCCCGCCCTGGACTGGCAAGGCGGCTATGACCTGTGCGCGGGCAAGGGGCCCGGCCAGGGTGTGAAAGAGGACCTGCAAGGCGCGAGGTACTGGGCAGCTCTCCGGGATGTGGGCCTGCTGCCACCACAGGCCATGAGCGAGGCAGTGCTGTGGCTGGCCTCTGACGAATCACGTTGGACGACAGGCCTCGAGATGTTGGTCGAGGGCGGTCACATGCTCATGCCGGGCCTCAACATGACGAAAATGGCTCTGGACAACCAATAACGTCCGAGCAACCCCAGAAGATGGACGAAGGCCCTCTCCGCGGCGTCATGGAGAGGGCCTTCGTCGGTCGAATTCGTTACCGGGGCTTCCACTCCAGACCGTAGACCGTCCGCAGCCAGATCGTCGTCACCGTTTCGGCCATGTCCTCCAACGGGATTGCGTTCGCACTGCGCAGGCTCATCAACGCAAGGTTGCGTTCTCCCATCCACATCAACGCGGCAGCCAACGACCTGGCCGGCGGCCCGGCGATGGCCACGCCGGTCTCCCTGTCTCGCTCGATGCCTGCGGCCGCAGCGTCGATGAACCGGCCGAGGATGGCGTCCCACTGCGTCTGCAGGTCCGGCTCGGCCGCAGCGGCGTCGGCTACTTCACGAAGAACGTGACCATGGCGTTCCCACACCTGGATGACCTCGTTGACCGCGTGTTCGATGGCGGCCTCCGGCGGCATGCTGGCCGGACGTTCGAAGATCAGTTGCGAGGCTTGGAACACGTCGGCTGTGACCCGCGAGAGCAGCGCAGACAACAGCTGCCACTTGGACTCGAAGTAGAAGTAGAACGATGACCGCGACAGCCCCGCGCGCTTGGTGAGATCGTCGATCGAGATGTTGCGCAGCGGCACCGTGCGCAACATGTCGTAAGCGCCTTCGAGGATAGCCTGCTCGCGTCGATCACCTTTGATGTTTCGCCTGCCCACTCGGGTTTCAGCTGCGCTCAGGCTAAAAGATGAAGATGACGCCATAGGAAGCATGATAGGTCAGCGCAACTTCTTCGAAAGCGCACTCGGTGCGGGCCGAGGGCATGTCAAAACCCGTTCGACAGTGTGTTGATAATGATGGACATGTAGTCCATACTACAAGAGTTGCGCCGGCCTGGCCTTTGAAGTCCCCGCCGGCCCGTCTGCTCAGGTTCAGCCGCTGCTCTGCTTGCGCTCATTCGATTCGCACGCCGGCGGCGGAATGAAATGCGAGTTCTCTAGTCGAAGCAGGAGTCAACCGTGTCCAACCTTGCCGGCAATCTCGTCGCAACCGCGCACCTGTACGGGGACCGGCCGGCGGTGAAGCTCGAGGACGACGTCCTGTCCTATGGGCAGCTCTACCGCCACGCCTCTGCTGTGGCCGGAGACCTGCGGGCCCAGGGCGTGCTCCCAGGCGACCGGGTGGGCCTGGTGTTGCCGAACGTCCCGGCATATCCCGTGCTGTTCTACGGCGCTCTACTGGCCGGTGCGGTTGCAGTGCCAATGAACCCGTTGCTCAGTGCGCGTGAGGTCGAGTACTACCTCACCGACTCGGGTACGTCGCTGGTCTACGGGTTGGATGGGAGCGATGCCGTCGTGTCGGCCACGGCGACGAAGGTCGGGATCCGCTCAGAATCGGTGCCCACCACGGGTCCAGTCAACTTGTCCGGCAGGCCAATCGACGAACCAACCGGTCGATCCGACAACGATACCGCGGTCATTCTCTACACCTCCGGCACCACCGGAAGACCCAAGGGAGCCGAACTCACTCACCGGAACCTGTCGACCAACGCCGCGACGACAGTGGACACCTTGATCAAGGTGGGTGAGGAGGACGTGATCCTCGGTTGTCTGCCGTTGTTTCACGTCTTCGGTCTCACCTGCGGACTCAATGCGGCGGTCAAAGCCGGTGCCCTCCTCACCCTCGTCCCCCGCTTCGCAGCAACCAAGGCTTTGCAGGTGTTGGCCCGAGATCGGGTAACGGTTCTTGAGGGCGTGCCCACCATGTACGCCGCGATGTTGCACTCTCCCGATGCGGACAACACAGATTTGTCCTCGCTCCGCACCTGTATCACCGGCGGTGCGGCCATGCCCGTGGAAATTCTCAAAGCGTTCGAGCGGAAGTTCGACTGCGAGATCTACGAAGGGTACGGGCTCTCAGAGACGGCGCCCATCGCATGTTTCAACCAGCCTGGGCGGCAACGTAAACCCGGCACGATCGGGATTCCCGTCCGGGGCTGCGCGCTGCGGATCGTCGACGACGACGGCGAAGACCTCCCCGACGGCGCGCCGGGCGAGATCGCCATCCAGGGAGAAAATCTCATGAAGGGATACTGGAACCGACCTGAGGCAACGGCCGAAGCCATTCCCGACGGGTGGTTTCGTACCGGGGACATCGCGACGCGCGATGGCGACGGGTACTACACCATCGTCGACCGGAAGAAAGATCTGATCATCCGGGGTGGGTACAACGTGTACCCCCGCGAGGTCGAGGAAGTTCTCTACGAACATCCTTGCGTCGCTGAAGCAGCGGTGATCGGCATCGAACACGCTGACCTCGGCGAGGAGATCGGCGCGGCGGTCGCACTCAAACGCGGGGCGTCGGCAGAAGTCGAGGAATTGAAGACATTTGTCCGGGATCGACTCGCCGCGTACAAGTACCCGCGCGAAATCTGGTTCGTCAACGCGTTGCCCAAGGGCGCGACCGGCAAGATCCTCCGACGCGAGGTCAAACCTCCGAGCCCAACCGGGATCGGCTGAGTCACTGGACGCTCTCATCTGTGGCTTGATGAACGTCGGTGATCAGGTGAGTCAGCCGTGACGAGGCAAGTTTCCATTCGTCAGCTTGGCGGACCCAACGATCGGTGTAGTGCCCGTAGCCGGTGACCGATGTTCCGTTGTCGAACACGGCTCGGTCTTGCACCGCCCAGATCACCCGCGCTTCGTCGCCGCTGAGGTCGATTTCTGGCGTGTGGACCTGATGAACGGTTTTCGTTCCGGTCACCAGAGATTTCAGCAGGGCCAGCGTCTCGTCGCGGCCCTCTGTCATGTGAGGGCTGAATTCGCCGTTACTCATGCCGAATTCGACGTCCGGGGTCATCAACGCCGTCAAGCCGTTCCAGTCCCGGGTGTCGAGGGCACGACAGTATGCGGCCTTGGCCTGGGTCAGCTCGTAGAAGGCGATCAACTCCGCGTGCCCGGTCATGTGACGACCAGTTCGAGGTGGTCGAGCCGACGCACGAGGAGGCTGGGTAACCAGCGCCCGGTCTGGGCGGCCTCGATGGATGCCGTGCGTTCCAGCAGTTGACCGAGTACGACGGTGGCCTCCAATCGAGCTAGGGCGGCACCGACGCAGAAGTGCGCCCCCTTCCCGAAGGCGAGGTGACCTTTCCCTGCCGGCCGGTCGAGTCGAATTTGGTCGGGGTCCTCGAAGTGCGACGGGTCACGGTTGGCCGCACCCCACATCAGGAGAAGGCGTGAACCAGCTTGCAGGGCAACGTCTCCCAGTTCGGTGTCGTTGACGACGTGGCGGTAGTGCCCCCGAAACGGCGGCTCGAAGCGCAGCACTTCCTCCAGGAATGCGCCGAGTAGTGCCGGTTGGTCCCGCAGGTGATGCTGGATGTCGGGGTTACTCGCCATGATCCAGGCAGCCGAGCCGATGAGCGAGGCCGTGGACTCGCCCCCAGCGCTGAACAGGGTGATCATCATCGCCAGCGCGGTGAATTCGTCCAGTTCGCCTGTGGCGCATGCCGTGGCGAGATCGCCGAGCAGATTGTCCCGGGGGTCGGCGGCAGCGTCGTGGAACTGTGCGGTGATGTACCCGCTGAGTTCCATGACCGCGACACCGGCAGCGGTGAGTTGCTCTTGGGTGACCAGTCCTTCCACGAATTGGGTGGCGGCGTATCCCCACCGGATGAGCTTGTCGGTGTCGTGGTCGGGGACACCGATGATGCGTCCGACGACCATCATGGGCAGTCGGTTGGCCATCGCGTCCATCCATTCGATGCGACCGTCGCGCATGCTGGATTCCCAGATCTGAGTCGATGTGTCGGCGACGAAGGGCTCGAAGGCACGCATGCGCTTGGCCGCCAGTTGCGGTATCAGCGCCTTGCGGTGCACGGCATGGGCGGGATCATCAGCGGTGGCCAGCGCCTGGGTGGCGCCGCCGAGTTCACCCATCGGGAACGCACCCACCGTCCCATCGGCGTTACGCATCATGGTGGCCGTGAGGTTGGAGGAGAAGTCCTCGCACCGTGCCACTGCCTCGTTGACGGCCTCCCACCCGGTCACGGCATAGAAGTCCGAGTCACCGATCCGGTGGACATGCGCTTCGGCATGCATGCGCGCGTAGAGCGGATACGGGTCTTGGATGTACTGATCATCGAACAGCGCAAGCCCCAGCGCCCCATCCTGACGTGTCATCGCTCCAAGTTGCTGGTCTGCGACAACGGGGTCAACCCGTCGCGACGAAGTCGACAATGCCTGTCATCGGAGCGGGTGAACAGGCGTCTCAGCGATGGGCGCTGACCTGCCCGAGCGGTGAGAAGATTGCCTTGCTTTGTCTCAGTGTTGAGAAGATGGTCCGCGGACGACACAAAGGAGTGCAGGCCGATGGGGCGAGAGGACTGGGTCGTTGGCGGAGATCGCCGGGCCGCGGCGGCTGAACGCATCTACGCCGCTGCTACCGATCTGGTGCGCCGAGACGGGTTGGACGCGCTCGACATCGACTCTCTGGCCCAGCGGGTGCACTGTTCGAGGGCCACCATCTACCGCCACGCGGGCGGTAAGGCCCAGATACGGGACGCCGTGCTGCTTCGGATCGCCGCAGCCATCACCGACACCGTCCGACGCGAAGTCAACGGACTGATGGGCTCGGAGCGGGTCGTCACGGCCATCGCCGTGGCGCTGCGGCAGATCAGGTCCGACCCGATACGGCGGCTGATGATGACGTCGAGCAAGGCACCAGAACTGAGCGAGCTGCACTCCTCGCCCGTCCTGAGTGCTCTGGCCGCCGAACTGACCGGAATCACCGGAACCGACCCCACGGCAGCCGTATGGATCGTCCACGTGGTGTTGTCGATGGCCTACCTGCCCCTTGGCGACGAACAACTCGAAGCCGAGATTCTGCGACGGTTCATCGCTCCGGCATTCGACGTCTGATGGACGACGACTTCCTTTCAGGGCAACAAATTTGACGGAAATCAGTCTGACGCAGGAGAAGCGACTTCGATGACCGCTTTTCCGCGTGTGCCGCCGGACAATGCCTGGTTGAGGGTGTCCCGAGCGTTTTCCAGTCCTTCGACTATGGTCTCGTCGTACGTCAACGAGCCCTCGCCCAGCGCCGCGGCGAGCTTTCCGATGATTTCCCCATAACGTTCGACGTGGTCGGTAACGATGAAGCCGCGCAAGGTGACTCGCTGCATCAGCAACTGATTCGCGTTGCGTAGGCCTGGTTGGTCGCCGTGTTCGTTATAGGTGTCGTACTCCGAGATCAGGCCACACAGCGACACTCGTGCGCCGACGTTCAGCCGGCCCAGGACATGATCCATGATCGGGCCGCCCACGTTCTCGAAGTCGACGTCGATGCCGTCAGGGGTCGCCTCGTCGAGTAGCTCGCGCCAGTTGTCCGAGTGTCGATCTATGCATGCGTCAAAGCCCAGTTCCTCCACCAGGTGTCGGCACTTTTCAGCGCCGCCGGCGATGCCGACTACGCGGGCGCCATGCTGCTTTGCCAGCTGCCCAGCGATCGAACCGACGGCCCCTCCCGCGGCGGAAACGACAACCGTCTCTCCCGGCTGAGGATCGCCCAGCTCGACGCCGATGAACGCTGAAATACCAGTGTGGCCAAGCACTCCGAGGAATGCGGGAAGCGGCGCCGGCAGTGGCTCGGGAAGAACTGTGAACGGAAATTCCAGAACGGAATCGTCAGCAACGCAATAGTCTTGCCAACCGGTAAAGCCGAGCACGAACGCTCCGACCGGCAGATCGTCTCGCCGACTCTCGACGACCTGTCCGACTCCGAGGCCACGCATCACCGCACCCAACTCAACCGGTGGGATGTAGGAACGCAATTGGCTCATCCAGACGCGGTTTGTGGGGTCAAGCGAGAGGTACAGGGTTCGGACCAGCGCCTGCCCTTCGTCGATTTCCGGAATGGTCTCCTCGACCCACTCGAGGTTCGTTTCGGTGACCTGGCCTTGCGGCCGGCTCTGCAGACGAAAGAGCCGGTTGATGGGTGTCGTCATGGCGGATCCTCGTTGGTCGCAGGTGGCTGGGTGGCGGTCATCATGCGGCGCAAGTGCCGCAACCAGGGGATATGGCGAGACCACTAGTGACGGTAGACGAACCGTCGGCAACAATCAACACTACGTCGAAATAGTGCCAAACAAGAGTATCGACATAGTGTTGACTATTAACGACGCGTAGTGCACTGTCGGCTTTGGGCGTCGACTGAGACAGCAGTCGACAACGAGATGGAGGCGGCGCATGAGCGTACAAACGGACAACCGCGCGACAGTTGAGCGATTCTGGGGGGCACTCGATGACGGTCCGCCACGCGGCGAGGCTCTGGAGGTGTGGAAGGACAACTTTGCCGAGGATGGCGTCTGGGAGATGCCGTTCGCGCCTGAGCCGCTCGCCGATACCGTCCCCGGCCGGCACCTCATCGGTCATTTCATCGACTGGTTCTTCGACTCCGTGCCCGACCTCCGCATCGATTCGCTGACCGTGCACGACACGACAGACCCGGAACTCTTCATTTTGGAACTGCACGGAAAGGCGACGGTCACGCAGACCGGCAAGATCTACGCCAATACCTATTGCACCCACATGCGGATCCGCGACGGCAAGGTTGTACTGATCCGCGAGTACTTCAATCCCAACGTTGTGCTCGAGGCTTTTGGGCGCGACGTGATCGCCGAGGGCATGTCAGCTGTGATGGCAGCCGCCGGAGTGGGGGCTGCGCAGTGAAGC
>NZ_JBFAJS010000019.1:0-10544 GCF_040655355.1 Mycobacterium sp. NPDC050441 | reverse complement strand
GCCGGATCACGGATGTATTCCACCGGGGATCTGGTGCGCTGGGGCAGTGGCGGGCAACTGCAGTACCTGGGGCGTGCTGATGAGCAGGTCAAGATCCGTGGGTATCGCATCGAACTGGGGGAGATCCAAACCGCATTGGCTGATGTGGTTGGGGTCAAGCAGGCCGCGGTTGTGACCCGCGAGGATCGTCCAGGTGACAAGCGGCTGGTCGGATATGTGACCGAATTGGTGAGTGGGACAGTCGATCCTGCTGCGGTTCGTACGGCATTGGCGCAGCGGTTGCCGGGCTATATGGTGCCCGCGGCGGTGGTCGTGGTCCAGGCAATACCGTTGACCGTCAACGGCAAACTCGACCGGCGGGCGCTGCCGGCACCGGAATACACCGATACCGATCATTACCGCGCCCCGTCCACTCCCAGCGAGGAGATCCTGGCCGGCATCTATGCCCAAGTGTTGGGTTTGGACCGCGTCGGTGTCGACGACTCCTTCTTCGACCTGGGCGGTGACTCCCTCTCCGCAATGCGGCTGATCAATGCGATCAACGCGGGTCTGGATGCCGATCTCGTCGTCCGTACGGTGTTCGAAGCACCGACAGTGGCTGAACTGGTGGCGCGGGTTGGTGAGGGTTCGGGTGGCCGTGAGCCGTTGGTGGCCCAGGCCCGTCCGGCTGCTATTCCGTTGTCCTATGCCCAGCAGCGGTTGTGGTTCCTGGATCAATTGGAGGGGCCGTCCCCGATCTACAACATGGCCACGGCGTTTCGGATCACCGGTGAGCTGGATGTTGATGCGCTGAACCAGGCGCTGGCCGATGTGGTGGACCGTCACGAGTCTTTGCGCACAGTATTCATATCGGTCGAGGGAGTGCCTCGGCAGGTTGTGGTGCCTACGGAGCAGGCCGATCTGGGGTTGCGGCTTGTCGACGCCACCGGCTGGTCTCCACGTCAACTGCACGATGCGATCCGGTCGATCGTCGGCTACAACTTCGATCTGTCTGCCGAAACCCCCTTGAGGGCAGCACTGTTCCGCCTCGGGGCGGGCGAGCACGTGCTGGTGGCGGTGGTCCACCACATCGCCGGAGACGGCTGGTCGATCGGTCCCCTGGTGCGAGATCTGGGCGTGGCATATGCCGCCCGATGCGCGGGACAAGCCCCGGGCTGGTCTCCGCTGCCCGTGCAATATGTGGACTTCACCTTGTGGCAGCGCCGGCACCTGGGCGATCTGACCGACGACGACAGCCGTATCGCCAAGCAGCTGGCCTACTGGGAGCAGGCGCTGTCCGGGCTGCCCGAGCGCCTGGAACTGCCGACCGACCGGCCCTATCCGCCGGTCGCCGACTACCACGGAGCGAGGGTGGCGGTGGAGTGGCCGGTCGAGTTGCAGCAGCAGATAGCGCAGGTGGCCCGCGAGCACAACGCGACCAGTTTCATGGTGGTGCAGGCTGCATTGGCGGTGTTGCTGTCGAATCTGAGCGGCAGTTCCGATGTGGCAGTGGGCTTCCCGATCGCAGGACGTAGCGATCCAGCTTTGGACGAGCTGGTCGGGGTGTTCATCAACACCTTGGTGCTGCGGGTCGAACTCGACGGTGATCCCACCGTTGCCGATGTGTTGGCTCAGGTACGCCGGCGCAGCTTGGCTGCCTACGAGCATCAGGACGTGCCTTTCGAGGTGGTTGTCGATCGGCTCAACCCCGCCCGCAGTTTGACCCATCATCCGCTCGTTCAGGTGATGTTGGCGTGGCAGAACCTACCCCGGCAGGACGACCGAGCGGCCCCGTCGCGTTTGGGCGGTATGCAGGCCACACCGTTGGAGGCGGACACACAGACTGCCCGTATGGATCTGACGATTTCGTTGGCTGAACGCTGGAACGCCGGTGAGCCCGCTGGGATTACCGGATCGGTGGAGTTCCGCACCGATGTCTTCGACGCCGCCGGCATCCGAACTTTGATCGAGCGGCTGGCGCGGGTGGTGGGGGGCCTGACCGCCGACCCAGAAGCGAAGCTGTCCTCGGTGAATCTGCTGGAGTCCGGTGACCACTCCCGTCTTGACGGGTGGGGCAATCGGGCGGTGTTGGCCGAATCTGTTGCCGCGGTGCCGATTCCAGTGGTGTTCGCGCAGCAGGTGGTGCGGGCACCGCAAGCAGTGGCGGTGGTCTGCGGTGAGAGCTCGTGGACGTATCGCGAGCTGGATGAGGCGTCGAATCGGCTGGCCCACCTACTTGTCGGTCACGGGGCGGGTCCCGGTGAGTGCGTGGCGTTGCTGCTGAACCATTCAGCCGAGGCGATCGTGGCGATCCTGGCGGTACTGAAGTCGGGGGCGGCGTACCTGCCGATCGATCCGCTGCTACCGGATGCGCGGGTCGCGTTCATGGTCGCTGATGCCGGCCCGGTCGCGGCGGTCACCACCACCGAGTTGCGGTCACGGCTGGATGAGGGAGACCTGGCCGTCATCGACGTCGCCGACGCGCATATCGATGTGCAACCCAGCACCGCATTGCCCGGACCGGCCGCCGATGACATTGCCTACCTGATTTACACCTCGGGGACCACTGGTGTCCCGAAGGGGGTGGCGATCACTCATCAGAATGTGACGCAGTTCCTGGGATCTCTGGATCCGGCTTTGGTGGGGCCGGGAACGGTGTGGTCGCAATGGCATTCGTTGGTGTTCGACGTCTCGGTGTGGGATATCTTCGGTGCGCTGTTGTACGGAGGCCGGTTGGTGGTCGTGCCCGAGGAGGTGGCCCGTTCACCGCAGGAACTGCACGACTTGTTGGTGACCGAGAAGGTCAGCGTCTTGAGTCAGACGCCCTCGGCGGCGGGCATGCTCTCACCGCAGGGCTTGGAATCCACCACGTTGGTAGTGGCCGGCGAAGCCTGTCCGGCCGAGTTGGTCCAGCGGTGGGCGCCGGGGCGGGTGCTCATCAACGCTTATGGGCCTACCGAGGCCACGGTGTACGCGGCGATCAGTGCGCCCTTGCAGATGCCCGAAGCGGCGGCCTCGAATGTTGTCCCGATCGGTTCTCCGGTACGGGGTGCGGCGTTGTTCGTCCTGGATCGGTGGCTTCGGGAAGTCCCTCCGGGCGTGGTCGGCGAGTTGTATGTGGCCGGCCGTGGCGTCGGCGTCGGTTATGTGCGTCGGGCCGGGTTGACTGCATCCCGCTTCGTCCCTTGCCCGTTCGGCGGCACAGGGGCGCGCATGTATCGGACCGGCGATCTGGTGCGCTGGGGCACCGATGGGCAGCTACAGTATCTCGGCCGCGCCGATGAGCAGGTCAAGATCCGCGGGTATCGCATCGAGCTCGGAGAAATCCAGATCGCCCTGGCCGACCTCGATGGCGTGGAACAAGCCGCCGTCATCGCCCGCGAGGACCAACCCGGAGAGAAACGTCTCGTCGGCTACGTCACCGAGACGGTGAGCGGGATGGTCGACTCCGGTAAGGCGCGAGCCCAGTTGGCCGAACACCTGCCGACATACATGGTGCCCGCTGCGGTCGTGGTGGTCGAGGCAATGCCGTTGACCATCAACGGGAAACTCGATAGGAGGGCTCTGCCGGCACCTGAGTACATCGACGCCGACGGCTATAGGGCCCCGACCACTCCCGCCGAGGAGATCTTGGTCGGCATCTATGCCCAGGTGTTGGGCCTGGAGCGGGTCGGGGTCGATGACTCCTTCTTCGACTTGGGCGGCGACTCCCTGTCAGCGATACGGTTGATCAACGCCATCAACACCACACTGGGCGCTGATCTGGCAGTGCGCACGGTATTCGACGCACCGTCCGTGGCCGCGCTGGAGCCGCGCATCGGTGAGGATTCGGGTGGGCGTGAGCCGTTGGAAGCCCAGCCCCGTCCAGCGGTTGTTCCGTTGTCGTATGCCCAGCAGCGCTTGTGGTTCCTGGATCAGTTGCACGGGCCTTCACCGATCTACAACATGCCGATCGCGTACCGGATCACCGGCGGCCTGGACGTCGATGCGGTCGGCCGAGCCTTGGCGGACGTGGTGGGCCGGCACGAGAGTTTGCGCACGGTGTTCCCGTCGATCAACGGTGTCCCCCAACAGTTGGTCATCCCTGCCGACCAGGTCGACATCGGTTGGCAGGAGGTTGACGCGTCAGGTTGGCCGGCAGGCCGGCTGGCGGAAGCCATCGATGCGGCAGTCCGGCACCCGTTCGATCTGAATACCGAGATTCCGTTATGGGCAAGGCTTTTCCACGTTTCCGAGGATGAGCATGTACTGGTGGCGGTGCTGCACCACATCGCTGGGGATGGCTGGTCATTCGCTCCGCTGGGTCGTGATGTGGCTGCTGCGTATGCGGCGCGGTGTGGCGGCCATCCGCCGGAGTGGGCGCCGTTGCCGGTGCAGTACGTCGATTACACCCTGTGGCAGCGCGAGCAGCTGGGTGAGTTGTCCGATCCCGAAAGCCGCATCGCCGGGCAATTGGCTTACTGGCAGGAGGCCTTGGCGGGGCTGCCCGATCGCCTTGAGTTGCCCACGGATCGGCCCTATCCGCTGGTGGCCGATTACCGGGGGGCGAGTGTGGCTGTGGCGTGGCCGGTGCAGCTGCAGCAGCAGGTGGCGCGGGTAGCTCGTGAACACAATGCGACGAGTTTCATGGTGCTGCAGGCGGCGCTGGCGGCACTGCTGGCTCAGCTGAGCGCGAGTACTGATGTGGCGGTGGGCTTCCCGATCGCCGGACGTAATGATCCCGCCCTGGATGAGCTGGTCGGTTTCTTCGTCAACACCCTGGTTTTGCGGGTCGATCTGGCCGGCGACCCTACCGTCGCCGAAATGCTCGGGCAGGTGCGTCAGCGCAGCCTGGCCGCCTACGAGCACCAGGACGTGCCCTTCGAGGTGCTGGTGGAGCGTCTCAATCCGACCCGCAGCATGGCCCACCACCCTCTGGTCCAGGTGATGTTGGCCTGGCAGAACCCCGCCGGTGGGCCCGCTGCCGAGTCAGCCTCGGGCGACATGCAGGCCGTGCCGTTGGTGACGGAAACCCATACCGCTCGGATGGATCTGGTGTTCGCGTTGGGGGAGAGATTCGACGAAGGTGGTGAGCCGGCCGGCATCGGTGGGTCGGTGGAGTTCCGCACCGATGTGTTCGACACCGAAACCGTGGAGGTGTTGATCGAGCGGTTGGTTCGGGTGTTGGCGGCGATGACCGTCGATCCGACTCGGCGGTTGTCGTCGATCGATGTGTTGGATGCGATCGAGCATGCTCGTCTTGATGAGGTGGGTAATCGGGCAGCGTTGACCCGGCGGGCTCGTCGTGGGGCGTCGGTGCCGATGTTGTTCGCCGAGCAGGTGGCCCGCGTGCCCGACGACGTGGCGGTGAGGTTCGATGGCAGGTCGATGACTTACCGGGAACTCGATGACGCGTCGAATCGTCTGGCACATCTCCTGGTTGGACGTGGGGCGGGTCCGGGCGAGTGTGTGGCGCTGTTGCTCAACCGTTCGGCTGAGGCGATCGTGGCAATCCTGGCGGTACTGAAGGCCGGAGCGGCGTATCTGCCGATCGACCCGGGACATCCCGACGCCCGGATCGCGGTCGTCGTCGCGGATGCCAGGCCGGTCGCCGCGCTGAGCACCGGCGGGTTGGCTGAGCGGTTGCACCTTTGCGGGGTTGAGGTCGTCGACGTGGCCGATCCACGGATCGACACTCAGCCGAGCGCCGCATTGCCGGGGCCGGCTTCTGATGACATCGCCTACCTGATCTACACCTCGGGTACTACCGGTGTCCCGAAGGGGGTGGCGGTCCCGCATGGAAATGTCACCGAGTTGCTGGGGGCGTTGGATGTCGGGCTGCCGCGTGCGGGGGTGTGGACGCAGTGGCATTCGTATGCGTTCGACGTGTCGGTGTGGGAGATCTTCGGCGCGCTGCTGGGTGGCGGGCGGCTGGTGGTGGTGCCCGATGCGGTGGCGGGTTCGCCGGATGATTTGCATGCCTTGTTGGTTGCTGAGCAGGTGACGGTGTTGAATCAGACGCCGTCGGCGGCGGCGGCGTTGTCGTCGCAGGGTTTGGAGTCGACGGCGTTGGTGGTGGCTGGTGAGGCGTGTCCGACTGAGTTGGTGGATCGGTGGGCGCCTGGTCGGGTGATGATCAACGGTTACGGTCCGACCGAGACGTGGTACACGTCGTTCAGTGCGCCGCTGGCTGCTGGATCCGGTGTGGTGCCGATCGGTACACCGATCCCGGGGGCGGCGTTCTTCGTGCTGGACGCGTGGTTGCGTCCGGTGCCGGCCGGGGTGTCCGGGGAGTTGTATGTGGCCGGTTCAGGTTTGGCGGCCGGGTATCTGCGCCGGGGTGGTCTGACCGGTTCCCGGTTCGTGGCATGCCCGTTCGGTGGGCCGGGGGCGCGTATGTATCGCACGGGGGATCTGGTGTCCTGGGCAGCCGACGGGCAACTGCACTATCTGGGTCGCACCGATGAGCAGGTCAAGATTCGTGGGTATCGCATCGAACTGGGTGAGATTCAAGCTGCCCTAGCCGATCTGGAGGGCGTCGATCAGGCGGCTGTCATCGCTCGCGAGGACCGTCCGGGTGACAAACGCCTCGTGGGCTATGTCACGGGCAGCGCCGAGCCGGCCGAGATCCGCAACCGGCTGGCGCAACGGTTGCCGGGTTATATGGTGCCGGCGGCGGTGGTGGTGCTCGACAGCTTGCCGTTGACCGTCAACGGCAAGCTGGATCGCCGCGCCCTGCCGACCCCGGACTACGTCGATGGTCACGAATATCGCGCCCCGGCCACGCTCACCGAGGAGATCTTGGCCGGTATCTACAGCGAGGTCCTCGGTCTGGAGCGGGTCGGGGTCGACGACTCCTTCTTCGACCTGGGTGGCGACTCCCTCTCCGCGATGCGGCTGATATCCGCGGTCAATGCCAGTCTCGATGCGGGGCTGGCGGTGCGCACCGTATTCGATGCTCCGACGGTAAGGGGCTTGGCTCAGCAGGTGGGTAAGCCCGCCTGTGCGGACGAAGTGATTCCCGTCGAAGTCCTCAAGGCGGGCAATGGTATCCCCTGGTGTTGTATTCATGACGGTTTCGGATTGAGCTGGGCTTATCGGACTTTGGGCGAGTATTCGGATTGTCCGATCATCGGGTTCAATCAAGTCCCACACAGTGGTGAGATTGAGGCTGCGTCCGTTCGCGATCTGGCAGCCAACTATGCAGACCGCCTGCAATCTCTCCATCCCGAAGGCCCCTACAAGCTCCTGGGGTGGTCTTTTGGCGGAGTCGTCGCCCACGCGATGGCAGTTGAGCTCCGCCGCCGCGGCTGTGAGGTCGAACAACTGGTCCTGTTGGACCCCACGGTCATTGCCAATCGGATCATCTCGTTGAATCCGGCGTGGCGGCAGAGTCACGTCCTCAAGCACATCTTGCGGGTCAATCACATTGACGTTCCGAGGCGGTGGGGGCACCTTGACTACCAGGAGGCCGAGGAACTGCTTCGCCGACGAGGTCCGGTCGAATTTGCGTTGCCACCGAAGCAACTCCTGGACTTCATGGCTCAAAGCCTGACCACGAACTGGCTTCTGCTCCTCGAGCATGAGCCCGAGGTCTTCGATGGCGATGTTGTCATATTCTCTGCGGGGGCGGCGCGACGACGAAATATTCCCACACTGAGGTTACGCCGCCCCGGGGCGCTGACCCGACTGGCATTTAGGTATCAGCAACGCAGCTGGCGTCCGTATGTTTCGGGGAATGTCACGGAACATCCGGTCGGTTGCACGCACTACGAAATGTTGGCCACTGCTGCACTGGGTGAATACGGGAATTATTTCAGTACCGTATCGCAGAAATAGAATTCAGCTCGCCTCGGCCGGGTTGTGGTGTGCGCCAGGAATGTTGGCATCGAATGAATCGACGATGCCTGGTTGCGAGGGTGGTCACCAAATTCCGGGCACCAGGCGATGCGGAACTTTCTGCATGTAGTGGCGGTAGCCGTCGAGCTCGTCTTGGAGCAGTATTTCTTCGTCGCGGATACGCAAGGCGAACACAAGCAGAGCGGGAACGGCAAGCATGAGTCCCCAGTAGGACCCGAGCGCGAGGGGCGTGCCTATCTGCAGGAGTGTGTTGGAGGTGTACATGGGGTGACGCACCAGGCCGTATATGCCGGTAGAGATGAGCGGTTGGCTTTCCTCTACTCGAATGGTTGTGGCCGCGTGACTGTTTTGTGCGAACACCAGCGTTATTCCAACAATTCCGATCACGGCCAGAATGAAACCCGCCACGCATATGGGCGTCGGGACTGAGGACCAACCAAACCGGTGATCGAGGGCGCTCACGATGACCATTGCAAACCAGAAAAAGTACATGCCCCCGGCTAAAGCCCTTTGTACCGGACGGGTTTCGGAAGCCGGCATGCGACGTTGGAGCATCGCGGGGTCCTTGCGCAGGAGGTAGATGCTCGACATCCAGGAGGAGATCACGATCACCGCAAAAAACAGCCATGCTTGCCAGTAGTTGAGAGTGCCTGCGGGTGCGAACAGCAGCAGCCAAAGCGTCCCCATCAGGAGGGAGCCCGACAGCAGCATTTTGAGCATGGATTTCATGGAATTCCCCCTGGGCCGCGCAGTGATTTCCCGTGCCTCAGAATACATCCGGAATCTTCGGAACTCTGTTGATTTCCCCGCTTTTGGTGCTTATCAGCGGCGCGAATTCGGCCCGTTGTGGCCATTCCCGACGGGTCTTCGCGGCGCTGGTGCGCCGGTTGCATGGGTAGCGGAGCGGATGGTTCCGGGTTCGCGCCCGAGCGGAGTGATCGCGAAAGGCTGAGTGTCCAACGGGACGGAGCGTCAGCCCGACATCGGGGGTGACCCGAACGTCGGGGATGGTCGATGCCCATCGAACGCCCCATCTCGATGTCGCGTGGAGCCCGACGCCGTCGGCCCTGAGGTCCTTGTTTCGCAGTGCGCACGTGTAAATCGATCTGGATGCGAGATTGCTGGAACACGTGGTGCTAACTATTTGCCAGTTCTTGCAGACGCAAATTTTGACGCAAACGTCTGTCGCGTTGGGGCCGCGGGCAAATCTGGCTAACGCAATCGTCGTCAATGAAACCGGGGTTGTGTTGTGGCGGATGCTGCGCGCAGTGTTACTCAGTTTGCCGGGCGCTTGAACAGTTCTGCGCGAGGCGCCATCTTCTGGGCATGTTGCATCGTCGTCGGCTCGGGCGGCGGCCAGTCCACTTCGCTGGTTTGAATCACATCGGTGTCATGGGCCCTTTTTGGATCGAAATGATCGTGAATCCACTGCACCGTGCAGTGATGGGTAGGCGATGTGCCGCCAGGGCGTGGGCCGTGAACGACCATCCCGCCGACCGTGCCGCCGGGTCGACAGCCAGCGATTTCGGTCTCCGGAGGCCACCGAGCTTCACGAGCGAGCGAGTTCGATTTCCCCTGTGTGAATGCTGTATGGATTTGCTCAAAAATGACATGCGCGTCGACTGGAGAGCCGCATCGCCGTGGGTGTAGCAACGAGGTGCACCTGGATCGCCGATTTCCACACTCCGTCAAGAAGGTGTGGATATGCTGGCCATCTGCAACTGTCTAATTCATAGCTGAAATTGACCGAACGGGAATGTTTTCGTCTTGATCAACGGTGAGGAGCAGCACCGGCTGTAGCCGATGTTCGCCGATGTACCTGCTGGCTGGACGGTGGCGTACGACGAGGCGGAGGGCGTTGTGTGTTTGGACTACATCGAGCAGAACTGGTCGGATATCCGACCGACGAGCCTGCGCGACGTGCTGGTGCAGGGCCAGTGCACTGACAGATAGAAGGGCCGGGGGGCTTGTAGAACATCTCGCGGTGGGAGGGTCCGATGCAGCTTGATGAACAGCGGCTGCCGGTGACGGATGCGCAGCTCGTTCTGGGTGGGACGGCTATCGCGGCCCCGCTGAGGTGGGAGCGTTGTCGTGACTGCTGATCTGACCCGGCGTTTGTCATCGATGGATTTCTTGGACGAGGACGAACACTCCCAGTTGTTCGAGTGGGGTAATCGCGCGGTGTTGACTGAGCCGATCGTTGTGTCGGCGTCGATTCCGGGGTTGTTCGCTGCGCAGGTGGCTCGTGCGCCGGAGGCGGTGGCGGTGACCTTCGGCGGCCGGTCGATGACCTACGAGGAACTTGATGAGGCATCGAATCGGTTGGCGCACTGGTTGGTTGATCTTGGTGTCGGCCCAGGGCAGTGTGTGGCACTACTGTTCTCGCGGTGCTCCGAGGCCATTGTGTCGATCTTGGGAGTTCTCAAGACCGGGGCGGCATACTTGCCGATCGATCCGATGCATCCAGATACGCGTATCGAGTTCGTAGTAGCTGACGCAAAGCCGGTTGCAGCGGTGACGACCACGGAGTTGGTCGGTCGATTCGCCGGGTGCGACTTGGAGGTCATTGATTTCCACGATGCGTGTAGTAAGTCCAAGCCGGGGAGGGGGATATCGGCGCCAGCGGCTGATGATGTTGCCTATTTGATTTACACGTCGGGCACGACTGGTGTGCCGAAGGGTGTGGCGATCACTCATCGCAACGTGGCTCGGCTGTTGGGGACGTT
>NZ_JBFAJS010000018.1:0-13878 GCF_040655355.1 Mycobacterium sp. NPDC050441 | reverse complement strand
AACTTCACCGAACTGCCCCGGATCCGTTCGGAGCGCCCGGCGTTCGAGCTGCACTACCCGCACATGGTCGAGCGGATGCGCGCCGAGGCCCACGTCGGCCACAACAACGAACCATGACGACGCCGGGCGCGGACGAGCCGCTCCAGGAACCTTTGGAAGCGATCAACTGGTACGCAGTTACCGACCACCGGGACATCGAAGTATGGAATCGGTTGACAGCCAACTTCTGGCTCCCCGAGAAAGTGCCATTGTCCAATGACCTGGAGTCGGTTCATGCCACCGCAGTCACGACCACCGATGACGACCGGAACTGGTAGTCCCCACTATGGGTCTTTCGTATTGTGTTGTCGGCGGTGGTATTTCGGGTCTGGTGACGGCCTACCGGCTCCGGAGGTCCGCCGGTCCGGACGCGTCGATCACGTTATTCGACGGCGCTGATCGGCTCGGCGGAGTACTGCGCACCGAGCGCCTCGGCGGGCAACCATTAGATATCGGCGCCGAGGCCTTCATCACCCGCCGGCCCGAAATGCCGGCTCTACTGACCGAGATGGGACTGGCCGGCCGCCAGATCCAGACCACCGGTACGCAGCCATCGCTCTACAGCTGTGGCGAGTTGCACCCCATGCCACAGGGCACAGTGCAAGGGATCCCGACGCTGGCATCGTCGATGGTCGACCTGGTGGACAACGCATCGATCGCCCAAGTGCTCGACGAACGTATCCGCCCGATGACCTGGCACGTCGGCTCTGATCCGACCATCGCGGAACTGGTCGGCGAACGGTTCGGACAGCAGGTGGTTACCAGGTCGGTGGATCCACTGTTGGCCGGTGTATATGCGGGATCGGCGGCGAACATCGGCCTGCGCGCGGCCGCCCCGGCCGTGGCAGCCGCCCTTGATCGCGGCGCGACAAGCTTGACCGAGGCGGCGCGCAGGGCGCTGCCACCACCGGTTTTCGGCTCGGCATTCGGTGCGGTACAGGGCGGCTACTCTGTGCTCGTCGAAGAACTGCGCCGCCAGGCGGGCGCCCGTTGGGTCCAGGCGGGTATCCAGCGAGTGGATCGCGTCGCAAGCGGCTGGGAGGTGCTCGATGACGAGGGTGGCCGCTGGCCGGCCGATGCAGTCGCCCTGGCTGTTCCGGCGCCCCGGCTGCCGCCCCTGATTGAGCACCTCGCGCCGCACAGCGCGGCCGCCGCGCGCCGCATACCCGTCGCCTCGGTGGCGGTGGTAGGGCTGGCTCTTCCAGTCGGCACACCACTGCCCCAGCAGTCGGGGGTATTGATGGCCACCGGAGAACAGCTGCGCTCCAAGGCGATCACCCTGTCGTCGCGGAAATGGGGCCAGCGCGGCGACGTCGAGCTGGTGCGGGTGTCGTTCGGCCGACTGGGCGACAACCTGGTCCACAACGCCAGCGACGACGACCTGCTGTCCTGGGCACAACAGGATCTGGCCACCATCTTCGGCATTGCCGTGGAGCCCGTCGACTCTCACGTGCATCGCTGGATCGAAGCGATGCCGCAGTACCAGTCGGGCCACACCGAGTTGATCGCGGAGTTGCGGGGTGGGCTGCCGCCAACGCTGGCGGTGGCAGGCGGATATTTGGACGGAATCGGGGTTCCGGCATGCGTGGGGACGGCTACGCGCGCGGCCGAGTCACTGATGACCGCTTGCGCGACACGCTAGACGTGTGGCCTCGGGACCGAGGAGGCACGCTCCGAAAGGTAGTCAGTCAGCCGACGGTGTACGGGGGCTGCACCGCAACTCGTGGCCTTTGGTGGTCAGGCATTTGCCGTTGTCCAGGTTCCACTGCCAGCCGTGCAGGTTGCAGGTGAGGGTGTTGCCTTCCACCACACCGAATTTCGACAGGTCGGCTTTCAGGTGCGGGCAGCGGCGCTGGATCTGGAAGCCATCGAGGGTGATCGATGAGGTGTCGTCGTGGGCTTCGGCGAACCAGCCGTCGGCGTAGGCGATGCGCTCATCGGTGAGGCATTTGAAGAATGTGTACAGGTATTCGTTGTAGCCGCCCACGCGCCAGGCTTTGAACCGGGTGGACAGGAAGATGGTGTTGACCCAGTCCGGTTCGTCATCGCGGAGCACGGTGCGCACCAGTTCGGGTGGGATCGCGAAGCCGTAGCGGAATTTCTCGTCGGCGATGGGTTCGCGGACAAGGCGTTTCGGGAAGTCCAGGACCACGGTCTCGCTGTGCTCGGGGCCGGACAGCCGCAGTTCCACCGGGTAGCCGATGCCGTCGCAGATCTGGTCGGTCTGGCTCATGATCGGCTCGAACAGCGCCCGCAGTCCGGGCAGCAGGGGCGCACCGGCTGCCGGTGCCCACGAGGCTTTCTCTGCGGCCAGTACCGGGGCCATGCGTTGGGCGAAGTCCTCGATGTAGGCGGCTTTGCCGGTGGTGAAGATCGTCTCGGGGTCCTCGACCGGGTGGGTCAGTGAATCGAGTTGGGAGCCGGTGAATTCGGCGGTGCTGCCGGGAATCATCAGCAGCCCGCCGTCATGGCCGTGGCGGCGCATCTGATCCAGGAACACCACCTGGTCGGGGAAGATGTTGGCCGGGTCGCCGTGGTCGTCGTTGAGATCGCGCAGTTCGGGATCCAAAAAGCACGGCGGGCCGGCCGAGGGGATCACCCAGCTCGCCCCGACCTGCGCGATGTACTGGCGGCACCGATCCATCTGACGTTGGCGTTTCTGGATGCCGAACGCTTCTTTGGCCCGGTCGGGCATGTCATAGACCATCGGGTACCAGATGGCCCCGGAGTACTGCAGCATGTGCACATCGACCTGCCCGAAGTCGCTGTGCACCATGTCGAGGTCGACGGGGCGGCCGTCGTTCATGTTGAACACGACGGTCTGGCCGTCGTCAACCACGAGCCCTGAGTCGCCGATCGGGCCGTCTGCGGGTGCGCGCAGCGCGATGATCATCACGTCGAGGTCGCCCTTGGGGCCGCGCACGGTGTGTTTGACCGAGTCGGTGGTTTCGAAGAACCGGTGAAAGCCCAGGGCGGTCAGTTCGCGTTGCAGGTCGGGCACCGGGAAGTCGGGCAGCAGCACCACGGCGTCCTTGTTGACGTGGCGGCGCAGGTTTTCCGGGTCGAAGTGGTCCTTGTGCAGGTGTGAGACGTAGAGGTAGTCGACATCGCCCAGAGCGTCCCAGTCCAACTGCGTGTTGTCGGGGAACGGGAACCAGGAGGCGAAGTACGCGGGGTTGACCCACGGGTCGCACAAAATGCTGCCAGCCTTGGTCTCGATCAGGAAGCCGGCATGCCCGACACTGGTGACCTGCACAAACAGCCTTTCGATGGAATCAGAACGAAATAGAAGCGAAATAGGTCAGCGCCCGAACGAGTTTCGCCTGTGCAGGCGATCAGTGGCCGCCGTAATCGACCTGCCAGTGTTTGATGCCATTGAGCCAGCCGGACCTCAGCCGTTCGGGCTCTCCGATCGGTTTGAGATCGGGCATGTGATCGGCGATCGCGTTGAACATCAGGTTGATCGTCATCCGAGCCAGGTTCGCGCCGATACAGCAGTGCGCCCCGGTGCCACCGAACCCCAGATGCGGATTGGGATCACGAAGGATGTCGAACCTATGCGGGTGGTCGAAGACCTCTTCGTCGAAATTGGCTGAGCGATAGGACATCACGACCCGCTGCCCCTTCGCAATCTGCACTCCGTGAAGCTCGACATCCGCGAGGGTGGTGCGCTGGAAAGCCGACACCGGGGTGGCCCACCGGATGATCTCGTCGGCAGCGGTCTTGGGCCGGTCGCGCTTGAACAGCTCCCACTGATCGGGGTTGTGGGCGAACTCGATCATGCCGTGGGTGATCGAGTTGCGAGTGGTCTCGCTGCCCGCCACCGAAAGCATGATGACGAAGAAGCCGAATTCGTCGTCGGTGAGCTTTTCGCCGTCGATATCGGCCTGGATCAGCTTGGTCACAATGTCGTCGGTCGGATTCTTGCCGCGCTCCTCAGCCATCTTCATGGCATAGGTGATCAGCTCGAAGGACGAGGTGACCGGGTCGACGTCGGCGTACTCGGGGTCGTCACCGGCGGTCATCTCGTTGGACCAGCGGAACAGCTTGTCTCGGTCGCCTTGCGGCACACCGAGTAGTTCGGCGATAGCCTGCAGCGGCAGCTCGCAGGCGACCTGCTCGACGAAGTCGCCGGTATTCGACGCCGCGCCGGATTTGGCGATCTGCTGCGCACGGAAGTTCAGCTCGTCCTCGAGCCGAGAAAGCGCACGCGGGGTGAAGGCGCGGGAAATGATGTTGCGCAGCCGGGTGTGCTGTGGATCGTCCATGTTGAGCAGCACATTGCGCTGCAAGTCGATTGCCTCGCGGGTCATCGAGTGTGGCCAAACCGGGATCGCGCCATCCGGCGAGGTGCCGAAGACGTCATTGCGTTTCGAAACCTCTTTCACATCGACGTGCCGGGTCACCAGCCAGTAGCCCTTGTCGCCGAACCCACCGGTTCCGCCGGGAACGTCGACCCAGTGCACCGGGTCGGTACGACGTAGCTCCGCGAGTTCGGCAACGGGCAGGCTCAGTACGTTGCGCTCAGCGTCGAGGGGATCGAAGCCTTCCGCAGGATTCAGATTGACCATGAGCGAGGGCTCCCCACATTATCGGGCTGGGCGATGTAGTAGTGCACCATCACTATTGCCCTGGGCACGTGATCCAGAAAAGGGCCTTTGGTCCCTAGCCTGCCGCCGCGACATGAATCGCTGTGCATGCCAACGCAGTTCGCTTTAGTGCTACCGAAACCCGCTGCATCCCAATGGAACAGTCTGGCCATACTTGCGCGAGACGGCGCTACTCCCCACCTTCATAAACTAGGGACCTTCGTCCCTATTGCATGCCCACTGCCTGCGCTTAGTGTTTCAATCCAGTGATTTAAGGAACGTGTTCTTGTTTGCCGGTATCTGGCTGGAGGTGACGGATTTGACCAACGATTCGACTGGTGCTGCGGTGCGTGAGATCGATGTCGGGACTGCGCCGACGCGGTTTGCCCGGGGCTGGCACTGTCTGGGAATGCTGTCAGGGTTCCTGGACGGCCAGCCGCATTCGATCACCGCCTTCGGGACGAAACTGGTCGTCTTCGCCGACAGCGAGGGCGCGGTACACGTGCTTGATGCGTACTGCCGGCACCTCGGTGGTGATCTGTCGCAAGGCGAGATCAAGGAAGACGCGGTTGCGTGTCCGTTCCACGACTGGAGGTGGGCCGGTAATGGCCGCTGCACACAGGTCCCATATGCAAAGCGTGCTCCCCGACTTGCTCGTACACGTGTGTGGATATCGAGTATCCGTGCAGGTCTCCTGTTCGTCTGGCATGACCCCGAAGGGGGTGCGCCGTCGCCACATCTGGACATTCCCGACATTCCGGAGTTTCGTGACGAGGGCTGGACGGAATGGTCTTGGCGGACAGAGCTCATCGGCTCGAACTGTCGAGAGATCGTCGACAACATCGTTGATATGGCGCACTTTTACTACATCCATTTCGGCTTTCCGACCTACTTCAAGAATGTGTTCGAAGGCCAGGTAGCGTCCCAGTACCTTCGGACGATCGGCAGGCCCGACGTCAACGTGGGTGGTTCGCACTATGCGGGCGAACAGGTGCTCGATTCCGAGGCGTCCTACTTCGGCCCGTCGTTCATGATCAACCGGCTGCACAACAGCTACAGCGGATACGAAGTCGAAGCGATCCTGGTGAACTGCCACTACCCGGTGACACCGGATTCCTTTGTGTTGCAATGGGGAATCATGGTGCGTCGACCGCAAGGTCTGAGCGACGGGGCCACCGACATGTTGTTGCGGGCGTTCACCGAAGGGGTCAGTAGCGGGTTTCTGCAGGACGTGGAGATCTGGAAGAACAAGACCCGTATCGACAATCCACTTCTGGTGGAGGAAGACGGTCCGGTCTATCAGCTGCGACGGTGGTACGAACAGTTCTACGTCGACGCCGCCGATGTCACCGCGGACATGACCGATCGCTTCGAGTACGAAGTGGATACCACTGCCGCCAACGAGTACTGGCGCAATGAAGTCGCGGAGAACCTCCGACAGCGAGAAACCCCGATCACGGTCACAACAGGCCTTGGTCTCAATCAGCCCGGCGTTGGGAAGGTAGTTCAGTGACTTCTGTCAAACAGAGCATTACCCAGGAGCTTCGCGACACTCAATCAGTTCTGGACGGTGTCGACGAGTTGTTGCCGCTGTTGCGTGAGCGCGCGCAGAAGACCGAGGACCTACGCGCGATCCCTGATGAATCGTTGTCAGCGCTTGAAAACATCGGGTTCTTCACGCTGCTGCAGCCCGAACAGTGGGGTGGTCTGCAGTGTGACCCCACTGTGTACTGCGAAGCGGTGCGCCGGCTGGCCAGTGCCTGCGGCTCGACCGGCTGGGTGGCGGGCGTGCTGGCGGTGCACAACTGGCACCTGGCACTGTTCGATCAGCAGGCTCAGGAAGACGTGTGGGGCGACGACCCGTCCGCGCGGGTGTCCTCGTCCTACGCCCCGATGGGTGCGGCGCATGCCGTCGACGGGGGCTATCTGGTGTCGGGCTCCTGGCAATGGTCGTCAGGAAGTGCGCACGCCACTTGGGCCTTCGTCGGTGGCCCGGTCATCAAGGACGGCCGGCCGGTCGATTTCGGCAGCTTCCTGATCCCGCGCACCGATTACCAGATCGACGACGTCTGGAACGTCGTCGGCCTGCGCGGCACCGGCAGCAACACCGTTGTGGTCAAGGACGTGTTCGTGCCCAAGCACCGCTTCCTGTCCTACAAGGCGATGAACGACGGCACCGCCGGCGGTTATGAGACCAACACCGCTCCGGTGTACAAGATGCCTTGGGGCACAATCCACCCCACCACCATCTCGGCCCCCATCGTCGGTATGGCCTACGGCGCCTACGACGCGCACGTCGAGCACCAGGGCAAGCGTGTCCGCGCGGCCTTCGCCGGTGAGAAGGCCAAGGACGATCCGTTCGCCAAGATCCGGATCGCCGAGGCGGCCAGCGACATCGACGCCGCGTGGCGTCAGCTCTCGGGCAATGTCGCCGACGAGTACGCACTGCTGGTCGCCGGTGAGGAAATCCCGTTCGAGCTGCGGGCCCGCGCCCGTCGCGATCAGGTGCGTGCCACCGGCCGTGCGATCGCCTCGATCGACCGCCTCTTCGAGGCCTCGGGTGCCACCGCGCTGTCCAATGACGCTCCGGTGCAGCGCTTCTGGCGTGACGCGCACGCCGGTCGGGTGCACGCCGCCAACGATCCCGAGCGTGCCTACCTGATCTTCGGCAACAACGAGTTCGGCCTGCCCCCGGCCGACACGATGGTCTGATACATGACCGCCACTCAAGAGATCACGGCGAAGAGCATCCGGTCGTTGGGGTACCTGCGCATCGAGGCCACTGACATGGCGGCCTGGCGCGAGTACGGGTTGAAGGTGCTTGGGATGGTTGAGGGGAAAGGGCCCGTCGCTGGGGCGCTGTATCTGCGGATGGACGAGTTCCCTGCTCGATTGGTGATCGTCCCAGGTGAGAGTGACCGCCTGCTGTCGTCCGGCTGGGAGACTGCGAACGCCGAGGCGTTGCGCGACGTTCGGGCCGCCCTCGACCGGGCGGGCATTCCGTACCGTCAGGCCACCGCGGCCGAGCTCACCGATCGGCGCGTCGACGAGATGATTCGCTTGGATGACCCGTCGGGCAATGCGCTGGAGGTATTCCACGGCATGGCGCTTGAGCATCGCCGGGTGGTGAGCCCCTACGGGCACAAGTTCGTGACGGCCGAGCAGGGCCTGGGGCATGTGGTGTTGACCGCCCGCGATGACGCCGAATCGCTCCATTTCTATCGCGACGTACTCGGCTTCACGCTGCGGGACTCGATGCGGCTGCCCCCACAACTGGTCGGCGGGCCAGCCGGCGGCCCCCCGGCCTGGTTGCGCTTCCTCGGGGTAAACCCACGCCACCACAGCCTGGCCTTTCTCCCCGGCGAGACTGCTAGCGGGATCGTGCACCTGATGGTCGAGGTGGAGAACAGCGACGATGTCGGCCTATGCCTGGATCGTGCGTCTCGGCGTGCGGTTCCGCTGTCGGCGACGCTCGGCCGGCACGTCAACGACAAGATGATGTCCTTCTACATGAGGGCGCCGGGCGGCTTCGACCTCGAATTCGGTTGTGAAGGATTGCAGGTCGACGATGGCGATTGGATTGTGAGGGAATCGACCGCGGTCAGCCTGTGGGGTCACGACTTCGGCGTTGGATCCCGGAGTCGGTGACGGGAGTAGCGAACTTCAGGAGTCGGGAAATCGGCGGCGCTATTTGAACTCCCCCAGTTCCTCTATGTCGCAGCACTGCCTCCCTCACTGCCTGTGGGAGACAATCCCGTCAGTATGTCGCCGCGTTCATCGGCTGTCAGCCCTCCCCAGACCCCGTGCCGTTCAGGGAATCTCAGTGATTGTTTGAGGCAAGCGCGTTGTACGGGACAAGATTGGCAGATTGCTTTGGCCCTGGCCACACGTCGTCGTCGCGCCGCGGCCCTTTCGCGATCTGGACCGTAGAACACCATCGGGTCGACGTCGCGGCAGTTGCCCTGTGAACGCCAATCCGGGGAGGCCGATTCAGGTATCGGCAGTCGGCAGGTTTTCATCGGGCTGGTACTTCCCATCTACCAAGGTCGACCATAAACGTCCCCCGGACGGGGTACCCCCAATAGGTCTGCCAGTTCTGCGAACCCTGATCGAGGGTGGCGAAGTATGGAAAGCCGGATCACAAATGCTCCTTTCGCGGGTGCCGATCAGATAGAACGATTCGACCACCGCACGCCCGCTGCCGCTAGGGACTGAAGTCCCCTGCCACTGAGGGCATTTGTCAGCAGTTGTCTCAGGGGTTCCAGTGTTTGGGTCCTGATCAGGACTTGATCTGGATCCCGGACAGTGTTCCTGTGGCTCGTTGGGCGGCTGCCGAGGTCGCCTGCCTGTTCTCCTCTGCGCTGCCGCAAGCAGTCAACAGCGCGGTGGCGACGGCACCCACCATGAGTCTGTGCCCGAGCGACTGGAGATCACGTCGGGGCACAGCTGACTGCGAAACCCGCATCAGGTCCGAATGTCCTTTCACCAAGCCATTTGAGGCTTGTTCCTCGGCGCGACTGCAGCTGACGAACAACCGAAGTTGGTTCAGTCCACCGAACGGCGCGGTAAACCTGCCGTCTCCGAACGGGTCTTCGTCGCAACCCTCTCGAACGCGAGATTCGGGTCGACCACGGGGCCGTGGCGCAGCATCGCCACGTCGTGGTTGTAGTTCATCGACATCACCCACGGCCCGTCGACGCCCCGGCGAGGCATATCCGCCAGGGCCCGCTGCACGTAGCCGGCCGAGAAGTCCAGCAGTGGCAGAGTTTCCATCTCCGGATCGGCGACCGGCCACACCATGTCGTACGCGTGGGTGTCCATGTGACTCAGCAGCCGGCAGAAATGCTCGCACAACAGGTCGATCTTGAGCGTCCACGACGAGTTGGTGTAGCCGAACGCGAGGATGAAATTCGGCACGCCGGACAGCATCATGCCCTTGTAGGCCACCGTCTGAGTCAGGTCCACAGGCACTTCATCGACGCTCAGCGTCATCCCGCCGAGCAATTTGATGTTCAATCCCGTTGCGGTGATGATGATGTCGGCGTCGAGCTCGCGTCCGGACTCCAGCAGGATTCCGTTCTCGGTGAACGTCGCGACGCGGTCGGTGACCACCGAGGCGCTGCCGTTGCTGATGGCCTTGAACAGGTCACCGTCGGGCACCGCGCACAGCCGCTGATCCCACGGGTTGTAGTGGGGGCTGAAGTGCTCGTCCACCGGATACCCGGCGGGCAGCTTGGCGGCGTTGATCCACCGGATCACGGCTCGGGCGGCTTTCGGATACTTCTGGCAGAACGTGTACACCCCGCGTTGCTTGAGGATGTTCTTGCGCCGGGCCGCTGCATAGCCCAGGCGATCGCCCAGCAACCGCCTGGCGGTGTTGGCAAACTTGTCCTTGGCCGGCACCGGCATCACATACGTCGGTGATCGCTGCAGCATGGTCACGTGGGCAGCCGTGCCCGCCATCGACGGGACCAGCGTGACCGCCGTGGCACCGCTGCCGATCACGACAACCTCCTTGCCGGTGTAGTCGAGGTCCTCGGGCCAGTGCTGGGGGTGCACGATCTGTCCGGTGAACCGGCCCTGGCCTTCGAAGTGCGGGGTGTAGCCCTGGTCGTAGCGGTAGTACCCGCCACCGCAGAACAGCCAGCTCGCCGAAATCTGCACGAGTTCTGGATCTGACCCGTCACTGTCGGTCCGCTCGATGTCCACAGTCCAGGAAGCCCGGGCCGAATCCCAGGCCGCGCCGAGCACCTTGTGGTGGAACCGGATGTGGCGGTCGATGCCGTTCTCCGAGACGGTCTCGTGCAGGTAGTCCAAGATCTTGTCGGCCGTGGCGATGGCATGCTCGTCGCGCCACGGCTTGAACTCGTAGCCGAAGGTATGCAGGTCTGAGTCCGACCGAATCCCCGGGTAGCGGAACAGGTCCCAGGTACCACCGATCGCGCTGCGGGCTTCCAGGATTGCGTAGCTGCGGCCCGGGTGTTCGCGCTGCAGGTAGTAGGCGGCACCGATGCCGGAGATGCCGGCGCCGATGATCAGCACGTCGACGTGTTCAAAATCAGTCATAGCCAACCAAGCCTTTCGCTGTACGGGATTGTCTGTGCTGCGAGCCCACCGGGTTTGTCGACGCCGCCGGAATCGTCAGGAGCCCAATCGGTATCCACTGGGTGGGCGGTGGCTAGACGGCGGAAAGTAGGTGCTGGCGTTGCGGTTCACTGCGGTAGCGGCTCGGCGGGCCATCGATCTTGCAGATCCGCCACACCAGCTTGGCGATCGGGTTCATCAGGCCGGTGTCGTGGCACAGCATGCGGACATCGCCGAACATGTCGCGCAGTATCTTGCGCGACTCGGGCGAACGGAAGAACAGCTCCTTGCGCACCGAGCGCGGGATGTCGAATTCCTTCCAGAACGCGCGCGGCGGCACGATGATCGCCGAGCACAGGATGCGCATGGTCAACGGCACGAACAGCGACAGCAGCAGCCGCTGGTGAAAGCGCAGGTTCGGCACCCGCTTGTGCAGGTACTGGTGCGCGAAGGACATGTGCCGGGCTTCCTCGGCCACGTGAATCGCCATGACCCGTTCCATGATCGGGTGCAGTGCCTTGCCCTCGCGCAGCACGTTCTTCTGCGTGTGGTCGATGGGCTCCTCGCCCGCGAGAATGCCGAAGAAGAACGGGATCGGCAGCGGGCCCGCGGTGAGCGGGATGAGCGGCTGCACCCACTTGAGCATCCGCGGCATGCCCGGCACGTCCATGCCGATGCGGTTGACCATCTCCTGGAACATCAGATTGTGGTTGCACTCCTCAATCGATTCGTGCAGGCAGTACCGGTATTCCGGCGAACCGTTGGGCACCCAGAACGAGTACTCCATCAGGCCGCGGATCAGGATGTTCTCGAACTGCTCGCCGACCTTGGCGACGTTGGCCTGGCGCCACATGCCGATCTCGATCTGCCGCTCCACCGGCTGCTCCTGGTACCACGCGTGAGCACCGATCGGGTCAGAGTCCGGCAGGATCCAACGCGGGTCGTCTGCTTTGACAGCGAACGCTGGTGTATCCCACTCGATGTCCTTGTACGGATTAAAGCTGCGTCGCACTGACCCCTCCGACAAGGTCGACAGCATCTCGACATACCGACTGTCGTCGCTGACGTCCATGTTCTTGCGCCACCGCGTGAGCATCTTGGTCCGAGCCATGTCGCAGACCTCCCATTCGGGGTTTACATAAACCCGCTTCGTGTACACAAACGGTACCGGCGGTATCCCTATCGGCGGGTAGGGCCAAAAGACCCTATTGGTATGGACAATCGCGTTCGGCCGTCGGTATAAACCCGGTGCGGTGGCCGCCTTCGAACAGCGTGATGCAAGGCGCTCTCTCACCGAGACGGGCGGCGCGTCGATGTTGAGGACCAAGGACTCTTCACTTGGTCCGCCTGGGTGCACCAATCTGGGTATGACGGGCTGACCGGGGAAAGGAGTCCAACCAACATGCGGCCGATGTTGGGGAACACCCCGCCGCGCGACGACGACGTGCCAACGTCACAGCCGTCTGCCCGAGCTGCCCACTGAAACACGCTTGGTCGCGTGATCGTTCAGATTGACTGAACAGCAAGGGATCTGGGTGGAGATGACCGCTGCCGAACGCGGCGTCAGGTTGCCGGAGAAATCCGAACGCAAGGAGCGATGAGCCGAGTTGGTTTCATCGCGATGTCACGCAGCCGAAACGATATCAAGGAGTTCTATTGCCCGGGATGGGAAACACGTTTGACGGTACCGCCAAGATACTTGTCGGCATTGACGGATCGGTGTCAGCCCTTGACGCAGCTGCTTGGGCGGCACGCGAGGCAGAACGGCGGAATGTCTCGGTGCGGCTGGTCCACATCGTCGATCCCGGTGAGGCAGAGATCGAGTTAGGTCCTTGGTCGCAGCTGCGAATACTGAAGTACCTGGAGTCCAAGGCTGTTGGCTTGCTGGCTGAAGCCCAGCAGAGGGTAGCGGCGGTGTGCACGGAGATGGCGGTTGAGACATCGTGCATCACGGGCCGACCCCTGCCGACCCTGATTGCAATGTCGCGAGAGGCACTGCTGACGGTGGTGGGATCGAGCCGCGCCGAATCACCGGGCGGAGTTCATGCCGGGTCGGTAGCGGTATCCGTGAGCGCGCATGGTTACGGCCCAGTGGTCGTTGTCCGTGGGGTACACAACGATTCCCCAGAACAACAGCAGCAGATGGTCGTAGTAGGTGTCGATAGCTCCGAGGCCGCTGACATCGCTACCGAGTGGGCATTCGAGGAAGCGGCGCTGCGCGGCGTTGATCTCACGGCCGTCTTCAGCTGTGGTGAACTGCCCGGCAGCCTCACGGATCCGGCATCCGAACCACAATGGTGGCTGGATTATCAAGCGCATCAGAAACAATCGCTGGTTGAGCGCATCGCGCGGTGGAGCGAACGCCATCCCGACGTGGTCGCGCATTGCGCGGTAACCACCGGTCGGCCGGCGTGGGCATTGATGCGTTGGGCGCACGAAGCGCAGCTGATCGTGGTTGGTAGTCGGGGGCGCAATGAATTTGTGGGTTCCGTCCTGGGCTCGACCAGTCACACCCTCATTCATCATGCACCGTGCCCGGTAATGATCGTGCCGTCGAGAGCCTCCTCGAACCGCAGTGGTCAGCCGTAGGCATCCCTGAGCATTCCCAACCCTGCGGCCTCACATTCGATTGCCTCTCCCCCGTGGCTGGCTCGTGTCGGTTGCAGTGAACCGAAAAGCTAGTGCACTCATATCTTGGCCTGGAAGATGTTTGATGATCAGATCGCTGAGAAGTGTTGGAAACAAGTGACGTCCGGCCCTAGCTGAGACGGTGGAGGATACTTCTATCGTGGAATCGTGAGTATTGATGTTGGGCGCACTGCCATAAACACTGCACTGCCTTGTGGCGCACAGCGATGCCGATGTGTCGGGGCAACCCGGCCAAGTGATTCCGGTCTGCGTACTCGGACGGGGAGGTAGCTGCCATGGCCTATGGCGACTATCAACTTGAGATCTACCTGCAGGGGCTGTCGGGTGTGTTGCCGAGCATGCCGATGGATTACGCGGGCCTGGAGGCCAAGGCTCAGGCGGCTATGCCGGCTTCCATCTGGTCGTATGTGGCCGGTGGGGCGGGCGACGAGCGCACCCAGCGGGTCAATCGCACCGCCTTCGACCGGTGGGGGTTGATGCCGCGGATGTTGAATGCGCATCGGGACCGCGATCTGTC
>NZ_JBFAJS010000017.1:0-16798 GCF_040655355.1 Mycobacterium sp. NPDC050441 | reverse complement strand
GTCATCGCTCGCGAGGACCGTCCGGGTGACAAACGCCTCGTGGGCTATGTCACGGGCAGCGCCGAGCCGGCCGAGATCCGCAACCGGCTGGCGCAGCGGTTACCGGCCTACATGGTGCCCGCGGCGGTGGTGGCACTGGACGCAATACCGTTGACTGTCAACGGCAAACTCGACCGGCGGGCGCTGCCGGCACCGGAATACACCGATACCGACCATTACCGCGCCCCGTCCACTCCCAGCGAGGAGATCCTGGCCGGCATCTATGCCCAAGTGTTGGGTTTGGACCGCGTCGGTGTCGACGACTCCTTCTTCGACCTGGGCGGTGACTCCCTCTCCGCAATGCGACTGATCGATACGATCAACGTAAGTCTGGACGCCGACCTCACGGTTCGTGCCGTGTTCGAGATGCCGTCGGTGGCGCAACTGGTAGCACGTGTCAATGCAGGCGCGGGTGCACGTGAGCCGTTGGTGGCCCAGGCCCGTCCGGCTGTCATTCCGTTGTCCTATGCCCAGCAGCGGTTGTGGTTCCTGCAGCAGTTGGACGGGCCGTCGGCGATGTACAACATGGCCACGGCGTTTCGTATCACAGGTGAGCTGGATGTTGATGCGCTCGGTGCGGCGTTGGCGGATGTGGTGAACCGGCATGAGTCATTGCGAACGGTGTTCCCTGCGGTCGAGGGGGTGCCCCAGCAGGTTGTAATACCGGCTGCGGAAGCCGATCTCGGTTGGCAGGTCGTCGACGCCACCGGCCGGTCCATGGATCGGCTGCGGGACGAGATCCGCTCTACCGTCGGGTACAACTTCGACTTGTCTTCCGAAACGCCCATGAGAGCAACCCTTTTCCGGCTGGGCGTAGAAGAGCATGTGCTCGTGGCGGTGGTCCACCACATCGCCGGAGACGGCTGGTCGATCGGTCCCCTGGTGCGAGATCTGGGCGTTGCGTATGCCGCCCGATGCGCGGGACAAGCCCCGGGCTGGTCTCCGCTGCCCGTGCAATATGTGGACTACACCTTGTGGCAGCGCACGAGTCTGGGTGATCTCGCTGATGCCGGCAGCCTGATATCGGCGCAGGGGGCGTACTGGGAGCAGACGCTGTCAGGAATGCCCGAGCGCCTGGAATTTCCGACCGACCGGCCGTATCCGCCCGTCGCAGACCACTGCGGCGCGAGCGTGATGGTCGAGTGGCCGGTCGAGTTGCAGCAGCAGATAGCGCGGGTCGCACGTGAGCACAACGCGACCAGCTTCATGGTGGTACAAGCCGCACTCACCATGTTGTTGTCGAAGCTCAGCGCGAGCTCCGATGTGGCAGTGGGCTTCCCGATCGCCGGACGGCGCGATCCGGCACTCGATGAGTTGGTGGGCTTCTTCGTCAACACCCTGGTACTGCGGGTCCAACTCGACGGTGATCCCACCGTTGCCGAAGTGTTGGCTCAGGTGCGGCAGCGCAGTCTGGCGGCTTTGGAGCATCAGGATGTGCCGTTCGAGGTGTTGGTGGACCGGCTCAAGCCAACCCGCTCGCTGGCCCACCACCCGCTGATCCAGGTGATGCTGGCTTGGCAGAACCTACCCCGGCAGGACGACCGAGCGGCCCCGTCGAGTTTGGGCGGCATGCAGGCCACACCGTTGGAGGCGGACACACAGACTGCCCGCATGGATCTGACGTTCTCGTTGGCTGAACGGTCGAATGAGGCTGGGGGGCCCGCCGGGATCGCTGGGTCGGTGGAGTTCCGTACCGATGTGTTTGATGCGGCCAGCGTTGAGGTGTTGATCGCGCGGTTGGAGCGGGTGTTGGTGGCGATCACCGCTGACCCGCAGCGGCTGTTGTCGTCGGTCGACGTGTTGGACATTGTTGAGCGCGCCGGCCTCGATGAGGTCGGCAACCGCGCGGTGTTGACCACGCCTGCGCCTCCTGCGGTGTCGATTCCGGCGGCGTTCGCACGGCACGTGGCACATACCCCGGGTGCAGTGGCGGTGACTTTCGGCGGCAGGTCGATGTCGTATCGGGAGTTGGATGAGGCATCGAACCGCGTGGCGCACATACTTGTTGGCCAGGGAGCGGGTCCGGGTGAGTGCGTGGCGTTGCTGCTCAACCATTCGGCCGAGGCGATCGTCGCGATCCTGGCGGTACTGAAATCGGGGGCGGCGTACCTGCCGATCGACCCGACGGTGCCGGACACGCGGGTCGCGTTCATGCTCGCCGATGCCGCACCGGTCGCCGTAGTGACGACCGAGGGTCTGGCCGGACGATTGATCGACTGTGGTGTGACGGTGGTTGACGTCGATGACCCCCGCATCGCCGTGCAGCCTGGCACGTCCCCGCCTGCACCTGTGTCCACGGCTACCGCTGATGATGTTGCGTACCTGATCTACACCTCGGGCACCACCGGAACGCCGAAGGGGGTGGCGGTTCCCCATGGCAACGTCACCCAGTTGTTGGAATCTCTTGACGGTGGCTTGCCCTACCCCGGGGTGTGGGCGCAGTGCCATTCCTATTCCTTCGACGTCTCGGTGTGGGAAATCTTCGGTGCGCTGCTGCGCGGCGGGCGACTGGCGATCATCCCCGAAGCGGTGGCGAGTTCACCGGACGACTTCCACGCCCTGCTGGTCGCGGAACAGGTCAGTGTTTTGAGCCAAACCCCTTCTGCGGTGGCGATGCTCCCGCCGGAAGGATTGGAGTTGGCCGCGTTGGTGGTCGGCGGTGAAGCATGCCCAACCGAGTTGGTGGATCGGTGGGCACCCGGACGGGTGATGGTCGACTCCTACGGGCCGACTGAAACCACGGTATGCGCAACGATCAGCGCCCCGTTGAGTCCTGGTTCCGGTGTCGTCCCGATCGGTTCTCCGATCTCGGGCGCAGCGCTCTTCGTTCTCGATCGGTGGCTGCGCCCAGTTCCTCCAGGTGTGGTGGGGGAGTTGTATGTGGCAGGCCGGGGTGTGGCGTATGGGTACGCGCGCCGGTCGGGGTTGACCGCATCCCGGTTCGTGGCGTGCCCGTTCGCTGGGAACGGGTCGCGCATGTATCGAACCGGCGACTTGGCGTCGTGGGGTGCCGATCGCCAATTGCGGTACCGGGGGCGTGCTGACGAGCAGGTCAAGATTCGCGGCTATCGAGTCGAATTGGGTGAGATACAAACAGCATTGGTGGGACTTGAGGGCGTTGGACAGGCTGCGGTGATTGTGCGGGAAGACCGCCCGGGGGACCAGCGACTGGTCGGCTATGTCACTGGCACCCCGGACCCGGTCGAGTTGCGCACCCAGCTGGCACAGCGCTTGCCGGCCTACATGGTTCCGGCGATAGTCGTGGTGGTCGAGGCATTGCCGCTGACGGTCAACGGAAAACTCGACAAACGCGCCCTACCCGTACCGGACTACACCGACGTCGATCGTTACCGAGCGCCGACCACTCCCACTGAGGAGATCCTGGCCGGCATGTACGCAAGAATTCTGGGTCTGGAGCAAGTCGGGGTCGATGATTCCTTCTTCGACCTGGGCGGGGACTCACTTTCGGCGACGCGGTTGGTCAACGCCATCAACACCACGTTGGACGCGGACCTGGCCGTGCGGGCGGTGTTCGAGTCTCCCGCCATCGGCCAGTTGGCCACCCGCATCGGTGAAGGCGTACGCGTACGTGCCCCGTTGACTCCGCAACAACGCCCGGCAGTCATCCCGCTTTCGTATGCCCAGCAGCGGTTGTGGTTCTTGGAGCAGTTGCAGGGCCCTTCGCCGATCTACAACATCCCGGTGGCGTACCGGATCAGTGGAGGATTGGATGTCGATGCAGTCCGTCGGGCATTGGCGGATGTGGTGGGCCGGCACGAGAGCTTGCGCACGGTGTTCCCCGCGGTCGACGGGGTCCCCCGGCAATCAGTGGTGCCGGCCGAGCGCGCTGAGCTTGGGTGGCAAATTGTCGATGCCAACGGGTGGCCTGGGGATCGCTTGGAGGAGGCCGTCGGTGCGGCGGTAGGTCAGGCGTTTGATCTGGCCGTCGAGATTCCCTTGAGAGCAACGATTTTCCAGCTCGCCGAGGATGAGCATCTGTTGGTGGCGGTGGTCCATCACATTGCTGCCGATGGGTGGTCGGTCGCTCCCCTCGTGCGTGATCTCGGGGTGGCATATGCGACCCGGAGTGGCGGGCGCGCTCCAGAGTGGTCGCCGTTGCCGGTGCAGTACGTGGATTTCACCCTGTGGCAGCGCGAGCAGCTGGGTGAGCTGTCTGACCCTGACAGTCGTATCGCGGCGCAGGTGTCGTATTGGGAGCACGCGTTGGCCGGCTTGCCGGAGCGCTTGGAGTTGCCCACGGATCGGCCGTATCCGCTGGTGGCCGACCACCAGGGGGCGAGTGTGGCCGTCGCGTGGCCGGCACAGTTGCAGGAACAGATCGTGCGGGTGGCGCGTGCGCACGATGCCACCAGTTTCATGGTGGTGCAAGCCGCGTTGTCTGCGTTGCTCGGGAAATTGAGTGGCAGTTGCGATGTGGCGGTGGGCTTCCCGATCGCCGGACGCAGTGATCCTGCCCTGGATGAACTGGTCGGATTCTTCGTCAACACCCTGGTGTTGCGGGTGGATCTGGCGGGCGATCCAACCTTGGCTGACGTGGTGGGGCAGGTGCGTCAGCGCAGCCTGGCTGCGTTCGAGCATCAGGACGTGCCGTTCGAGGTGTTGGTGGAGCGGCTCAACCCGACCCGCAGCCTGTCACATCATCCGCTGGTCCAGGTCATGCTGGCCTGGCAGAACCCCGCCGGTGATCCTCCTGCTGAGTCAGGGGACGAAGATGTGCGGGCCACACCGTTGGTGGCTGAAACACACACCGCCCGAATGGATCTGGTGTTCTCGCTGGGTGAGCGTTTCAGTGGGGATGGGGAGCCGGCCGGCATTACCGGGTCGGTGGAGTTCCGTACGGATGTGTTCGATGCGCGCACCGTCGAGACCTTGATCGGTCGGTTGGAGCGGGTGTTGGAGGTTCTTACCGCTGATCCGGCTCAGTCGTTGTCGTCGGTCGATGTGGTCGACGTTGCGGAGCACGGTCGACTCGATGAGGTTGGTAACCGCGCGGTGCTGACTGGGTCTGTGCCTGCTGCGGTGTCGATTCCCGCGGTGTTCGCCGAGCAGGCAGTGCGCACTCCGGATGCGGTCGCGGTGACCTGTGCGGGGCGTTCCTTGACGTATCGCGAGCTCGATGAAGCCTCGAATCGGTTGGCGCACATGTTGGTCGCATTGGGCGCCGGGCCAGGACAATGTGTCGCGTTGTTGGTGGAACGTTCGGCTGCCGCCATCACGGCAATCTTGGCGGTGCTCAAGTCGGGCGCGGCGTATATGCCGATCGACCCGATGCATCCGGATACGCGGGTCGAGTTCATGATGCGCGATGCCGAGCCGGTCGCTGTGGTGACCATGGCAGGGCTGGCCGGGCGATTGATCGACTGTGGCGTGACGGTGGTCGACGTCGACGACCCGCGGATCGCCGGTCAACCCGGCACCGCGTTGCGGGTTCCGGTTGGTGATGATCTTGCGTATGTGATTTACACGTCGGGGACGACGGGTGTTCCGAAAGGTGTTGCGGTGCCGCATGGCAATGTGACGCAGCTGTTGGGGTCGTTGGATGTGGGGTTGCCGGCTGCGGGGGTGTGGTCGCAGTGGCATTCGTATGCGTTCGACGTGTCGGTGTGGGAGATTTTTGGGGCGTTGCTCAGTGGCGGGCGGTTGGTGGTGGTGCCCGATGCGGTGGCGGGTTCCCCGGAGGACTTGCATGCCTTGTTGGTTGCTGAGCAGGTGACGGTGTTGAATCAGACGCCGTCGGCGGCGGCGGCGTTGTCGTCGCAGGGTTTGGAGTCGACGGCGTTAGTGGTGGCTGGTGAGGCGTGTCCGACTGAGTTGGTGGATCGGTGGGCGCCTGGTCGGGTGATGATCAACGGTTACGGTCCGACCGAGACGTGGTACACGTCATTTAGCGCGCCGCTGGTCGCGGGGTCGGAGACGGTGCCGATCGGTAGGCCGATTCCGGGAGCGGCTTTCTTCGTGCTCGATGAGTGGTTGCGTGACGTTCCGCCTGGGGTGGTGGGGGAGTTGTATGTGGCTGGTGCGGGTGTGGCCAGTGGGTATGTGGGTCGGGGTGGTTTGACCGGGTCGCGGTTTGTGGCGTGTCCGTTCGGTGGGGCCGGGGTGCGGATGTATCGCACGGGGGATCTGGTGTCGTGGGGGGCTGATGGGCAGTTGCGGTATTTGGGTCGGGCTGATGAGCAGGTCAAGGTCCGTGGCTATCGCGTCGAGTTGGGTGAGGTCCAAGCCGTTCTGGCTGATGTGGAGGGGGTTGATCAGGCGGCGGTGATCGCTCGTGAGGATCGGCCGGGTGACAAACGCCTCGTCGGCTATGTCACCGGCATCGCCGAGCCGGCCCACGTCCGCACTTCGCTGGCCGAGCGGCTACCGGCCTATATGGTGCCCGCGGCGGTCGTGGTGCTCGACAGCTTGCCGTTGACGGTCAACGGGAAACTCGATCGCCGCGCCCTACCAGCACCCGACTACGTAGAGGCCGATCGCTACCGTGCACCGTCGAATCCCACCGAGCAGACAGTCGCCAAGATCTACGCCGAGGTGCTGGGGCTGGGGCAGGTCGGCGTCGATGACTCGTTCTTCGACCTTGGTGGGGATTCGCTTCTGGCGACGCGGCTGATCGCCGCGATCAACGCCAGCCTGGACACCGACCTGCCGGTGCGCACCATATTCGGGGCGCCGACCGTCAGTGCCTTGGCTCAGCAGGTCGGTAGAGGCGACAACGCGGACGAAGTGATACCCGTCGAGACCCTCAAAGCAGGTGACGGAATCCCGTGGTGCGTTGTTCACGATGGCTACGGGTTGAGCTGGTCGTATCGGGCTTTGAGCGATTACTTGGATGGGCCGATCATCGGGATCAATCAAGTCCCAAGTGATGGTGAGATCGAGGCGGCGTCCATACGCGACCTGGCGGCCAACTATGCGGACCGTCTCCAGGCCTTCTATCCCGAGGGTCCGTACAACCTTCTGGGATGGTCTTTCGGGGGCGTCGTCGCCCACGCGGTGGCAGTGGAATTGCAGGGCCGTGGGTGTGAAGTCCAACAGCTGGTCCTCTTGGACCCCACGGTCAACATCAAGCGGGTTATCTCATCGAATTTGTCGTGGGGCCAGAGTCATGTCCTCAAACACGTCTTGAAGGCCAGGGGTGTTGACATTCCTCGGCGCTGGGGGCACCTTTCCTATCGGGACATGGAGGAAATACTTCGTCAACACGGATCGGGCGAGCTTGCGTTGCCGCCCAACCAACTGGTCGACTTCATGACTCAAAGCCTGAATGCAAACTGGTCCCTGCTTCTGAGGCATCAACCCGACATTTTCGAGGGCGATATGGTCATCTTCTCCGCTGCGCGAAGAATGAAGATCCCGCGAATAAGAGTGCGGCGCCCCGGAGTGCTGGCTCGAATGGCGTTCCGATATCAGCAACGAAGTTGGCGACCTTACGTTTCGGGAAACGTCATCGAATATCCTGTGGCCTGCACTCACTACGAAATGTTGGCTGCCTCATCGCTGAGTGCATACGGAAACCAGTTGAAGGATATACAAGGTCAAGAAATTCAGAACCCGTCGCGCGAGGTGGTGAACGCCGGTGGTGTTCGTGGGCCCCGGCGCAGCATCCCGCACCGTGACCTGACCCAATGCCCGCCTCGACTCAGGTGACCTACCGGGTTCATCCCCGGCTAACTGCACCGACCCCTCAGGCCGGTTCCCGTCACCAGACGCCGGGCACCAGGCGATGCGGGACTTCTTGCATGTAGTGCTGGTAACCAGCCAACTCTTCTCGGAGCAACTTTTCTTCGTCGCGGATACGCAAGGCGAACACCAGCGGGGTGGGGATCGCGGCAACGAGTCCCCAGTAGGACCCAAGCGCAAGAGGGGCGCCCACGGACATCAACGTAATGAAGGTGTACATGGGGTGCCGAACCATCCCGTATACGCCAGAAGAGATCAGCGGTTGGTCTTCCTCCACCCGGACGGTGACGGCAGCATGGCTGTTTTGCGCAAAGACCACCGTTATTCCACAGATAGCGATCACGGTCAAAACAAATCCGGCCACGCAGATGGCCGTCGGGACTGATGACCAACCAAATCGGTGGTCAAGGGCGCTGACCACTATTATTGAAAACCAGCAGAAGCGTGTGGCGGCAGATAAGAATTTCTGTACCTGCCGAGGTTCGGAAGTCGGTATGCGACGTTCGAGTACCGCGGGGGCCTTGCGCAGGAGATAGAGGCTCGAGATCCACGACGAGACTGCGATCACCGCGAAAAACAACCACGCCTGCCAGTAGTTCAGCGTGCCGGCCGGTACGAACAACAGTAACCAAAGTGCCAGCATTAGAAGGAAGCCCGACACCAGCATCTTGAGAATGGATTTCATGGACCCTCCCAATAGCCTCGCAATGATTCGGCCGTGCCTAAGAATACATTGGCGAGTTCGGAGCGGCTGACGATTTCATGGCATCAAGCTTGTTTGGGCCGCATTCGGGAGGTTCAAAGAAATGTTCCATTGAGCGAGTACTCGTTCAATGCGGTCGAAAGCTCCTGGTGCAGTTCATCTTTCGAGTTGATGCGGCCGGGGAGGTAGGAAATCAGCGAAACGAAAACCCTTCCCTGCACTGTTCCCGAGAGCAAAGTCTGCAATCCGCCGTACTGCCGCATCGCCGGTGTGTCTACGCCGAGGTGGTGGAGCCGGATGGCATAGGAGTCGGCCTCTGTGCCATCTGGCCGGCTTGCGGCCGCATCGGTCACACCGACGTTAGATGCACCGACGAGGTTGAACGCGCTCACTCTGGTCGCACCGCGGGCCGCTTTGAGCAGCCGCTTGGACAACAGGGGAACCAGAGCATTCAGCACCTGCGCGGGATCGGGTTCTTCCTGGTGGCGAATCAGCGCTTCCTTTACCGCGGCCCGGATTCCGCGCAGGTCTGTCGTTGCAGATTCGGTGTTGACGGTGGCGAGCACGCCGCTGATCGCGTTCGCGCGCGTGTCATCCGGGGTGCGCTCGTTGACCGGCAGTGTCACGACCACAGAACCGTCCGTAGCCACCCGCCCGGCTCGCTGGGCGAGGCGTGTTGCCAGTCCCACGAGCAGCGTGTTGCTGGTCCCGCCGAGTGAGCGCGCACGGGCTTCCCACTCGTCGGCATCGACGAAGATCGTGGCGGTCGGGAGGTTGTGGGATTCGTCGGTTTCGGATGGCGGCGGAGGTGTATCGGTGACCGGCGGGGCGGCGGCTGTGGCACCGTTACGACTGGACCGGCCCAACTTCATTGCGGCGATGACGGCACGGCTCATGGCCGGGATGTCGCTCACGGTCTGGCGGGCATCCTCGCGCAGGGCCTGCCACCGCCCGCGCGATGCGGCGTCCGGCCAGTCGATCGGGTCGTCGCGTCCGAGCGCCGCATCCGCCACCGCCTCCCACAGCCCGACGCCGTCAATGAGGCAGTGGTCGATGGTCAAGCTCACGCCGGCGCCGCCGTCGGTGAACGGGAGCACCGCGAGATGCCATGCCGGTCCGTGCTCGCAGTCCAGTGGGCTGTTGCTCTGCTCGTCGAGCCAGCCGTCGAACGCTTCACGCGGTCGGGCGGCCACGACGATCTCGAGCTCGGGTGAATTGTCAGGTGCCACCCAGCGGCTGCGGCCGAACGGCAGTGGGGAATGGGCGATGCAGCGAGATAACCGTCCTCGCTCAAGATTGGCGTGGAACTGCCGCAGGCCGTCGATGTCGACCGGACGGTTGTACACCCAGACGCACTGCAGCCGGGTTGTCGATCCCGACGCTTGCGCGTAGTCGAACATGGTCTGGTCGAGCAGATCGAGTACGTTGCTCATTTTCGCTACGGTACGAGTCTGACTGCGGTTTCACCCCGCAAATGCGACGAAACCGCACTCCGAACCTGGTGGGATGACGCGAGTTACACAGTGCGTGCCAAGCGGTCGGCGAGTAGCCCGGCGAACTTGGCCGGGTCCTCGGGCACCTCACCCTCGGCGAGAAGGGCCGTGCCGTACAGCAGTTCAGCAGTCTCGGCCAGACGGTGCATGTTCCCTTCGGGCACGTCCGCTTCGGCGGCGTGGGCCTCTCTCAAGCCGGTGACGAGCGAGTGCTTCGGGTTGAGCTCGAGTATCCGCTTTCCCGTCGGAATCACTTGCCCGGACGCTCGGTACATGCGCGCCAGAGCGGGTGTGATGCCGAAGGAGGGTGTGATCAGGCAGGCCGGCGACTCCGTCAATCGATGGGATAGTCGCACTTCCGAGACGTGATCGCCCAGTGTCTCCGTCAGCCAGGCCAGCAGGGCGGCGAACTCCTGCTGCTCAGCCTCGCGCTCGGCCTCGTGGTCTGCCCTGTCGTCATCGGAGTCGAGGTCGATCTCACCCCTGGCAACCGATTGCAGTGGCTTGCCCTCGAACTCCCGCACCGACCCCACCCATATTTCGTCCACCGGGTCCGTGAGCAACAGCACCTCGTATCCTTTGGCCCGGAATGCCTCCAGATGCGGGGATTTCAGAAGTTGATCACGCGACGGTCCGGTGGCGTAGAAGATCTGTTCCTGACCGTCTTTCATGCGCTCGACATATTCGGCCAGCGTGGTGAGCTCGTCGTCACTCTGTGTGGACGCGAATGACGAGACCCGCAGCAACGTGTCCTGGTTGTCCGGGTCGGACATCAGGCCTTCTTTGAGGACCGCGCCGAACTGCGTCCAGAACGTGGAGTAGTCCTCGGGCTTCCCGGATTGGAGGTCTGCAATGGTGGACAGGATCTTCTTCGTCAGTCGGCGACGGATGGCGGTAACCTGCCGGTCCTGCTGAAGGATCTCCCGAGAGACGTTGAGCGACATGCCTTGTGCATCGACGACGCCCTTGACGAAGCGCAGGTATCTGGGCATCAGTTCGTCGCAATCGCCCATGACGAAGACGCGCCTGATGTAGAGCTGAACCCCGGTGCCGGCGTCGCGGCTGAACAGGTCGAACGGGGCGTGCGAGGGGATGAACAACAACGCCTGGTACTCGAAGGTGCCCTCGCCTTTCATCGGGATGACCGTGAGTGGATCGTCCCAGGCATGGGCGATGTGCTTGTAGAACTCGTGGTATTCCTGCTCGGAGACCTCGTCTTTGGGCTTGGCCCACAACGCTTTCATCGAGTTCAGGGTCTGGGTCTCGACCGAGACGTTGTCCGCTCCGCCGTCCTCGGTGGCCGGCGTCCGTTGCTCGACCTGCATTCGGATGGGCCAAGCGATGAAGTCGGAGTACTTCTTGACGAGCTCCCTGATCTTCCACTCAGCGGTGTAGTCGTGAAGCTGATCCTCAGCATCTTCGGGCTTGAGATGGAGCGTGACCGACGTGCCCTGGGGTGCGTCGTCAACGGACTCGATGGTGTAGGTGCCGTCACCGCTCGATACCCATCGGGTGGCCCCGCTCTCACCGGCCTTTCGAGTGAGCAGTTCAACCCTGTCGGCCACCATGAACGTGGAGTAGAAGCCGACACCGAATTGCCCGATCAATTCCTCGGAGGCGGCCGAGTTCCTGGCGTCCCGCAATTGCTGACGTAGCTGCGCGGTTCCTGACTTCGCGAGAGTGCCGATCAGGTCCACGACCTCGTCGTGCGTCATCCCGATACCGTTGTCGCGCACGGTGAGTATCCGAGGCGCGTGCGCCACCTCGATGCCGATGTGGAGATCGGAGGTGTCGGCTGTGAGGTCCTTGTTCCGCATCGTCTCGAGGCGCAGCTTGTCCAACGCGTCGGACGCGTTCGAGATGAGCTCCCGCAGGAACGAGTCCTTGTTGGAGTAGACCGAGTGGACCAGCAACTCCAGGAGCTGGCGTGCCTCGGCCTGAAACTCCAGTTGTTCGACGCGTGCAGACATGTGATTCCATCCCACAGATCGACCTACGTTGGATATCTCCGAGGAGAATACCGACCTGTCGCCGGCGCAGAGGTCAGCCGAACACGGAGCGCTTGGAAGGCCCAGCAGCGGCCTGGATGATCTGATCGCTCGGACGAACGCTGAAGAAACGAGTCGGCGACAGCCTGGCCACTTCGCCTGCCGCGGTGTCCCCTGCGACCAACTCGAACAACTTCGCCGGTGGATTCAGACCCAAACGTATCTCAATCCATGAATGGCCTTTTGCACACCGGCCGAATGAGATCTTGATGTGAGATTGCTGGAAATCTGTGACATCGAAAATTTGCCAGTTCTTGCAGTCGCAAATTTTGACGTAGACGATGGACCCCGCGGGGTTCGGAGGTGTGTCTGGCTAACTCGGTAATCGCCGGTGTGGCCTGAAGCTGTGCGTGTGGCATGCCGCATGCATACCTTGCTCAGTTTGCCAACTAATTGAAAGGGCTATCTACTTCCCGCCCCCTACCGGGCATGCAGGAGAGTGTGCGGTTCCACCGCCGACCAGTCCGATTCGCTGGATTGAACTACACCCTTGTCGGGGGTGTCCCATGGACCGCCGCCGCCGGAAGGGCCATGAACTCTGCTGTTCGGATGCAGTTCAGGGCCATCGGGAAAGCGCCTGAGATGCAGCCTCGCGGCTCATTTCGGTGCAGGTTGTGAACGATCATCGTGTCGACCGCGCCAGCGGGTCGGCGGCCTGGGTGTCGCGGGAGTCGGGTTCGGCCTGGACGGAGTCAGTGCGGATTTGCCCAAAAGTTTGCGCACGAGGCGAATGGGGTGTTGAAGTGCGGAAGGGTAGCAACAGGGAATTTCTGGATGACCGATTTCTGTGCATTGCCAAAGGGAAGTGGATATGCTGACGCTCTGCAATCAGACATTCCATAGCTGTGGACGGCCAAGAGGGATATTTGGACGCCAAGTGGTGTGTAGCTGCCCGGCGTCCTGATCGTTGATTTTCGCTGGTCGACTGGGCGGTGGGGAGGACCAGGTGAGCGTCAACCCGTTCGACGACGACAACGGCCGTTTTCTCGTCTTGATCAACGACGAGGAGCAACACAGTCTGTGGCCGACCTTCGCCGATGTTCCTGCCGGTTGGAAGGCGGTGTTCGGCGAGGCGGACCGCGCTGCGTGTCTGGATTACATAGAGCAGAACTGGCCGGATATCCGGCCGAAGAGCCTGCGCGACAGATTGGCGCAGAGCCAGGGCTCCGATAGGTAACGGGCGCGGGGGTGAGCCGGAGTGGGGCCGGTAAGCCGGCGGGGAATGGAGGGACGGTGGAGTTTCGCACCGGTGTCTATCGCGAGGCGTCGTCGTGACCGCCGATCTGACGCGGCGGTTGTCGTCGATGGATTTCTTGGATGAGGATGAGCACGATCTTCTGTTTCGTTGGGGCAATCGAGCGGCGCTGACCGAGTCGGCGCCTTCGTCGGCGTCGATTGTGGAGTTGTTCGCTGCGCAGGTGGCTCGCGCGCCTGAGGTGTCGGCGGTGACGTTCGAGGGTTGCTCGATGAGTTACCGCGAACTCGATGAGGCGTCGAATCGATTGGCGCACTGGTTGGTTGGACGTGGTGCAGGCCCGGGCAAGCGGGTGGCGGTGCTCTTCCCCCGATCCGCCGATGCGATCGTTTCAATTGTCGCGGTGTTGAAGTCGGGGGCGGCGTATGTGCCGTGCGATCCGATGCATCCTGATGAGCGCATTCAGTTCATGCTTGCTGATGCTGAACCGGTCGTGGCGATCACGACTACGGAGTTGGTCGGTCGGCTCGCGGGGCGCGATGTGGACGTCATCGATTTCAACGATGTCCGTCGTTGCGCCGAGCAGAGTGCAGGACTGCCGATGCCGGTCGCTGGTGACATTGCGTACTTGATTTATACGTCGGGGACGACGGGTGTCCCGAAGGGTGTGGCGATCACTCATCGGAATGTGACGGGGTTGTTGGACACGCTCGATGCGGAGTTGGGGCTGACGGGTCAGGTTTGGACGCAGTGTCATTCGTTGGCGTTCGACTATTCGGTGTGGGAGATCTGGGGGGCGTTGCTGTTTGGCGGGCGGTTGGTGGTGGTGCCCGAAGCGGTGACGCGGGCGCCTGAAGATCTGTTGGCGTTGCTGATTGCCGAACAGGTGACCATGTTGAGTCAGACGCCGTCGGCGTTCTACGCGTTGCAGGCTGTTGATGCGCTGGAGCCTGGGCCAAGTGGTCAGTTGAAGTTGGAGACGGTGGTTTTCGGTGGGGAAGCCCTTGAACCGCAACGTCTTCGCGCATGGGTGGATCGACATCCGGGTTCGCCCCGGTTGATCAATATGTATGGGATTACCGAGACGACGGTGCATGCGTCGTTCCGTGAGATCTGCGAGGCAGATGCTCTCGGTAGTGCGAGCCCTATCGGGCTGCCGTTGGTGCACCTTGGTTTCTTTGTTTTGGATCGATCGCTGCGGCCGGTGCCGGTGGGTGTGGTGGGTGAGCTGTATGTCGTCGGTACTGGGTTGGGGTGTGGTTATTGGCGCCGTGGCGGGTTGACCTCGACACGGTATGTGGCGTGTCCGTTCGGTGGCACCGGTGCACGGATGTATCGGACCGGGGATCTGGCGTCGTGGAGTTCTGATGGGCAGCTGCAGTATCTCGGTCGTGGTGATGAGCAGGTCAAGATCCGCGGCTACCGGATCGAACTGGGTGAGATCCAAACAGCTCTGGCTGAGGTTGACGGAGTGCAGCAAGCCGCGGTGATCGCGCGGGAGGACCGCCCCGGCGAGAAGCGCCTCGTTGGCTATGTCACCGAATCAGTCAGTGGGACAGTTGATTCAGGCGCAGTTCGAGCCGCGTTGGCGCAGCGATTGCCAGGCTACATGGTGCCGGCGGCGGTGGTGGTGCTCGACGTACTGCCATTGACGGTGAACGGCAAGCTCGACAAGCGTGCACTACCGGAACCGGAATACTCCGACATTGATCAATACCGGGCCCCGAGTACTCCCGCCGAGGACGTCGTGGCCGGCATCTACGCCCAGGTGTTGGGGCTCGAGCGGGTCGGGGTTGATGACTCGTTCTTCGACCTGGGTGGGGATTCGCTGTCTGCGACGCGGTTGGTCAATACGATCAACGCCAATCTGGGGACCGATCTTGCGGTCCGTTCGGTGTTCGAGACGCCGTCGGCAGCCGGCCTGGCAGCTCGTGTTGGTGAGAGTTCAGGTTCGCGTGAGCCGTTGATTCCGCAGCAGCGGCCGGCTGTCATTCCGTTGTCGTACGCCCAGCAGCGGCTGTGGTTCCTGGATCAGTTGGAGGGGCCGTCACCGACCTACAACATGGCGGTGGCGTATCGGATCACCGGCGGACTGGATGTCAACGCGCTCGGTCAGGCATTGACGGATGTGGTGGCCCGACATGAGTCGTTGCGGACGGTATTCAGGTCGGTCGACGGGGTACCTCGGCAGCTCGTCATTCCTGTAGAGCAGGCCGATTTCGGTTGGCGGGTGGTTGATGCCGGAGACTGGCCGAGCGCCAGGTTAGAGGAGGCCGTTGGCGTCGAGGTAGGTCACTCATTTGAGCTTTCCAGCGAGATCCCCCTGCACGTAACACTTTTCCGTCTCAGCGAAGATGAGTATGTGTTGGTGGCGGTAGTGCACCACATCGCCGCGGATGGTTGGTCGGTGGCTCCGTTGGTCGCTGATTTGGGTGGAGCGTATGCCGCCCGGTGCCTGGGATGTCCCCCGGACTGGGCGCCGTTGCCGGTGCAGTATGTGGATTACACGCTGTGGCAGCGAGGTTATCTGGGTGAGTTGACCGATCCCGAAAGCGACATCGCGGGGCAGGTGGCGTATTGGGAGCAGGCGTTGTCGGGGCTGCCGGAGCGCCTCGAGCTACCGACGGATCGGCCGTATCCGTCGGAGGCCGATCACCGGGGTGCCAGTGTGGTGGTGGAGTGGCCTGCTGAGTTGCAGCAGCAGGTGGCGCGGGTGGCCCGTGAGCATAACGCGACGACGTTCATGGTGGTGCAGGCCGCGCTGGCGATGTTGTTGTCGAAGCTGAGTGCGAGTTCTGATGTGGCGGTGGGTGTTCCGATCGCCGGGCGTGGTGATGTCGCGCTGGATCAGATGGTCGGTTTCTTCGTCAACACGTTGGTGTTGCGGGTAGATCTGGCCGGTGATCCTACGGCTGCTGATGTGGTGGAGCAGGTGCGTCAGCGCAGTCTGGCCGCTTTGGAGCATCAGGATGTGCCGTTCGAGGTGTTGGTGGATCGGCTCAAGCCGACCCGCTCGCTGGCCCATCACCCGCTGGTCCAGGTGATGCTGGCGTGGCAGAACTTCAGCCGCGAGGCCGACGGTCCTGCTGACTCGGTCTTGGGCGATGTGCAGGTCACACCATTGGCAGCGGAAACGGCTACCGCTCGGATGGATCTGGTGTTCTCGTTGGGTGAGCGTTTCGGCAAGGCCGGTGAGCTCGCCGGGATCGGCGGAACGGTGGAGTTCCGCACCGATGTGTTCGATGCGGCCGGCATTGAGATATTGATCGGGCGGCTGAAACGAGTGTTGGACGCGGTGGCTGCTGATCCGCGCCAAATGTTGTCGACGATCGATGTGTTGGATGTGGCTGATCATGTCCGGCTGGATGAGATCGGTAACCGGGGGGTGCTCACCACGCCGGCGGTTCCGATGTCGGTTCCGGTGATGTTCGCAGAACAGGTGGCGCGCACACCCGAGGCGCAGGCGCTGGTCTGCGGTGAGCGGTCGTGGACGTATCGGGAGTTGGACGAGGCGTCGAACCGTCTGGCGCACTGGCTGACTGGTCTGGGTGCGGGTCCGGGTAAGTGCGTGGCGTTGCTGTTTCCCCGGTGTGCTGAGGCGATTGTGTCGATCGTTGGG
>NZ_JBFAJS010000016.1:0-102491 GCF_040655355.1 Mycobacterium sp. NPDC050441 | reverse complement strand
ACGAACGGCAACGTCGAGATGCCCAGGATGAAGGCACCGATCGTGGAGATCACGTTGAGCGTGGTGAAGCCGTCCGACGGCAGGTAGTCGGCGTAGCGGCGCGGCATGCCCTCGTCACCGACCCAGTGCTGCACCAGGAAGGTGGTGTGGAAGCCGATGAAGGTCAGCCAGAAGTGCAGCTTGCCCAGGCGTTCGTCGAGCAGACGTCCGGTCATCTTCGGGAACCAGAAGTAGATGCCCGCGTAGGTGGCGAACACGATGGTGCCGAAGAGCACGTAGTGGAAGTGCGCGATGACGAAGTAGCTGTCGGTGACGTGGAAGTCGATCGGCGGGCTGGCCAGCAGCACACCGGACAGGCCACCGAGCAGGAAGGTGATCAGGAAGCCGACCGAGAACAGCATCGGCGTCTCGAATGTCAGCTGGCCCTTCCACATCGTGCCGATCCAGTTGAAGAACTTGATGCCGGTCGGGACGGCGATCAGGAACGTCATGAAGGAGAAGAACGGCAGCAGGACGGCGCCGGTGGCGTACATGTGGTGCGCCCACACGGCGACCGACAGGGCCGCGATGCTGATGGTGGCGTAGATCAGGGTGGTGTAACCGAAGATCGGCTTGCGGCTGAACACCGGGAAGATCTCGGACACGATGCCGAAGAACGGCAGCGCGATGATGTACACCTCGGGATGCCCGAAGAACCAGAACAGGTGCTGCCACAACAGGACGCCGCCGTTGGCCGGGTCGTAGATGTGAGCGCCCAGGTGGCGGTCGGCAGCCAGGCCGAACAGCGCGGCGGTCAGGATCGGGAACGCGATCAGCACCAGGATCGAGGTCACCAGGATGTTCCAGGTGAACACCGGCATGCGGAACATCGTCATACCCGGTGCACGCATGCAGACCACGGTCGTAACCATGTTGACGCCACCGAGGATGGTGCCCAGACCACCGACAGCCAGACCCAGGATCCAGAGGTCACCACCGGCACCAGGCGAGTGGATGGCGTCGGTCAGCGGCGAGTAGGCCGTCCAACCGAAGTCCGCGGCACCACCGGGGGTGATGAAGCCGCCCATGGCGATCAGCGCACCGAACAGGAACAGCCAGAACGACAGGGCGTTCAGCCGCGGGAACGCCACGTCGGGCGCACCGATCTGCAGCGGGAGCACCAGGTTGGCGAACCCGAACACGATCGGGGTGGCGTAGAACAGCAGCATCACCGTGCCGTGCATGGTGAACAGCTGGTTGAACTGCTCATTGCTCAGGAACTGCAACCCGGGCATCGCCAGCTCCGTACGCATGAACAGCGCCATCAGACCGCCGATGAAGAAGAAGGCGAAGCAGACGACGCAGTACATGATGCCGATCAGCTTGTGATCGGTGGTCGTGATGAGCTTGTAGATCAGGTTGCCCTTGGGGCCCATCCGTTCCGGAAAAGGACGACGTGCCTCGAGTTCTCCGATTGGGGGCGCTTCGGCTACCAAGAGATCCTCCAAAGATTCGTCGGGAAATCCCGCATATCGACCTGAATCCTAACGCTCCCGAAGGCTTGTGCGCCCCTGGGTCCTACAAACCGTCGTACTGAGTCGCGCCCTGGAGTCGCGACTTTCCATGGCGAGGTCCTGACCAGCGGCAAAGCTGTGAATGTTACGGTCGCCCGGTGCTGATCAACCGACCCCGCGCCGCAGTCGCGGTGATGGCCGCGGCCGCGACACTCGCCAGTGGATGCGGTTCGGCGGAGCAGACGCCGCAGTCGCAGACGTCGATCTCCACCAGCGTCACCAAGATCGCCGATTCCGGTGTGTTGGGTAATCAGCGCAAGCCCGACGAATCCTGCGCGGCCGAGCCCGCCGCCGCCGATCAGTCGGCGCGGGAGGTCCGCAACGCGCGCGCCGAAGGTGCCGATATTCCGGAGTCCACCGAGGTGCGCGGCGACCCGCAGCGCATCGTCGCCCTGTCCGGCGACCAACTGGATGCGTTGTGTGCGCTGGGCCTGCAGTCCCGGATCGTCGCGGCCGCACTTCCGGAGGGCTCCTCCGAGCAACCCTCCTATCTGGGCGCCGTCGTGCACGCGGTGGCTCCGGCCGGTAATCGGGGCGCGCCGGACCTGGATGCCATCAAGGCCGCCAACCCGGAGTTGATCCTGGGTTCGGCGGCGCTCACTCCTGCGTCCTTCGGCGCACTGTCGGCGATCGCCCCGACGGTGTTCACCGGTGCGCCCGGCGCCGCGTGGCGTGACACATTGCGTGCGGTGGGTGCGGCGACCGGTCGCGCGGACGCCGCAGCCGACCTGATCGCGAAGTTCGACGACGCCGCCCGCGACACCGGTGCGCAGAACGACGCCCCGCACTTCCAGGCGTCGGTCGTGCAGCTGACCGAGAACAGCGTCCGGGTGTACGGGGCCGACACCTTCCCGGGCAACGTGCTCGCTGCGGTGGGATTGGATCGCCCTGCCGCGCAACGGTTTACCGACAAGCCCTACGAGGAGCTCGGCACCACCGACGCCGACTACCGCAGCGCGGACGCGGACATCGTCTACGTCTCGTTCACCTCCGCAGCAGCCCGGGACAAAGCGCCCAACATCCTCCAGAGCCCGGCCTGGCGGGCGCTGTCGGCAGCCAAGGACAACCGGGTGTTCGTGGTGAACAACGAGGTCTGGCAGGCGGGGCAGAACATCGTGGCCGCCCGCGGCATCCTGGATGACCTGCGCTGGGTCAACGCCCCGATCAACTGATCCGACCGTCGACTCCGTGTACGGCCTGCTGTCCGAATTGGCCGGTGGCCAGCGACCCGTCGGGTAGCACCAACTCGCCGGCCTGCATGCGGCGGCGCAGGTACGTGAAGGTCTGCGCGGTCTGGGCGAACAGGTGCTCGCCGGCTCGCAGCGCCGCGCGCTGCGGCCCGTCGGCGGTGATGAACCGAGGCAGCGGTTTCACCTCGGTGTCGTAGTCGACGTTGAAGAACAGCGGGAATGAGTAGCGCTCCTGGGCCACGCGGCGCACCCGGTGACTGGTCGCCACGAATGTTCCGTTGGTCCACAGTTCGAGCAGATCTCCGATGTTGACGACGAATGTCCCGTCCACCGGGGGCACATCGATCCACTCACCGGCGCCGTTGAGCACCTCCAGGCCGGGCGCGGTGGGCTTGAGCAGAGTGAAGCACTCGTAGTCGGTGTGCGCACCGATGCCCTGCCCGTCTTGCGCGTCGGCGTTGAGCGGGTAGTGCATCAACCGCAGTTGGCTGGGTGTCTTGGTGGCATGCCGGGAGAACACCTCGGGGTCCTCCCCCAGCGCCACCGCGAATGCCCACAGCAGTTGTTGGCCCACCTCGAGCACGGCGCGGTAGTACGACGTCACCGCTTCGGCGAATCCCGGGAGATCGGGCCAGGTGTTCGGGCCGAGCATCGGGTTGCCCGCCAGATGGTCAGGGTCGTCGGCCGGCAGGTCCAGTGCGGTGTCGAAAGCTTCCTTCAGGTCTGGCGTGTCCGTCTCGACGCCTTCCTCCCCCACCGGGACGTAACCGCGGTGGCACTGCGACAGCCCGATATAGCTGCGCATCTTCTCTTCCAACGGCAGCGCGAAAAACTGTCTGGTAGCAGTGAGCATCCGTTCGAACACCGCTTCATCGATGCCCGATCCGCTGATATAGAAAAAGCCGACCTCTCGGGCCGCCGTGCCGATCTCGGCCGCGACCCGTTCACGCTCGTCACGCCGGGCCGAACGCAGCCCGCTGATGTCGATGATCGGCACCGACACGAATGCCGCCAACGAAGTTGTGCCACTCACAGATCCACTGTCCCTTCAGTTAGTTCCACGACCCAGCGCACGCCGTTGGCCTGAATCTGCTCACCTTCCAGATCGATTGCGAGCGCGGCCCATCGCGGCCCGCCCACCGTGTCGATCACCACCTGACCGGCACCCAGCCAGCCGAAGATCGAGCCAACGCACACGAGGATGGCTTGGCCTCCGTCTGGGGCCCGCAGGAAGAACCCACCGTGGGGCGTCGTCGGACGGAGGTCGCGCACCCAGTGTTCGACATAGTCCTCATGCACCCCCGTCTCGATCAGAGTTTCTCCGTCCCAACGCATCTCACCCTCGTCGCAAACCGGCCCCGACGGCTCGAGCTCAACGGCACGCTGCCACGAGAACACGTTGCCGCGCTGCACCAGTTGACCGCCGAAACCACGGGAGTCGACGTAGGCGCTGCCGGCCTGCAACCATTCGACGCCGGTCCCGATGTCGCGTGATCCGTCGGCCTCGATCAGCAAGATGCGCCGCCACAATCCTGTGCATTCCGATGCCAAGACCTGGTTCACGAGCATTCCTTCCATTGCTCTCTGAGCTGTTGCAGTCCTTCAGCAGTCGGTGCACCCAGGGCGCGCACCCTGGCGATCCCGCCATCGGGATATGCGTTCACACGCAACGCGGAGACGGCCCGCGCGTCGACGACGAACACCTGCCGGGCGTCGGCTGCCAGTCGGCTACGCCCGAGCACCGGGATGTCGAATGGCACTACCGCCCAACCATGTTCGCCTTCGGCGCGAACCCGGGTCCCGAGCACGGCCACCTCCAGCGATGCATTGAACACGAAGTAGGAGGTGTCGATCTCGATCCGCTTCACGTCGGTCGGTACCGCGAACGAGATCACCACCGCGTCATGGGTGTCCAAACCGATGTCGCGGCGCCGGCGCGTTTCCCAGCCGTCGCCCATGTTGCGTGGCCGATTGGGTGCCGCCAGCGCGGTCGCATCGGAATAGAAGTCGTCGCTGCACCATTCGACACGACCGCCCTGCTCCAGGCCGGACACCTCGACGGTGACGTCGGCCCATAGCGCCGGATCGGGGATCACATCGCCATAGGCGCGCATTCGCGCCACACCGCCGTCGGTCGCCAGCGAAAGCCGTACGTGCGTCCAGCGGCGACGGTCGGTCACCGTCATCAAGTTGTTCGAATCCGGCTTCAACGCAGTTGGTTCCACGATGGTTGTCCAGTCAACCGCGGGATCCGTCACGTCGGCGCTCGGCGCGAGCACGGCCGCGTCCAGACGGCAGGCTTGTGGATGGTTGCCTGAGAAGAACCGGGTGTCGACATCGACGGCGCGCAGCCGCCCCGGTGCACCGAGGCGGACGATCACCCAGTCGCCGGCAGGCCCGGCGTGACGGCGGGTCTCCCAACCGTCGACGACCTCCCCGCGCAGGTCGTATGTACCCGGCACGAACGCCGGTTCGGCCGGATCGATCAGCCGCTCCTTGAAGCCGAACGATTCATCGCTGGCTGCCACGACGCTGCCCCCGACGATGCGAGAGGCAAGGTCCACCCCTGGCGCTGCTGAGATCATCGGTCCAACCCCAGGGCGTGCGAGATCGGCCAGTGGCTGCGCGGGTTGTCCGGACCCGGTGCATAGACCCCGGCCTTGCTGGTCGACAACTCCAGCCCCACCACGGCCTGGGCGAGACCAACCGCCGCGGCCACGCCGTCGACGACGGGCACGCCCAGCTTGGCGGCGACCGCGTCGACGACCCCGGACATCCCCGCACACCCCAGGCAGATCACATCGGCACCGTCTTCGGTGATCGCTCGGGCGGCCTCAGCCACGATGGCCTGGATCGCTCCTTCCGGATCCGCATCGACTGTGGCGGTGTCGAGTCCGCAGGCCCGCACCGACGCACAGTGCGCGTCGAGCCCGGCCAGCAGCAGCCGGTCTTCGATCGGCGCGACGGATCGCGCCAATGTGGTGACGACGGAGAACCTCCGGCCGATCAGATGGGCGATGTGAGCCGAACATTCGGCGATGTCGAACACCGGCACGGTTAGCATTTCGGCCAGTGCATCCCTGCCGTGCTCGCCGAATCCGGCCACTACGACGGCATCGAAATCGAACTCACCCGCTTCGGTCAGCCTGGTGATCAGGTCCATCATGCCGACGGCCGCCAGGTAGCTCTCGGCGGCCGAGTCAATGGCCGCGCTACCGAACCGCGGCGCCAGACACACGATCTCGGTGCCAGCGTGCGCCGCTGCGGTGGCCGCCGCAGCGATCTCGGCGGTCATCGACCCCGAGGTGTTCGGATTGAGTACCAGAATCCTCATGCCGGTTCGGCCACCTTCCCCAACACCGGCACGCCTGCCACCCAGGTTTGCAGCGCCGCGCCCTGGATAGTCACGCCGTCGTACGGGCTCACCCGGTGGCGGTGGAGCAGATCATCGGTGTGCACATGCGTTTCCACGTCGGGGTCGAAGGCACACAGATCGGCCCGCAGTCCGGGCGCGATGCGCCCCCGGTCGGCAAACCGGGCCAGCGCGGCAGGCTGTTGCGCCATCCAGCGGCTCAGATCGGGCAGTCCGAACCCACGTTGTACCGCGTGTGCCCACACCGCGCCCGGCCCGACCTGCAGTGAGCTGACTCCGCCGAACGCCCGCCCGAAATCCCCGCCCGCCTTGAGGTTCGGGGAGCACGGTGAGTGATCGGATACCACCATGTCCACGGTGCCGTCCAGCAGACCACCCCACAGTCGGTCACGGTTGGCGGCATCTCGGACCGGTGGACAGGCGGCGAACTCCGTGCCGCCGTCGGGAATCGCCTCCGCGGTGAATGTCAGGTAGTGCGGGCAAGTCTCGGCTGTCACCGGGATGCCCACACGTTTGGCATCAGCGAGCATCGGAAGCACGTTCGCACTGGATACATGCACAATGTGGGCGCGTGCGCCACTCGCGGCTGCCGTATCGATCACGAGCCCCACCGCGTCCTCTTCGGCGGAATCGGGACGCGACCGGAGAAACGATGCATAGCGGCGCCCACGCGGCGGAGAGCTGTCAACGATCACCCGATGGCTTTCGGCGTGCACCAACAGCACCGAGCCGAGTTCGGCGATCCGGTTCATCGCAGTGCGGAACTGCGCGGTCGTCAGGTACCCGAAGTCGGGGTTGCCGGAGTCTGCGAGGAAACACTTGAACCCGCGGACACCCGCAGCCGCCAGTGCCTCCAGCTCACCGAGATTCTCCGGCACCACGCCCGCCCAGAACCCGACGTCGACATGGCAGTTCCCCTCGGCCACTGCCTGTTTGGCGCGCAGTGCCGAGACGGTGGTGGTCACGGGACGGCAAACCAGCGGCATGTCCACGATCGTGGTGATCCCGGCAGCGGCCGCCGCCGCGGTCGCCGTGCCGAAACCCTCCCAGTCCGTGCCCGGTTCGTTGACGTGAACGTGGGTGTCGACGAAACCGGGCAGCAGCACCGTGTGGGCCGGGAGCTCGATCTGAATCGGCGCCCCCGTGCCGGCGTCCACATCCCCGATGTCCGTGATGACTCCGCCGGAGACCACCACGGACGCCGGCCGTAGCTCCCCGTCGATCAGCACCCGCTGCGCCCGGAGCACCAGATCAGACATGCTGTGCGCCCGAGGCGACCGGCCCGAAACGCTCGTGAAAGTGGTCCGTCAGACCGGGCCACACATGCGGGTCGTGGCCGGGAATCAACTGATATCCCTTGTCCCGCGCCAGCTTCTTGAGCTTGCGGATCGGTTCGACTGTTTCCTCGGGCTCGACGTCGATGAACCCGCCGATCGGGAGCTCATGCTCGATGTTCTCCGTCAGATCCGCGGCATCGAACGCGAACACGAACCCGCCACCGCCGACCGACTCATCGAGCTCCACCGCGAAACTCTGATGCCCGGGCGTATGTCCGTAAGTCGGGATCGCGGTGATGCCCGGAGCGATCGTGGCCTCACCGTCGGCCAGCCGCCAGTCGATGTTCGGATCGTCGAAGTCCACCCGGACGATCGCATTGCGTTCCGGCTCAGGGTGGTTCGACAGACCGTATTCCAGCTCACGACGTTGGGCGTGCACCGGGATCTTGCCGGCGAACAGCTTGAGCCCACCGGCGTGATCGTGGTGCAGATGGCTCACCGCGACGGTGTGAATGTCGTCGAAGTCGACTCCCACCTCGGCGAGCCGTTGCTCGATCGGCTCACCGGGTCCCGGCAGCACCGGCCGGTACTCGACGGTCGGGAAGAACCGGCGATACAACGCGGGGTCACGCACCAGCGCGGTGTTGAATCCCGTGTCGAGCAGCACCCAACCTCCGTCGGTCTGAAGCAGTACCCCCGGAACGGGTTCGCGCATGCGTTCCGCGGCCGGCGCCCCGTACACAGACACCGATTTCGGCAACTCTTCCCAACCCAGCGTGAGCAGGATGATGTGGCGGACTCCGCTCTTGCGGATCAGCGTCGCCATCAGCCCACCGACAGCGCGGCGAGCCGCAGTGAGTTGGGGTTGGTCACCACGTGAGCCTGTTCGACACCTTTGAGCCACGGCTGGGCCACCATGAAGTCGTTGACGTCGGCGATGTTGAGCCAGCAGCCGGTCTTCACCGCTTCCAGTCCGGCACGCGAGAACACTGCGGAGTCACCTGTGGGCAGGCCACTTGCCAGCGCGTCGGTGACCGGCGGCGCCGAGCAGCCCAGGTAGTTCAGGCCGCCGTCCGGATCCCACGAGATGTGGCCCCAGGTGTATGGGGACGGGGCGTCGGGCCAGGCCAGGGCGGTGAAGATCTCTGGAGCGGACTGACCGTCGGTGCCGATCCAACCGTAGATCTCCGATGTTGGGTAGGCCTGCACCTTCGCGGTCAAACCTGCTGCGGCAAGCTGGGTCTGAATCAGATTGCTGACCAGTTGATTGTCAGGATTGCTCGAGTCGTAGCCGATCGTGATGGCCTTCTGGTCGGCGGGAAGTCCCCCCGCGATGCCGCTGAGCACCGACGGGTCGTGAGCCACAGCCTGATTGGCCAAGTCCGAGGCCATCATGTTGGGCGGATAGATCTGCCCGGCCACGTCGCCGCGACCGAAGTACGTCTGCTTGACCAGCTCGTCGACGTTGATCGCCTGCAGCACCGCAGTGCGGTTCTTGGCGTCCGTCATCATGCCCTTGTGCGCGTTCACGTACAGGTAGTTGGACATCATGGTCGGCAGCGAGTAGTTGGCGAAACCCTTGTTGTCCAGGTAGGACTGGACCGCTGACGACGGCAGGTCATGCAGGATCGCGGCGAGCTGTCCGTTGTTGAACTGAAGCTGCTGCGCCGAGACATCGGTGATCACCGGCATCTCGACCTTCTCGAAGTATGGCTTGGCTCCCCAGTACTCGGGAAACGCCGCCAGCGCATAGCGGGATCCGACCTCGGCCGCGGTCAGCGTGTACGGGCCGGTCCCCAGGTCGTGATTGGTCAGATAGCTCTGCGCATGATCGGAGCCGGCATTCAGCTGCAGGCCTTGAGGGCTCATCATCCTGGGCCCGTATGCACATGCGAGGTAGTCGAGGAAGGCAGCGTTGGGTGCCTTCAGAGTGATTGTGACGTCGTAGTCACCGTGTGGGGTAACCGATTCCACGTCCTTGACCATGTAGGACGGGCCTTGGTTGACCGCCAGCCGACGATCGAAAGACGCCTTGACGGCCTCCGCGGTGAACGGGGTTCCGTCGTGGAACTTGACGCCTTCGCGCAGCTTGAAATCGAACACCTTGTTGTCCGGCGACGCTGTCCACGCCGTGGCCAGCAGCGGTTCCAGTTCAGGCTTGTCGGTGCCCGCCTTGTACTGCAAAAGCCCCTCGTACGTATTGGTGGTCAGCAGCAGGCCTTGGCCGGCGTAGTAGATGTCCGGGTCTGGCGGCTGACCGGGGTCCTGCAGGAACGACAGGTGCAGCACCTTGTCGGTCGGCGCCGGACTGGGTGTGCCGCTTCCCGAATCCGCACCGCCGCAGGCGCTCAGCGTCAACGCTGCCACCGCACTCATAGCGGCAATGGTCTTCCATCGCTTGATCATCGGGCGGCTCCTTCGAGAACGGACTGGGAAGTGGCGAGTTCGGAGAAGGCGGCGAGGATCTCGTCGGAGGTTCGTACCGCACCGGTCTGCAGGTACTCCATGGCGTCGAGCGCGGCATCGTGCCGGAACTGCGACGACCCGCCCACGCAGTCGGTGACGACGCGGACGTAGAAGTCACGCTGGTGGGCGTCGGCGAAGGTGTAGTGCACGCACACGTCGGTGAGCCCACCGATCAGGATGAGGGTCGATGCCTTGAGGCCCGACAGCACGATCTCGAAATCTGTCCCGATGAAACCGGAGTAGCGCCGCTTCACGATGTGGAACTCATCGGGCAGTGGCCGCAGGGTGGGTTCCAGGTCGGTGCCGGGCTGCCCCTCGACGCAGTGGACACCCTCGGTCCCGTCGAGTTCGCGGCCGAAGTCGATTCCGCTGGGCCGGTGGACCTCCTGGAAGAACACCACCGGTACATCCGCCGCACGCGCTGCGGCGAGCAGCTCTTCGGCAACCGCGACCCGTTCGGCATGACCGGGCATCACCGGAATCCCGGCGTCCTGAGCCGACATTCCACCGCCCTCCTGTATGTCGACCACGACAAGAACTGGATTACCCACGATGAGTGGCTGTTTGGGCACCTAACCTCCTATTACTGCGATACGCGGATCGGCTGCCGCCTGGAGTAGATCCACGGCGGTGTTGATGACTACATAGAGCGCGCCCAACATCAAGGTCACGCCCGCGATGGCCGGAAAGTCGGCAACCGGGATGCTCTGCGCGATGTACTGGCCGATACCCGGCCATCCGAACACCTGCTCGACCACGAGTACGCCCGAGAACATCAGGCCCACTTGAAGTCCGGTCATCGACAGTGCCGACCCGACGGAGTTGCGTAGGACGTGGTGGGTCATGATCTGCCCCTCCGACAACCCCTTGGCCCGGGCGGTGCGCGCGTAGTCGCTGTCGATATCGGTCATCAGACTGCTGCGCAGCACCCGCCCGATCGCCACGGCGGGCCCGATGGCGATTACGAGGGCCGGCAGCAGCAGGTGTTGCACGGCGTCCGCCATCACGTCGAACCTGCCGTGAACGAGTCCGTCGACGGTGAGCAGACCCGTCGGCCCGTCGGGCGGATTCGCTATGGCAATACGACCGTTGGCCGGAACCCACCCCAGGTTCTGGTAGAACACGATCAGCCCGAGGATGCCGAGCAGGAACATGGGCGCCGCCGCCCCGGTGAACAACACCGCCCGAAGCACCTGTGCACCAGGCCATTTCAACGTCATGCCGAATGCCAGTAGGGCCGCCAGCACCAGCGCGATCACGATCCCGAAGATCGCCAGTTCCAACGTGGCAGGCAGGAAGCTGCCGAGGTCCGTCAACACCGGGTGACGCGTGCGGTAGGAGGTTCCGAGATCGCCGGTCACCGCATTGGTCAGGTAGTGCCAGAACTGCACGAGCACAGGCTGGTTCAAACCGAGTTCCTCGCGTCTGGCGGCGACGGCTTGGGCCGAGGCCTGGGCACCCAGCTGGGCCTTCACCGGATCCAGCGGCGAAATGTGTTGAAGCACGAACATCACCCCGGTCAGCGCGATCAGGATGGCTACCATCGCGCTCACCCGGGAAGCCACGAAAGTCTTCACTCAAGTACTCCTCTCTTCATCGCCACCGCGCTCAGTTGGTCTTCATCAGGTTCCGCAGGCAGTCCCCGGCGATGTTCCCGACGAGGGCCAGCACCAGGACACCAAGACCAGGCATCACCGGAATCCACCATTGCTGCAGGAAATAACTGAGGTTGCGGGCCGAGTCCGCACCGAGCTCAGGTGCGGGCGCCGCCTGGCCCAGACCGAGGAACGACAGTGCGGCCACAGTGAGGATCAGGGTGCCCAGATCCAGGCTGGCGGCGACGACTGCATTCGGCACCGCACCGGGCAGTAGGTGCCGGGTAGCGAGCCGGAAACGGCTCACCCCAGCCAGTTTCGCGGCCTCGACGTGTGGGCGAGCGGCCAGTCTCGCGACCTCGCCGCGTACCAATCTGGCGTAGAACGGCCACCAGACGATCGACACTGCGATCAGCGTGTGCACGAAACCCGGTCCGATTGCAGCGACGACGGCGATGGCGAGCACCGGGGCGGGCAGTGACAGGAACGCGTCGGTGATGCGCATCAGCATTGAGTCGATCCGGCCTCCCGACGCACCGGCTATCAAGCCGACCAGCCCGCCGATCGCCAGGCCGACCGCGACCACCACCAGCGCCGCGAACCAGCTCGAACGGGCGCCGTAGAGCACTCGCGACAAGATGTCGCGGCCGACGCTGTCGGTGCCCAGCAGGAAGCCGTTCTTGCCCGGAGCCTGCAGCGGCGCACCCACCGGTGTGAGCGGATCGTGCGGGGCGATCAGCGGCACCGCAATGACGAGCAGGGTCAGCACAATCACGAGCGAGAATCCGGCCCAGTTGAGTACCGTGGCTCGCGGCCATGACCACGACGGCCGGCGGCGTGTAAGTCCGCGCGCCGGCGTGGGGAACGCAATCGCTATCGCCATCAGACGGCCCGCCTTTCGATACACGCCACGAGATGGGGATTGCCCGGTCTGCCCTCCAACCGGACGTCGAGTTCGCTACCGCCGCACGCCGGTACCGCGATCGGGCATCGCGGGTGGAACGAGCAACCATCCGGCGGCGACAATGGGCTCGCGGGCTCGCCGGGTAGCACGCGTGATTCGCGGCCCAGGTCGGGGATCGCGTCGACGAGTGCCCGGGTGTACGGATGGGCCGGGTCGCCGATCACACGATCGGCGGGTCCGATCTCGACAATGCGGCCCAGGTACATCACGGCGATCCGGTCGGCCACCACCCGGGCAACCGACAGATCGTGGGTCACGAAGACGACCGACATCCCCAGGCTGCGGCGCAGATCCCCGATCAGGTTGAGGACCGAAGCGGCCAACGACACGTCGAGCGCGCTGGTCGGCTCGTCACACAGCAGCACCGATGGCGGGACCACGGTCGCCCGTGCCAGCGAAACCCGTTGGCGCTGACCGCCGGAGAGCTCCCCCGAGCGTGCTTTGGCCACCTCGGCCGGGAGGCCGACCCGTTCGAGTACCTCGCCCACGGCGGTGCGGCGTTGAGCCGCTGACATCTTGGTGCCGCGCAGCCGTTCGAAGATCAACTCACCGACCGACAGCCAGGGGGTCAGCGAGGCGCCCGCGTCCTGGAAGACCATCTGCGGACGTTGACCACCGGCCACCCGGACAGATCCCGAGGTCGGGGTCTCCAGCCCGGCGATGATCCGCAACAGTGTCGACTTGCCCGAGCCGCTCTCGCCGACCAGTGCCACGGATTCGCCCTGGCTCACGCGCATCGTCACGCCGCGCAGCGCGTGCAGCTTTCCGTGATTGCCCGCCGACCGGTCCAGCCACCGCCGCGACACCGCGAACGTCTTGGTGATGTTGGCCAGCGCCACTGCCGGCGGCTGCTCAGCGCTGCCCTCCTTCTTGGCCGGGTACAGCTCGCCGGCGTCGGCCGACAGGGAGCCCAACGTAGCCGCGATTTCCGGTGCTGGCCGGACGCAGGCGCTGACGCGTTGGGGTGCAACAGCAACGGGCTCCGGTAGTGATGCCGAACAGTCCCCGGTGGCTGCTGCGCAGCGCGGCTCGAATGCGCACCCGGGCAACGGCGAGGCTGGGCTGGGGACTGCGCCGGGCAGGGCTGCGAGCTTCCGGTCACGTGCGGTGTCCAGGGTGAGCCGGCTGCCGAGCAGTCCGTGGGTGTAGGGGTGGGCGGGGTTGGCCAGCACCTCGGCGGCAGGACCGATCTCGGCGATGCGTCCGGCGTAGAGCACCGCGATGCGGTCCGAGATCTGCGCGGCGACGCCCAGGTCGTGGGTGATCAGCACGATGCTGCAACCGATCTCGTCCCGTAGCCGCTGCAGCAGCCGCAACACCTGAGCTTGAACCGTGACGTCGAGCGCGGTGGTCGGTTCATCGGCTATCACGAGTTCGGGGTTTCCCGCGACCGCCATCGCAATCATCACGCGTTGACGCAACCCACCGGAGAGTTCGTGTGGGTATGCCCGCATCCGGCGCTTGGGTTCCGGAATGCCGACCGCGGTGAGAAGGCGCAGCGCCTCCTGCTCACTGCCGGCGGCTTCCTCCACCTGCTTGCCGATCCGCATCGTCGGGTTGAGCGAGGTCATCGGATCCTGGAACACGGCACCCAGATCGAGGCGACGCACCTTGCGCAACGCCTTGTTTCCGCCGTTGACCATGTCGGAGTTCGCCACCCGGACCGACCCGCCGACCTTGGCGGTCGTGGGCAGCAGACCGAGCATTGTGAACCCCAGAACGGTTTTGCCGGAACCGGATTCACCGACCAGGCCCACGATCTCCCCCGGGGCGATGGTGAGGGAGATCCCGCGCAGCGCGTGGATGTCGCGGCCGTTGCGACGAAAGGTGACGCGCAGGTCGTCGATGGTGGCGACCGCCTGTGGCGGTGAAAGTGACTTTGCCCCAACACGCATCGACGGGTCGTCAGCCGCGGGGTCACCTGCACCGAGACCCGCGGGGAGGGTGATGTCGATCGTGGCCTCAACCATCGTGGGCCTCCCAGAAGCGATGTGGCAATTCCGCGTCACCACCATGTGCCGCAGCCTGTCGAGCGACAGTTTTCACCGGCGGCGGCGTCGTCGGGTGTCACCGGCGTTAATGAGGTGTAAAGGAATTGACGGGTGCGGTAACCGTCACGTGTCACGGGTTTCTATCGAGTGACCGATACCCGGTGGGCTGGCCCTTCGTCTCCGAAAGGCCAACCATGGCGTTATGGCAGGACGTCCTCGCGTGAATACCCAGCGTCGTCCGGGGGTGACCGTGCGCGACGAAATCCTGGACGCCGCAGGTGAATTGTTCACCACGACCGGTTATGCGGGAACCTCGACGCGGACGATCGCCGAGGCCGTCGGCGTCCGCCAGGCATCCCTGTACCACTATTTCAAGACCAAGGACGACATCCTGTGTGCGCTTCTCGAGCAGACGGTCGCCCCGACTCTCGACTTCATCCCGAGCCTGCTCGGCGCCGAACCCGCGTTGACGGCCGACGAGCATCTGCATGCGTTGGCGGCGTTCGACGGCGCCCAACTGATGTCCGGCCGGTGGAACCTCGGTGCGCTCTATCTGCTGCCCGAATTGCGGGAAGCCAAGCTAGAGCCGTTCTGGTCGGACCGCGAGCGGCTGCGGCTGCACTACCTGTCTCTGAGCCGCGCGGTGAGCCAGCGGACCGGTGTTCACGAGGCGGCCGCCGACCTACCGTTCCGTCTCGTCGAATCGCTGGTCAACATGTGGTCGATGCCGGCCGGTCCGGGGCGATGCGAAATGCCGTTTCATGTCGCGGACGCCTGCCTGCGCGTCTTGGGTGTTCTCGACGATGCGGCGGCGGCCCTGCATACGCGTAGCCGCCGGGAGATCGACAGACACCACCCTTCATGAGGCCGCACGCCATCCACTGCATAGTGTTCGTTTCATGTTCCACGTCCTCACCACGACCTACCTGCAACCGATCGACGTTGTCGACCAGACCCGCCCCGCCCACGTGGCGTGGCTCAAGGAGGAAGTGGCCGCGGGCCGCATCCTGCTGGCCGGGCGTCTGGAAACGGCGACCGGTGCGGTGCTCATCACCGGAGACCTCAGCGAAGAAGAAGTCGAGGACGTGATCGCCCGCGATCCCTACACCTCGGCCGGACTCATTCGCTGCGAGCGCCTCTCCTTCAACGGGTCGGTCCGCGCCCCCGGGTTGTGACGTCATCCCGGCTTGATCCGGGAGATATGTCACAGGCGGTAGCGGGATTACCGCTGCCGCCTGCGTCGTTGCACGCTGCGGACTGCCGTCACAGGCGGTGATCAGTTAACCGGACTAACCTTTTCCGGGATACGTAAGACGACGAGCAAAGAGGGCTTTTTGATGAGCACTGTTTATGCCTATGCCGCCAACTCGGCGACCGAACCGCTGGCCAAGACCACCATCACCCGCCGCGAGGTAGGGCCGCACGATGTGGCCTTCGACATCCACTTCGCCGGCATCTGCCATTCCGACATCCACACCGTGAAGGCCGAGTGGGGCACCCCGAACTACCCCGTGGTGGCCGGCCATGAGATCGCCGGCGTCGTCACCGAGGTCGGCCCCGAGGTCACCAAGTACAAGGTCGGCGACCATGTCGGGGTCGGATGTTTCGTCGACTCCTGTCGTGAGTGCGACAACTGCAAGGCCGGATTGCAGCAGTACTGCACCGGCGGCGGCATGATCGGCACCTACAACTCGACCGAGCGCGACGGCACCCCGACCTACGGCGGCTACAGCGGCGCGATCGTCGTCGACGAGAACTATGTCCTGCGCATCCCCGACAGCATCCCGCTGGACAAGGCAGCTCCCCTGCTGTGCGCCGGCGTCACCCTGTTCTCGCCGCTGCGCCACTGGAACGCCGGACCGGGCAAGAACGTCGCCGTGATCGGCCTCGGCGGCCTCGGCCACATGGGCGTCAAGCTCGCTCACGCGATGGGCGCGCACGTGACCGTGCTGTCGCAGTCGCTGAAGAAGATGGAAGACGGCCTGCGCCTGGGCGCCGACGAGTACTACGCGACCAGCGACCCGGAGACGTTCAGCCAGTTGCGGGGCCGCTTCGACCTGATCCTCAACACCGTGTCGGCCAATCTCGACCTGGGCGCTTACCTGGGTCTTCTCGCGACCGACGGCACGCTGGTGGAACTGGGCGCGCCGGAGAAGCCGCTGGTGGTGCCGTTCTTCCCACTGGGCAGCCTGCGCCGCAGCCTGTCCGGTTCGATGATCGGCGGCATCCCGGAGACCCAGGAGATGCTGGACTTCTGTGCCGAGCACAACGTGACCCCGGAGATCGAGGTCATCGCGCCCGAATACATCAACGAGGCCTACGAGCGCGTGCTCGCCAGTGACGTGCGGTACCGCTTCGTGATCGACACCGCCTCGCTGCGCGGTTAGTCGGAACCAGCGCCAACAATCCCAGTCGTCAGCGCCGCGGATTGCAGTCACCTAGTGACCGCAATCCGCGGCGTAACGGGTTATCGGGCCTCTGAGTACTGGTCGGCGTCGGACTGCAGTTCGACGCCGGCCAGCGGCCAGCCCGCTGCGGCCAGTTTGGCCGCCACCCGCGCAATGTTCTCCGGACCGGCGTCGTGGTCGGTGACTTCGGCGATGAACTCCGCGATCTCGTCGCGGTCGATGGGATGGTCGACGTCGGCAGGCGCTGCGGCCTCAGCGAGGTTGCGCACCACCTCGGCCACCTGCTCCTCGGTGAGCGGGGTGGCCCGCAGCAGCGCGAGCAACGGCACGCGATCGGTGCCCGGGACCCCTTCCGGGTAGCCGGCACGCAGCCAGTTCAGAACCGAGATCAGCAGCGACTTGGTTGACACCCAGTAAGTTTCGCGGCTGCCCGGTCAACCCACCACTGGACGCGCCGACAGTTGGTCGGGCATTCATTCGTGATTTACCACCAAAAACAATCCCGCTGAGCGCAACCGGTGACCGTCCCCCGGCGTCCGGGCATCCTCGGCACAGTGACTCGTGTGATCCGCTTCAACGCCTTCGATATGAACTGCGTCGCCCATCAGTCTCCGGGGCTCTGGCGCCATCCGGAGGATCAGTCCTGGCGCTACAAGGACATCACCTACTGGACCGAACTGGCGAAGTTGTTGGAACGCGGGCGTTTTGACGGCCTGTTCATCGCCGACGTACTCGGCACCTACGACGTGTACGGTGCCAGCGATGAGGCGGCGATCCGCCAGGCCGCGCAGATCCCGGTGGGCGACCCGATGCTGCTGGTGTCGGCGATGGCGCTGGTGACCGAGAACCTGGGCTTCGGCATCACCACCGGGACGGGATTCGAGCATCCGTATCCCTTCGCCCGGCGGATGTCGACGCTGGACCACCTGACCAACGGTCGGGTCGGCTGGAACGTCGTCACCGGGTATCTTCCCGCGGCAGCACGCAACATGGGCCAGACCGATCAGCCGGCGCACGATGCGCGCTACGACCACGCCGACGAGTACCTCGAAGTCCTCTACAAGCTGTGGGAGGGCTCATGGGAGGACGGTGCGGTGGTGCGCGACGCCGAACGCGGGGTCTTCACCGATCCGGCCAAGGTGCACCACATCGGCCATTCCGGAGCACATTTCAGCGTCCCGGGGGTCCACCTGGCCGAACCGTCGCTGCAGCGCACGCCAGTCATCTACCAGGCCGGATCCTCGCCACGCGGAGTTCGTTTCGCCGCCGAGAACGCTGAGGCCATCTTCACCGCCGCGCCCACCAAAGCTCTTCTGCGCGAAACGGTTTCCACGATCCGCGCCGAGCTCGAGCTGGCCGGCCGGGACCCGTACTCCGCCAAGATCTTCAACCTCACCACCATCATCACCGGGCAGACAGACGAGGAAGCCCACGCCAGGCATGCCGAATACCTGGCGTACGGCGATCCCGAGGGAGCACTGGTGTTCATGTCCGGGTGGATGGGCGTGGACCTGGCCCGCTACGGACTTGACGAGCCGATCGGCAATGTCGATTCCAACGCAATCCTGTCCGCGGTCAAGGCCTTTCAGTCCGCCTCCGACAAGGGCGGTGAGTGGAACGTGCGCGATATCGCCGAGTGGGGTGAGATCGGCGGCATGGGACCGCGCATCGTCGGGTCCGGGGTGCACGTCGCCGACACCCTGCAGCAGTGGGTCGAGGAGACCGACGTCGACGGCTTCAACCTGGCGTACGCGATCACGCCCGGCTCGTTCGCCGAATTCATCGAGCACGTCGTGCCGGTGCTCACCGAGCGGGGCGCCTACCAGTCGGCCTACGCGCCCGGAACCCTGCGCAACAAGCTGCTGGGCAACGGCGATCGCCTGGCCGACGAACACCGTGGTGCCAGTTACCGTGTAGGAGGGCCGAATTCGACGATCATCGAACGACCCTCTACGCTGCCGTCCTCCGCGGCGTCGACGGCTGCCCAGCCCGCACGGGGCCGCTGACTCAGCGCGGCGCAGCCTGGACTGACGTGGGCTGCTTCTCCAACGTCGACGCCGGCAATCGGGTCTCTTCCACGCCGGGGGTGTTGAGCTGACCGGCCAGCCACGGCAGCGCGGCGCCAAGGGCGTTGGCGGCGAATGCCCAGTCATGGCGGCCCGGCGCGGTCTGCACCGAGCACCTGATCGCTTCGGCGCGGGCCGCGTCGCACAGCGTGGTCGCGGCGACGTCCTGCGCCTCGGGATTCGCCGTGGGATCGTGCGTCGTACCGCCACGTTGGGAGATTGGCACCTCGAACCACGCCGACACATCGGAGTACGGTCCGTGGCGGCGCATGATGGTGACCGGATCGTATGCCGCCCAGGCGTCGGCATCCCCGCCGAACAGACGACTGATCGTCTGTGCCTTGTCCCCCGCGTTCGGGCGCAGGTCACCGGCGATGTCGATGAACGACCGGAACATGTCGGGATGCATCAGCGTGAGGTCCACCGCGCAGGTTCCGCCCATCGACCAGCCCGCAATCCCCCAACCGTCGCGATCCGAGCGCACCCCGAAGTTCGAGATCAGGTACGGGACAACATCCTTGGTCAGGTGATCTGCCGCGTTGCCTCGGACGCCGTTGACGCACTCGGTGTCGTTGGCGAACGAGCCGGTGGCGTCGACGAACACGAACACCGGCGCGTTGCCACCGTGCGTAGCCGCGAAGCCGTCGATGATGCCCAGCACGTTGCCCGAGCGCAGCCAGTCGGCCGGGGTGTTCAGTTGTGACCCGATCATCATGACTGTCGGAAGTTCGGGCGGCGGGGTGCTGGCGAACCACGCCGGCGGAAGATAGACGAGCTCACTGCGGTGACTGAACCCGGAAGCCTGCGAGTCGATGGTCACCGGGACCAGCACGCCACTCGTGGGCCTGAAATGCGCCAGTTGCATCTTCGTGACGGTCAGCCGGTCCGTCTGCCCCGGAAGTGGGCTCGAGGTGAGCTGCTTCCACATGGCGTCCACGGTCGGGAAATACCCGACCCAGATGTTGAGCGTCAGTGCGCAGGCCAGCCCGCACACCCCGATCGCGGCGACCGAGGCGGTGCGTCGCCACCATCGCGCACTCACCCACCCCACAATGGCGACACCGCCGGCCAAGGCGGTCAACGCGATCCAAATCCACAACTCGGGCGGTCCGGCGTTTCCGGCCACCCCGATCGAATCGATGTACCAGTACGTCACTCCCGCCAACGCGGCCGCCGCGACCACAAGGGCCGGCAACAACCGACTGCGCCAGCGCGGCGAACGCCAACCCACGGCGGCTCCCAGCAGCAGTGCAGCAATCAGCTGAACGACAACCGGGAACCAGCCGTGGATCAGCGAGATCTGCGCAATGAGCTGGTGCATCGGTTCTTTTGATATCAGCGCCAGCTGTCAGCCCGCTGGAGGGATGCTGAGTGAGCGGCCGCCCACACCGGCGGTATCTTCCTGCGAGCCAGGATGGCACGTCTTAAGGTGGCCTGATGCGCATGAGGATTCTGGTGGCCCTGATGGGCGCGGCGGTCGGCGCCGGCGTCGGTTTCCCTGGCATCGCTGCTGGGGACCCGCCGCCCCCACCGCTCAATCTCAACGCGCTGACGCCGGTGAAGCCGTCAGACTTCGCGATGCACAACGGCGAGTACTACGCATTCGCGGTGCCGGGCGATATCGCATGCGCAATCGGCCGCGGATCAGGCAAATACGGCTGCAGCGGCCCACTGCCCGCAGCACCGGACGGGGCCAACGCCGTTACCGGCGCCCAGCAGGGACCGCCCACGTTCATGAACGACAACCGGCCACTGTTCGTGTTCGACGGGCTGCCCAACCGGTTACCACCTGGGTCGCGCATCAGCTTCCGCAACGTGACCTGTGGCACCGACGGCACGGTGACGATGTGCAGCAACTCCTTTGACGGAGCCGGGTTCGTCCTCAGCCCAGGCGGCAGTTACGTCCTCGATGTGAACAACCCACTGCTGCTCAACACCGGTGAAGGGCGCAACCCGTACGCCAACTAGCTAGAAGTCCCAGTCCTCGTCTTCGGTGTTGACGGCCTTGCCGATCACGTACGAGGAACCCGAGCCCGAGAAGAAGTCGTGGTTCTCATCGGCGTTCGGTGACAGCGCGGACAGGATCGCCGGGTTCACGTCGGTCTCGTCCTTGGGGAACAGCGCCTCGTAGCCGAGGTTCATCAGCGCCTTGTTGGCGTTGTAGCGCAGAAACTTCTTGACGTCCTCGGTGAGCCCGACCTCGTCGTAGAGATCCTGGGTGTACTCGACCTCGTTGTCGTAGAGCTCGAAGAGCAGCTCGTAGGTGTAATCCTTGAGCTCCGTACGCTTTTCCTCGTCCAGGAGGGCCAACCCGCGCTGGTACTTGTAGCCGATGTAGTAGCCGTGAACGGCCTCGTCACGGATGATCAGCCGGATCATGTCGGCGGTGTTGGTCAGCTTGGCCCGGCTGGACCAGTACATCGGCAGGTAGAAGCCCGAGTAGAACAGGAAGCTCTCCAGCAGGGTGGAGGCCACCTTGCGCTTGAGCGGCTCGTCACCCTTGTAGTACTGCATGACGATCTCGGCCTTGCGCTGCAGGTTCGGGTTTTCCTCCGACCAGCGGAACGCGTCGTCGATCTCGGCCGTCGAGCACAGCGTGGAGAAGATGTTGCTGTAGCTGCGGGCGTGCACCGACTCCATGAAGGCGATGTTGGTGTAGACGGCTTCCTCGTGCGGGGTGAGCGCATCAGGGATCAGGCTGACGGCGCCGACTGTGCCCTGAATGGTGTCCAGCAGCGTCAGGCCGGTGAACACCCGCATGGTGAGCTGCTTCTCGTGCGCAGTGAGCGTGCCCCACGACGGGATGTCGTTGGACACCGGCACCTTCTCCGGCAACCAGAAATTACCGGTGAGCCGATCCCAGACCTCGGCGTCCTTCTCATCCTGGACACGGTTCCAGTTGATCGCTGAGACACGGTCGATCAGCTTCATGCCTTCGCTCACCAGAACCCCACTTCACCAGGTTGTTTTGTTTGCCGGACAGTACCCACGACACTACCCCTGGGGTCAGCTACCCGCGGTGACCGCAACACCTTGTGTTTTCGTGTCGCGCGCCTCATGGATGAAATCGAACTCCTCGGGGTCCAGCTTGCGCGTTGCCAGCCAGTACTGCCAGGTCATACCGCTCCACAGGGTCCGGTTGACGCCGTGGGCGTCCATGTACCAGCTCCGGCAACCTCCGGTGTTGAACACCGTGTCGGCCAGATCGCGTTGCAGCTCGGCATTGAACTCCGCCTGGGCGACAGGGTTGGGCGACAGCGCAGCAGCCCCGGCGTCGTCGACGGCGGCGATCGCCTGACCGACGTAGCGGATCTGCGATTCGATCATGAACACCACCGAGTTGTGGCCCAGTGCGGTGTTCGGCCCGAGCAGGAAGAACAGATTCGGCATACCGGACACCGCGATGCCGCGGTGGGCTGCCATGCCCTCGCGGTTCCAGCGGTCCACCAGATCCTCACCGCCGGCACCCTTGATGTCGACGTAGGTGTAGGAGTCGGTGACGTGGAAGCCGGTGGCCCACACGACCACGTCGGCCGGATGCTCGACGCCGTCGGCGGTGACGATACCGGTCGGGGTCATCCGGGAGATCGACTCGGTGATCACCTGGGCCTTGGGGTTGGCGATTCCGCGGTAGTACTTGTCGGAGTTGAGGATTCGCTTGCACCCGGCGCGGTAGCTCGGGGTGAGTTTGCGGCGCAGCTCGGGGTCCTTGATGCTGCGGTTGATGTTGTAGCGGCCCATCGCCTCGCCGATCTTGAGCAGCCGCGGCTGCTGCGTCATCGCGAAGCCGACCCCCTCGTGGATCCAGTAGATGGCGGCGCGCATCGCCGCGCGGGTCCCGGGCACATAGCTGAACAAGCGCCGAATCCATTGCGGGAACTTGTTGTTCACCCGTGGCATGACCCAGGCCGGGGTGCGCTGGTAGAGGTGCAGCTCGGCGACGTCCGTGACGATCTCGGGCACGATCTGGATGGCGCTGGCGCCGGTGCCGATCACCGCGACCCGCTTGCCGGTGAGGTCGACGCTGTGGTCCCACTCCGCGGAATGGAAAGCCGCACCGGCGAAATCCTCGCGCCCCTCGATGTCGGGAATCTGCGGGATGTGCAGTCCGCCGGCCCCGGACACCAGGAACTGGGAGATGAACTCCTGGCCGGTGTCGCTGAACACATGCCAGCGCAGCTCTTGTTCGTCCCAGTGCGCGCGGTCCACATGGGTGTTGAACCGGGTGTAGCTGCGCAGCCCGTACTTGGCGGCCACGCCCAGCAGGTAGTCCTGGATCTCAGGCTGGAAGGACCACATGTGGCTCCAGTCCGCCTTCGGCTCGAAGGAGAACGAGTACATGTGCGACGGGATGTCGCAGGCACAGCCCGGGTAGGTGTTGTCGCGCCATGTCCCACCGAACTCGTCGGCCTTCTCCAAGATGAGGAAGTCGACGCCTCGGCGTTGCAGCTCGATCGCCATTCCCATCCCCGAGAACCCGCTGCCGATGATCAGGGCGCGGGTGTGGATTGGTTGCTGACCCTGCGGCGAGGGTTGGGCAGCCGTCATAGCTCAGTCCTTTTCTGGGAACGCCGGTACCGGATACTTCCCAGTCTCCGGACCTGGGACGCCGCTGTCAACGAGACGATTAGCTGGCGTGCTGGCGACGCTGAACACCTTCGTGCAGCGGCAGGTCCGGGTCGATCCAGATGCCGAGCAGTTCACAGGTGCCGTTGATGGAACCGACCATGATGGTGGTCAGGTGGTTGACGAACTCCTCGGCCGGCATCCGGCGCGGGCTGTCCTCATCGGTGCCCAGCCACCAGTCCGTGGCCGACGCGCAGGCACCGAATGTGGCGAATGCCGCCAATTCGATCGCGGCCCCGTCCAGTTCCATCTCGCGCAGTTCGTTGGAGAACATGTCGGCCATCGCCAGGGTGATGCCGCGGCCCTCGTTGAGGGCCCGCATGGTCGATTCGCTCTGTTCGGCGAACCGGCCCTGGATCAGGAACCGCAGCACATTCGGGTGTTCGTCGACGAGCCGGACGTACTGCTCGACACTGCGCCGGATGACTTCCCGGGCCGGGTCGGCGCCGAGGTTGATCGCCGGGAAGATCGCCGACCACAGCATGTCGCGCAGTCGCTCGCCGATGGCCTGGAACAGATCGGACTTGTCGGCGAAGTGGCGGTAGATCTTTGGCTTGGCCGTACCGGCCTCTTCGGCGATCTCGCGCAGGCTGACCTCGGGGCCCAATCGGTCGATCGCCCGGAACGAGGCGTCGACAATTTCTGACCGCACCTTCTTACGGTGCTCACGCCAGCGCTCGCTACGGGCATCAACCTTGACGCCCGGGCCATCGCTGGAATGTGATCTCGACGTTCGCCGCACGCGATCACTGTACCCGCCCTGATAGCGCTGACCTGCCAAGACCGCCCGACAACACGCGGTTTTGCCGTTTGACCCGGGCGTTCGCCCGTCAAGCCGTCGACACCTGGCTTGGGTACTATCGCAGCCACAGTCAACCAATGAGACGAGGCTCATGACGCAGCGATACGACCTGGTCGTAGCAGGTGGCGGCCCATCGGGGTCGGCCGCCGCATGGCAGGCCGCTCAGACCGGCGCCAAGGTGCTGGTTCTCGACAAAGCGGAGTTCCCCCGCGACAAGCCCTGTGGCGATGGACTCACCGCCCGCGCGGTGAGCTACCTGCAGAAGATGGGCCTGGCCGACGAGGTCTCCAAGTTCCATCGGGTCAACAAGGTGACCGTGTTCAGCCCCAGCGAGTGGGAGCTGTCCTTCCCGCGTCGCCCAGGCATGCCCGACCACGGCCATACCGTGAGCCGCACCGAACTCGACACGCTGCTGCTCAAGCACGCCGAGTCGGCAGGCGCCGAGGTCCGCCAGGGTGCCGAGGTCGCCGGACCCGAGTTCGACGCCAAGGGCCGCGTGGTCGGCGTGGTGCTCAAGAGCGGTGAGAAGGTGTTCGGCGACGCGGTCATCGCGGCCGACGGTGCCTACTCCCCCATCAAGCGGGCGCTGAAGATCGACTCGGAGTACAACGGCTACTCGGCCATCGCGATCCGGTCCGAGATGCACGCCAACCGTCCCGATTCGGATGCCTTCGAGATCTACCTCAAGCTGTTGTTCCAGGGCGATCAATTGCCCGGCTACGGCTGGATCTTCCCGATGGGCGGGGGCCGGTTCAACATCGGTCTGGGCTACGTGAACAGCTACAAGAACTGGCAGTCGATCAACGCCACTCAGTTCCTCGGCGACTTCCTGCGGACCCTGCCCGCGGAATGGGAGCTGCCTCCGATCGAGGAGCTCAAGAAGAACAAGAGCGTGCGGGCGTGGCGATTGCCGATGGGCTTCACGGCGTGGCCGCCGTGGCGTCCCGGCGTGTTGTTCGTCGGTGACTCGCTGGGCGCCGGCAAGCCGGTATCCGGGGCCGGCATCTCCAAGGCGCTCGAATCCGGTTTGACCGCAGGCGAATGCGCGATTGCCGCACTCACCAACGGTGGGCCCGACGACTTCACGAACTACGAGCAGCGGATGCGTGCCGCCTGGGGCGACGAGTACCGACGCGGTCGGTTCTTCAACAAGCTCGCCGGGATGCCCGCGGTCGCGGGTGCGGGCCTGAAGGCGTTGGACAACCACACCTTCCGCGATCTGCTGCTCAAGTCGCTGTACAAGAAAGCGCAGAGCCCGCAGCACACGTAGGCATCAGACGGCGAGCGTGAAGTCCCTGCGACGTAGATTTTTCGCAGGGACTTCACACTTGTTGTGGCCGACCAGCTTTCGTTCAGGGTGTATGGCGCGTCGGCGACGCCTGAGGCTGACTCAGATCACCGTCGGTGAACCGTGAAACCGCGTGTCCGATCGCGGTCACCAGTGCGGGACTACCGGTGTGCCCGGAGTCCTCGATGACGACAAGTTCGGCCGTTGGCCATGTCTGGGCGAGTTCCCACGCAGTACGCAGTGGAGCGGACAGATCGAGACGGCCGTGAATCAACACAGCGGGAATCCCCGCCAGGCGGTGGGCATTTCGCAAGAGCTGTCCGTCTTCAAGCCAGGCGTGACGGGCGAAATAGTGCGTACAGATGCGCACAAACGCGTGCTTCGCAGCACCTGACCGGGCGCTGTATTGGCCCGGCGTCCCCTGGGTCTCATGCGCTATCGCCGCGTCCTCCCACTCGCACCAATCACGCGCCGCCTGTTCACGCACCGCCACGTCGGGGTTTTCCATCAGCACCCGATAGGCCTCGACCAGATCGCCGGCGCGCAGGTGCTCGGGCGCACCAGCCCGGAAACATTCCCATTCCATCGGCAACAGCAGACGCAAACCGTGGTAAAGCCAGTCGATTTCGCTGGGGCGGGTCATTGTCACCCCGATCAGGATGATGCCCTCCACCCGTTCGGGATAGCGCTCGGCGTAGGCCAGGATGAGCGTCGACCCCCACGAACCGCCGTACAACAGCCAACGTTGGACGCCCAGATGGATGCGAAGCGCTTCCATATCGGCAATGAGGTGATCGGTGGTGTTGTGTGCCATGTCGGTAGCCGGGTCGGCGGCACTGGGCAGGCTGTCCCCGCAGCCGCGCTGGTCAAACGACACAACCTGAAACACCGTGTGATCGAACGTCCGGTGCGCGCTCTGCGAGCGGCCACCACCGGGTCCACCGTGCACGATCAGCACCGTGCGACCGGAGGGATTGCCCCGCGTCTCCCAATACATGCGATTGCCGTCGCCGACGTCGAGCATTCCGAAACGTCGTGGCCCCAGGGCCATCGATTGTTCTTCCCCCATAGATCATCACGCTAATCGACCGGATCGGCAGCTCCACTGCATCATCGCCCCACCTCCACATCAGATAGCGTGGCAAAGTGCCTTGGCGACAACGATTCGGCAGGAACTGTGGATCCGCCGTGATGCTTGGGGCACTCGCGTATGCCACCGCCTGTTCACACGTCGTCACCGGGCAACCGGTCGCCGGAAGCGACGCCCACGACGCACCGGCGCATAGCTCACCCACCGCGAAGTGGCGTGACCATGTCCTGCCCTCGGACTGCCTGCTCAGCGGAGCGCAGATGTCAGCCCTCGCGGGCGTCGAAATCGACAGTGGTCTCGACGCCGAAATCAAGAACTCCAATGGGCCCGCCGGGCACAGCTGCAACTACTACGCCACCGCGGGCGGCGTGTTGTCGTTCACGGCCACGATCAAGGTCCAGTCACCCACCTCCGGAGTGATCACCGAGGAGCTCCTCGCCGATATCGGCAGACCGGGGGCCACTGAAGTTCCCGGTGTCGGACTACGCATGATCATCGAACCGCTCACCGCCCCAGGCGATTTCCCCGCGATGCGCGTCGCCACCGACAAGTATCTGACGAACGTCGTGCTCGTGGTCGGCAACATTCCCGGGCCGCCCGACGTCGCCGCGTGGACACGAGCGGCATCCGAAATCCTCGAATCTCTTCCCGCCTGACGTCCAGCAAGAGCACACGGTGTGTGCCCAGCCGGTAACCAGATGAGAGTCCGGCCCACCCTGTCGGGCCGGTAGGCATTTGCTGCCATTCCGACGCGGTATGAATTCACTTCGAGTAAATTGACGCTGCCTTCAATCTTGACACTCGAAAAGGATCTCTATGACGATTAGCGGCACCGGCCGTGCTCTTGTCCTACTCGGACTAGCAATGGCCATCGGCGCATCAACGATCCACGCGCCCGCGGCCAGTGCCGACCTCCCTCCCAGCTGCGAGACCCGCCCGTGGGGCTTCCTGGGCTCGGAGACGCGTTTCATCTGCGACGAACCGATCCGACCGGACGGGTCGTGGACACGCCGCCGAATCATCGGGGTTCCCCGCCACTATCAGAACCCAAGCAGCCGCTGCTCCTCTGGCAGGTATGACAGCTACTGCACCTATTACCCGGGCGGCTGGGTCGAAGACAAGATCTCGAGTAAGGACACCTACGAGGTGCGTGCCGACACCATTCCTCCAGACGAGCCCGGGCATATGCCGGACCCGGCACCGGTTCCGCCGCCACCCCCAGAAGCTCCGGCGCCCTGACGCTGACTTAGCGGGCCGGCCATTTGCCGGCCCCTTCAATGTCTAGCCTTCCGGATAGAAAAGAAACAGCACACAACCCTCCGCGGATTGCGGTACATGCCACGAGCCTGCCGGGGCGTGGAGGAATGTGCCTGCGGCGTAGTCGTTGACGCCGTCGTTGAAGACGCCGGAAACCACGTAGACCTCTTCAGGGCCTGGGTCATGCAGGTCTTCACCCACCCAGACCGCGCCCGGCGCGATGGTGGTGATTGCCGCCTTGGCTCCGTTTGCGCCTCGCCAGAGTGGCTGGACGGTGATTCCGGGAAAGACTTCGATCGGTTCGACGTCCGCAGTCGATTTCCATACGTATCCGGGCGCGTTCGGACCGAAAGACGCAACGTCACCGTTAGTTGTCATATGTGCACGAACCTCGCGCAGGGCATCACGATTCCCGGTGCGTCAGCGTCGGCCGCGCTTGGCCGAGCCTGGCTTACGGGCGACCTTGCCCGCTGCGGCGCGGGCGGCCTGCTTGGCGAGCGTCTTTTCTCGTGCGGTGCGTTTCGGTGCCGGCTCGACCTGTCCCCGCGACGAACCGGGTTTGCGGCCGCGCACGATCCCGACGAACTCCTCGACCAGGGCCGGCTGCGGCCCTTTCGGGAAGGCGAGCGCGACGGGGCAGGTGGGCGCGTCGGTGATCAGACGGTACGTGAGATCTTTGCGGTGATGCAGCCGCGCCAGCGACTGCGGAACAATGAGCGCGCCCATCCCTGCGGCGACGAGTTCTATTGCATCTGAGGTGGTTTCGGGCCGGTGATCGACGAGGGCGCCGGGAGCGTCCGCCCAGGCGACCACATCGTCGAGCGGGAGCAGCGTCGGCTCGCCGTCGAGGTCCGCGGCGGTGATCTCCTCAGCGGCGGTGAGAAGGTGATCGGTCGGCACCACGGCCACCGTCGTCTCCTCGTAGAGAGCGATGACGGCCAGCCCAGACGTGTCGGCGGACGGCCGGAGCAACGCCACGTCGACGGTGCCGTCCCGCACAGCGGCAGCCGCTTCTGCCGCGGCGACAGCGCATAACCGCAGCGGCACCCCGGGGTGCCGTTCCGCCCAGATCCGCGCCCATTTCGCGGGCGTCCCGCCGGGGACGTACCCGAGGGTGAGGGACTGCGGGGTCACCGCCTCAGGTTACCGATACCCTGAATCCATGAGCAGGCCGAACGCGCAGTCCATGAAACCCGCCACTGCGGCGAAGAAACTGGACGTGTATTTACCCGCGACGCCTGCCGAGTTCCAGGAGAACGCCATCACCCGGTCCGAGCTCGCCGCCCTGCAGGCGGACCCGCCGCAGTGGCTCAAGGACCTCCGCAAGAACGGGCCGCACCCGAAGAACCTCGTGGCGGCCAAGCTGGGCATCTCGATCGCGGGTCTCGCGCGTGGCGACGTCGGGGATGCGCTCACCACCGAGCAGATCGATCAGCTGCTCGGGGAGAAGCCGGAGTGGCTGGTCGCCGAACGCGAGAGCTACCAGAGCGTGCTGCGCGAGGAGCGGCGCTTGAAGTCGCTGCGCGCGGAACAGGCCCGCGACGCCTGACGGCGCTGGCCACGTGCCACCACCGCCGAATGGCTAGTTATTGCACACAATTTCGCGATTTGCGTGCAATGACTAGCCATTCGGCGGGGTGACGGCAACGCCGCAGAGAGCGCGCCCCGCGGAACTGAGCTGAAATCGCAGCGGCTTTCGGGATGCCACATCGACAAGCCCGGCGTCGACGAAACGCTGCACCCTGGATCGGACGAACTGTTTGGAAGGCGATTCATATCAAATAGATGACGCACATGACGCACTCCGAACGGACGCACCAGCACCAGATGCCTGACACTCCAAACCCTCCGCTGGGCATTGCCACGTTCAACGTCAACGGAATCCGGGCGGCACGCCGTCGCGGCTTCGACGCCTGGCTCGCCGGGCGGGGGCTCGACGTGGTGGCCCTGCAGGAGTTGCGCTGCCCACGCGAGGAGGTCGGCGCGTTCGACGGTTATCGCGCGGCAATCGACTGCGGCTCGATCCCGGGCCGCAACGGCGTCGCGATCCTGACGCGCGAGGCACCGTCGGATGTGCGGACCTGGGTCTCGCATCCGCCGCACAGCCGGGGCCTCGGGGCCTATGCGAGCGAGGGCCGGTACCTCGAGGTCGACCTCGCGGACGTTCCCCTCACCGTGGCGTGCCTCTACCTGCCGAAGGGCGGCCTGCCCGCGCACTTGCAGCGGCCCGGCACCATGCGCGATACGCCTGACGGCGGCGCCAAGTACGACCGGAAGATGCGCTTCCTCGGGGCGTTCGCGCGCGAGCTGAGCCGGAACCGCCGGGCGGCGCTCGACGCGGGCCGCGAGTTCCTGCTACTCGGAGACCTGAACCTCGCTCATCTTCCGCACGACGTGACCAATTGGCGGCCCGCACAGAAGATGGAGGGCTTTCTCCCCGAGGAACGCGCCTGGCTGGACACACAGATCGGGCCGCGCACGCTCGTCGACGTGGTGCGGACGCTGCACGGCGACCGCCCCGGGCCGCTGTCCTGGTGGAGTTGGGCCGGCGAGTCGTTCGTCAAGGACGTGGGCTGGCGCATCGATCACCACCTGGCCACGCCGCGGCTCGCGCGGACCGCCACGTCGGTGACCGTCGACAAGGAACCCGAACCCCGCGCGCGGCTGTCCGACCACGCGCCCGTGGTCGTGCGGTACGCCTTCCGTTGAACCGCCGGTTCACGCATGTGAACCGCCGGTTCACGCATGCGATGAGTTCTGCACGGACCGGCTGTCTAACCCTGTGACGGCACCTGCTTCCGGGCGCCGCGGACCACGGGAGCTACCCGATGCACGCCATGATCTTCGTCCACCTGCCCGTCGCCGATGTCGCGCGCTCGCGGAAGTTCTTCACCGGCCTCGGCTATTCGCTCAACGAGAACTTCAGCAGCGACAGCGCAGTGACGCTGCTGCTGGGCGAGAACCAGTTCGCGATGCTGACGCAGCGCGATGTCTTCGACTCCCTGCACCCTGCCGAGACTGCCGACGCGTCGAAGACGAAGGAGTGCGTCGTCTGCTTGAGTGTCGACAGCCGCGAGTGCGTGGACACGCTCGTGGACGGCGCCATCGCCGCGGGCGCCACGGCGGGCGATACCGACGACGAGGACTTCATGTACGGCCGCAGCTACAACGACCTCGACGGCCACTCCTGGCAGATCTTCTGGATGAACCCCGCCGCCGCCTGAACGCCGAACGGCCTTAGTGACCCCCGCGCACTCCGAGCAGCGTGAGGGCCGCAGCCACCTCGATCGGGTTGCGCGCAAAGGGTTTCGGCAGCAGTTCGTCGATCCGGGCGAGGCGCCGATCGATGGTGTTGCGGTGGGTGTACAGCCGTTCGGCGGTGCTCGTGCGGTTGAGTCCCTCGTCCACGTAGGTCAGTACCGTCTGGTGCAGCACCGGGCTGGCGTCCTTCAATTCACCGAGCACGTCGGCGACGAACTGGTCGGCCGACGACAGATCCGTCGACAACAGGTCCACCAGGTGGACGTCCTCGTAGCGCACGATGGACAGCCCGGAGTCCAGGCGTGCCAGAAGCCGTTGCGCTGCAGCGGCATCCATGTGTGTTCGCCGGAAACCACTCACGCCTGGGGCCGCGCGGCCGAGTGCCACGCGCGCACCGCACCGTCGTCCCAGGCGTTCGGCGAGGTCGGCGACCGTTGGCGTGGTCTTCGCCGGTATCCACAGCCACACCGCAGCGGTACCGGCGACCACCGTCAGCCGCCGGTCCGCGCCGCACGCCCGCATCACCTGCTCACTGGCGCGTTCGAGTTCGGCCACGTCTTTCTCGGAGTCGACCCAGACGACGACGCCGACGTGCGAACCCGTCAGTGCATAGCCCAGCTGCGCTTCTGCGCGCGACGGTGCGATGTCCGCGCCCTGGAGCAGGAGCTCGACGGTGGCGTAGCGCTGCAGCTGCGAGCCACCGGCGAACTCCTCGCGGACCTTACGGATGTGCTCGGCAAGTTCGGCGATGGAGTCATCGACGAATGCCGTGAGCGAATTCCCGGAGACCTCGATCAGTTCGCGAAGCTGTTCCGCGTCGTCCGTAGCCTGGAAACACGTGGCCAGCCACCACTTCCAGGCGACACGTTGAGCCGATCGCCACGACAGGACATCGTCGGTGGTCAGGCCGCGCAGCACCACATCACGTGCGTAGGTGCGCATCGCGCTTCCCGCTGCCGGGGCGACCCGGCGACCAGGTTCGGCGATGTTGGACGTCAGCCAGTGCTTGAGGTGGGTGGCCACCATGCGGGCGTCGACCTCCGCGAGCACCGGGTCGTCGGCGATCGCCTGGTACCGCGGGTCCTGCAGCGACGCCGCCGTCAGCTCGTCGATGACGTCCCCGGACCTCGCCAGCGCCGTCTCGGCAAGTCCGCGGATCAGCCGACGGACCGGATCGGATGCATCGGGCCACAGCTGATCCGGTGTCATGGCAACAGTCTGCCGCTACAGGCCGAGGTGGTCGGCGAGTTCGCGGTAGTCGACCATCCAGAGTCCGGGCGAGCCGGTGGGGTACTGAGAGCGGAAGCCAAGGATGCGCTGGACGCGCTCCGGCAGGGTCTTCACCACGTCACGATCGACGAGGAACGGGTACGCCTCCTCGCCGACCAGGAAGCCCGGGTTGAACGCGAAGGACACCGCGCGACGGTACTGGTCGGTGGTGACGTTGGCGCCGCCGCCATGGGCGGTCTTGCCGCTGAAGAAGAGGGCATCGCCGGCGTTCATGATGGCCGGGACCGTCTGCTCAGGGGTGCCGCGATCCTGGAAGTCGGGCCACTGGTGGCTGCCCGGGATGACGCGGGTCGCGCCGTTCTCCTCGGTGAAGTCCGTGAGGGCGATCAGGAAGTTGAGGGTGATCTCGGGGCCGGCGGGGCCCATCCCGACGAAGGGGAACCAGTTCTCGAGGTCGCGGTGCAGGAACTGCGCGCGGTTGCCGGGGCCGATCTCGATGACCTGGGCGGTGGTCATCCAGTAGGTGCCGGACTCCTCGAGGAAGGTCGCATCACACAGGGCGTGGACCAGATCGTGGTCGATGATCTCGCTGCGGAAGACCGGGCTGTGGGTGACCAGGTTGGTGAGGCGCTTGGTGTTGGCACCGTGGAACTCGTTGACGATCTCGAATTCGTGCTTGCCGCCGGCGGTCAGCGCGGTGAGGGGGGCCTCGATCTCGGCGTTGAAGCGGGTGACCTGCTCGGGGGTGAGCAGGCCCTCGATGATCACCCCGCCGTCCTCGGCGACGACGGCGAGGATGTCCGCGACGTCCGCGGTGCTGCGGATGCGTTGGATGGCCGAATCAACTGTTGTCATGGTGATTTCCGTTCCTGTTGGAGCCGACGGCACCGAGGGTCCGTGGTGTGAATGAAGGGTGTGCCATCGCAACGATGGCGCAAGTCCCACCATCGCGGCTGCGGGTCGCGGCCACCATCCGCACCTCACACCGTCTGTGCGCCGACGATGGTGCATATCGCACCGGGCCTGCACGTCGGGTCCGTATGTGTGTGCGATTTCCACCGGTGCCGGCCGCAGAACGCTGAGATTCGGTGTAGTGCGCACCACATCCATCCCGGCAGTCTGAGGCACATCGCAAAGTGCCGGGTTCGGCGCAGGAAGGAACCGACAGATGAGCATCTCAGCAAGCAGCCCGGAGTACTTCGACGTCGTGATCATCGGGGCAGGCATCTCGGGGATCGGCGCCGCGGCGTACCTCACCCGTGAGTTCCCGAAGAAGAAGGTGGCACTTCTGGAGGGCCGCGCCGCCATCGGCGGCACGTGGGATCTGTTCCGGTACCCCGGTATTCGGTCGGACTCGGACCTGCACACGTTCGCGTACGAGTTCAAGAGCTGGCGCGACGAGAAGGCGATCGCGGACGCGCCGCTGATCCTGGACTATCTGAAGGAGACTGTCGAGGAGTACGGCCTCACCGAGATCATCAGGTACCGCCACCGCGTCGTGGCCGCCGCCTGGTCGAGTGACGACGCAGAATGGGTGCTGACCGTCGAGGTCACCGACGCCGACGGCGTGGTGCACAGCGAGGTGATCAAGGCGGGGTGGGTGTACGCCGGCACCGGCTACTACCGGTACGACGAGGCCTACACCCCGGAGTTCGAGGGCCGAGAAGACTTCGAGGGCGACATCATCCACCCGCAGTTCTGGCCCGAGGGATACGACCACTCCGGCAAGAACGTCGTCGTCATCGGCAGCGGCGCAACGGCAATCACGCTGATCCCGTCAATGCTCAAGGGCGAAGGCGCCGCCGACCACGTCACCATGCTGCAGCGCACGCCGACGTACATCATGTCGATGCCGCGCGTCGACGCCCTGAGCCTGAAGCTCACCCGGCTCCTTGGGGAACGGCGCGGCTACCTCGCGACGCGGTGGAAGAACGTGTTGATCGATTGGGTGGTCGTCGAGCTGATGACCCGGTTCCCGAAGACCGCACGGCGCCTCATCCGCCACCTGAACATGAAGAAACTGCCGGCCGGATTCGACGTGGACCGCCACTTCAACCCGCCCTACGACCCCTGGGACCAGCGCCTGTGCCTCGCGCCCGACGGCGATTTCTTCGCGTCGATCCGCGAGGGCCGGGCATCGGTGGTGACCGACCGGATCCGCCGGTTCACCAAGACCGGAATCGAGCTCGAGTCGGGTCAGGCGCTGCCGGCCGACCTCATCGTCACGGCAACGGGGCTGAATCTGCTCCTGTTCGGCGGCATCGACCTCACCGTCGACGGACGACCGGTCGATCTGGCCGGCAGCGTGGTGTACCGAGGGTTCCTGCTGTCGGGCGTGCCGAACTGGATGATGGCGATCGGCTACACCAAATCGTCTTGGACACTGAAGATCTCGCTCCTCGGCAAGAGCCTCATCGAACTGCTTCGCTACATGGACACCCACGGGTACGACACCGTCGCTCCGTATGCGGCCGAGGGCGTCGGCACTCGATCGATTCTCGACCTCGACGCGGGATACATGCAGCGCGCGAGGCGCGCCCTGCCGAGTCAGGGCGACGCGATGCCGTGGCAGATGCGGAACGTGTACCTGGAGGACCGGAAGATGTACCGGGGATCTGTCATCGACGACAATCTCCGCTTCAGCTCTCGGCTGGAACGCGAACTGGCGGACGGCGGCGCCGAGGTCAGCCAGGCAGCTTCTGGACGAGCCGCCTCGTGACGACGATCAACGCGGCGTGCACAGCCCCGGACCCCGCCCGCTTGACCGTCCCCGAGCAGATCCAGCGCGCCATGTTCACGGCTCTTGGTCGCGTTCCGAGAGCGATGCTCCGCCGGCTCGTCCCACCGACCGTCAACTCGGACGGTGACGTGATGGAACCGGAGATCGCCCTGCTCATGCGTGTCGCCGCCGGGGCACCGGATTTCAGCGACGGTACGGTCGCCGACGCCCGAGCCATCATGGAGGCCGACTGCAGGGTGTTCGCGGACAAGTCCGAGACCGTGGACGTGGACTCCGGCATCGTTCTGCCCAGCGGTATCCGGGCCAGCCTCTATCGTCCGAAGGTACGGTCCCGGGGGCTGGTGTTGTTCCTCCACGGCGGAGGTTTCGTTCTCGGAAGTCGCCGAGCATACGACTCCCCTGCCCGGTTGATCGCGGCCCGCGCCGGGGTCAATGTTCTGTCCGTCGAGTATCGACTGGCCCCTGAGGCCCCTTTCCCGGCTCCGGTCGACGACGCCTGGGAGGCATGGCGATTCGCCGTCGAGCACTGCGCCGACTGGGGCATCGACCCGGCACGCATCGTGTTGCTCGGCGATAGCGCCGGCGCGAATCTGTGCGCGGTGCTGTCGAATCAACTGCAGGGCGAGGCACTTCGCCCCAGGATGCAGGTACTGATGTACCCGTTTGTCGACGCCGTGGGTGGGTACCGTTCGCGCGACGAGTTCGCCGACAACCCGGCGCTCACCGGCAAGCAGATCGAGTGGTTGGGTGAGCTTTACGTGCCCGATGCCGGCGACCGATCCGACCCGCGGGTGTCACCGATTCTTGCCGAGGATCTCTCCCAGGTACCGGCGACGCTGATCACTGTCGCTGGTTTCGATCCGCTGCGGGACGAGGCGATCGCGTACGCCAAGCGGCTCAACGACTCCGGTGTCCCCACGCGCCTGGTTCGAGAAAGCGGCCTGGTGCACGGGTACCTCTCCATGACGCAGATCAGCCCAGCGGCACGCGATGCGGTCGACCGCATCGCCGCCGCGATCAGCCGGGCCGTGGCTTCCGAAAGGCAAGAGTGAATTCCCTCGCGATGGCGCTGCTCCTGCTCGCCGATCTCTGCATGCTCGCCGCAGGTTTGTACTACGGTGCGAAATTCCTGCGCCGCCAACACAATCTGCTACTCGGGCTCGAATGGCTGGTGATCGGGCTATCGGGTACCAACGTGCTGTTCCTGGCCGCCACCGGGGTCTCGCATTCGAGTTTCAGCTATCACCTCATGGTGTTTTTCGATGCGTTCTCGCGTTCGTTCGGCATGACGCTGATCATCGTGCTCGGGATGATGGCAGTGACGCACGGCTACCGGCCCTCCTGGTGGGTGGAAGTCGGCGCCGTGGCGGCGGCGGTCGCGGTGGGGTTGAACCGCGCATTCGACGTGCGTCCCGTCGAGTTCGGGTGGTCGACCTTCTATCTCGTGATGAATCTTGCTGTGGCCCTCTTCATGTTCGCGGTTGCTGTTCGCCTGTGGCGGATCGGCGACCGGCGCAACGCGACATGGGTCTTCGTGGCGACGGCCCTCGGGGCGTTCGTGGCGGTGATCTACGACTTCGTCCACATTCCGGGTGACGACGCCGAACACACGCTGTTCTACATCCTGGCGATGTCGGTCTGGGCGCTGATGCTCGTGACGTACTACCACGGATACAACGTGCTCGCGGTGTCTCGCCGCAGCTCTGCGAGCACTTGTCGCGAGCAGACGCGAATAGTCGCCCAAACTCGGCGCATGAACGCACTGCGTGCCGAGCAAGCTCGCGAGAGCTGACTCGGACAAACTTCGGATATGGACGAGACGCCACGGGCCACGTACGCAGTCGACAGCGACGACCCGCAATACGCCGGCACGGCCTACACCCTGCACGAGCTCGATGACGGCTCGGTACTGGTGTCTCTCGAATACGCCGACGGCAGCGCCCTCGAAGCGGGCTACCTCTACGCGGAGGAGATCGACGGCCTCAGCGAGAGCGAGTTGCTCGCGGAAATCGACCAGGCGATCCGGGCCGCCGGCCTACCCTCGCGCAGCGATACCGTGACACCCAGCTGACCGAACCTCAAGAGAACGAGGCGTCACTCTGCATCTCCACAGCGATCTCCTCGACCGACGCCGGCTGCAGATTCCACGCTTCCACGGAGACGCAGATCGACCGGTTCCCCGAACGACGCTCGTCAGAATGTGTGTGTCCGTGGATCAACCACATCCCGAGGTTCGGCAACTGATATTGATCGAAGTTTCTGCGCGAGAGCCTGTCCGGGACGTCGGCGTACGGGAAGTGGCTGAGCATCACGCCCTCTCCACCCACCTTCGCCCGCGCCACCTGCTGCACGCTCGCGAACACCGCGGCGTAGGCAGCGAAATGCCTCTGGGCGCCCCGGTACATCGGATGCACCGGATCGTGATTGCCGGTCACGAGGTGCATCGGTACCCGCAGCGTGCTCAGCTGCGCCAGAGCTGATTCCATCGACGCCACCCCACCGGCGCAGATGTCACCGAGCACCCACAACATGTCCTGTTTCGGATCGAGCCGATACAGCGGCGCCATCACTGCGGCGTCGTGCGCTGCCACGGTGTCGAACCCGCGCAAGCCCGCCAGCTTCGGGTGCGCGAGGTGCAGGTCGGCGGTGAAGAAATCCACACACGGACGGTAGCGGGCGGACCCGACACGTCGCGACAGAGTTTTGTCCCCTCTGCTAGCGGTCGAACATGTCGCTGACGCGATCGAAGAAGCGATCCATGCGCCGCTCCAGTCGAGTGCCTTTGCCCCACTTCTCCCATGCGTAGATCAAACCGAATATGGCGACGACGATCCCGAGCACCAGAGCGGTGACAAGGACGGCCTCAACGGTTGTCGACATCGGAACATGATCTCCGACGCGGTCGCCGAACACCATCCGCCGACCTGGTATCCGCGCGAGTGGGCTCTTCCGGCTGCCTCGCTGTCGTGACGGCAACTGCACCCGAATTGCCTTACTGACGTATCCGTCGGTGGAGCATGATGGCGCGATGAACTCGCGGTGGTGGAGGCTGTTCGATCGGGCGCTGTACCAGCTGCGCTGGATCGGTCCGCCCATGTATTTGGGGCTTGCCCTCTACATGGGCTGGATCGGGATTGAGTTCATTTCGGACGCCACCATCCCCACCCAGCTACTCGGGTGGGGATTTCTAGCTGTTGGTCTGATCGAGTGGTCAGCCGGGTGACGTCTCCTAACGACGAATGGCCAGTTATCACACGCATTTTCGCAACTTGCGTGCAATAGCTGGCCACTGGAAGTACGGGCCTGGAGCCGCTCTAGCAGCGGGGTTCTCCCTATTCCGTCAGTCGTTTCGACCTCGATCCGATGACCGCAGCTGCTCCCGAGCTGCCTGATCGTCTAGGCAATGTTGGCACGTGTTCTTGAACACGCCCTTGTTCGTGTGATGGCGCGTGTGAGCACTGCGGCGACTCGAGGGCATAGGGCGGCCTTTTCGAGCCGCTGACATCTTGGCACGCGTTTCTTCGCTCGCACTATGCCCAAAGTTCGGATTTCCGGCGCCCTTGCGCATTTCGGAAATCCTGGACTTGGCCCCTTCCGACATCACGTGACCGAAACTTGGATGGTCAGCTCCGAACTTCCCGTAGTTCGGATTGTCAGCGCCGACGTTGGAACCCGTACGCGCCGCGGACCATTTCGCTCGCTGCTCGGCGGAGTGCTCTCGCTTATAGAACGGGTTCGCCGCGCCGAATCGACTGGGAACCTTACGACCGGTCGATCGGATCCTCGCAGCCTCCCTCATCTCCGCGGTCCATTCCACGCCCGTCGGTCCAAGTCCGCCGTCCGCGAGGTTCAACAAAGAGTGCCCCTCCTGTCGGAGAAGAACTATCCAGGCGATTTCGGCCTCGCCAAGCTCGTCGAGTCCGTCCGCCCAATCCAGCGGAACCGCAATGACGTCGTCGCGATCCTGCTTGCGTAACCAGTCGTAAAACGGCGTCTTTCGCCCGGCGGCAGCGACTTTGAAGTGTTGCCGAAGCCGAACCTGCGCAGTTTTCGTCGTAAGACCTACATAGCGATACATGTCCTCCGACCGGAGCCTGACGCCATAAATAACGCCGCCGGTCGGAGGCTCAGCGATCACGACAATGGCCGCTGTCAGCGACGAATCGTCACAACATGCAGCTGACGCAATTTTCCACCTCGGTGCCTTGCAAGGCCATCTGACGCAACCGGATGTAGTACAGCGTCTTGATTCCCTTGCGCCAGGCGTAGATCTGCGCCTTGTTGACCTCACGGGTGTCGGCGGTGTCCTTGAAGAACAACGTCAGCGAAAGGCCTTGATCCACATGCTGGGTAGCCGCGGCGTAGGTGTCGATGATCTTCTCGTAGCCGATCTCATACGCATCCTGGTAGTAGTCCAGGTTGTCGTTGGTCAGGTACGGCGCCGGGTAATAGACGCGACCGATCTTGCCTTCCTTGCGGATCTCGATCTTGCTCGCCACCGGGTGGATGGACGAGGTCGAGTGGTTGATGTAGGAGATCGACCCGGTCGGCGGGACGGCTTGCAGGTTCTGGTTGTAGATGCCGTGCTTCTGCACCGACTCCTTCAACTGCTTCCAGTCGTCCTGCGTCGGGATGTGGATGTCCGCATCGGCGAAGATCTGCCGGACCTTGTCGGTGGCCGGCTCCCAGACCTGCTCGGTGTACTTGTCGAAGAACTCACCCGAGGCGTACTTCGAGTCCTCGAACCCGCCGAAGCGCGTACCACGTTCGATCGCAATGAGATTCGACGCCCGCAGGGCGTGGAACAGCACGGTGTAGAAGTAGATGTTGGTGAAGTCGATGCCCTCTTCGGAGCCGTAGTGAATCCGCTCGCGGGCCAGGTACCCGTGCAGGTTCATCTGACCCAGGCCGATCGCGTGCGAGCTGTTGTTGCCCTGTTCGATGGACGGCACCGACCAGATGTGGGTCTGATCGCTCACCGCGGTCAGCGCCCGGATCGACGTCTCGATGGTCTGCGCGAAATCCGGCGAGTCCATCGCCTTGGCGATGTTCAGCGAACCGAGGTTGCACGAGATGTCCTTGCCCACTTTGGCGTAGGACAGGTCCTCGTTGAACAGCGACGGCGTGGAGACCTGCAGGATCTCCGAGCACAGGTTGGAGTGGGTGATCTTGCCGGCGATCGGGTTGGCCCGGTTCACCGTGTCCTCGTACATGATGTACGGGTAGCCCGACTCGAACTGCAGCTCGGCCAGCGTCTGGAAGAACTCGCGCGCCTTGATCTTGGTCTTGCGGATCCGGCCGTCGTTGACCATCTCGTGGTACTTCTCGGTCACCGAGATGTCGGCGAACGGGACGCCGTAGACCTTCTCGACGTCGTACGGCGAGAACAGGTACATGTCCTCGTTCTTCTTGGCCAGCTCGAAGGTGATGTCCGGGATCACCACGCCCAGCGAGAGCGTCTTGATCCGGATCTTCTCATCGGCGTTCTCGCGCTTGGTGTCGAGGAACCGGTAGATGTCGGGGTGGTGCGCGTGCAGGTACACCGCACCGGCACCCTGGCGGGCACCGAGCTGGTTGGCGTAGGAGAACGAGTCCTCCAGCAGCTTCATGATCGGAATGACGCCCGAGCTCTGGTTCTCGATGTTCTTGATCGGGGCGCCGTGCTCACGAATGTTGGTCAGCAGCAAGGCAACTCCGCCACCGCGCTTGGACAGCTGCAGCGCCGAGTTGATCGAGCGGCCGATGGACTCCATGTTGTCCTCGATGCGCAGCAGGAAGCAGCTCACCGGCTCGCCGCGCTGCTTCTTGCCCGAGTTGAGGAACGTCGGGGTGGCCGGCTGGAAGCGGCCGTCGATGATCTCGTCGACGAGCTTCTCCGCCAGCACGGTGTCGCCGGCGGCAAGGGTCAGCGCCACCATCACGACACGATCCTCGAAGCGCTCCAGATAGCGCTTCCCGTCAAAGGTCTTGAGCGTGTAGGAGGTGTAGTACTTGAACGCTCCGAGGAAGGTCGGGAACCGGAACTTCTTGGCGAAGGCCCGATCCAGCAGGCTCTTGACGAAGTTGCGGCTGTACTGGTCGAGCACCTCGCGCTCGTAGTACTCCTTCTCGATCAGGTAGTCGAGCTTCTCATCCTGACTGTGGAAGAACACGGTGTTCTGGTTGACGTGCTGCAGGAAGTACTCCCGCGCGGCGAGCACGTCCTTGTCGAACTGAATCTTGCCGTCGGCGTCGTACAGATTCAGCATCGCGTTGAGCGCGTGGTAATCGGTCTCTCCGGGCAGGGCATGCCCGGGAGTGGTTACAGGCTCTGCAGCTGTGACGGTTGGTGGCACGTCTGGTCCTTCCAAAAGTCTTTCAACCCCGCACGAACAGCTTCGACGTCGTCCGGGGTTCCCATGAGCTCGAAGCGATACAGGTACGGCACACCGCATTTGCGGGACACCACATTGCCCGCATAGGCGAATTCCGTACCGAAGTTGTTGTTGCCCGCGGCGATGACGCCGCGGATCAACGACCGATTGTGTTCATTGTTCAAAAAGGCGATGACTTGCTTGGGCACGTAGCCACCGTTGTTGATGTCGGGAGTGGCACGGCCGCCGCCGTAGGTCGGCAGGATCAGAACGTAGGGTTCGTCCACCTCGATGCGGCCGTGCAGCGGGATCCGGGTGACGCGGTCTTCGGGCCACTCCAGCTTCTGGACGAAGCGGTGGGTGTTCTCCGAGACGCTGGAGAAGTAGACGAGGTGGCTCATCCTGTCCGACTCCTCTCCCGTGGTGGTGGTGCCTTCCGTTACGCGGTCGCCGCGACCGTGCTGAGCGCCTTGATCCGATCGGGGCGGAAGCCCGACCAGTGGTCGTTACCGGCCACCACAACCGGGGCCTGCAGGTAGCCGAGCGCCATGACGTAGTCACGGGCCTCGCTGTCGAGGGTGATGTCGACCTTCTCGAAGGCGATGCCCTGCTTTTCCAACGCCTTGTAGGTGGCGTTGCACTGCACGCATGCGGGCTTGGTGTACACGGTGACGGTCATCTTCGGTACGGCTCCTCTTGCGGAAAGTGAAAAAAACTAGACAGGTGACTGGCAACTGATCGGGTCTTACGTTTCGCTTAAGTTCAGCGACCCTCGGGCCGCCAAAATTCCTGCCGGTCGAAGCCGCTCTCCGGCTGGTCTTGAAACCGACTCGGCCGGATTCGCTGCGCTCCGGCCGGCTCCCGAACTGTGGTGGCCTGTCGGTCTCACAGACACTACACCTAGTGGCCGACAGTTCGAAGTCATACAACATGTTCTGAATAACATTTCTGAAATTCCCAGGTCGTAAGCTTGCCAGCAACCACGTTCACGGCGTGTCGTGCCCGACTTGACAGACCGTGTCGCGCCGCACCCCTAGATGTACCACCAGCCACCGACAAGTCCGGCCGCCGCACAGCGCGAGACCCCCCAATAGCAAAGCCGCCGGCCGGGTCGGAACGACCCAGCCGGCGGCAAGATTTTGCCGCAAAGCGGCGCAAACGGCAAAACGCGAAGACGACCGCTCAGCCGACCTCGACTGTGAGCTTGCCCACAATGCCACGCAGCGCCTCTGCCACCTCGGCGTTCTCCCTGGGGTGCTTGCCGTCGAGCGACTTGGACGGCACCGACAGCTTCAGATCCTCGACGACGCGCGGCCCGGCGATGCCGAAGGACTTACGAGTCTCGTCGTGTGCCCATACGCCGCCGTACTGCCCGAGCGCCGCCCCGACCACCGCCAGCGGTTTGTCCTTGAGCGCGCCGTTTCCGAACGGCCGCGACAGCCAATCGATGGCGTTCTTCAACACACCGGGGATGCTGCCGTTGTATTCGGGGGTGACGACGAGCGCGGCGTCGGCCTCGCCGGCCGCCGCTCGCAGAGCGACCACAGACTCGGCCACCTCGGCGGTGTCGATGTCCTCGTTATAGAAGGGCAGCTCCCCCAGCCGATCAAAGATGCGCAGTTCCACTCCGTCTGGCGCCTGCTCCACTGCCAGTTCGGCGATCTGCCGGTTGACCGACGCCGCCCGCAAGCTCCCCACCAACACCAGCACCTTGATATCGGCCATGTTCACGCTCCTTTGTTCGACTCGCCCGATTCTCGCAACAGTCAACCGGACTGTGGTCCGATTAATTCCGGCTGAGTTAAAGTGCAGTTGTGGCAGCCTCCGACCGCCCGACCCGGCTCGCGGGCATCGACCCGGCGCCACAAGAACGCGGCGATGCCGCCCGAAACCGCGCCCTGATCCTCGACGCCGCGCGCCGGCTCATCGCCGAACGCGGACCCGATGCGGTCAGCACCGACGATATCGCGATCGAGGCCGGCGTCGGCAAGGGAACTTTGTTCCGACGATTCGGCAGCCGTGCGGGACTGATGATGGTGCTGCTCGATGAGGACGAGACCGCCGAGCAGAACGCCTTCATGTTCGGCCCGCCCCCGTTGGGCCCCGGCGCGCCGCCGCTCGAACGGCTGCTGGCCTACGGTGCGGATCGACTCCGGTTCGTGCACTGCCACCAGGCTCTCCTGTCCGACGCCATCCGTGATTCGGCTCTGCGCTACACCGGACCGTTCACCCTGCACCGCACCCACGTCCGGATGCTGCTCGAAACCGCCGGCACCACCGGCGATCTCGATGCGCAGGCCGACGCCCTGATCGCACTGCTCGACCCCGACTATGTCGCGCACCAACTGTCCCTCGGCCGACGCCTCGACGACCTCGCAGGCGCATGGCAGGACACCGCACGCAAGTTGTGCGGCCACTAGCGCCATGACTGCCTGGGTGCTGCATGTCGACCTGGACCAGTTCCTGGCCTCGGTCGAGTTGCGGCGCCACCCCGAACTGCAGGGCCTGCCGGTCATCGTCGGCGGCAGCGGTGATCCCACCGAACCCCGCAAGGTGGTCACCTGCGCGTCGTACGAGGCGCGCGAGTTCGGGGTGCATGCCGGGATGCCACTGCGCACCGCGGCGCGCAAGTGCCCCGACGCCACGTTCCTGCCGTCGGACCCGGACGCGTACGACGAGGCTTCCGAACAGGTGATGGGTCTGCTGCGCGATCTCGGCCACCCACTGGAGGTCTGGGGCTGGGATGAGGCCTACCTGGGCGCAGAGGTGGACGATCCGGTTGAGTTGGCCGAACGCATCCGCACGGTGATCGCCGCCGAGACCGGGCTGTCCTGCTCGGTGGGCATCAGCGACAACAAGCAGCGCGCCAAGGTGGCGACCGGGCTGGCCAAGCCCGCGGGCGTCTACCTGCTCACCGAGACCAACTGGATGCCGGTGATGGGTGACCGTCCGACCGATGCGTTGTGGGGCGTCGGACCCAAGACCACCAAAAAGCTTGCCACACTGGGGATCACTACGGTTGCCGATCTCGCCGCGACCGACGCCACGGTGCTCACCTCGGCCTTCGGGCCCAGTACCGGGCTGTGGATCCTGTTGCTGGCCAAGGGCGGCGGCGACAGCGAAGTCAGTTCTGAACCCTGGATCCCGCGGTCACGCAGTCACGTCGTCACCTTCGCCCAGGACCTCACCGACCGCAGCGAGATGGACGACGCGATCCGCGAACTGACCCGACGGACCCTCGACGAGGTGATCGAACAGGGGCGCATCGTCACCCGGGTGGCGGTCACGGTGCGCACCAGCACCTTCTACACCCGCACCAAGATCCGCAAGCTGAGTTCGCCGAGCACCGATGCGGGTGTCATCACCGACACCGCGCTGGCGGTGTTCGATCAGTTCGACCTGGACCGGCCGATCCGACTGCTCGGCGTTCGGCTGGAGCTCTCGATGGATGAGCTTCCCACCGCCGCGCCTGTCACAGCTCACCAATAACCTCGACACCATGCTGCAGACGATTGCGATCCGGGGTTACCGCTCGCTGCGGGAGGTGATCCTGCCGCTGGCCGAACTCACCGTGGTCACCGGCGCCAACGGCTCCGGCAAGTCGTCGATCTACCGGGCATTGCGGCTGCTGGCGGACTGCGGGCGCGGCCAGGTGATCGGCTCACTGGCCCGTGAGGGCGGCCTGCAGTCGGTCCTGTGGGCCGGTCCCGAACAGCCGGCCGAGCACGCCCAGGGCACCACCCGGACCCGCCCGGTATCCCTCGAACTCGGCTTCGCGGCAGACGATTTCGGCTACCTGGTCGATCTGGGCCTGCCGCAGATGGCCGGGTCGGGAGGAGAGCCGTCGGCATTCACCCATGACCCCGAGATCAAGCGGGAGGTGGTGTTCGCCGGACCCGTGTTGCGCCCGGCGTCCACGCTGGTGCGCCGCACCCGCGAATACGCCGAGGTCGCCGCGCAATCCGGCCGGGGTTTCGACGAGGTGACCCGTTCGCTGCCGTCCTACCGCAGCGTGCTCGCCGAGTACGCGCATCCGGACGCGCTTCCGGAACTCTCCGCGGTCTCCGACCGGCTACGCGACTGGCGCTTCTACGACGGGTTCCGGGTCGACGCCGGTGCGCCTGCCCGCCAACCCCATGTCGGAACCCGTACCCCGGTGCTCTCCGATGACGGCTCCGATCTGGCTGCGGCGGTGCAGACGGTCATCGAAACGACCTTCGACGATCTGGAACGCGCGGTGGCCGAGGCGTTTGACGGCGCCACCATCTCGGTGGCGGTCAACGACGGCCTGTTCGATCTGCAGCTGCGTCAGCGCGGCATGCTGCGACCGTTACGTGCCGCCGAATTATCCGACGGCACACTGCGTTTCCTACTCTGGGCCACGGCGCTGGCCAGCCCGCGTCCGCCGTCACTCATGGTGCTCAACGAGCCGGAAACCTCGTTGCACCCCGATCTGGTCCGGCCGCTGGCCTCCCTGATCCGCGCCGCCGCCACGCAGTCGCAGGTACTGGTGGTGACGCATTCGCGCACGCTCTTGGACTTCCTGGAAACCACCCCGGCGGCGGACGAGGAGCGCGGCACCGCGATCGAGGTCGAGCTCTACAAGCAATGGGGTGAGACGAAGGTGGAGGGGTTCGGCATGCTCAACACGCCCTCGTGGCATTGGGGAAAGCGTTAGCGCTGCACGGATTTCGGCCGCAACGCCCGGCTGAAGAGCACGTTGACCTGGCGCATGGCCACGCTGTAGGGCCACCACGCGACACGTTTGAAGGCGTACAGGACGCGGATGTCGACCGACGTGTAGATCAGGAACCGGTTGCGCGTCATCCCGGCGAGGATCTTGTCGGCAGCCTTCTCCGCCGAGATGGCGTGGCCGGCGAACCGGTCCACCCATTTCTGCACGTTCGGATCCTCCCGGTCCACGCCGGCGATCTGAACCGTCTGCACCAGACCGGTTTTCACCGCGCCCGGCACCACCACCGACACCCCGATGCGGTGACGCGCCAGGTCGAAACGCAGTACTTCACTCAGTCCGCGCAGCCCGTACTTGCTCGCGCTGTAGGCGCTGTGCCAGGGCAATGCCACGATGCCGGCGGCCGAGGACACGTTCACCAGGTGGCCGCCGCGGCGGGCCTGCACCATCGGCGGCAGGAACGTCTCGATCACGTGGATCGGGCCCATCAGGTTGACGTCGATCATCGAGCGCCAGTGTTGATGGGTGAGTTGGTCGACGGTCCCCCAGGCCGACACCCCGGCGATGTTCATCACCACGTCCATCGACGAATGCGCCGCGTGGACGTCGGCGGCGAAGGCCGCCACCTGGTCATAGTCGGAGATGTCCAGCGCCCGGTGCGCGGGTACGTCGGCGCCGAGTGCCTTGGCGTCGGCGACGGTCTGAGCCAGCCCCACTTCGTCACGGTCGGTGAGGTACAGCTCAGCACCCCGGGCCGCCAGAGCCAGGGCGGTGGCCCGGCCGATGCCGCTCGCGGCACCGGTGATCAAGCACTTCTTACCCTGGAAGTGCCCCCGAAGACTCGCCTGCTTGCTTCCCACGACGTCGCTCCCCTGCGCCATGGAGTGACCTTACCGCGGACCTGCGGTACCGGTTACCCGCCCCACAGCGCGTTGAGCCACAACCGCTCGAGAACGTCGCGAGCCCGCTCTGGATCCTCGCCGCGCCCGATGAACGCGGGATCGTGGGCAAGTGTCAGCGCAGTGGTCGAGGTCAGCATCCGCACCAGCGCAGGAATGTCGTCGCTGATCGGCCGCGCACCGCGATCCTGTTCGACGAGCCCGACGATCTTGGCGATCACCACATCCTCGAAATCGTTCATTAGTTCGCGGATCTGCGCGTCGGTGTTCTGCGCGACCGTGCAGGCCGACATGATCGGGTCGTTGGTGGCGAACACGGCCGCGGCACTGCCGACCATCCGCTTGGCGAAATCCGCCGGTGACTCATCGGATTCACGCGGTGCGAAGTTGTGGGTCAGCGCGTCGAGTTCCTCCATCGCCTCGGCCACGATGACGGCAAGAACGGCGTACTTCGAGTCGAAGTAGAAGTAGAAGCCCGACCGGGCCACCCCGGCGCGTTCGCTGATGGTGCTCACCGACAAATCGGCGAACGAGTGCTCTTGGAGCAGTTCCCGCACAGCCGTCACGATGGCCTCGCGTTGCCGGTCACCCCGGCTGCGTCGGGCCTGCGGACGCCCGGTGGAGTCACTGCTGCTCCCCGGTATCGATTCGGCTGTCATGGCATTAGACCTTTGCATCCGCGACGCGCCAGTTCAAAACTTGACATGCGTCAAGTCTGACAGTCAGGATGGCCCCAAGTGGTGACATCGACCACACTTCGTCGGACTTTGTTGGTCAGGAGCGGCCCATGACAACCATCAGCACCCCGCAATACCTGCTCGATCAGGCCAAGCGCCGGTTCACCCCGACGCCCAACACACTGCCGGGCATGGGTGCGCTGGAAAAGCGCCTCAAGGCCAAGGACTGGGACCAGTTCGTCTTCGCCGAGCCGCCGGCCGGCAGCGGCCTCAAGCCGATCATGGGCGACTCCGGTTTGCCGATCATCGGCCACATGATCGAGATCTTCCGCGGCGGTCCTGACTTCATCCTGGAGCAGTACCGAAAGAACGGGCCGCTCTACTACGCGCAGTCGCCCGCCCTGTCATCGGTGATGGCGCTGGGGCCCGACGCCACCCAGGCGGTCTTCTCCAACCGCAACAAGGATTTCTCGCAGCGCGCCTGGGACCCGGTGATCGGCCCGTTCTTCGAAGGCGGCCTGATGCTGCTCGACTTCGACGAGCACATGTTCCACCGGCGGATCATGCAGGAGGCGTTCACCCGCACCCGGCTGAGCGGCTACATCTCCCACATCGACTCGGTCGCCTCGGCTGTGCTGGCCGACGATTGGGTGGCCAACGACCCTCGGTTCCTGTTCCATCCGGCGATCAAGGAGCTCACGCTCGACATCGCTTCCGAGGTGTTCATGGGCGTCCCGGCGGGCACCGACCGCGCCCTGGTCACCACGATCAACAATGCGTTCACCACCACCACGCGAGCCGGCAATGCGATCGTGCGGACGCCGGTGCCGCCGCTGAAGTGGTGGCGGGGCATCCAGGCCCGCAAGACCCTCGAGAACTACTTCGCCAGCCGCATCGGCGAGAAGCGCCAGTCGGAGAGCACCGACATGTTCAGCGTGCTCTGCCATTCCGCCGACGAGGACGGTCAGACCTTCACCGACGACCAGATCATCAGCCACATGATCTTCGTGATGATGGCCGCCCACGACACGTCCACCTCGACGATGACGACGATGGCCTATCACCTGGCGGCCAATCCGGAGTGGCAGGAACGCCTGCGCGACGACTCCGCGCGCATCGGCGACGGACCGCTGGACTTCGAGTCGCTGGACAAGCTGGAAACCTACGACCTGGTGATCAACGAGTCGCTGCGAATGATGACGCCGCTGCCGTTCAACTTCCGCGAGGCCGTGCGCGACACCGAGCTGCTGGGGTACTTCATCCCGGCCGGGACGAGCGTGGTGACGTGGCCGTCGATCAACCACCGGCTGCCCGAGTTGTGGACCGACCCGGACAAGTTCGACCCGGAGCGCTTCGCGGAGCCGCGTAGCGAGCACAAGCGTCACCGCTATGCGTTCGCTCCGTTCGGCGGTGGCGCGCACAAGTGCATCGGCATGGTGTTCGGCCAGTTGGAGATCAAGACCGTGATGCACCGGCTGCTCCGCCGCTACAAGTTGGAGCTCGCCAGCCCGGATTACCGGCCGAGCTACGACTACGGCGGCATGCCGGTCCCGATCGACGGCATGCCGATCGTGCTGCGCCCGCTGCACTGACGCAGCGCACCGCCTTGGCCGGCTATTGCTCAGCGGACCGTATCGCCGTGCAATAACTGGCCATTCGGCGTCGCGGCCGTCTAACGTCGCGACATGACCGCCGACGCCGCCAAGGAGTCATCCGCGCCACACGCGACCGACCGCGCCGGCGACACCTCGCCGTTCGCCCTGGGATTACTTCTGAGGCGGGCCCACTGGCATGCGGCGGCGGTGATGTCGGAGGCACTTGCGCCGCTCGGTATCGAGATGCGGCATTTCGCGGTTCTGCTCGAGCTGATCAACCACGGCCCGACAGAACAACGGGATCTGGTGGAGGCGACCGGGTCCGACAAGTCCGCGATCATGCGCGTCATCGACGACCTGGAGCACAAAGGCCTGGCGGTACGTAAGGCCGTCCCAGGCGACCGGCGCGTGCGGGCCGTTGAGATCACCCCGGAAGGCATGGAGCTTTTCGATGCGGCGCACGTGGCCGCGCAGCCACTGGCGGAGCGGCTGGTCTCCACGTTGCGCCCCGGCGAGGTTGAGCAACTGAAAGACCTCCTGATCCGCCTGAGCCCGCCACCGGAGTCCTAGGCGCCCCCGGCACGGCCGGGAATAATCTCCGGTTGGATCGTCTTGAATAAGATAGTCGCAAACGCGACGATCCAGCCGGGAGGCACACGATGATTGACGTGTATGACGCGGTCACCAGCCGACGGGCGGTGCGCGGATTCACTGATCAGCCCGTCCCAGCCGAAGTCCTACAGCGCGTGCTGGAGGCCGCCGCTTCGTCCCCGTCGGGCTCGAACATCCAGCCCTGGCACATCTACGTGGTAACCGGGGCGCCGCTGGCCGAGCTCAAGAAGCTGGCAACCGAACGCGTCGCCACCGGCGTGCCATGGGACGAGCGGGAGTACGAGATGTATCCCGCCGACATGAAATCGCCCTACCGCGACCGCCGCGCGGCCTTCGGCAAAGAGCGCTACAGCGCCCTCGGCATTGCCCGAGACGACTGGGAAGCCCGCCAACGCGCCGCAATCGCCAACTGGGACTGCTTCGGCGCACCGGCCGCGCTGTTCTGCTACATCGACCGCGATCTGGGACCCGCGCAGTGGGCAGACCTGGGGATGTACCTGCAGACCGTCATGCTTCTGCTGCGCGCCGAAGGCCTGCACAGCTGCCCGCAGATGGCCTGGTCCCAGGTCCGCACCACCGTCGCCGACGTCCTCTGCCCTCCGCCGGAACTGACCCTGTTCTGCGGCATGTCCATCGGCTACGAGGACCCCACCGTCGACTACATCCGCACCGGCCGCGCGCCGCTGGACGAGACCGTCACCTTCGTCAGCGGGTAGTCGGCTCAGGCCGTCGCGAGATACCGGTTGGCCATCAGCCGATTGGCACACGCGATCACGGCATACAGCGCCGACTGCTCGGGATCCTCGTCGAGCCCCATGGCCCACTCGCTGTGCAGGCCGTCGCAGCCCTCGATGAAAGTCACGATCTGGCCGCCGGTGGGCAGCTGATGAAACGACTTGGTCTCGACGGTGATCCCACGCGCGTAGAGCATCTCGGTGAGTGCGGCGATGGGTCCACTCGCAGCGGCGGTCGATGTACTGATGGTGTCGCCGAGAGCCAACGTGGCCTCGTAGTGGCGAGCCTGCGGCCCCAACCTGCTGGCTGACCGCTCCGTATCGGTGCAGGTCCACTGCCCCAGTTTCAACGCACCCGGGCCGGCCGCATATTCGTCGAGGAACTGCTCCCAGGAGGCTGACTCGCCGGCTTCGCGCAGGCCGCGCGGTAGCGGGTTGGAGAAATGAGCGGCGAACGACGAAGTGGCGCTCGATTGCGGTGCCGATGAAGTGAGATACATGTGCCGGTCTTCTCTGGCTAGAGGAAGTGACCGACGAAGTAGCGAACGACCCACAGCGAGGGGTCGGTCTGATCAGACCCCGCTGCGGGTTGCTACTACAAATCGCCTTGGCACGTTGGCGATGCTAGACGCAGCTCGTCCGGTCACGCAAACACTTTTTGGCTACGTAGTCTCGGCGGGGTGGATGGCTCATGAGCGTCGGTGAGGTCGTCCTGCTCGTGGTGGCCGGCATCGGCGGCGGACTCACCGGCAGTATCGCCGGGCTGGCCTCGGTTGCGACCTATCCCGCGCTGCTGCTCATCGGCCTACCTCCGGTCACCGCGAATGTGACCAACACCGTGGCGTTGGTGTTCAACGGCGTGGGTTCGGTCTTGGGGTCGCGGCCCGAGCTCGCCGGGCAGGGCGCCTGGATCAGGCGGATCATCCCGATCGCCGTTGTCGGCGGGGCGGTCGGCGCGGCACTGCTGCTATGCACCCCGGCCGAGGGCTTCGAGAAAGTGGTGCCGGTGCTGCTGGCGTTCGCGTCGGTGGCGATCCTGCTGCCCCGAGGTCGCGAGCCGGGTACACGGGTGGCCAACCACCGCGACCATCGGATCAAGGTGACGCTCGAAGCCGGGGCCATCTTCCTGATCACCATCTACGGCGGGTACTTCGGCGCGGCCGCGGGCGTGCTGCTGCTGGCCCTGCTGCTGCGCACCGGCGGTGCGACGCTGGCACACGCCAACGCCGGCAAGAACGTGATCCTCGGCGTGGCCAATGCCGTTGCCGCGGTCGCGTTCATCGTGGTCGCCCCGGTGTACTGGCCGGCGGTCCTGCCGTTGGGCGCCGGGTGCCTGATCGGTTCGCGACTCGGTCCGATGATCGTGCGGCATGCGCCCGCCGCCCCGCTGCGGTTCCTGATCGGCGCGGCGGGCGTGGCGCTTGCGATCAAGCTCGCACTCGACACGTACTGATCTCTCCAGCGGGAGCGGCCCGGAGGCTACTCGAAGGGGTTGTCCCCCTTGGCAACCCGCGTCCCCAGCGCGAGGAGGTTCTCTGCTGACGCGTGCAGCTGCTCGCCGGCATCCCGGCTGGCCCGCCCGGCAAGGTATCGCGACCAGGTGCCCTCGATGACGATGCCGAGTTTGAAGCAGGCCAGCGCCACATACCAATCCAGCCGGTCGGTCTGACGGCCTCCGGCGGCGCGGTACGCCTCGATCAGTTCACTGCGGTGGGCCAGTCCGCCGAGGGCGGCCAGTGCCGAACCCGCGTTGATCGGATTGGGATCGTCGGGCCAGCACACCAGCATCCACCCGAGATCGAGCAGCGGATCGCCGATCGTGCACATCTCCCAGTCGATGAACGCGGCCAGTTCGGGGGTGTCCCGGCGCAGCAGGACGTTGTTGAGGTGCGCGTCGCCGTGCATGATGCCGGGTTCGGCGTCTGGCGGGCGGTTGTCCTCCAGCCACTGCGCCAGGTCCCCGACGCCCGTCAACGACTCGGGTGAATACAGCTCGTGGCGATAGCTTTCGAGCAATCCGAGGAACTGCGGAACCTGGCGGGCCAGAAACGATCCCGGCCGACGGATGGCGGCGAGCTCACTGTTCTCCCAGGCGACATTGCCCAGCTCCGCGAGACTCCCCGCATAGGACAGCCCGACCCGGTAACGCAGGTCGGCGTCGTCCCGGTAGGCCTGACTCACGTCGGTGCCCGGATTGAACCCGTCGACCTCCTCCATCAGGTAGAACACCACGCCGATCACGTCCAGATCGGTGCAGGCGGCGATGAATCCCGGATGCGGCACGGCCGACCCCGCCAGCGTGCGCAGCACCGCGATCTCCCGCAGCATGGTCTTGTCACTGTTCGGTCGGGGGTGTAAAGGCGGGCGCCGCAACACCATTCGACGTCCGTCGACGCACATGCCCACCACGATGTTCTGCGTCCCGCCGGTCAGCGGCGCCACGTCGGTCAGTGTCGTTCCGATCCCCTGCGCTCGCAGCCAGCGCCCAATGGCGTCCCGATCGGCGGCGCTGAGCGTGGGCAATTCCTGTACGTCGTCGGGCATGCCAGTCATGTTGCCAGCTGCCCGCTCCGATCAGTGCGTGTTCACCACGGTCAGCAGGTATTCCCACGGCATCGAGGAACCGGTGAGGAACCGGTCACCCAGCGCGGCGATCTCCGCGTCCAGCTCCGCGACCCGATCGGGATCGGCGGTGATCGCCCGGTAGGCCGAGATCGTGGGGCCGTAGTTGGCCTTGAAGTAGTCGCGGAACGCTGCACCGTCCGGGAACGCGGTGACAGCGAGTTCCCGCCGCTCACAGTTCAACTCGCCGACCCGGCCGCCCAGCAGGGCGCGCAGATACTGCTCGTCTCCCCACCGCGGAGGTGGGGACACCCCCGGAGGTGGCGCGGGCACATACGGCTTCATGGTGGCAAACAACTGTCCGATGAAACCCTCTGGCGTCCAGGAGATCAGACCGATCCGCCCGCCGGGTCGAGTCACCCGCAGGAGTTCATCAGCGGCCTGCTGGTGATGCGGCGCGAACATCACCCCGATGCAGGACAGCACCGCATCGAAGGAGTCGTCGGCGTAGGGCAACGCCTCGGCGTTGGCCTCGGCCCAGTCGATCGTCATTCCAGCCTCGGCGCCGAGCTGTCGTCCCTGTTCGACCAATTCCGGGCACAGGTCACTCGCGGTCACGTGCGCACCCGTTGCGGCGGCAGGGATGGCGACGTTGCCGGTCCCGGCCGCGACGTCCAGCACGCGGTCACCGGACCCGATGCCGCTGGCCTCGACCAGTACCGGACCGAGCGGGCGCACGATGTTGGCGGCGATCGCCGCGTAGTCACCGAGCGCCCACAGCGCCCGGTGTTTGGCCTCAAGCTCACCACCGGTGGACGTGACGTTCATGACGGCTCCTTTCACAGGTTGGCTTCATCGTCATCCCGCGTGGGCGCCTAATCCAGTACCAAATCTGTAGCGCGCCCAGTTCTAGATCTGTACTGGCTTCGGAGCCCCGACAGCGGTGTACTTAGAAGGCCGCGCACTTTCCGGGGAGGAAGACCGCCGATGTCCACGTATGGCCAGTTCTGTCCCGTGGCCAAAGCCATGGAATTGCTCGACGAACGCTGGACCTTGCTGGTGGTCCGGGAGCTGCTGCGGGGCAGCGCGCACTTCAACGATCTGCGTCGCGGGGTTCCGAAGATGTCGCCGGCACTGTTGTCCACGCGGCTGAAGTCGTTGGCCCGCGCCGGGGTCATCGAGCGTTCTGAGATCGACGGGCGGACAAGCTATTCACTGACCCCGTGCGGTCAGGAACTCGCCGGTGTGGTCGACGCGCTCGGGTCGTGGGGGGTGCGGTGGATCGGCGAACTCGGCGAGCAGGATCTCGACCCGCATCTGCTGATGTGGGACATGCGCCGCACCATTCCCATCGCCGACTGGCCGCGTTCGCGCACCACGGTCGCGTTCGTCCTCGACGGTGTCGCATCCAAGGCGTCGAGGTGGTGGCTCACGGTGAGCGACGGGCAGGCCGATGTGTGCGATTTCGATCCCGGCTACGAGGTGGCGGGGACCGTGCAGACCGACCTGCGCACGCTGGTCGAGATCTGGCGCGGCGATGTCGGCTGGGCCCGGGCGGTGCTCGACGGCAGTGTCGCGCTGTCCGGATCCGCCGACGTCCGCCGGGCCATCCCGAAATGGCTGGGCCAGAGCACGGCGGCCGCGATCCCCCGGCCGGCCTGAGCGGTCAGTCCAGGATCCGGCGGGCGACGTTGGTGGTGACCAGGTCAAGGAGTTCGTCGGCGCGACCGGCCAGGATGGTCCGGATCGCGTAGAGCGAGAAGCCCTTTGCCTGCTCGACGGTGATCGCCGGCGGTATCGACAATTCCTGGCGCGCGGTGTGCACGTCGATGACGGCGGGGCCGTCGTAGACGAATGCGTCGGTCAGAGCCCGTTCCAACTCACCCGGTTCGGTGACCCGGCGGCCGAACACGCCCATGGCCTGGGCCACCGCGGCGAAATCCGGGTTGACCAGGTCGGTGCCGAACGTGACGATGCCCGCGGCCTTCATCTCCAACTCGACGAAGTTCAGCGACGAGTTGTTGAACACGATCACCTTGACCGGAAGCTTGTTCTGGATCAGCGTCACCAGCTCGCCGAAGAGCATGGTCAGCCCGCCGTCACCGGCCAGCGCGACCACCTGCCGGTCGGGGAAGGCGGTCTGCGCGCCGATCGCGTGCGGCAACGCGTTGGCCATGGTGCCGTGGTTGAACGACCCGAGCAGTCTGCGCCGGCCGTTCATGGTCAGGTACCGCGCCGCCCACACCACGGGCGACCCGACGTCGCAGGTGAACACCGCGTCATCAGATCCCAACCCGTTGGCAAGCGCGGCAACATATTCCGGGCGGATCGGGGTCTTGTCGCGATCGTTGACGGCCAACGAGTCGAGCTGCGCTCGTGTCTTGCGGTAGTGCCGAAGCGACCGGTCGAGGTGCTCACGGTCGGTCTTGGGGCGCAGCAGCGGCTGCAACGCCGCCAGGGTATCGGCGACGCTGCCGCGCAGGCCGAGGTCGATCGGGGTGCGGCGGCCGAGGTTGCGTCCCCGGATGTCGACCTGGATGACGGTGGCGCCCTCGGGATAGAACTGCTGGTACGGGAAGTCGGTACCCAGCATCAGCAGGGTGTCGGCCTCCTTGATGGCCTTGTACCCGGATGCGAACCCCAGCAGTCCGGTCATGCCGACGTCAAAAGGATTGTCGTACTCGATGAATTCCTTGCCCCGCAACGCGTGAACGATCGGAGCCTGCAGCGTCGACGCCAGTTCGATCAGGGCGTCGTGGGCTCCGGCGGCGCCCGCGCCACCCAATATGGTGACCCGCTCGGCGGCGTTGAGGATGTCGGCGGCACGACGCACCGACTCGTCATCGGGACGCACGACCGATCGGGTGGGTCGTACCGGGCGCGTCGTCCAGCCGGCCTCCCCCGCCCGCTGCAGGAAGATCTCGCCAGGGATGACAACGACGGCAACGCCGTTCTCCTCGACCGCGGCACGCAGTGCCATCTCCAGGATGCGTGGTGCCATCTCGGGAGTGCTGACCAGTTCGCAGTAGACGCTGCACTCGCGGAAGAGTTCCTGCGGATGGGTTTCCTGGAAGTACTCCGACCCGATCTCGGTGCGCGGGATGTGTGCGGCAATGGCCAGCACCGGGACACGGCTGCGCTGCGCGTCGAACAGACCGTTGATCAGATGCAGATTGCCCGGACCGCAACTGCCCGCGCACACCGCGAGCTGACCGGTCAGCGCGGCATCGGCCGCCGCCGCAAACGCAGCGGTCTCCTCATGACGGACGTGCTGCCAGGAGATCTCGCCGCTACGCCGGATGGCGTCGGTGAATCCGTTGAGACTGTCGCCGGGAAGCCCGTAGACCCGCCGCACCCCGCTCAATGTCAATGCGGAGATGAACTGGTCTGCAATGGTCGCCATCACGCCTCCCCAGTATGCGATTCCGGCGTGACCGCTGACGCTGGGCGTCCTCGATCACGCCGGAATTCACTCTACTTGGGGGCGAAGCGCTGGCCGGCGTCCAGACGCAGGCACTGGCCGTTGAGCATCGGGTTCTCGGCGATCGCGACGGCGAGCTTCGCGTACTCCTCGGGCTTGCCCAGACGCTTGGGGAATGCGGCGTCCTTGGTGAGCACCGCGGCGAACTCGTCGGGGATGCCCTCGGTCAGGCCGGTCGCGAACAGGCTCGGGGCGATGGCCAGCACGCGGATGCCGAGGCTGCCCAGGTCACGCGCCATGGTCAGGCACATGCCGGCGATGGCGGCCTTGGACGCCGTGTAGGCGACCTGCCCGATCTGGCCTTCGAACGCCGCGATGGAGGCGGTGTTGATGATGACGCCGCGCTCCTCGGCCTCTTCGTCGACGGGCTCGTTCTTGCTCATGTGCCAGGCCGCGAGCCGGCTGATGTTGAACGTGCCGATCAGATTGAGGTCGATGGTGGAGCGGAACGAATCCAGGCTGTGCGGACCGTCCTTCTTGATGGTGCGCTCGCCGATGCCGCCACCGGCGGTGGTCACGATGATGTGCAGGCCACCCAACGCTGCGACGGCCTCCTCCAGCACCTTCTCGGTGCCGTCGAAGTCGGTGACGTCGACGGCGAAGAACGAGCCGCCGATCGCGTCGGCCACTTCCTGCCCCTTGGACTGCGGCCGGTCCAGCACGGCCACGCTGGCGCCGCGCTTGGCCAGTGCCTCAGCGGTGGCCCGGCCGAAGCCCGACGCGCCGCCGACGACGATAGCCTTCTTGCCTTCGATCTCCATCTAGCTTCCTTTCCAAAAATGACCGAAATCGTAAAGCAACCTATCCCATCAACCCTTCCCGTAAGCCTTTCGGGTTGGGCGTCCCGGTCCCCTTGGCACCGCGAGCGTGCGTAAATCCCTCGACGCAACCACCGGAGACCGAATAAGTTCGCCTGCCATGACACCGGCACACCATTGGCGCGACCGACTCCGTCAGTCCCTGCTGGCGGCGCGCAAGTCCCGCGACACCGACACCGTGTCGGCCATCCGGTCGGCGTTGAGCGCCATCGACAACGCCGAGACACCGCAGGCAGATCAGACCGACACCCGCACCGGCGGACCGATCGCGGGCGCGGTGTCCGGGGTGGGCTCGACCGAGGTGGCGCGCCGGGAACTCAGTAATGCCGAGATTCGCAGCCTCATCCAGGCCGAGATCGATGAACGGCTCACCGCGGCAGAGCAATACAACGCGAACGGCCACCAGAGCCGGGCGTGGAGCCTCCAGTCGCAGGCGGCCGTCCTGAACGAGATGCTCAGCCAAGCTCCCGAGGTTGTCTGACCTCCGTGGCACGCTGAGGATGTGTTGCTCGCCGACGTCGCTGCCGCATCCGCCGACATCGCGGGGACCTCGGCGCGGCTGGCCAAGATCGCCCGCATTGCCGCCCTGCTGACCGAGGCTTCCGCCGACGGCGACGCACGCGCGATAGCTGTGGCGGTGTCCTGGCTGTCCGGGGAGCTCCCCCAACGCCAGATCGGTGTCGGGTGGGCGGCGTTGCGTTCCCTGCCGGCGCCGGCAGAGATCCCCACGTTGACCATCACCGGCGTCGACTCCGCATTCACCGAGATCAAAGAAATCGCAGGCAAGGGCTCGCAAGCCCGACGCGCCGAGTCGGTCCGCAACCTTTTCGCCACAGCCACCGATACCGAACAGACGTTCCTCCGGCGGCTCCTGGGTGGCGAGCTGCGCCAGGGCGCCCTGGCCGGGGTGATGGCCGACGCCGTGGCCCGGGCCTCCGATATACCGGCGGCCGAGGTGCGGCGCGCGGCGATGCTCGCCGGTGATCTGCCCGCCGTGGCCGCCGCGGCTCTGACCGGGGGCCGTACCGCACTGGCCGAGTTCGCGCTGCAGGTCGGTCGTCCGGTCGGACCCATGCTCGCCCAAACCGCGACCGACGTCGCCGACGCGCTCGAACGGCTCGGCGGTACAGCGATTCTGGAGGCCAAGCTGGACGGCGCCCGCGTGCAGATCCACCGCAAGGGATCGGAGGTGTCGGTGTTCACGCGCAGCCTCGACGACGTCACCCACCGACTGCCCGAGGTGGTCGAGGCGACGCTGGCATTGACCGCCACCGATCTGATCGCCGATGCAGAGGCCATCGCGCTGCGGCCCGATCGGCGGCCCCAGCCCTTTCAGGTCACCGCCGCCCGGTTCGGCAGCAAGTCCGCGAACGATCTCGGACCGTTGTCGGTCTTCTTCTTCGACCTGCTGCACGTCGACGGTGAGGATCTGCTCGATCTGCCCACTGAGGAGCGGCTGGCCGCGCTCGACGCGCTGGTACCGCAGGACCGACGCGTCGATCGCGTCGTCACGGCCGACGCCGCGGTGGCGCAGAAGTTCCTGGATCGCACCCTGGCCGCCGGTCACGAAGGCGTGATGGCGAAGGCGCCGACGACACCGTATGAGGCCGGCCGCCGCGGTGCCGGCTGGCTCAAGGTCAAGCCGGTACACACCCTGGATCTGGTGGTACTCGCGGTCGAGCGCGGGTCGGGCCGGCGCACCGGCAAGCTGTCCAACATCCATCTGGGCGCCCGGGATCCGGACACCGGCGGATTCGTGATGCTGGGCAAGACGTTCAAGGGCATGACCGACGCGATGCTGACGTGGCAGACCGAGCGTTTCACCGAATTGCAGGTCGACGACGACGGCTGGGTGGTCACCGTTCGGCCCGAGCAGGTCGTCGAGATCGCCTTCGACGGCGTCCAACGGTCCACCCGGTACCCGGGCGGCGTCGCGCTGCGCTTCGCGCGGGTCCTGCGCTATCGGGACGACAAGACCCCGGAAGAAGCGGACGCGATCGACACCGTGCGCACATTCCTGACCTGACGCGACCCCGCTCGCCTGGTTAGGGTGCGGAAACCAGGATTCGATGCCGCGCGGTTTGGCTCGATGAAAGGATCACTCACGACGCGTACGACACTGGGCGAACGAGGAGAGACCGTGGCAACACCGGATGCCCCACCAACGGATCGCATCGAGGAGCACGACGGCGACGTCACCTTTATCCGCACCGACAAAGACCTTCCGCCGGTGGCGATCGTCGACCGCTCGCCCATCACCGCCAAGCACAAGGCGATCTTCGCGATCGTCGCGGTGCTGGGCGCGATCTCCTGGGCGGTGATCGCCTTCTTCCGGGGTGAGACCGTCAATGCGGTGTGGTTCGTGATCGCCGCGATCTGCACGTACGTCATCGGCTTCCGGTTCTACGCCCGGCTGATCGAGATGAAGATCGTCCGCCCTCGCGATGACAATGCCACTCCGGCAGAGCTTTTCGACAACGGCACGGACTACATGCCTACCGACCGCCGGGTGCTGTTCGGTCACCACTTCGCCGCGATCGCCGGGGCCGGCCCGCTGGTCGGTCCGGTGCTGGCCATGCAGATGGGCTATCTGCCCGGCACGATCTGGATCATCATCGGCGCCGTCGTCGCCGGCTGCGTCCAGGACTATCTTGTGCTGTCGATCTCGGTGCGCCGGCGCGGACGCTCGCTCGGGCAGATGGCGCGCGACGAGCTCGGCCTGATCGGCGGTGTGGCAGCGATCGTCGGCGTGCTGGTCATCATGGTGATCCTGCTGGCGGTGCTGGCGCTGGTGGTGGTCAACGCACTGGCCGAGAGCCCGTGGGGTGTGTTCTCGATCGCGATGACGATCCCGATCGCCATCTTCATGGGCCTGTACCTGCGGTTCTTCCGGCCCGGCCGGGTCTCGGAGGTTTCGCTCATCGGCGTCGTGTTGCTGTTGCTCGCGGTCATCTCCGGCGGCTGGGTGGCCGAAACGTCCTGGGGTGCGGACTGGTTCACGCTCTCGAAAGTCACCCTGTCGTGGTGCATCATCATTTACGGCCTGGCCGCCTCGGTGTTGCCCGTGTGGTTCCTGTTGGCCCCGCGCGACTACCTGTCGACGTTCATGAAAGTCGGCACCATCGCACTGCTGGCGGTCGGCATCTTGATCGCCCGGCCGGTGATGCAGGCGCCCGCGATCTCGCAGTTCGCCGCCAGCGGCACCGGCCCAGTGTTCGCCGGCTCGTTGTTCCCGTTCCTGTTCATCACCATCGCCTGCGGTGCGCTGTCGGGTTTTCACGCGCTGATCTCCTCGGGCACCACGCCCAAGCTGCTGGAGAAGGAAAGCCAGATGCGGCTGATCGGCTACGGCGGCATGCTCACCGAGTCGTTCGTCGCGATCATGGCCCTGATCACCGCGGCGATCCTCAACCAGCACCTGTACTTCGCGATCAACGCGCCGACGGCCGCCACCGGTACCACCGCGCAGACCGCGGCCGACTACGTCAACGGGCTCGGCCTGTCCGGTCAGCCGATCACGGCACAGGAGATCACCGCTGCCGCCGACGGCGTCGGTGAGCACTCGATCGTGTCGCGCACCGGCGGCGCCCCCACTCTGGCCTTCGGCATGTCCGAGGTGCTGCACCAGGTGTTCGGCGGCGCCAGCCTCAAGGCGTTCTGGTACCACTTCGCGATCATGTTCGAGGCCTTGTTCATCCTCACCACGGTCGACGCCGGCACCCGAGTCGCCCGGTTCATGCTCTCCGACGGCCTCGGCAATCTCGGTGGGCCGCTGAAGAAACTGCGCAATCCCAGCTGGCGACTGGGCGCCTGGGCCTGCTCGATCATCGTGGTCGCCGCGTGGGGTTCGATCCTGCTGATGGGTGTGACGGATCCGCTGGGCGGCATCAACACCCTGTTCCCGCTGTTCGGCATCGCGAATCAGCTGCTGGCCGCCATCGCGTTGACGGTGGTCACCGTGGTGGTGATCAAACGCGGCTTGGTGAAATGGGCCTGGATACCGGGCCTTCCGTTGTTGTGGGATCTGACGGTGACGATGACGGCGTCGTGGCAGAAGATCTTCTCCGCCGATCCGAAAGTCGGTTACTGGAAGCAGCATTCGCAGTACGTCGCGGCCCAGGAAGCCGGAAAGTCGACGTTCGGCGCGGCGAAGAACCCCGATCAGATCGATGCCGTCATCCGCAATACCTTCATTCAGGGCACCCTGTCGGTGGTGTTCGCCGTGCTGGTGTTGATCGTGTTCATCGCGGGCGTGGTGATGGCGCTGCAGGCGCTGCGCGGCGCGGGCCGGCCGCTGGCCGTGGAAGAGGAAGTGCCCTCGCGCATCTTCGCACCATCAGGACTGATCGCCACACCGGCCGAGAAGGAGGTGCAGAAGCAGTGGGACGCCTTGCCCGGAGCACACGCCAGGCCGCACGCCACATCGGGTGGTACTGCTCAACATTGATGGGCGACAACCATTATCGGCGCTACGTCGCGCACCGAGAGCGGACACACCCGGGTGAGCCGGTGCTGTCCGAGCGGGATTACTGGAAGATGCGGCACCGCAATACCGAAGCCAACCCCGGGGCGCGCTGCTGCTGAGCCGAGGAATCTGCTGATCGCCTGGCTCGGGGGCGTCGCGTCGGGCTAAACTGTCGTCCATACGGTAAGGCCGTCGTGAATGGAGCGCGTTCGTGAATAAAGACGACATGATCCTGATCAGCGTGGACGATCACATCGTCGAACCACCTGACATGTTCAAGAACCACCTTCCGAAGAAATACGCCGACGAGGCACCGCGCCTGGTGCACAACCCGGACGGCAGCGACACCTGGCAGTTCCGCGACATCGTCATCCCCAACGTCGCGCTCAACGCGGTGGCGGGCCGGCCCAAGGAGGAGTACGGCCTGGAGCCGCAGGGTCTCGACGAGATCCGCAAGGGCTGCTACAACGTCGATGAGCGGGTCAAGGACATGAACGCCGGCGGCATCCTCGGCTCGATCTGCTTCCCGTCGTTCCCCGGATTCGCCGGCCGCCTTTTCGCCACCGAGGATCCTGAGTTCTCCCTGGCCCTGGTGCAGGCCTACAACGACTGGCACATCGACGAATGGTGCGGCGCCTACCCGGCCCGCTTCATCCCGATGGCACTCCCGGTGATCTGGGATGCCGAGGCGTGCGCTCAAGAGGTGCGCCGGGTGTCGAAGAAGGGCGTGCACGCCCTGACCTTCACCGAAAATCCGGCCGCGATGGGCTACCCGAGCTTCCACGACGATTACTGGACCCCGCTGTGGAAAGCATTGTGCGACACCAACACCGTGCTCAACGTGCACATCGGATCGTCGGGCAAACTGGCCATCACCGCCCCCGACGCACCGCTGGACGTGATGATCACCCTGCAGCCCATGAACATCGTGCAGGCGGCCGCGGATCTGTTGTGGTCCAAGCCCATCAAGGATTACCCGGATCTCAAGGTCGGGCTGTCCGAGGGCGGCACCGGCTGGATTCCGTATTTCCTGGAGCGCGTCGACCGCACCTATGAGATGCACTCGACCTGGACGCACCAGAACTTCGGCGGCAAGCTGCCCAGCGAGGTGTTCCGCGAGCACTTCCTGACCTGCTTCATCTCCGATCCGGTCGGGGTGGCCCTGCGCGACAAGATCGGTATCGACAACATCAGCTGGGAAGCCGACTACCCGCACAGCGACTCGATGTGGCCCGGTGCCCCCGAGGAACTGTGGGATGTGCTGACCGAAAACAACGTGCCCGACGACGAGATCAACAAGATGACGTACGAGAACGCCATGCGCTGGTACTCGTTCGATCCGTTCACCCACATCGCACGCGACCAGGCTACCGTCGGCGCGCTACGCAAAGCCGCTGAGGGCCATGATGTTTCAATCCAGGCGCTGAGTCACCACGAGCAGGGCACGCGTGGTGACGCGCTGCACGCCGCTGCGCGGGGCAACTCGGGGTCCAGCTAAGTCAGACACGCGGCGGGCCCGCGAGGCGTACCTTTCCTACTGTCGTCAAGCTGGACGAGGGAGGGAAGGTACGCCGCATGCCCGATCCGCCTCCGGGGTACCACACGGTCACGCCGCGCATGGTCGTCGCCGACGTCGCAGGGGCGGTGGACTTTCTACGGACCGTCTTCGGCGCCATCGGCGACGTTCATCCCGATCGCCCGGCCGAAATGCACATCGGCGACTCATTGATCATGGTCACCTCAGTCGGCGAGCGTGGGCTGTTCCCCTCATTCCTCTACGTGTATGTCGAGGATGCCGATCGTGTCTATCAGCGGGCCATCGACGCCGGCGCGACAAGCATCGAGCCGCCACGTGACACCCCCTACGGCGACCGGCGCGCGATGGTATCCGACCCGCACGGCAACCTGTTTCAGATCGCCCGTCGCCCGCTAGCGCAGTGAATACCGCACCGGCAGGTGCTTGAGCCCGCCGACGAACGTGGTAGCCATGTGCTGCGGCACGCCGGCCAGCTCTGCCGAGCACAGCCTCGGTAGCAGTTCGGAAAAGAAGCTGTTGATCTCCATCCGGGCCAGTGCGGCACCGAGACAGAAATGCACACCGTAGCCGAACGAGATGTGCTTGTTGGGATCTCGCCCGATGTCGAAGCGGAACGGGTCGACGAAGACGTCCTCGTCGCGATTACCCGACACGTAGGACAGCAGCACCGATTCACCCTTCGCAATCCGTACACCGCGAATCTCGTAGTCCTGCTGCGCGGTGCGCATGAACTCCTTGACCGGTGTCGTCCAGCGGACCATCTCCTCGACCGCCAGCGGCATCAGACTCATATCGTTCTGCAGCCTGGCGAGTTGGTCGGGGTTCTGCAGCAGCGCGTGCATGCCGCCGGAGATGCTGGCACTACTGGTGTCGTGGCCCGCCGCGGCGATGATCGCGTAATAGGAGACCGTGTCGATATCGGATAGCGGTTCCCCGTCCAAGGTGGCGTTGGCGATCGTCGAAGCCAGGTCGTCGGTCGGATTCGCCCGACGTGAGGCAGTCAATTCGGTGAAGTACTGGAACATCTCGAGCAGCGCCATGCCCTGCTCTTCCATACTGGTGCCGCGCTTGAACTCGTCATCGTCGCTGCCGAACAGCTCCTGGGTGAGTTTGAGCATGAACGCAAAGTCAGTCTCGGGCACACCGAGCAGCGTCATGATCATGTACAACGGATAGTTGACGGCGACCTGCTGCACGAAGTCGCATTCGGGCCCTTCGTCGACCATTCTGTCGACGAACCGCTTGGCCAGTTCGTCAGCACGATCCTTTAACGCGCGCATGGCTTTTGGCCTGAACCAGTTGGCTCCGATGGCCCGCAGGTCACGGTGCAGCGGGTCGTCGGTGTGGATCAACGTGCGGATGCCGATCGCGGCCTGCTGCTCGTCGCCCTCGTGAGTAACCAGTACCGGGCGCGGCGAGTTGGTGAAGATGTCGTTGGCGCGCTCGATCTCCATGATGTCTGCGTGCTTCGTGATCGCCCAGAAGGGGGCGTACTCCGGAACCTCGACCCAGGACACCGGGGAGTTCGCCCGCAGGTGAGTCAGCGCCGTGTGCAACGTCTCCTCGTCGGTATATGCCGATGGATCGGCGAACATCCTGGCGGCATCATCGATCGTGCGGACGGTCATACGTTGCTCCTCACTGACGGGCATTCGCGAAACTCCTGCAGCACCGCATTGACGGTTTCCGGGGACACAGCGGCGGGAAAGCCGGGCAGCACGCGGTCGATGACACCGTCGCAGCGGCGCCGCAACGCCGCGGCCAATTCGGGGATCGGTGCGACCACGGCGAATGCACCGAGCACTTCGTCGTCGATCAGCTCGCCCATCGCGTCCCACTGGCCGGCCAGCGACAATCGGTGTAATTCGGTGTGCAGATCACCCCAGCCGTGCAGTTCCAGGACTTTGCGGTAGGCCGGCGTCGAACCGTAGAACGCGAGTTGTTTGCGGGTCGCGACCGATGCCGCAGCCATCTCCTTTTCGTCGGCACCGGTGACCACGAAGACGGGACAGGACAACTCGAAGTCGCCACGGTCACGCCCGCTGCGGTCCATCCCGCGCTGTAACGCGACCGTGGTCACCTCGTCCAGATAGCGCCGGGTGGTGAACGCGTGGGCCAGCAGCCCGTCGGCCACCTCGCCGCACACTTCGGTCATCAGTTCACCCACCGCGGCAAGGAACACCTTGGGAAACGGCAGCGCCGACGGTTCCGGGGTGAACATCGGCGTCATGATCTTGTGGGTGTAGAACTCGCCCTCGAACCGCAGCTTGGTGCCGTCGCGCCAACAGCCCCAAATCGCCTGCAACGCTTCGATGTACTCGCGCATGCGGCGCGCCGGATGACTCCACGGCATGCTGAAGCGTTTCTCGATGTGCGGCTGGATCTGGGTGCCCAGTCCGAGGATGAAACGTCCGCCCGAGTAAGTCTGCAGATCCCAACCCAACTGGGCCATCGTCATCGGATTCCGCGCGAAGGCCACCGCGATGCTGGTGCCGATCTGGATCCGCTGGGTGTGCTCGGCCGCCATCGCCAGGGGCAGGAACGGGTCGTGGTTGATCTCGCCGGTCCAGCATCCGTCGTAGCCGCTCGCCTCGAGTTCACGGGCGATGTCCGGCACTTCGGCCAGCCGGCTGGGGACGCCGCGATCGATCTTGACGCTTCGGGGAACTTCGTCACTCATCGCTGGTGCGCGCCTTTGCCATGTTGTCCGCCCATGTGCATCCCGACCACCTGATCGACGCTACAGTAAGCAATTCAGTATGGTCAACGGCGGTAGGCTGAGCCCCCAGGGCACTGCGCGACGAGTGAGGACAGTGGCATGACAAGGACGCCGGCATGACGAACGACCCGGAGTGGAAGGAAACACTCGAGGACCTTGCTCGTCGCCGTGAGCACACCCACGGCATGGGCGGTCCCGAGCGGTTGGCCAAGCACCACGGCAAGGGCAAGCTCGACGCCCGGGCGCGGATCGCACGGCTGCTGGATCCCGGAACCTTTCAGGAGTTCGGGACGCTGGTCGGCGGCGACATCGCCGCCGACGGCCTCATAGCGGGCGCGGGCCGCATTGACGGCACACCGGTGATGGTGGGAGCCGAGGATTTCACCACGCTGGCCGGCAGCATCGGCCCGGGCGGCAACGCCAAACGGTATCGGCTCGCCGAGTTGGCCCTGCGCAACAAGATCCCACTGGTGATGTTGTTGGAGGGCGCGGGTTTTCGCCCCAGCGGCGAGCACTACGGACGCACACCGACCGACCTGATCGCCCAGGCGAGATGTTCGGGAAAGGTGCCCACCGTTTCGGCGATCCTCGGTCCGTCGGCCGGCCACGGCGCCCTGGTGGCGCCCGTGTGCGACTTCAGCATCATGAGCCATCAGGGAGCGATCTTCACCGCCGGGCCCCCGGTGGTGAAAGAGTCGACCGGAGAGGATATCTCGAAGGAGGATCTCGGCGGTCCCAACGTGGCACTGGCCAGCGGCGTGATTCACAACTACGCCGAGGACGACGAGACGGTCATCGACGACATCCGGCGCTACCTGTCCTACTTCCCGTCCAGCGCATGGTCGTATCCGCCGACCCGGCTTGCCGATGACACCGCAGACCCGAGACCCACCCCCGAGATTCTCGACATCGTGTCCCGGGACAACCGCCAGATCTACGACATGCGCGCGGTGATCGACGAGATCTTCGACCGCCCCGACTGGTTCGAGGTGCAACCGAAATTCGGTCGCGCGATCATCTGTGCGCTGGCCCATCTGGGCGGCTATCCGGTCGCCGTGGTGGCCAACCAGCCACAGGTGATGGCCGGTTCGATCGACGCCGACGCCGCCGACAAGGCAGCCCATTTCATCACCGTTGCCGATTCGTTCCACCTGCCGATCGTGTTCCTCGCCGACAATCCCGGCATGCTGCCGGGCAGCCAATCCGAGCGCAGCGGAGTGCTGCGCAGCGGGGCACGCATGTTCGCCGCCCAGACCGCGGCCACCACCCTCAAACTGCACGTGACATTGCGCAAGGCCTTCGGGTTCGGGTCAATGGTGATGTCGCTGCTGGGGTTTGACGATCAGGTCGCCACGTTCGCCTATCCCGGGGCGACCATGGGCGCGATGGGCGCGGCGGCACTCAGCGCCGCCACCCATGCCGGTGAGGATTACACGGAGGTGCTCAAGAAGATGGAGCTGGAGGCGTCCTTCCGGTCCGCAGGCCACCTCGGTTTCGATGAGCTCATCTCACCCGAGGAAACCCGCAACGCGCTGCTGGTCACCCTGCAGCACGGCATCTTCAGCCGTCAGGCGGTCGCCGAGCCCGTATCCCGCACCCTGATCACGCCGTAGCCCCAGCACCGCGAGCGTGCGGGTCTTCCGGTCGAAACGCCGTGTTTCATCGGCATCTTGCGCGCACTCACGCAGGACCGTCTGTGCCCAAACCATCAGCACGTCTCAGCGCCGAACCACGTCGGCAGGTGACTCTCGAGGTCCTGCTGATCCTCACCGACCCACGCCACATGTCCATCGGGCCGCAGCAGCACCGCGGGCACATCCAGCTCGGCGCTGACGTCGACGACGTGGTCGACGCGATCCGCCCAATCATCCACCGAGAGTCGGTCGGTCTGATCGAGCAAGAGTCCGCGGCCGGCGTGCATCAGTTCGTAGAGACGCCCGCGCTCGCCACAACACCACCGGGGTCTTGCCGCAAGACCCCGGGTGCGCCATATGTTAGAAGTGGCAGGGAGCGGATGACGCCCCTGCTTTTCCTATTTCCCGGATCCCGGTGACACCTTGGTAGCCCGGTACTCGGTGACGATCGGCTCGAGCTCGTCGGGGGTTGCCCCGTGCATGATCACCGCGTCGGCGCCGTAGTCGAACTCCTGGCGGATGCGGTCCACACACTGGCTCGCCGATCCGGTGGCCGACGGTTCCAGCCATTCGTCGGGAATCAGTGTCGCGATGTGCTCGATCTGCTCGGCACTGGCCTTGTGGTCGATGCCACCCGGGATCGACGTGACCACCGGATCTTCCCGGAACCGTTGCAGCACAGCGGGATCCCAATTGTTGGTGCGCACCATCAGATCGCCGTAGCCCTGCAGATACGTGGCGAGCCGGGCAACGGTCTTCTTCAGCCGCAGTTCCTCGGGCAGGTGGTCACCCACGGTGGCGAAGCAGGACCACACCCGCACGCTGTCGGGGTCACGGCCGGCCTGCTCGGCCGCGTCTTTGACGGTCTTGACCGCGCGCTGCAGTGTCTCCGGGGTGAAGTAGGTGTGCAGGATGACGTCGTCGAACTCCCGCCCGCCCAGGGCCAAGGTCTGCGGTCCGAAGGCCACGATCGCCAGGCGGATGTCCTCCTTGAAGTCCGGGTCGAGGAAGAGCACCTGATACTTGCCGATCGGACCGTCGTGGTTGAAGATCACCTCGCCGTGCCACAGCTTGCGCATGACCTGCGCGAAATCCTCCATCTGCGCGGTGGTCACCGCAGGTACCCCGAACGCGTTGTACATCGCGGCGATGCCGCGGCCGATACCGAGCGTGAACCTGCCCCGGGACAGCCTGTGCATCGTGGTGGCCCACGATCCGGTGATCAGCGGGTGACGGGTGTTGTGATTGGTTGCCGCCGTGGCGATCTGCATGCGTTCGGTCACCGCGCAGGCTGCGCCGACGAGTGAGGACGCTTCCTTGACGTTCCACCGTTCGGAGATGAACGCGGTACCGAACCCGAGTTCCTCACCGCGGCGCGCCTCGTCCATCAGGGCGGCCGGGCCTTCACCGCCCGCACCGGCCAACAGGTAGTAGCCAAGTTCATCGAGAACCGGTTCGCTCATGCCCAAACTCCTTGTTTGTAACCACAATTCCAGACTTCGACGATCCGGCCGTCGACGACGCGGAAGATCTCCATGCTGCTGATCGTCACGGAATTGCCGTCGGGGAAGGTCATCGGCGATTCATAGACGATGGTGACGTGCTCGCCGTCCTCGCCGGCGAGCACCAGGTTGAGGTCGAACCGGATTGTCTCGAACATCGCCCAGTGGTCGACGATGCGCTGGACGGCCTGCTGATGCGTGAGTGTCTGGGCCTCCCCCACATCATGACGAGTCACGCTGTCGCCCATCAGCTCTTCGGCGAGAGCGAAGTCGCGTTTGTTCCACACCACCAAGTTGTAGAGTTCGACGACCTCACGGGCGGTACGCACACTCATGCGAACACCTCCAGGGCATTGATCTCGTCGACGGTCGCAACCGCGCGGTCCACCAATGTCAGGCACAGTTGCCGGGAGCGTTCCGGCATCGCATCCCAGCCGACCAACGTGATGACCGGAAGCACCATCAGGTACGCCACCGCGAACTGGTAATGACGCCAGGCTTCGTCGAACGAATAGTCGGTCAGCCCGTGTCCGGCGAGTTGCTCCAGATAGGCGCGTAGCAGGGCCTGGTCCTGGCCGCGCCGTAAGTCAGTGGGTAGCCCTTGGCTCACCAGGTACCCGATGTCGGCCGCGCCTGCCCCGTGGCTGGCGAACTGAAAGTCCACCACCTTGAGGCGATCTCCGTCGAAGAACATGTTGTCGGCACGGATGTCGCCGTGCAGCAGCATCGTTCGCTCGGTGAGTGCGGTCAGTGCCTGCGGGGCCAGTTCGGCGAAGCGCTCGGCGAACCGGGCGACCGCGGGCGGGACGGCCTGCGACGAGTGCTCACGGTAGACCTGCCATCCCATTCCGAACGCCGGGAGGAACAGATCGCGGGCCATCGGGGTGTCCAGGCTGGGGAATTCGCTGACCAGCGCCGGGGTGGCGTCGGTGACCGACCACGCGTGCAGACCGGCGAGTTGATCGATGGCTACTCGCGCCTGATCGAGCGAAAGCCCGGCCAGGTGGTCCGCATTGACCCAGTGCTGCAGGTCTTCCATCACCAGAACGAAGTCGACGGAACCTTCGGCTATGAGGGCTGTGTACACGTGCGGCGTGGCGATCGGCGCGTGCCCGGCGATCCGTTGATAGAAGGCGAGTTCGCGGCGGTATCCGCCGAGCATGTCCATGGCGCCGCGGGCCTCGGATTGGGCAGGCAGTTTGACGATCACGGTGGGTGGCACCCCATCGCCACTGAGGTGCAGGCGGTACAGCAGTGAGGAGAAACCGCTGTCCATCGCGATCTGCTCGGCACGCATGGCGGTCACAGTGGCGGTGGCTGGGAGGCCCGGGTCGGCGCGCAACGCCTCCGTCAGCCAGTCGGCGGTCACCGCGTCGATTTCGGCCGGAATCCGTGCGGAGTCCGAAGCATGGACGTCGGTCACCATCGCACTCCCAGATCAGTTATTTGACACTAAACAAAAAACATAATTGCTGTGCGTCTAATATGCAATGGTGCCTTCGCCTGAGCGCGGGTTGACCCAACCGCAACGCGTCGAGATGTCCAGTCAACGGCTGCTGCAGGCCGCAGCTCAGCTGATCGTCGAAAAAGGCTGGGAGGCAACTACTGCCGCCGAGATCGGCCGACGGGCTGGGTACAGCCGGGCCATGGTTCATGCCCGCTACGGCAGCAAGGACGCCATCTTGGAGGCCTTCCAGGGGGCGTACGTTGTGCGTCTGAACCCCGATCCCGAACCGGGCGCCACCGGCCTGCAGCAGGTGCTCGCACACTTCGACCGTATCGACGAGATCCACGCCGAGGACCCGGCACTGATGCGGGCGATGTTCGTCTCGGCGTTCGAAGCGGTCAAGACCACTTCCCCACTGCGCGATGCCGTCCGGGCACAGCTGAGCGGGGCCGCGCTCAAAGTCGCGGCTGGCTTGCGGACCGGTATCGGCGACGGGTCGATCCGGCCCGACATCGACCCGGAGGCCGCCCGGCAGGACATCACCGGCTCGGTGTTCGGCATTGCCTACCACTGGGTGGTGTTGCCAGAGGAAGTCGATCTGCACCACGAACTGAATTGTGTTCGAGGCAGGATCATTTCACAGTACGGCACGTAGCGGTTCGAGGAATCGATTCGTCGCAGCCTGCACCTGGGGCGAGAACAGATGCCCGATGTGACTGCCGTCGTGCCAGTGCAATTCGCCTCCCCACCGCTCGTGGAGGGCCAGTGCCGAATCGCGCATCGCCATCCGGTCGTGCCAGGCGCCGACGATCAGGCGACGCTCGGTTTGCGGAATGGTGCCCAGCGGATCGATCACCGAGGTCAGCGCCGTCACGGTGTCGGACTGCAGCTGCAAGCCGGCCTCCCGCCCCGCCGTTCCCCAGCGACCCAGATGCAGGCCGATCATCGTGTTGAGGCCGAGGATGGGCGTATAGACCGCCACTGCGCCGACGCGAGAGTCCAGATGCGAAACCAGTGCCGCCACAGCGCTACCCAGCGACAGCCCGGCCACCGCGATCGACGACGCCTGCGATTCCAGCCAGCCGATCAGTGCCCGCACCTCCGACACCGCGCGCATCATCCCGGCCACATTGGCCAGCGGATCGCGGGCGGGATACTCCGGCCAGGATCCGCGCCGCGGCCCGTGCCCGGGCTGCACCGGCAGCGCCACATTGAATCCCAGGTCGCGCAACTGCCGCACACGGGCCACCAGGAGATCCATCGAGTCGCCCTGACCGGCCCCGTGCACCCAGATCAGCCAGGGACGCGCGTAGTCTCCACATCGGTACAGCCGCACCCTGGCGGTGGCTGCACCGCCGTGCCCGTCGGCCAGGACCGAGGCCGGCAGCGCGGGCTCGTGGTCGAAGATCAGCTCGTCGAAGGTGAGTGCACCGAACCGGCGCGGCCGGATGCGTTTGGCCTGCAAGGAATCCGGGCAGATATGCGCCCCGTCGATGCCGAGTGCACCGAGTTCGTCGGCAGCCTGCCGATAGTCGCCCAGCGGTCGCGGTAACTGCGGCGGCGGTCCGGTCAGCGTCATACCGGTGACCACCAGCTCGTCGAGCGTCACTTCGCCGAGTTGGCGCAGCCCGGTGACCGACAAGGCGTGCCAATCCCGCGCGCCGGCGAGCGCTGAAACAGAACGCGGCACCACGCCAGCGAGCTCCCAGGCGATCCGGGCGGCCCTATGCAACGGTGAATCCCGTGTAGCCGTCAGCGGCGATCGCGTCACAGCGGCGCCGGTACTCGGGGATCCCCGCGGTGTAGCCCAGGTACATCCGCTTCTTCCCGGGCACATTGCCGCCGTTGTACCAGGAGCTGCAGCTCGGGTGCACCAGCACCGTCGGCGCCACCAGGGCTGTGGTGTGCTCGACCCAGTCGGCCTGCGCCTGTGGGGTCGCCTCGATCCGGCGGTGCCCGGCGGCCCTCAGGTACGCGATGCAGTCCGCAATCCACTCCACGTGTTGCTCCAGGGCAGCCACGAAGTTCGTTGCCGCCGAGGGACTTCCCGGCCCCTGGATGGTGAACAGGTTGGGGAAGCCTGCCACGGCCACGCCCAGGTAGGACAAGGCGCCTTCCTTGGCCCAGTACTCCCCCAGCACCAACCCGTCGCGGCCACGCACGTCGATTCGGCTCAAGGCGCCGGTCATTGCGTCGAAACCGGTGGCGTACACAATCACGTCGAGGTCGAAATCGCCTTGCTCGGTGGATATCCCGGTCGCCGTCACCTCGCGGATCGCACCCTTGCGCAGATCAACGAGGGCGACGTTGTCGCGGTTGTACGTCTCGTAGTAGCCCTGGTCGATGATCGGGCGCTTGCACGCGAACGGATGGCTGGGCGTCAACGATGCCGCAGTCAGCGGGTCGGTGACGATGCGGGCCACGGCCTCGCCGTACAGTTCGGTGGCCATCCGGTTGGCGTCGATATCGAAGAAGACATCGCCCCAGTTGAGCGCGCCCATCACGCCGTGTTCCTCGACCGCGCGGCGTTTCTCCTCGGGTGAAGCCGATTTCACCGGCGGCCGCGCAAGCATCTCGAGCAGCACCGAGAACGCACTGAGCCGCGCCGCGCCCACCGGATGGAGCCGTTGGGCGGCGCGGATGTCGTCGTATCCGGCCTTGAGTCCGTCGAGCTCGCCGGGCTCGAACGCGCGCACCTGCCAGGGCAGTGTGAACGCCGGTGAACGCTGGAACACCGTCAGCTGCGCGGCCTGCGCGGCGACCACCGGGATCAGTTGCACCCCGGTGGAGCCGGTGCCGATCACCCCGACGCGCTTGCCCGTGAGGTCGATGACCTCGCGCGGCCAACGGCTGGTGAACAGGGACGTTCCGGTGAACCGGCTCATTCCGGGAATGTCGGGTTCCAAGGGCACCGAAAGGATTCCGGTGGCCGCCACTACGAACGGGGTACGCAGCGTCTGACCGTCGGCGGTGGTGACCGTCCAGTGCGACGTGCCTTCGTCGAAGGTCATCGCGACGACCTCGGTATCGAATGCGATATCGCGGCGAAGGTCGAGCCGGTCGGCGACGAAGTTCAGATACGCCTCGATTTCCGGCTGAGCCGGCATCGTCTCCGTCCAGACCCACTCCTGCTGGATCTCATCGCTGAAGCTGTAGGAGTATTCGATGCTCTCGATGTCGCAGCGCGCACCCGGATACCGGTTGACCAGCCAGGTCCCGCCGACGTCGTCGGCCTTCTCCAAAACCTGCACCCGCAGGCCCTGCTCCCGTAGCCGGTGCAGCGCGTACAAGCCGGAGAACCCGGCGCCGACGACTACGGCATCAAAGGCGAAGTCCGAGTCCTGGGCACTCACAGGTCGATGACCTTCTCGTTGCGGTCCCTGCGGTCGACGTAGAACTGTGCTGCGCGGGCGATGGATTCCGCGGTCGGCGCGGGTGTCCAGCCCAAGTCACGGGCCGCCTTGCCGTGGTCGGCCGGCGACGTCAGCCACATCAGCCGCGCGGCCGTGAGGTTCATCGGAAAATCGGTGCCGAACAACCGATTCGACACACCGGCCAACCATCCGAAGGCATACAGCGGGGTCATCGGGATTCCGAATCTGGGCGGCCGGGCGCCGACGGCCTGCGCGGCCGTGGTGAACATCTCCCGCTGGGACATATACCTTTCGGACACGATGTAGCGTTCGCCGATCCGCCCGTGTTCGGCGGCCCGAATGAGTGCATCGGCCGCGTCATCTATCCCGACCACCTCGGAGCCGGCGCCTCTCACGTATACGGGTAGCTTGCCGAACGCGGCCATCGCGACGAGCGCGCCCTGTCTGGGTTGCCAGTCGGGCGGCCCATACGGGTTGGACACACACATCGCCACGGCGGGCAGGGCACGCTCCCGGGCGTAGGACAGCACCAGATCCTCGGCCTGGCGCCGGGATTCGATGTAGGGACCGCCCTTGCCGCCCCAGTTGAACGGAGTGTCCTCGTCCACGGTCGCGCCGTCGTCACCGACCGCGATGGTTCCGATGGTGCTGAGGAACACGAAACGCTGCAGGTCGGCATTCACCGCCACGTCGAGGACGTTGCGCAGGCCCTCGACGTTGGTGGAGAACAGCGGGGCCGGATCGGCCAGGTGGGCGCGGGTGTCGACGACGCAGTAGAACACCACATCGCGGTCGGCCATCGCCGCCGCCACCGCCTCGCTGTCGAAGATGTCGCCGTAACAGCGTTCGACCTCGACACCGTCGATGCCTTTGGTGGAACTGCTCTTACGCAGCAGTACCCGCACATCATCACCGCGCTCGACGAGTTGGCGGGTGACGCAGGCGCCCACGTTTCCGCTGGCGCCCATCACGAGTACTTTTCGTCGGCGATCCATCCCTGCTCCATCCCGTCTGACGACCAACGATGGATGCTACGGTAATGCTTACAGTATCGTGCCGAAACGGGGAGATCGATGAAGTACACCCTGGAATATCCCAGCGAGCTGCCCACCGCACCTGACGATTTCCTGCAGCCGGAGGTCATCCGCGCGGTCGCCACCCAGGCCGAATCGGCGGGGTTCTCGGCGGTCGCGTTGAGCGAGCATCCGGCTCCTTCGGCCAAGTGGCGGAACAACGGCGGCCACAACACTCTGGACCCGATTGCCGCCCTGAGCTTCATGGCCGCGGCCACCACGCATATCCGGTTGATGACCAATCTGTACGTGCTGCCGTTCCGCAACCCGTACCTCTCGGCCAAGGCGCTCGGCAGCTTGGACCTGGTGTCCGGCGGCCGGCTCATCGCCGGGGTCGGCGCGGGTTACCTGCGATCCGAGTTCGCGGCGGTGGGTGTGGACATCGACCGTCGCGCCGAACTGCTCGACGAGTCCCTCACCGCATTGCGCTCCATCTGGACCGAACCCGAAACACCTTCTTCCGGAGCTGATTTCGCGGCGGTCGGGCCAGTCTGGCTGCAACGGCCCTTACAGCGGCCCCACCCACCCATCTGGATCGGCGGGAACGGCGCCGCCGCGATCCGGCGCGTGGTCGAACACGGTGACGGGTGGATGCCGATCATCGCCGCGGCAGGTATGGCGTCGGCCATGCGTACCGCCGCCATCGAGGACACCGGCCAGTTCGGCACCGCCGTGCAGCGATTGCGCAACCGCCTCACCGATGCCGGCCGTGACCCGGACTCGGTCGACATCCAGGTGGTGTGCCCACCGGTCGAGCTGGATGACGAAGCCTCGCTGCGTCGCGCGCGTGAGGTTCTCGCCGAACTGGAAGACCACGGCGCCACCTGGGCGGTCGTGCATGTGGACGGCAGCAGCCCGGAAGCCGCGCTCGATTACATCAAGGCGTTCAGCGAGGAAATGAATCCTGCTGCAGAGCGCGGTGTCTCGGCATCACGTTCGTAACGCTGTGGCGGTGATCCGCGCGATTTCCCGCCACCGTGTTACGCACGCGGCCAGCGTGCCGGCTACGCAGTCTTGAACTTCAATAGGGTCCTGGTCAGGTGAAGACTGGTGATCTGCCAAGTGCCGTCACGCTTTTCATAGGTCTCGTGATAATGCCCAGCCCCGTGCAGCTCACCGCCATCAGGGAAGTACAACATGTCCTCCATCGCCCAGATGCCGGTTGCGGTGGTGTCAGAAGTCAGCATGATCTCCGGGGTATGACAGTGGTGCACCGTCGCCGCATGCTCTACACCGCCCCACACCACCGGGAAGAACTCGTCGAAGCTGTTCAGCGGTGGGGCGGTCTGCGGATCGGCACCCCCGGTCGACACGGCCATGTCGAGTGTCACCACGACATCGTCGACGAACAATCCCCGCCACGCATCGATGTCCTTGGTGTCCAGGAACCGGCAATACCGGGCCTTGAGCTGCTTGATCGCCTCGATGTCGTCGGTCATAACGCCTCCTCGGTAGCCACCGAAATGTATACCGTAATGACTTCGGGGACCAGCCGCTACCCGCCGCGGTCGGAGACCGCTACCAACGCGCCGGCGCCGGGGTTTCCGTGGATAGCGGACGGTCATAGGACAGGTCGGCTCGGTCGCGGGTGCCGACGAGATAGCCCTTCTCGGTGAAGAAGGACGACTGCAGCACCCGTGCATCGGCGAGGAACATTCCTTCTACGGTCGATCGGCGAACGGAGATGCGCCACTGATCATCTCGGCGCTCCAGCCGGTCAATGTAACGTCCGGTGATGAATTGGGCACTCTTGCCGTCGATTCCGATCAGAACGACGATCACGTAACTCTCCGCATGCGCGGTGTCGCCGTTGATCTCACAGGTGTGCGTGGTGATGTTGTGGGTGTGCACGCGGGATGTTTCAGCGTGGGTCTCGTTGGCCCATGCACCATAGTCGGTTCCCGCATTGACGGCATGACCGTGTTCATCGACGCCGTCAGGATGGTAAGCCGAAGTTATGAGGTCGATGTCGTGCCGGTCGCATCCACGGGCATGGCGGGCAACGCAGTCGAGGATCTCGGTTCGGTCCAGCAGATACCGCACATCTCGCTGAAGCCCATTCAGGGCGGAATCGACGGTCATCGGAACTCCTGCTCAGTCAGGTGAAGGAAACGCGTGTCTCGGACGCACGTTCACGTGCGTAGACAACTCCCGAATTAGACTATACGACCGTACAGCAGTTATCGAGTGTCAAAATGCTTGTATCGACCGAGCGAGGAGACCATGGCAGCATCGTCGCGACGGGTGGGCGCCGAAACGTCCAAGACCAGGGACACTCTGCTGGATTGTGTCGAGCGGATGATGCTCAGCGAGGGCTATGCGAGCGTCACGTACCGTGCGCTGGCCGCAAAGGCCGAGGTGACTCCCAGTTTGGTGCAGTACTACTTCCCCACCCTCGACGACATCTTCGTCGCCGCGATCCGGCGGTACTCCGAACGCGGGATCAGTCACCTCTCCGAGCTACTCACATCACGCGCAGACGATCCGCTGCGAGCCGTATGGGAGTACAGCTGGGATGAGGCCACCGGTGCCCTGATAACCGAGTTCATGGCGCTGGGCAACCATCGCAAATCGATCCGCACCGAGATCGCCAAGGTCACCGAAAATGTGCGCAAGATGCAACTCGACGCACTGATAGCCAAGTTCGGCGAGGACGCTCGGCCGATCGGGGACCTCTCCTTGCCCGCACTGCAGGTGCTCATCTCCGGGCTGCCCAAGTTCCTCAACCTCGAGAAAGGTATCGGCGTCAAAACCGCACATGCGGAGGTCATCGAAGCGTTCGAACGCTACCTGGACCTCGTTGAGCCGCCGGTCTCACCGAAGAAGAAAGCTGCGCCACGCCGGCGTAAGACACAGACCGCGCGCTAGGCCATCCGCGGGCTAAGCGCGCGGCAGTCCGAGTGTGCGTTGGGCGATGATGTTGCGTTGAATTTCTGATGTTCCACCGGCGATGGTCGCTCCAAAACTGCGCAGGTAGCGGGTGAACCAACTACTGGTGTAGCTCTCGAGGTGGTAGGGCGAGAAGGAACCCGTCTGAGCGGGATCGGTAAGCGCGTCGGTACCCGAATTGTTGAAGGCGGCCTCGGCTGCCGCTTGAATCGCCTCGGAGCCCATCAGTTTCAGCACCGACATCCTGGACGGGTCGTCCACTCCCCGGGCGGCTCTGGCGAGCTCCGCTGAACCCATCAGGCGCAGCGCCCAGTCGTCCATGACCAACGTCGCATAGGCGTCGCGGTCCAGGTCCGACGCAGGTCTCCAGTCCTCGATGAACTCGTGCAACCGGTCGGCGTAACTCAGCCACAGCAGGGTCCGCTCATGGCCTAGTGAGCCGCTGGCCACCCGCCATCCCCCGTTGAGTTCACCGACGAGATTGTCGACGGGCACACGCGCGTCGGAGAAGAACACCTCGTTGAAATCGATGTCGTCAGGGCCGCAGGCTGATGCAAACGGCCGGCGGGTCACGCCCGCCAGATCGGTGGGGATCAGCAGGACACTGATGCCCCTGTGTTTCGGTGCGTTCTGATCAGTTCGGACCAGGGTGAACAGCACGTCAGCGTCGTGTGCGCCGGACGTCCATACCTTCTGACCATTGACGACGAAGTGGTCGCCGTCGCGTACGGCACGGGTACGCAATGACGCCAGATCGGATCCGGCCCCGGGTTCGCTCATTCCCAGCGCCGCTGTCATTTCCGCGCGCAGAATCGGTATCGCCCAACGACTCTGCTGTTCCGGTGTTCCGAAGTGGATGAGTGATGCGGCGATGATTCCCACACCTTGGGGATTGAACGTCTGATACACCCGACGGCGAGAGAGTTCCTCGAAGTACACGTACTGCTGAACGACGGTCGCGTTGCGACCCCCGAACTCGGGCGGGTATCCGGGTTGCAACCAACCGTTGTCGAACATCAGGCGCTGCCATTGTCGCGCCCATTCCGGAACGTGCGCGCTCGACGACGAACGCTCCGTGGCTGCGAGCGCGGCATCCGGTAGATGCGTGTCCAAGAATTCCACGAACTCGGCGCGGAATGCCTCCACCGTCGGAGCGAAGTCGAGCTGCACTATGTCTCCTCCTGCGGGTCATCCATGGCTGAACATGCTCCGATAGCCGCCGGCGTGAAGATCATCCGTTCCGGCATTGCGACCTCGTTTCGATTTTCATTCCTGCACGAGTTCGCGCAGAAGACCGTGCGTTCGACGCAGAGATGCCCGCCGTGCGTCGCGGTCAGCGCCGACCGCGACAGGTTGAGCCCAGATGTCCGTCGCACCGGCATCGAGTAGGTGTTGCAGGCCGGCGCGCACTGCATCCTCATCGCCCACAATGGCGAGATCGGCTGCCGACGATCCCCCACCCGCCTCGATGATCCGCTGATAGTTGGCCATGCCGGCATAGCCCTCCGAGGTTGCCGCGACCGCCTGGCGCGCTTCGCGGGTGTCGGAGTGCACCGCGACGGGAAGTCCGGCCACGATCCGGGATGCTGGTCGTCCGGCTTCCTTTGCCGCCTTGAAAAGGCCCGGGGCAATATGTGTTTCGATCGCCTTGGGGGCTGCCATCCACAGCACCACACCGTCGGCGTGCTCACCCGCAATACGCACCATTCTCGGCCCGAGGGCCGCGAGCAGAACGGGCACTCGTTGGTCGACGTTGACCATCCGGCCGTGGCTTCGCAACGACCAGTGTTCTCCCGTGACGTCGATGTCCTCGGCGCGCAACAGGGCGGCGAGGATGCGGAGGTACTCGTCGGTGTTCTGGGCGGCCTGTGCGTAGGACAGACCGAGAACGTCGCGTACCACCGGCTCGTGGGAGGGTCCGATGCCGAGAGTCAAACCTGGTCTGCCCATCGCATTCGACGCGGCCGCAACCCGGTTTGCCTGCAACAGCGGATGACATGGATAGGTCTGCAACACTGCGGTGCCGAGTTCTATCGATGAGGTCGCACGTCCGGCGATCGCCATGGCCACCAAGGGATCCCCCGCGACAGCGCTGGCGTACCACAGCGCACTGAATCCGTCGGCCTCGGCCTGCTGAGCCTGACCGATGATCTTGTCGACCGTCGATCCGCTGCCGGTCAAGCCGATACGCATCGCCACACCCTCAACGCATCACGTGCGTGTACTGGCGGGGCGGATGCACATCGAACATGTCGCGGTACGACGGTGGTTGACGGCCATCCTCATCGGCGATGCCGTACTTGACGGCGAGTTCCGCGCCGATCAGTGTCTGCCCGGTGACCTCCATCAGATCGGGATCGTTGTACAGCGCCCAGATGACATGCCCCGTCAGCTCGGGTGTTTCAGCGGTATCAAGGATGTGCCCGAACTTCTCGGGTTTGGCGGCGATGATCTTGCGAACTCGGTCGGTAAGCAGTGAACCCATCCAGATCGAAACCGCGGCAACGCCGAACTCGCGCAGATCGAAGGCCATGTCAGCGGCCATCTTGTCGGTCGCCGCTTTCGGCACGCCATAGGCAGGACCAAATGCGTAGTGCACGGCACCTGACGACGACGAAAAGGCAACGAGCCCTTTGTGTTGCGGGAGCATCAGCGGTGCCGCGTGGACGGTGGCAACATAGCTGCTGCGCAATCCGACGTCGAACGTGTCGATCACGTTGATCGGCTCTTCCCAAAACTTGGTCCGGCCCATCATCTCGTCGCGGATGATCGCCGCGTTGTTGACCAGGATGTCAACCCGGCCGTGGTCGCGCGCGATCTGCCCGAACATCTCCTCGACCTGACCGTCATCGCCGTGGTCTACTGCGACTGCGATCCCGGTTCCGCCTGCGGCCGTTACGCGGGCGGCGGTCTCGTCGATCGTGCCCGCTTGGCGTTTCGGGGTGCTGTCGCGGGTGCGCCCGGTGACATAGACGGTGCAGCCGTGGCTGCCGAGCGCCTGAGCTATGCCTGCGCCGGCGCCTCGACTGGCTCCCGTTACGACGGCGACCGGTGTGGTGCTGGTCATTCTTGCCCTTCCAGACGTGATTCAGTCGGAAATCTTCGCTGCTTCTTTGAATTCCGTGATCGGCCGCGCGAGTCCCTGTTCATCACAGACGAACTGCAGCTTCTCCACGGTCTCGGCAACACCGGGTCCCAGCCGTTTTCCCGGCGTGAAGCCGGCCGGCAGATGACGCATGCCCTGAATGACGCCGATGCTGTCGTAGTGGACGGTGCCCGCTGCATCGCATCGGTAATCCGGCATACGGTCGAGCACGGCGGTGAGCATCGACTTGAAGACGGTCCGTGCCACGTTGGAGCCGATGCACCGGTGTACGCCGAGACCGAAGCTGAAGTGGCGGTTGCCCTTTCGGTCGAGAATCACTTCGTCGGGATCGCTGAACACGGCAGGATCACGATTGGCCATAGCCCAGGACAGCCAGAGTCGCTCGCCCTCCTGCAACACCGCGCCACTGAGGTTCATATCTTGCGCGACCGTCCGGGCATCACCGGGTGCCGGAGTGAAATAGCGAAGGAATTCCTCGGTGGCGGGATTCAGCAGATCCGCACGGCTGGTGCTGAGGCGTGTCCTGTCACGAGGATTCTGGGCGAGCCACTCCAGGGCATGCGCGGTGAGGGCTGTCGTGGTGTCGAAACCTCCGCCGATCAGCAGATTGAGCATCCCGATCAGTTCGATATCCGGGGGTGCTTCGCCGTCGATCCGTAGATTCGCCAAGGCGTCGATGATTCCCGGTCGGGGTTGTTCCCGTATCTCCACCAGATTGGTGAACAGGTCTACGCCCATGGCCATGTACTGTTCACGCACGCGTGCGGCGTCCGGCGAGTCAGGCGGCGTGTACACCGAAGCGTGCGCAGGCTCGTTGTAGAGCGTCCACTTGTCCAGCCGCACCCCGAGCATGGCCAGGGTCAAAACAGCCGGCACCACGTTGGCCAGATCGTCGACGAAATCGATCTGCCCGCTCTCGATGTGGTCATCGATGCATGCCCGAACGATCTCATCGACGAAGGGTTCCCAGCGCCGCACCGCCGCCGGTGAGAGGTACGGATTCAGCGCGGTGCGATAGAAACGGTGTTCGGGGTCATCCATCTCCAGCATTCCGCCGCGGAAGTTCTCCGCATCGACCATCAGCGGTATGGAGATGCCTTTGTACCCGCGCCGTTCGTTGTGCACGTCGTGGTCGTTGGAGATGTGTGGACACCGTGCGAGTTCGAAGACCTCGCTACTACCGGCAGCGACCCAGTGGCCGTCGTAGGTATCGGTCCAGGCGATCGGGCACTTGCGCTGCATCTCGTGGGTGATGTCCAGGAAGTTCTCACGGTAGTCCGACCGGTGTCGGTCGAAGTGGAAGCGCGGCGGCCCAGCGTGATTCGAGGAGTCGGCAGCGCTGTCGGACAAGGTGCTCACGTCATTTCCCCATTCGTCGGCCATGAGCTGCACGAGCCGAAGCCACTCGGTCAATAAGGACTTCGATGGCTTGTTCCGGGCAGGAGTTGACCGCCTCCAGCACCCCGTCTCGGTGTTCGTCGGGAACGTCTTCGACGACGGCACGGGCATGACCGTCCACGTCGTCCAGTTCGAACGACTCCGTGGCGATCATGGCGCATAGCGTGTGCCCCTGGCACCGCTCAGAATCCACTCTGATGCGCACGCTATCTCTCACCTCGTTCCCCGAACAATGACATTCCCAGGAGTGTCCGATGTGTCGCCATCACACGACGGCCCCGCCGTTGACACCGATCACTTGCCCGTTCACGTAACCGGCACTGTCAGAACACAAAAAGGAACACACCGCGGCGACGTCGGTCCCGGCTCCGAGACGCCCGGCCGGAATGGCTTGCGTGAGAAGTTCCGTTCGGGGCAGCTTGCCCTCTTCTTGCTGTTTGCGCAGCATCGGCGAATCGATCACGAACGGCGGAACGGTATTGGCGGTAATGCCCTTCTTGGCGTAATCCAGCGCGATGGTCTTGGTCATCGCGATGACCCCGCCCTTGGTCGCCGAGTAGTGCCCCTGGCGGGGAGCGCCCTGCTGACCGGCCGCCGATGAGATGGTCACGATGCGGCCCCAGCCGGCGGCGACCATATCGGAGAGGGCGGCGCGGGCACACAGGAACGTCCCGGTGAGATTGACCGCCAGATAACGGTTCCACTCGTCCAGGGTGATTTTGTCGAACCGGGTGAAACCCGCAATCGCGGCACTGGTCACGAGAATCTCCACCGGGCCGAAAGTGTCACGGACAACGTTGAATCCATCGATCACCGACGACTCATCCGATACGTCGACAGCTACCGCTGCGGCCATCCCGTCGGCTGCCCGTACTTCGGCGACCACCTTCTCGGCTGCTTCGGCGTTGACATCCATCACCGCTACCCGGTGTCCATCGGCCGCGAGTTTGGCGCTGATTGTCCGGCCCAATCCGGACCCACCGCCGGTCACCACTGCTGTACGACTCAACTCACACGGCTCCTCATCTGTGGCCGGCATCGAACAATGCTGTACATATGTATAGCTGATGCCAGATCGCCACACAACAGTGCGGAGCCATCGAAATGGTTGCCGGCCGATCGAGCCATCCTATACAGTCGTACAGCAGACGCGTCACACGTGCGTGGACAACCCTTGCCGAGGAGCCGATGTTGACCGATTTGTATTACGACCCATGGGACTTCGACATCGACCTGGATCCCTATCCCACATACCGGCGGCTGCGTGACGAGTGCCCGGTGTACTACAACGAGCGGCACGACTTCTGGGGTATCAGTCGCTACGCCGATGTGGATGCGGCCCTCAAAGACACTGCCCGGCTGAGCTCAGCCAAAGGCGACATCCTCGAAGTCGTCATGACGGACCCGGTGATGCCTCCGGGGATATTCATCAATGAGGATCCGCCACTTCACACGATCCACCGGGCCATCGTGTCCCGGGCATTCACACCGAAGAAGATGCGCGCCATCGAAGATAAGATCCGCGCGTTCTGCGTCGCCTGCCTGGACCCACTCGTCGGTGGAGACCGGTTCGACTTCGTCGGGGACCTGGGCGCCGAGCTGCCGATGCGCACGATCGGCATGCTCGCCGGCATCCCGGACGCCGAGCAGCCTGCGGTTCGCGAGCATGCCAATCAGGTATTGCGCAACGAGCCGGGCAAGCCGATGGAGATCAAGAAAGACCGCTACTTCACCGGTGAGATGTTCGGCGAATACGTCGAATGGCGCGAGAAGAACCCCTCCGACGACTTGATCACCGAACTGCTCAATGTCGAGTTCGTCGACGAGAACGGAACCACCCGAAAACTGGCCAAGCAGGAGCTCATCGTGTTCTTGGCCGTCGTCGCCGGCGCGGGTGTCGAGACGACAGGCCGTCTGTTCGGCTGGATGGGCAAGGTGTTGGCCGAACACCCCGAGCAGCGCAAGGAATTGGCCGAAGATCACGCCCTCATCCCGACGGCGATCGAAGAGCTACTCCGTTACGAGCCACCGGGCCCACACGTCGCGCGGTACATCACCAACGACGATGTCGCCTTCCAGGGACAGGTCGTGCCCGCCGGGAAGCCCCTGCTGCTCATGCTTGCCTCGGCCAACCGCGATGAACGACATTTCGACGACCCTGACAAGTTCGACGTTCACCGCAAGCCCGGCGGCCATCTGACGTTCGGGCGCGGACCGCACTTCTGTGTGGGGTCACCCCTGGCGCGCCTCGAAGGCAGGGTGGCTCTCGAGGAGGTGCTCAAACGGTGGCCCGAGTGGGAGATCAACATGTCGGGAGCACGACGATCACGTACCTCGACCGTGCGCGGGTGGGACAGCATGCCGGCGGTTGTCTCCTGATATGACCGCGACAATCACCCGGGTCGCAGTCATCACCGGCGCTGCCCGCGGCCAAGGACGCAGCCACGCCGTGGCACTCGCAGCCGAGGGGTACGACATCATTGCCATCGACCGCTGCGCCGATGTCGAGTCCATCCCCTATCCGCTGGCCAGACCCTCCGACCTCGACGAGACCGCCCGCCTGGTGACCGAGGCCGGAGGCCGCATCAAGACAGTCGTCGCCGACGTGCGTGATTTAGGCGAGCTTCAGGCAGGAATCGATTCGGGAACAGCCGAATTCGGCGACATCGACGTGGTGGTGGCGAACGCCGGCGTAGTCGGGATGGGGCTCACGGATCCGATGGACGCCCAGGTGTACCGGGATATCGTCGACACCAATCTGAACGGCGCGTGGCACACCATCGCGACCACCGCGCCGTCGATCATCCGCAAGCAGACCGGCGGATCGATCGTCCTGATCAGCTCGATGCAGGGACTCGTGGGCCGAGGCGGTGACGGCAGTGCGTCCACCTTCGCCTACGCGGCATCCAAGCATGGTGTCGTCGGCCTGATGAGATCGGCTGCTTATGCCTACGCACCGCACCATATTCGGGTCAACTCAATCCATCCGACGGGCGTCGCGACGCCCATGATCTTCAACGATCACATGGCGCGCGTTCTCGAGGCCAACCCCGACTCCAGTGCCATGTCGGGGAATTTGCTTCCCGTCCCGTTCGTGGAACCCATCGACGTGACCAACGCCGTGCTGTTTCTCATCGGTGACTCCGCCCGTTACATCACGGGGATGACGCTGCCGGTCGACGCCGGATTCGCCGTCAAGTAACCGCACACAGCGTCAAATGCGTGTGGACCCCGACAAGTTCTGTCGGGGTCCACATGCATGCGTTCATACCCCTGCAGGCCCCGGCGCGCCGTGCATGTACAGCGTCTGACCGGAGCAGAAGCTGGAGGCGTCAGACGCGAAGAACAGGGCACCGTAGCCGATTTCGTCAGGCTCGCCGAGTCGACCCAGTCCATTGGTCAAGGCGATCGCCTCGGGATCGAGGCCGTACCGTGCCGCATCGTCGGTCAGTGTCGCAGCCCGCACCGCACCGACGGCGATCGCGTTGACCCGCACACCTTTCTTGGCCCAGGCGGCTGCCATTGATCCCGTCAGGTTGTTCACGGCAGCCTTTGCGGCGCCATAAGGCGCCGCCTGAGGCATCGCCAATAGGCCTGCGCCAGAGGAGATATTGACGATTGATCCCTTACCCTGACTGATCATCAGGCGGGCAGCAGCCTTCGACAGATGCCAGACGGCCTTGAAGTTGAGCGCCAGCACCCGTTCGAATTCGTCTTCCGGGAATCTCATGATCGACTTCGTCTCTGCGCCGCCGGCACAGTTGATCAGGATGTCAACTCGCCCGAACTCGCCGACCGTCTTGTCGATCAGCGCGTCGCAGGCGTCCGCGGTGGTGACGTCGGTCGACACGGGAAGTGCCCGGCGCCCCAGATCGACGACCTCCTTCGAAGTCGCCTCCAGCGGGCCGGGGCGCCGTCCCGCAAGCACCACGTCGGCACCGTGTTCCGCGAGCACGAGTGCCGTTCCGCGGCCGATTCCGGTGCCGCCACCCGTGATGACGGCCACTCGGCCCTCTAGCGAGAATCGGCTGGTCATGAAACTCCTTGGGGTTGGGCGATAGCCGTGCCGACAAGTGGATGTCAAACAAGCGGCCTGTACGATCGTATAGCATCCGGATTGCGTGCGCATAGCCGAGGCGCCGAGGCGCATCAATTCTTGTGAATGACGAAGAATGTTCCGGGTTGCAGCAGGAAGTCGGTGGCGTTGGCACAGATGACAGCGGTGACGGACGATCCGCCGTACTGGCCGCCGGCTTCGATGCTGCCCGACACGTTGGCCTTGACCGGATGATCCGCCGGGCAATCGGGAGATGGCCCGAGCACCGTGTTCGCGATGTTGACCAACTGGAAGCTCTTACCACTCTCGAACGGCGCAGCCCACGTGATCGTCTCGCTTCCCGGCGCAGTGCGCATCGTCTGCCCCGAACCGTTGTCCGAACTCCGAGAAGCACATCCCGAGAGCGCATGCGGCCACTGCGTATTGGGCCCGGAGAATCCGGTGCATTGAATCCAGACGTCGTTGGGTACCCGGGGGTCGGCAAGAGCTGGTACCGCCGCCACCACCGCCACGGCAGTTGCCGCCACCGCCACGGATACGGCCGCTACGAGATCACGGCCCGGGTCCACAAATTCCACAAGATTCTCCTTTTGTCGCTGCACATGGGCGGGCGTTGCGACCGCACCGACCGCCTGTCGCCCTCGATCGAGCTCAGAGACCCTGCAGGATCAGGTCCGCCGCCTGCCACGCCATCGCCATGATCGGCCCGTTGAGGTTTCCGGCGACCATTGTCGGCAGGACCGAACAGTCCACTACGCGAAGCCCTTCGACTCCGCGCACCCTCAGCCGACCATCGACCACATCGTCATCGTCGGGGCCCATGGCGCAGCTACCGGCAGCGTGGTATCCGCAGTAACCGCCGGTCAGCACTGAGTCGACGAGCGCGTCGTCGGATTGAACCATCGGCCCCGGGTAGGTCTCGTGACTGATCCGCTCGGCGATCGGCGACTGCTCGAACAGGGCGCGCATCCGGCGGACCAGATCCGCGGTGGCGGCGCGGTCGTATTCGGTGCCAAGGTAGTTCGGATTGATCCGCGGCGCGGCCTGCGGATCGGCGGAGGTGATTTCGATGGAACCCTCCGAAGTCGGCCGCAGCACCATACCCAAGCAGGAAACCCCGGCCTGACGCTCGATGGCCACCGGCTCCCCGAGGTTGTAGGGCGGTATCGTCCAGGGACCTAGCATCAGCTGAGCGTCCGGACGCTCGACATCAGGCCGGGATTTCGCGAAGCCAACAATGTCGAAAGACGGTGCAGCCAAAGGGCCTTTACGTGTGGCGAGGTACTTCGCGCCGGTCACTGCCTGGCCGACAAAACTGGATAGCAGACGGTTGTAGCCGAGATCTTCCTTGAGTTGGAACCGCATGGTGGCGCATCGATGTTCACGGAGACCCCGACCCACCTTGTCTCGATCCAAGTACACCTCGACACCTGCGGAGGTAAGCACCTCACGCGGACCGATCCCCGACAACTGCAGCAGTACGGGGGTATTGAGGCTGCCGAGCGACACGATCACCTCGCGGGTGGCCCGCATCATCCCGGTCACACCGCAGCGTGCAACCTCGACTCCGACCGCCCGGCCACTCTCGAACACGAGCTTCTGCACCACCGTGTTGGCCGCAACGGTGAGATTGGGGCGATGCAGAGCCGGCTTCAGAAACGCCGTCGCGGCGCTCACCCTCCGGCCGTTCCTGATCGTCGATGTGGCATACCCGATACGTTCGCCATCCGACTCATTGATGTCCTGTACCCGCGCCAGTCCGAGCGCCTCCCCCGCCGCGACCATCTCATCACACAGGGGATCGGGATCTCGGGGCACGGAGATATGCAGCGGGCCGCCGGATCCACGGGTGGCAGAGGGCCCGAACACATTGTCCTCGAAACCCTTGAAGATGGGCAGCATCTGACCCCAACCCCACCCCTTGTTGCCGAGCCTCTCGATCTCGTCCCAGTCGGCGCGACTCCCCCGGTTGTAGATCATTCCGTTGATCGAACTCGAACCGCCGATCACCTTGCCGCGCATCCATTGCTCGGAGTGACCATCCGGACCAAACGGCGTCGTCTGGTAGTGCCACATGTGCTTCGGGCTCTCGAAAAGCTTGCCGGATCCCTTGGGAACCAAGAACAGTGGATTGCGGTCAGCGCCACCTGCTTCCAGCAGCAGGACGCGCACGCCGGGATCCTCGGTGAGGCGATTGGCCAGCACACATCCGGCGGATCCCGCTCCCGCAATGATGTAGTCAAAGCTGGTCATGATGTGCCCCTCCTCAGTTGCCGGCGCCGACGCGCTGTACGACCGTACAATATTCATGGGGCTTGGCACATCGCAATCGGAAATCAGCCCGGCAGAGGTGGGACAGCGCTCACGTCGACACCGCCTTCCACCTGAAGGTTCCAGCTGTTGAATGCCATTGCCAGGCAGGTGTATGCGCCAACAATGAATGGCAATTCGACCAACTGGCGTTCATCGAGATGCCGGGCCAGCCGACCCCAGGTCGCATCGTCGATGCGATAGGTATCGAGCAACTGATCGGTCGCGTCGACAAGATCACACTCCAGCGGCGACCAGCGATCGCACACACCGTCGATCACACCCTGCACATCGTCAGCGTCGAGCCCATACTGCGTAATCAGACGCACGTGGTGGACCCATTCGTACTGCGCGCGGGTTCGCCAAGCCACCCGCAGCAGCATCAACTCGCGTTCCCGGTGGCCGATCACAGGCTCGCGCAACAGCACACTGCCAAATCTGTTGAAGGCCTCGGCCAGTGCCGGATGATGAACCATCGTCGCCAGCACATTCGGCGCCGCACCCACCTTCCGAAACTCGCGCACCGCCGCTTCCGATAACGCCGAAACCACTGCGCCAACGGCCTTCTCATCCCAATCCGCCGGAGGAACCGGCGCTATCCGAGGGCCTGCTCCCGGGTGCTCATCTGACGTCATCTCCACACTGTACATTCGTACAGCATGACTGGTAGGTTTCGGCCATGACACTCAGTCCCGAATCAGCAGGCAGCGCACCCGGCCGTGGCAGGCTCGCGGGCCGCCGCGTCGTCGTCATCGGTGCCGGGTCACGCCCGTCGAACGACCCGGAGGTCACGGTCGGCAACGGTCGCGCCATCGCGGTGCTGGCTGCCCGTGAGGGCGCCCAGGTGGTGTGCGTCGATATCGACGAGGCCGCCGCGTCAGCAACCGCCGATATGTGTGCGCAGGAGGGCAGCGAAAGCATCGCCGTGGTCGCCGACGTGCGTGATGCCACGGCGTGTGAACGTCTGGTTCTCGAGGCCCATGAGAAGCTCGGCGGACTGGACGGAGTGGTCGCCAACGTCGGATTCGGTACGGGGCAGGGACTCGCAGGCACCTCGCCCGAGTTATGGGACGACCTCTTCGCCCTCAACGTCCGATCGCACTTCCTCGTTACCCGGGCCGCAATGCCCCTGCTGGCTGACGGGAGCGCCCTTGTGTTCATCGGCTCTGTCGCCGGCGTGAAGGGCGGCACCCGAATTCCCGCCTACGATGCGTCCAAGGCCGCGCTGTTCGGGCTGTGCCGGCACGTCGCCCTGGAGGGCGCACCCCGCGGCATCCGCGCCAACCATGTGATACCCGGGCCGGTCGACACCCCTCTCGGACGGGTCGGCGATGCTTCCGTAGCACGCAGATCCAAGATCCGCTGGCCGCTGGGGCGCCAGGCCACCGCATGGGACATCGCCTACGCCACCGTCTTCATGCTCAGCGGCGAGTCTGCATACATCACCGCGCAGTCACTGGTCGTGGACGGCGGCATCACCCAGTTCGGATAAGTACTGCACCCCCCGCTGGTCACCCACAGGAGACCGACCCGATCGCGCTTCCCGTGCGGTAACCACTACTGTAATGTCTTCCGTACCTATTGCGAAGGCAGTGGAAACGGGAGGGTAGTGGTCATGAAAGTGCCGTTCACCTGGAAGGTCACCGGCTGGTTCATGATCGGCTGGTCGGCCGAGTACGAGGTCGGCGATGTGAAGGCGCTGAAGTACTTCGGCGAGGACCTCGCCGCCTACCGCGACGAGTCCGGCAAGCTGCATGTGCTCGAAGCGCATTGCAAGCACCTCGGTGCCCACATCGGTCACGGCGGCAAGGTCGTCGGCGACTGCGTCGAGTGCCCGTTCCACGGATGGCGGTGGGGCCCCGAGGGCAACAACACCTATATCCCCTATCAACCCGACAAGCCCAACCGCGGCCTGCGACTGCGTTCCTACCCGGTCAAGGAGCAGTACGGCTGCATCTTCATGTGGTACCAGCCCGCCGGCTTGGAACCGCAATGGGAACTGCCCGACATCTTCCACAAGTTCCCGCAGTTCGAAACCGATCCGAATGCGTACTACCGGCCCTACCCGGAGTTCTCCAGCCGGGCCGAAGCGATCCCGGTCCATCCACAGATCGTGGCCGAAAACGGTCCCGACAGTTCACATTTCCGCTACGTGCACGGCGCGACGGTGACGCCGGTGTGCCTGCACTGGGAACACGTCGACGAGGAATGGCGGTTCCTCACGGGCTGGCCCGATGCCCGCAGTGACGATCCGAACCAGATGGCGCTGCGGATTCACAGCCATTTCTCCGGGCTCGGGTTCGCCATGAGCGCCTTCGAGGGTTCGTCCAACCACCGGTTGATCTTCGCCTGCACGCCGGTCGATGACGAGGTGTCGGACATGTTCTATTCGATCTGGTGGCCCAAAGAATCAGGCACAGCTGCCGGGTCCGATGTCCCACCGGAACACGTGCGCAAGAAGGTCGAGAAGCAGTTCCTCAAGACCGTGTGGGAGGACTGCGACATCTGGCGCTACCAGAAGTATGTCGAGCATCCTCCGCTGGCCAAGATCGACGCGAAACCGTATATGGCCATGCGCAAGTGGGCCACTCAGTTCTACGAGGTTCCCCCCGCCCCACCCGGTGACGTCCCGCCCGTCTCCGACAACCAGCCCGCCGTCCACGCATGAGGCCCAGTCTGACCGAACTGGTGGCACCCGAGCACACCGCGATCGTCACCCAGGAATGCCAGGGCGCGGTAGTCGGCCCCGACGCCGGACTCGCCGCACTCGCTGACGAGGCCCGACGCGTTGCACTACCCAACATCGCCCGTCTGTTACCGGCAGCCCGGGCCGTCTCGGCCCAGGTGGTGCACTGCCTGGTGCAGCGACGCCCGGATGGGTTGGGCTCCAACCACAACGCCAAGATCTTCGCCATCGGCCGCAATGACGTCGGCATCCTGCCCGGCAGCCCGGGAGCCACGTTGCTTCCCGAATTCGGCCCGGAACCAGACGATCTCGTGCTGGCTCGCTGGCACGGTCTGGGTCCGATGGGCGGCACCGACCTGGATGCGATCCTGCGCAACCTCGGGGTACGCACCATCGTGGCCGTGGGCGTCTCCGTGAACATCGCGATCACCAACCTGGTGATGGACGCGGTCAACGCCGGGTACCAGGTGGTGCTGCCACGGGATGCAGTGGCAGGAATTCCGACAGCCTATGCCGACGCGGTCATCGACAATACGTTGTCTCTGCTGGCCACCGTCACCACCACCGAAGACCTGCTGCACGCCTGGCAGCACTGACCCGCCAAGAGGAGAAACCGTGCAGTTCACCGTCCCAGCCGTAGCCGAAGCCGTCACGGCCGCCATCGGAGACCGCCCGCTGATCATCCAGGGCGACCGTCGGTTCACCTACCGCCAGATCGTAGACCGGTCGAATCGCCTGGCGGCGTACCTGCATTCGCGCGGGTTGGGGGCGCAGACCGAACGTGGCGCGCTGGCCGGCCACGAGGTGGGTCAGGATCTGCTCGGCATCTACGCCTACAACGGGCCGGAATTCGTCGAATCTCTGCTCGGTTCCTTCCGGGCCCGGGTCGCCCCCTTCAACGTCAACTACCGATACGTCAAGAACGAATTGCAGTACCTGCTCGCCGATTCCGGTGCATCCGCGCTGGTGTATCACGACGCGTTCGCACCGCGAGTGGCCGAGGTACTCCCGGACCTGCCGGGATTGCGGGTGCTGATCCAGATCGCCGACGGCTCCGGCAGTGAACTGCTCGACGGTGCAGTGGATTACGACTCGATCGTCGCCGAGGGCGCTTCGGCAGAGGTGCCGGTCGAGCCCTGCCCGGATGACCTCTACGTGCTCTACACCGGCGGTACGACCGGAATGCCCAAGGGCGTGCTGTGGCGGCAGCACGACATCTTCATGACCGCGTTCGGCGGACGCAACATGGTGACCGGCGAGAAGGCCGGGTCCGTCGAGGAGATCGTCGGGCGTGCAGTGGAGAATCCCGGAACCAAGCTACTGATCCTCCCGCCGCTGATTCACGGCGCGGCGCAATGGGGTGCGATGACGGCCGTGACCACCGGCCAGACCGTGGTGTTCCCGAGTGTGGTCGACCACTTCGATGCCGACGACGTGGTGCGCACCATCGAACGCGAACAGGTGCTGGTGGCGACGGTCGTCGGCGACGCGATGGCACGGCCGCTCCTCGATGCGATCAAGAGCGGCGCCGCCGATGTGTCGTCTCTGTCCGTAGTGGCCAACGGAGGCGCGCAGTTGACTCCCTATGTCAAACAGCAACTCATCGACGCGAAGGCCAACCTGATCGTCGTCGACGGGGTGGGGTCATCGGAGACCGGCGCGCAGATGAGTCACATGTCAGCCCCCGGTGCGGTGTCGACCGGAACTTTCAACGCCGGACCCGATACCTGTGTGGTGACCGAGGATTTCACCGCAGTCCTGACCGCCGGCCACGAGGGGCTGGGCTGGCTGGCGCAGCGAGGTTTCGTGCCGCTGGGTTACAAGGGTGATGCCGTCAAGACCGCGGCGACATTCCCGGTGATCGGCGGGGTGCGTTATGCGACGCCGGGTGACCGGGCCCGCCACCTGAACGGCGGTGCAATCGAACTGCTCGGTCGTGACTCGGTCACCATCAACTCCGGTGGCGAGAAGATCTTCGCCGAGGAAGTCGAGTCGGCGATCGCCTCGCATCCCGCGGTGCGCGATGTGGTGGTCACCGGCCGCCCCAGTGAACGCTGGGGGCAGGAAGTGGTGGCTGTCGTTGCGCTCGCCGAGGGCGCTGAGGCCGACGCCGATACCCTTATCCGGCACGCCGAATCCTCGATCGCCCGCTACAAGCTTCCGAAGGCCGTGGTGTTCCGCCCGATCATCGAGCGCAGCCCCGCCGGTAAGGCTGATTACCGCTGGGCCCGCGAGCAGGCGGTCAGCGAAACTTCTTGAGCCGGGCGGCGGTTCGGCTGCGGGCCCGCCGCAGCATGAGGTCGGTGCTGACCCGCATCGAGGCGGTGAACGGCTTGGCCGCCTGGCCGGTGACGCTGAACGGCAGGTCATTGCCCACCACCGAGCGGTAGTGGCTGAACGTATCGAAGCCGGCCTTACCGTGATAGGCGCCGGTCCCGCTGCGTCCGACGCCGCCGAACGGGGCGTCGGACGGGATCATGTGCGCGGCAAAGTCGTTGCGGGCAACCCCGCCGCTGCGGGTGCGGCTCACGAATTGCCGGAAGTCGGCATCGTCCGGCCCGAACCAGTAGGCCACCAGCGGTGACGGGTTGGCGTTGATGTGATCGACCGCCTCGTCGAGCGCGGAGTACCCGCGAACTACCAGCACGGGCCCGAACACCTCTTCGCTCGCGATCCGCATCCGGTCGTCGACGTCGCGCACGATGGTCGGGGCGACCTTGCGCGAGCCCGGATCGGGCAGTACCTCACCCGCGGGCACAACGGAGTCGATTCGGGCTCCCTGGGCGCGGGCGTCGGCGATCAGCCCCACCACCCGGTCGAAGTTGGCCTGGTTCACCGACGAGCAGTAGTCGGGATTGCCGACGATGCTGGGGAACAGGTCGCTCAAGGTCTTGCGTGCCACCTCGACGAACCGATCCACCTGCGCATCGGGCACGAAGACGTAGTCCGGACAGACGCACACCTGACCGCCATTGACCATGCGCGCCTGGGCGATTCGACTTGCCGCCCGTTCCAGATCGGCGCCGGGGGCCACCACGACCGGGTTCTTGCCGCCCAGCTCCAAGGTGACGGGAACGAGGTTGTCCGAGGCGGCCCGCGCGACGAGCTTCCCGACCGAGGGCGAGCCGGTGAAGAACAGGTGGTCGAACGGCAGGCCGGCGAACGCTGCGGCCACCTCCGGTCCCCCGGTCACCACCTGCAGTTCGGTCGCGTCGAAATACTTCGGTGCGGTGACCGCCATCAACTCGGCGGTGCGCGGGGTGACCTCAGACATCTTGATCATCACCCGGTTGCCGGCGGCGAATGCCGCCGCCGCGGGCAGCACCGTCAATTGGATCGGGAAGTTCCACGGACCGATCACGCCGACCACGCCGAGCGGACTGGGCAGCACCTCGGCGCGCAGCCCCGCGAAACGAGCTGCTCGCATCAGCTTCGTCGCACGCATCCACTGCGGCACATGCGCCCTGGTGTGCTCGACCACCGAGAGCATGCCGAGAATCTCGGAGAGAAACGCCGCCGACCGCGACCGCGACCCGTAATCGGCTGCGGTGGCAGCGACGAAATCCTCGGAGTTGTCCAAGACCATCGCGAGCAACCGGTCAATACGATTGCGGCGCAGTGCGACATCGGGCGGGCCATCGGCGATGAAAGACCGGCGCTGGGCAGCCAGCAGCTCATCCAGGCCGTCGCGCGGCGACGTCATTGCCGCACGCTCCTCGATCGCGCTCATCGAATCCGTCTCCTCGCCAGGGCACGCGTGACAATTCCCGGAGATCCTTCCGGGAAGGCTAACGGTAGCACTCCGCCAACAGGTCGAAGGCAATTGTCCAACCTGCCCGAATTGTTTACAGTCGTCCTTACTGTCGTTCATTCGGTGAGAGGTTTGGGGCATGTCGGAAGCCGCACGCAGAGTCGTCGTCGTCGGAGCCGGATCCGGGATCGGGGCAGCCACCGCGGCGCACTTCTTCGATCGAGGCGACCACGTCCTCGCAGTTGATCTGCGTCCCAACGACACTCCGGCCTCGGAGCACGCCACATGCGACCTTCGGGACGCCGCAGACATCACTCGACTGCTGGGCGAGATCGGCGACGGCTGGGACCTGCTCGCGCATGTCGCAGGCGTTCCGGGAACCGCGCCGGCCGCCGACGTTCTCAAGGTCAACTATCTCGGCATGCGACTGGTGGCCGAAGGCATGCTGCCGCTGTTACGCCACGGCGGATCGATCGTCACGGTGGCGTCGACCGCCGCGTTGGGCTGGCAGCAACGCATCGACATCCTCGACGGGCTCCTCGAACTCACCGACGGGGATGCGGTGGCGCAGTGGCAGACCGGGCAGGATCCGGGCTTTCCGGTCTACACGACCTCCAAGCAGGCCGCGATCCTGTTCGTCAAGCGAGTCGCGGGGCCGGCCTGGAGCAAGTACGGGGTCCGGGTCAACACGGTCAGCCCGGGCCCGGTCGAGACGCCGATCCTGTCCGACTTCGAGCAGACCATGGGCAAGGACGTCCTGGACCTGGTGCGGGCCACGGTGGGCCGGCACGCCACCGTCGACGACGTCGTCCCACTGATCGCCTTCCTCGCCTCTCCCGAGGCACGTTGGATCAACGGTCAGGACATCCAGGTCGACGCCGGGTTCATCGCGGCGATGAGCAACGGGGCCCCGATCGCACTCTGATCACCGCCCAGATTTCATTACTGTAATATTTACAGTAATATGCATCAGTGTGATCGGTCGGCTCCGACAGGTGGGGTGAGCTGTGGATAGTCAAGTGCAGGACTTTGCGTCGGAGGACGCCGTCGTTGACACGGCCGGCCTGCTGCGTGACCCGTACCCGATCTTCGCGCAGCACCGCGCCAAGCACGGCGTCTTCCGCGGCTCGGTGATGGACTGGTCCAAGACTCCGGAATCCCTTCTGCCGGAACATCAATTCGCCGCGGTGTCGTTCGACGCGGTCAACACCGTCTTCCGGGATGGAAAGTCGTTCAATTCGAAGATCTACGACAGCACCATCGGACTGTTCATCGGTCCCACGATCCTGGCCATGGAGGGCAAGACCCACCGCGACCACCGAAACCTGGCCTCGGCCGCGTTCAAGTCGCGATCGTTGCAGCGCTGGGAGCCCGAGATCGTTCGCCCGATCTGCGAGGCGCTCGTCGACGAGTTCATCGAGGCCGGCAGCGCCGATCTGGTGCGCGACTTCACCTTCGAGTTCCCCACGCGGGTGATCTCGAAGCTGCTCGGACTGCCCGAGGAGCACCTGCCGTGGTTCCGGCAGCGCGCCGTCGAACTCATCAGCTACACGGTGAAGTACAAGCGCGCGTTTGAAGCATCTGCGGCCCTGAAAGAATATTTCCTCGGTCAGATCGACCTGCGCCGCTCGAAGCCCACCGACGACATCATCGGCGACCTCGTCACCGCGGAGATCGACGGCGAGAAGCTGACCGACGAGGCCATCTACTCGTTCCTGCGGTTGCTCCTGCCCGCAGGGCTGGAGACCACATACCGGTCCTCGGGCAACCTGCTCTACCTATTGCTCACCCACCCTGAGCAGTTCGCCGCGGTGCAGGCCGACCATGGGCTGATCGATCAGGCCATCGAGGAGGGGCTGCGCTACGAGACCCCGCTGACCACTGTGCAACGTTCGGCCACCCAGGCCACCGTACTCGACAGTGTGGAGCTGCCCGCCGGTGCGGTGATCGACGTCTGCATCGGCTCGGCCAACCGCGACGAGAAGCGGTGGGAGCTCCCTGAGGAGTTCGACATCTTCCGGAAGCGGGTACCGCACATCACCTTTGCCGCCGGTGAGCACACCTGTATGGGGTTGCATCTCGCCCGGATGGAAACCCGGGTGGCGTTGGAGAGCCTGCTCGGCCGCGTGCGCAACCTTGAACTGGTCACCGACGACGACCCCCATATCTTCGGTCAGCCGTTCCGCTCCCCCACCGAAATACCCGTCACATTCGATCCAGTCCGCTAGAGGTACGCCCGCATGGTCAGACCCGCTAGCACCCCTGGTCGGCAACGCCGCGAACGCGGGTCGATCAGTATCGACGAAATCCTGCGCGGCGCTTTCGAAATCGCCGACGAGGTGTCGATCGACAACCTCAGCATGCCGCAGCTTGCCCGCCATCTCGACGTCGGCGTGACCAGCATCTACTGGTACTTCCGCCGCAAGGACGAGTTGCTCGATGCGATGACGGAGCGTGTGCTGACCGATTACGACCTGAGTGTGCTGTCCATCGAGGCGGGCACTTGGCGAGAATCCCTGCGCGCGCACGCCCACCGCATGCGAGAGATGTTCACCAACAATCCGATTGTGTGCGACCTGATCCTGATCCGCGGCACCCGGGGGATACCGGCGGCACGCACCGCACTCGAGAAGATCGAACAGCCCGTGGCCGCCCTGGTGGCGGCCGGACTCACCGCCAAGCAGGCATTCGACACCTACACGGCCATCTCGGTGCTGGTGCGTAGTTCGGCCGTGCTGCAACGGCTACAGAGCCGGACACCCGAGGTCCAATTCCCCCGTGAGTACTGGGAGCAGGTGATCGACGCCGAGGCGATGCCGTTGATCGCCTCAATCCCCGGGCGGGGTTACCGGATCGGGATGGCCGATGACATCAACTTCGACCACATCCTCGACAGCATCCTCGACCGCGCCGCGCTGTTCGCCTCCGCGCGGGGATAACGCTACTGCCGGGGCAACCGCCAGCCGATCGTCTTGGTCTCGGTGTACTGCGCGAACCCCTCTATGCCGCACTGCCTTCCGACACCGCTGTTCTTGTACCCGCCGAACGGCGCGTCAGCACCGTAGTACATCCCGCCGTTGACCCCGATGGCCCCGGTACGGACACGCCGGGCGATCCCCATCGCCCGCTCGGATGACGCCGACATCACCGCACCGGCCAAGCCGAACGCACTGTCGTTGGCGATCCGCACCGCCTCATCGTCATCGTCGAACGGCAGCATCACCAGCACCGGTCCGAACACCTCGTCCTGGGCGATGGCCGATCCGGGATCGGCTCCCACGATGACGGTAGGTGCGACGAAATGCCCGTCGGCCAGATAGGCAGGCAGCCCGTCCGGCACCCCGCCGCCCACGACGATGTCGGCGCCGTCGCGGCGGGCGCCCTCGATGGCGTCGAGCACACGTTGCTTGGCCGCCGCGGTGATCAGCGGACCGACCAGCGTCGTCGACAATGCCGGGTCGCCCACCGGGACCGCGCCGAAAGCCATCGTCACATTGGCAACCGCTTCGTCGAACAGGCTGCGGTGCACCAGCATCCGGGTGTTCGCCGCACAAGCCTGCCCGGCATGCACGCACGCCCCGATCGCGCCGGGGATGATGTGGCCGGGCTTGGCGTCGTCGAGCACGATCATCGCCGACTTGCCACCGAGTTCCAGGAAGGTGCGCTTCATGGTGTCAGCCCCGACCCGCATCAGATGCCTGCCGACGGCCGTCGACCCGGTGAACGACACCATGTCGACACGAGGATCGGTGCCCAACTGCCCGGCCACCTCGTTGGACGGCGTCGGCACCACGTTGACGACGCCGGGTGGCATGTCGGTGCGCTCGGCGATCAACCGGCCCAACCGGGTGGCGTTCCACGGCGTGTTCGGATCGGGCTTGAGCACCACGGTGTTCCCTGCGGCCAGCGCGGGCCCAAGCTTGTTGAGGATCACCTCGATCGGGAAGTTCGACGGGGTGATCGCGGCGACCACGCCGACCGCTTCCTTGACCACGGTGCGGGCGTTGCGCTCGCCGAACAGCCCGCCGCCGTCGAGCGTGCGCTCCCATTCGAACTCGTCGATCAGCCGAGCCGGGTACCGCAGCGCATCGGCCAATGGCCAGTCCAGCTGGGCATTCTCCGTCGTCATCGCCGGGCAGCCCACCTCGGCGATCAATTCCTCACGCAGGTCGTCTTTCTCGGCCTCGATGGCCTCCTGCAGCTGAGCCAGCACACGCCGGCGCAGCCCGCGGTCGGTACTCCAGTCGGACTCATCGAACGCACGCCGGGAGGCACTGATCGCGGCGTCCATGTCCTCGGCACCGGCGGCCGCCGTCGTTCCCAGCACCAGACCCGTGGCCGGACTGAGATTGTCGAACTCGGCACCGGAAGCAGCGGCCACCAGCTCACCGTCGATCAGCATCCGCTTCTCGGCCCGACCGGCAGCACGCCGACCGATCTCCACACTGGTGACGGCCTGCTCAACGACTTCACTCACAGTCGCAACTGTAACACTTACAGTATAAGAATCAGCACGGTTCCACCTGCACCGGCACCCCAGTCAGCCAGGACATGCCGGCCAGCGCCTCGATATCGGCCGGATCGCTCGACATCAACTGGTTGACGTTGGCGCCACCGGCCTGATTGGCGATCCGCCAGCCGCCATTCCCCTTGTGCCCCCATCCATGCGGTATCGCCACGGTGCCGCGCACGATGTCGTCGGTGAGCGACAGCGCGATATCGATCTGACCGTACGGCGATCGAACCCGCACCTCGTCACCGTCTGCCAGGCGTCGCATCGCAGCATCCTCGGTATGCATGAGTGCCCGTTGAATCCTGTTGCCGCGCATGAGTAACGGCGAATTGTGCAACCACGAGTTCTCCGATCGGGGCTCGCGCATCCCGATCATGCGCAGCGGATAGCCCTCGGGCGCAGTGCGTCCCGACATCGCGGTGATTTCTGACGCGATGTCCGCGTGCGCGAGGCGAATCCGCCCCTTCGGGTACACCACCACCTCGCCGAGTACCCCGGTCCGGATGTTGGGTGCCACCACGACGCCATGCGGATGCCGCTCGGTCAGCCGGGCGAAGGTCAACCCGTCGCGGCGCAGCCCGAAACGGTCACCGCCATCGGCCATCCTGATCATCATGTCGATCATCGGCCGTGGGCTGATTTTCCGGTGCCGGCGTGCCGCGCGCTTGGCCGCCAGCCGGAGCGCGACGAAAAGCGGTGTGCGAACGCCCATTCTGCAGATCAGGTCGACGACGATGTCCCATTCGGTGCGTGCCTGTCCCGTTGGTTCCACCACCGCGTCGGTAGCCTGACGGAACGGCGTGGCCTGGAACATCTGGAACGTCACGGCGAAGTCATCACGTTCGTACATCGTCGTCACCGGCAGCACGTAGTCACAGTGCGCGGTGGTCTCGTTGACATAGAGATCCAGCCCGACTGAAAGATCGACCGTGTCCAGCGCTTCTTCCAACTCCGTGCCGTTGGGAACCGACAGCACCGGGTTTCCCGCCCCGATGAACATCGCCTTGACCTGGCCCCGACCGGGCGTGGTGATCTCCTTGGCCATGAACGCGGCAGGCTCGGCCCCGATCACCGAACGGAATCCCCCGACCCGGGTGCGCTTGGTGCGATAGCTCCGGCGCAGCGAGACACCCATCGCTATCGAACCCCACTTCTGACCGGGGATACCCAACGTGCTGAAGACACTGCCGCCCGGCACGTCGAGGTTTCCCGCAACGAGATTGACCGCGTCCAGCAGGTAGGTGGTCAGCGTGCCGTTGCGGCCGACGCAGGTGCCCAGCCGACCGTAGACCGCGGCCCGCGTAGTGGTCGCCAGGTCACGGGCCAACATGCGCACCGTCTCGGGGTCGATACCGGTGTGCCCTTCGGTGTCTTCCGGGCTGAACGGCGCGCATTGCTCACGCAGCCAATCCAATCCATCGGCCTGGACCCGGGCCCTCGCACTGACGAGCCCCTCGGCGAACACCACCTGCAAGATCGACAACAGCAGGTATGCATCCGCGTCCGGGGTGATTCCGAGCCATTCGAACTGGGCCGCCGTCTCGCTGCGCCGCGGATCGACGACCACGACCCGCCCACCCCGCTTGACGATGTCGTGCATGCGATCCTTGATCCGCGGTGCTGTCAGGAAACTGCCATGGGACACCACCGGATTCGCGCCGAGCATGACCAGCAGGTCGGTTCGGATCAGGTCCGGGATGGGTACCGGGAACGGCGCTCCATAGAGAAACTGGTTGGCCAGCAGGCGGCTACTGGTGTCCTGGGTCGAGGAGCTGAAGAAATGGCTGTCGCCACCGATGCCCTTGGCGAACGCCATCGCGGCGAACAGATGCGAGTAGCTGAAGGCCGCGGGATTCCCCATGTACCAGGCCAGCGCTCCGGAACCGTGCCTGCGGTGGATCGCGGTGAGCCTGGCGGCGATGTCGTCGAGCGCCTCATCCCAACTCACCGCTTCGAATTCCGCCGATGAGCCGCTTGCGCGAAGAGAATCTGACCGGGCGGTGCGCTTCAGCGGCGTGGTCACCCGGTCCGGATCGTTGACCACCTCGTTGAAGGCGATGCCCTTCTGGCAGGCGAAGCCCGCCGAAAGCGGGTGTTCCTTGTCCGGGCGCAGCGCGGTGAGACGGCCGTCCTCGACGGTGGCGATCATGCCGCACAGCGGTTCGCAGATGCGGCAGAACGTCGGCTTGTGTTCGACGGTGTGGGGTGACATCGACACCTCTGAAGGGGGGCTGGAACGCGACACCAGATACGCTACTGTAAGAATTACAGTTGGTGTGCGTAGTTCGGCGATAAGAGGAGCTCACAATGCAGAAAGCGCTGGCCCCCGAGATCTCGACGTGGCCCGACGCCGAACCCCAGCTGATCGGCAGCCGCTGCACCGACTGCACCGCCACCACCTTCCCCGCCCAGGCCCGCTGCCCCAAGTG
>NZ_JBFAJS010000015.1:0-116348 GCF_040655355.1 Mycobacterium sp. NPDC050441 | reverse complement strand
TCGACGCCGTTGTGTAGGCGCTTGCACATGATCTTGGCGATCCAGGCGTTGTAGTCACGCTGCCCGTAGATACCGAATGTGTGCAGCTCATTGGCGAAATCAGTATCAATCTCGGCATGTGCGGGAGCGGCGAAGGCGATTGCCGCCGCGGCACCGATCACTGCCAGCCCTGCAAGCTTCATGCGGTGAATCTTAGCCCATCTAAGCCTGTTTCGGTTGTGCGGTTCGATCACCCGATCACCGACAGCAGTGGGACATACTGCTCGGCGTGCGTCAGCGAACCGTGATGGCCGATCAAAGCTGACTCCAGAGGTTCGGCATGGCGTCTCAGCAACGCGGCTGAGCCGCGTGCGGCGGCGACGACATCGCCGATTCGGGACCGGACGTCGTCACGTACGCGAGGTCCGAACCAACCCTCCGCGATGGCCTCGTCCCGAGACATCACCCACGCCGAATCTCCCAGGCCGGTGCGCCACGCGGTGAGCACGTCGTCGGCCGCACCGGCAGCGGTGTAGACGTGCCGGGCGCGGGCTTCGCCGCCGACGGCGACCACCCCGTCGCGGAGTGCGTCGCACCCGTCGATGTCCACCGCCGCCGCCGGGTCGACTGCGACCATGCCGTGGTCGGCCACCACGGTCAGCAGGCATTCCGACGGCAAGGCCTCCAGCACCGACTCCACCAGGCGGTCGACCTGCCGCAACTGCATCCGCCAGGCCGGGGACCCGGGCCCGTGCAGGTGGCCCGTCATGTCGAGGTCGGGGTGGTATCCGTAACAGAAGCCGCTGCCTGCGACGGCCGCGATGACCTCGGCAGCGAGATCGCCGAGCGCATGCACGCCGACGTAACGTCCGCCGCGCAGCAGCGCCCGGGTCAGTCCGGAACCGGCGTACTCGGCGCCCGATACGACGGAGACCTCGAACCCGGCCGCACCGGCCCGTTCGAACGTGGTGGGCAACGGTTGGATCTGTTCGGGCACGACACGGTCGCGAAGGTCGGGTCCCCACGGGTGGGGGCGCCACCGCAGCGCGTTGATCACATCGAATTCCGGGCCGGCCTCGGGAACCCGGAACGAGTAGCCGACAAATCCGTGCTCACCCGAGCGGTATCCGGTGCCGATCGCCGCCAGTCCCGCTGCCGTGGTGGACGGGAACCCGACGTGCAGTGTCTGATTGGCCGACTTGTCCGACATGGCGGTGAGGACCGGCGCATCGGCGGCGTGCGCGGCCAGTAGATCGGCGCCGAGTCCGTCGATCAGCAGAACGCATGCTCCGCGGATCGGGCCGGGCCAGCGGATCCGCGCATCGAACCCGGGTGCTCCCATCGCGGCGAGCACCGACGGGACCACATCGGCCAGGTGGGGTGCATCAGGATGGGGACGCGCAGGCTCCACACCGCGAGCGTGCCACAGATCACGTCGGCGGGTTTTGCCGACGCAGACCTCGGCCCAAGCGTGCCCGACCACTCCGCCGTACCCGGTACGCTGGGTTTTCATGAAGCCGATGAAAGCCGTGATCCTCGCTGCCGCCCTGGTGGTGTCTGCAGGCGGGGCGTTCAGTGGCATCGCCAGCGCCGATCCGGACGCGCCGGCTCCCGTCCCCGCACCGGGCCCGCCCCCGGGTCCCGTCCAGGCGCCCGGTCCGCCCCCGGGGCCCGCCGAGGCGGCGCCCGCGGCCCCCGCTGCCGGGAAGGCGATTGACCACGACGGCCTCTTCGTCGTCGGTACCGATATCCAGCCGGGCAACTACGCCACGGCCGGACCGGTCGAGGGCGGCACCTGCTACTGGAAGCGGATGGCAGATCTGCACGGTGGCGACATCATCGACAACGCGTTCAGCAAGAAGCCGCAGGTCGTCACGATCGACGCCACTGACAAGGCATTCAAGACGAGCGGTTGCCAGCCGTGGCAGCCAACCGACGCCGTTCCCGACACCCCGGCCAACGGCGCCATCCCGGCGCTCGTCGGCCAAGCCAAGCTTCGCGCCTGGATGGACACCCTCAACAACAACGCGCGCAACTACGACGGGTCGCAGGTACCGCTGCCCTGACCGCTCGGCCGGTGATCAGCCCGGCGGAATCAGCGGCGGCCGGCAGGCATTGCCGACCGGGTCCCACCACCAGCCGTTGTCGCACATGGCCGGTGGCGACACCACCGGCGGGCGACAGTTATTGGCTACCGGGTCCCACCACGCGCCGTTCTCGCATTCCAGTGGTACGACCGGCGGGCGGCACACATTCGCCACCGGATCCCACCATTCTCCGGCCCCACAGTCGGCCCAGCTGACTGCCGGTGTGGCGACCGTAACCACTGCCATCAGACCGAACGGTGCCAGTACGGCGCCGATGCCTGCGGCGCAGCGGCCGATGATGCTGGTCATCTCAAACCTCCCCACAGAGATCACGTGACTCGAGCCTATCGGCCCACCGAGCGGGCTGCCAGGAATCGGACACGCCGCATTGTCGGTGAGCGCGACGATCTGGCGAGGACGTCGACCTCGCCAAATGCTTTGCTGCACAAGATCGCCCGAACCGGCATTCGCGCACCCTGGCGTGTCGTCCAGGAAGTGCACACCGCGCGGGGAGCGCGACCTGCATCGGCGCGCTGCTAGTCTGCGAGAGCTGCCGATTGCGCGAATCGCGGGCCGATCCGCCCGGCCGGCCGCGGCGGAAGCGTGACGAATCAGCTCAGTGGATGTGGATACGGAAAAGGGTGTTGTGCGCGGCGCAGAGATCAAGGCTCTGACGGGACTGCGCATCGTTGCAGCGGTGTGGGTGGTTCTCTTCCACTTCCGGCCTCTGCTCCACCAGGTGGCACCTGACGTCACCGAAGCGCTGGCCCCCGTGCTCGACCGCGGCGCACAGGGCGTCGACCTGTTCTTCATCCTCAGCGGATTCGTCCTGACCTGGAACTACATCGACCGGATGGGGCCGACCTGGTCCACGCGGGCCACGTTGCACTTCTTGTGGCTGCGGTTGTCGAGGGTGTGGCCGGTGTACCTCGTCACGCTCCACCTGGCCGCACTGTGGCTGATCTTCACCCTCAACGTCGGGCATATCCCACCCGAGGACACGAGTGGTTACAACGCCGTCAGCTATGTGCGGCAGCTGTTCCTGGTCCAACTGTGGTTCCAGCCCTACTTCGACGGCTCGAGCTGGGATGGGCCGGCGTGGTCGATCAGCGCCGAGTGGTTGGCCTACCTGCTGTTCGGAGCGCTGATCCTGGTCATCTTCCGGATCGCCCGCGCCACCCGGGCGCGCAGTCTGGTCCTGCTGGCCATCGCCGCCGCAGTGCCACCGGTCGTGCTGTTGATGGCCACCGGCCACTTCTACACCCCGTGGAGCTGGCTGCCCCGGATCGTCATGCAGTTCACCGCCGGCGCACTGGCATGTGCGGCGGTACGCAAGCTGCACCTGACGGATCGGACCCAGAAGGGTGCGGGCTACCTCGCGATCTTGTTGGGCGCCGCCATTGTCGGCGGACTGTACTTCTTCGACAAGCACCCGCTGAACACCGTCGGCGATGCCGGCGGCATGGTCGACATCCTCTTCGTACCGCAGGTTGTGGCCCTGGCGGTCGGCGTCGGCAGCCTGCCGGCGTTGCTGTCCACCCGCCTGCTGGTCTACGGCGGACAAATCTCGTTCGGCCTGTACATGGTGCACGAGTTGGTCCATACCGCCTGGATCTGGACCACCAGGCAATTCGAGCTGACCCTGACACCCACGCTCTCGGGTAAGGCGACCCTTCTCGGCCTGTTCGCGATCTCACTGATCGGCGCGATCGCGCTGTATCACCTCGTGGAAGAGCCGGCCAGACGCTGGATGCGCAGGATGGTCGACATCCGGCCGGTCGACCAGACGAACAAGAAACTGCACCGGATCGACACCGAGTCCGCGGACCGGTCCGACGAGGTTTCGGCCCGCGCGGGCTGACCGTTGTAACCATCCAAACCCGCTGCGCGACAGGTTGTTATGCCCTTGTTATCGCTGTGTCACCGACCGCCTATCTACGGCCGAGGTTCACACAATAGGCTGTCCCGGTATCGCGGTCCGAGACGAATTGTGTCTCGCCGGCAGTGGAGGTTGCAGTGAGTCGTCTGACCACTTTCATCGTCTCACTCGGCCTTCTGGTCGGGCTGTTCGCGCAGGCTCCTCAGCAGCGCTTCATCACCTCAGGACTGGATCCCCAGATCAGCCACATCGCGGTGATCGGGGACTCCTACACCACGGGCATGCTCGCCGAGGGCGGCATGGGACCGAGGAACTGGGCGCCGCTGGCCTGGCAGAAACTGGCGCAACGCGGTGTACAGGTGGACGCCGATGTGGTGGCCGAGGGCGGCGCCGGCTATGAGGCGCGCGGCAACCGTGGCAGCGTCTTCGCCGACCTGACTCCGAGGGCGGTACAGCCTGACGACGCGTTGATCGTCTTCTTCGGGTCGCGCAACGACAAGGACGCTGACCTGGGTGCGGTCACCCGGTTGAGCCACGATGCCCTGACGATGGCACGGCAGGCGGCCCCCACCGCGCGGATGCTGGTGATCGGGCCGCCGTGGGTGAACGCCGATGTGCCGCCGAATCTGTTCGGTGTTCGTGACATCCTGCGGGATCAGGCGCGGCAGGTGGGGGCGACGTTCGTCGATCCGATCGCCGAGCGCTGGTTCTTCGACAACCCGGAGTTGATCGGGGCCGACGGCATCCACCCGACCGACGCCGGCCACGCCTACATGGCGGACAAGATTGCACCGCTGATCGGTAAGGAGCTTCCGCGCTGGATCTGAGCGCGGGCTCAGCCGCTGGACGTGGTGCGAAACCGGTCCCGGTAGGCCTTCGGTGACACCCCGAGGTGATTGGTGAACACCCGCCGCAGGGTCTCGGCGCTCCCGAACCCGGCCAGCCGGGCCGTGTCTCCGACCTGGCGTCCGGCATCGAGGGCGGCTCGGGCGACATCGATCCGTACCATCTCGACATAGCGCGCGGGTGTGGTGCCCAGCTCGGCCTGGAACAGCCGCGTCAGCTGCCGTGTGCTCAGAGAGGCCAGTGCGGCAAGACTTTTCACGCTGTGGTCAGCGGTAGGGTCGGCCCCGATCGTGTCGGTGACGCGTCGTAACGCCGACTGTGCCGGAGCATCCGCCTCGACCAGGGTGGAGAACTGCGACTGGCCGCCGGCGCGCTTGAGATACACGACCAGCGATCTCGCGACATTGCGCACCAGATCGGCCCCGTGGTCAGACTCCACCAGGGCCAGCGCCAGGTCGATACCGGCCGACACGCCGGCTGAGGTGTAGATGTCCCCGTCGCGGATGAAGATGGCGTCGGGTTCGACCGAAATCGTAGGATAGGCCCGCGCCAGTAGGCGTGCGTGCCTCCAATGCGTGGTGGCCCGGCGGCCGTCGAGCAGTCCGGCCTTGGCCAGGATGAAAGACCCGGTGCAGATCGAGGCCAGGCGCCGGGTCTTGGTGGGCAGGTCTCGCAGCGCCGTCACCAGACCGGGATCGATCGGCCGGCCCACCAGATCGTCTCCGCCGGAGACCAATACGGTGTCTACGCCGTCGACCTCCGCGATGCGACCGGTCACTGCGAAGACGGTGCCGATCGAGGTGGTGACATCGGCGCCGTCCACCGAGGCGAACCGCAGACGATAGTCGGCGCCGAACCGGTTGGCCTCGGCGAAAACCTCGGCGGGCCCGGCGGCATCCAGCAGTTTCATCCCATCGAAGACGACGAACACGATCTCCCGTGGCCCCACAACCTCTGCCATCACCCCATTGTGTCGCTTTTTGTGGGAAAGATGGCTCATCGGACATGGGTCTATCTGGTGGCCACGACGCAGACTGGGATCACAGCGAAGCGCATCCAGAGTGCCGAGCCAGGTAAACCCATTATGAGACAAGGGGATTCGACATGGCAACGTCAACCGCCGACACAATCGCCGGGATCGAACTGCCGGATACCGCGCTGGTGCGGGAGACCACCGAATACATCCGCGACGTCGAGGACGACCTGCTGTTCCACCATTCCCGCCGGGTGTTCTACTTCGGCGCGCTACAGGGCCTGCGTCGAGGCCTGCGGCCCGATCTGGAACTGCTGTACGTCGGCGCGATGTTCCACGACATCGGGCTGACCGAGGATTACCGCACGACCTCGCAAATTCGGTTCGAGGTCGACGGTGCCGATGCCGCGCGGGACTTCCTGTTGCAGCGCGGGGTGGATGAGGCCGCGGCGCGCAGGGTGTGGCTGGGCATCGCATTGCACACCACCCCGGGGGTACCCGAGTTCCTGGACCCCGAGATCGCCTTGGTGACAGCGGGTGTCGAGACCGATGTGCTCGGGATCGGCCGCGATGACCTGGCGCCGGAGGTCCTGAGCGCTGTCACCGCGGCGCATCCGCGGCCAGACTTCAAGAACCGGATCCTGCACGCTTTCGCTGACGGAGTGCGGCAACGTCCCGAGTCGACCTTCGGCACCGTCAACGCCGATGTGCTCGCGCACTTCGATGATTCGTTCGTGCGTGAGGACTTCGTCGACGTCATCCGGAACAACAGCTGGCCGGAATAGGCTGTCCCGCAGGTGGACTTCGGTTGATCAGCCCTGGCTCGAGCGTCGTTCGGCGAGCTCGCGCAGAGGTTCCGGCAGGGCGTCGGCGCGCAGGATCTCGGGCAGAAGTTCCGGTTCCAGGGTCAGGGCCCGGAACACGAGCCCGATGGTGATGTCGTGGTCGGGCCGATCGGTCACCACGATCTCATCGCCCGCCGACACCGAACCGGGCGTGATCAGACGGAGGTAGGCACCCGGGATCGCGGTTCTGGTGAAGGTTTTCACCCACCCGTTGATCTGCAACCAGGTGGCGAACGTCCGGCACGGGATGCGCGGCCGGGACACCTCGAGTGCGAGCCCGTCGGAACCGACCCGCCACCGCTCACCGATGACGGCGTTGGTGACATCGATACCCGCCGTCGTCAGGTTCTCGCCGAACACACCGTTGGCGATCTCGCGGTCCAACTCGGTCTGCCAGTTGTCGAGGTCCTCACGGGCGTAGGCGTACACCGCCTGGTCGTCACCGCCGTGGAACTGCTGGTCGCCGATCGTGTCGCCGACCAGGCCGCTACCCAGCCCGCCGTGCATCGGGCCCGGCGCGCGTACCGCGACCGCCCCGCCGACGGGACGCTTGTCGATGCCGGTGACTGCGCGGCCCTCGGCGGTGTTGGGTCGTGGATGAGCCACGTTGACCGTCAGTACCTGCGCCATACCGCACAGCGTAGTGGCTTAGAAGAGCGGTGTCGCAACGCCATTCGGAGCCGCCGGCAGTGGTGGCACCGGCAGGCACAGCCCGGTCGCGGTGTCGAGCTGCCTGCCCGGTATGCAGAACGGCGAACAACCGTTGGTGACTCCGGTTTCCCCGGGCGGACACGCCGCCGAGCTCGGGGCCGGTGTCACGATCGTGGCCACTGCCATCGACCCGGCCGACAGCACCGCGGCCGACACCACCGTGAATACCCCGCGCCACACTGCGCTCGTCATTGGCCGTCTCCTCATGAGCTGCACCTCTTCGGACCCACGGGCGCAGTCTAAGCCGCGGGTTGCCTGCCGACGACCGGTTCGGTCCGCTAGCGTCACGTGGTTGTGCAGACCCTGATCGACTTTGACCGTGCGCCGGTGTTCGCCATCCCCACCATCGAGCCGGTAGGTGGGCTCACGGTTCGCGAGGGAATGCTCATCGAGGGGCCGCAGGGCTGGGGAGAGTTCAGCCCGCTGCCGCACGAGCGCGCGCTGGGCCGCTGGCTCACGGCGGCCACCGAGCCGGGAACCGTCGGCTGGCCCGATCCGGTGCGTGGGCGGGTACCCATCGCGGTCACCATTCCCGCTGTCGACGCCGCACGGGCACACCAGATCGCCGCTGCGTCGGGTTGTCGGACCGCGACCGTCGAGGTGGGTGTCGGGGGATTGGCCCAGGACGTAGAGCGGGTCCGGGCCGTGCGCGACGGGCTCGGCGCCGATGGAGTCCTCAGGTGTGACGCCAAGGGGCGGTGGGATCCGGATACCGCGGTGACCGCCATCGCTGCTCTCGATCGCGCGGTCGGCGGACTGGAGTTCATCGCGCAGCCGTGCCCCACGATCGATGAGCTGGCGCAGGTGAGGCGCCGGGTCGAGGTGCCCATCGCGGCCGGTGAGTCGATCCGCGAATCCGACGACCCGATCGGCTTGCGCCTCGGCGAGGCGGCGGACATCGCTGTGCTCGCGACCGGACCGTTGGGCGGGGCCCGGCGGGCGTTGCGGGTCGCCGAGTCGTGCGGGTTGCCCTGTGTGGTCACCTCGACGCTGGAGACGACCATCGGACTTGCGGCGGGGCTCGCGCTGGCGGGCGCGTTACCCCAGTTGGCGTTCGCGTGCGAGCTGGGAACCCGGGGATTTCTCGCCGGCGACGTCGTCGCGGATTCGCGTTCCCTGGTCGCGGTGGATGGCTACCTACCCGTCGCGCCGATGCCGCCGGCGCCGCAGCGCGACCGACTCGAGCAGTACGCCGTCACCGACCCGGCCCGGCTGGCCTGGTGGCGCGAGCGCCTGCAGAGTGCCATTTCTGGGTCGTGAACTGCCCCGATGCCGTATCGGGCGAGGTAAGACGGGACCGGGAGCAGCAACCCTCGCCGAACAGATTCAAGTAGCGCACTACGCATGTGTGCGACGTGGCGGCAACTCGAGAATCGACTTCGTCAGCTACCGCTGACGGGAAGATCCAACGGAGGATGCCATGTCGTTGTTCGCGAAGCTGTCGGAACTCCGGGCCGTGAGGACCCAGGACTCCGGTGGAGCCGACGAGCTCAGTATCAGCCGAGCTGATGGGTTTCAGTTCAAGGCTGTCTCGATGTGCCAGGGGGATGTGGTGGATCTGGACCGACTGCTGCCGTTCGACGGCCAGTTGGAGATCGTGTTGAGGGAGGTAGACGTGTGTACCGACGAGATGGAGGACGTCGGCTCGATATTCATCCGCTCCGACGAGTTGGGGCGGGGAGAGCTCACCCAGCAGTTCAGCGGCGCAGGCGCACTGTACGACCTGACGTACAAGGTCATCTGAGGCGTCAGTCCTGTACGGCCTTGGCGATCGCCACACATCGGGTGAGCCAGTCTGCGTCGGGCTCACGCGTTTCGGTCAGCTCCCACATCGCGTTGTGCACCATCCGTACGATGACCCAGGCTCGGGCCCGGTCGGGATCCAGGCCGGCGGCGTCGACCAGAGCAGCCAACCGGCGCCGGACCCCGTCGCGAACGTAACCCGCCAGCTCATCCCATCGGTTCCACAGCATCGGCGCGACCTCGTAGTGCGGGTCGCCGTTCATCGGTTTGGGGTCGATCACCAGCCATGGCTCGCGGTCGGCGGCGAGGACGTTCTCGTAGTGCAGGTCGCCGTGGATCAGAGTGCCGGTGACGCCGGTATCGGTCGCCAGGTCCCCGCCCAGGGTGATCGCCTGTTCCACGAGTCGACGCGGAACCGGGGCGTTGCGGGGGAGTCGCACCAGATCGGCCGTCCACCGTGAGGTGTACTCGGCCAGCGAACGCAGCTGGGGCAGCGGCGGCACGTGGATCCGGCCGTACAGATCGGCGACGATCTCACACGCCTCAATATCCCAGAGCTCGTTGAGATTTCGTTGGTGCAGCCGTTCCAGCAGCATGGTCCGCCGGTGCGGATCGGCCCGCAGCAACCGGACCGCTCCCGCTCCCGCCCAACGTCGCAACGCGAGGTGTTCGTGTTCGGACTCGTCATCGGGGAAGGCTGCCTTGAGCACCGCGGGCACACCCTCTCCGGTGCGTACCGGCAGCACGATCGAGCAATAGCCGTGATCAGCAGGTCCGTCGGCGCTCAGATCCCATTCGTCGAACTGGTCCCGGACCGTGCGTGGCAAGCCGTCGACCCACGACTGCCACTGCGGTCCACGCGTGCCCATCGCGCGCACCGCCTCGGGCAGATCGATCATCGCGCCCATCGTCGCACCCCGGCCCGCCCGCGCGGCACCCACTTTTGACAGACTGTGCCCCATGGCACAGATAACCTTCAAGGGAAACCCCATCAACACGGTCGGCGAGCTGCCGGCAGTCGGTAGCCCGGCCCCCGGCTTCTCGGTCACCGGCACCGATCTCGGCGCCGTCACCAGCGACCAGTTTCAGGGCAAGTCAGTGCTGCTGAACATCTTCCCGTCGGTCGACACCGGGATATGCGCCGCCAGCGTGCGTGCCTTCAACGAACGCGCTGCTGCCGGCGGCACCACGGTCCTGTGCGTGTCGAAGGACCTGCCGTTCGCGCTCAGCCGCTTCTGCGGAGCAGAGGGGATCGAGAACGTCGTGACCGCGTCGGCGTTCCGCGACAGCTTCGGTGAGGATTACGGAATCACCATGGCCGACGGTCCGATGGCCGGTCTGCTGGGCCGCGCCGTCGTCGTCATCGGTGCCGACGGCAACGTGGTCTACACCGAACTGGTGCCTGAAATCGTCCAGGAACCGAACTACGACGCCGCCCTGGCAGCGCTCCAGTAGTCGTCACTGTCCCTCACCGGCGCCACGCGCCGGTGAGGGACCGGCAGGCGGTCAGATCGGCCACTGCTCGCGGCGATGGGCCGCGTCGAAGAACATCCATTCGTATCTCGCCGTGACCTCGAAATGGGCTCGTGCGGCGGCCTCATCCGCCCCGCCCAGTGTCGGTCCCAGCCGATCCGTCAGGTCGAGTACCTCGGCAACGGTGGCCGCGTAGTCGTCACCGCCGTAGCTGTCGATCCAACGCTGATAGCGCCGATCGGGCGAACCGCGTTCCAGCAATGCCGCTCCGACCCGGGCGTAGATCCAGTAGCAGGGCAGGACCGCCGCCAAGCCTTCGGCGAACGTGCCGCTGTATGCGGCGGCGAGCAGATAGCTCGTGTACGCGCGTGTGGTCGGGGCGACCGGCGTCGCGTTCAGCGTCCCGATATCCAGCCCCAATTCTGGGAGCAGTTCGCTGTGCAGACCCAATTCGACATCGAAGACCTCGGCGGCATGCCGGGAGAACATCGCGGTGTCGGCCAGGGTGGGGGCCTTGGCGGCGACGATGGCCAGCGCGCGGGCGTAGTCGCGCAGGTAGTGGACGTCCTGTGCCACGTAATGGGCGAACGCCGCGTCGTCCAGGCTGCCGTCGGTCAGGCCGGTCAGGAACGGGTGCGCGAGGATCGCGGTGAACGTCGGCTCGATCGGCTCCCAGAGCCGGGCCGACCAGGATTGCGGATGCGCGTCGGAATGCATGTCACCATCGTGTCAGGTGGCCCGCAAACGCGGTGCACCCTCCCCGCGCGTCCTGCACCGCAACGATTTTCGCGGCGGCGTGGTCAAATCGGACCTGCCCCGGGCACTTTGCCGACACGGCCGGTATCCACCCCGGCGGAACGATGCCGGTGACGGTATGCCGGCGCCGTCGCAAATGCTGCAAACAGCGTGCGCGGTAACTGTTCGGTCACGGTCCTGCATCTGATCGAGCCTGCGCCCCAAACCAATTGGGCAAACGAACCGCCCGGGGGTACAAATGGTTGACCCGGCTGACAACGACCAGCGGCCGGTGTCGCCTTCCGGTGGTCGAGAGAGTTGATGTTCGATGAGACGTACCTTTGCCCTGTTGTTCGGTCTGGCATTTCTGGTAGCGGCTCCCGGACTGGCCGGCGCCGCACCGATCGAACGCCCCACCGGCAACCAGCGCTATGTCGATCTGGTGATCGCCCGCGCGATGTCACAGCGCGGTGTGCCCTTCAGCTATGGGGGCGGGGACATGAACGGGCCGACCCGTGGTGTGGCCCGCAGCCTGCCTGCTCCGGGCCTGGCTCCCGCGAGCCCGCCGCTCGCGGGCGGAGGTCTGACACCGGGACTGTCGACGCCCACGGTGACTGCTCCGGTTGCTCCGGTACTGACCCCGGGTTTCGGCGTTGCGCCGGATCCCTCGGCGAACGTGGTCGGATTCGATGCCTCCGGGCTGATCGTCTACGCGTTCGGCGGAGCCGGCGTGAAGATGCCGCGGTCGTCCGGTGAGCAGTACAAGGTGGGGCAGAAGGTGCTGCCCGCCCAGGCGCTGCCCGGTGACCTGATCTTCTACGGACCTGAGGGCACCCAGAGTGTGGCGCTCTACCTCGGCAACAACCAGATGATCCAGGGCACCGAGCCCGCGGTCGCGGTCACCCCGGTCCGCGCCGAGGGCATGACGCCCTACCTGGTCCGCATCATCGCCTGACACCGGATATTCGTGCGTCCGAGGCGGCTCAGTAGTCCGTAGGCTCTGAGCTGTCGACGACGAAGGGCGCACAGCACCGATGGAACAGACACCGGCAACCACGCGGACCGTATTTCCCGACATCAGTTCACGGGCTTGGGAACATCCGGCGGACCGCACCGCGCTGACCGCGTTGCGCCGGCTCAAGGGGTTCGATCAGATCCTCAAGGTGCTGTCGGGGATGTTGCGCGAACGCAAGCACCGGTTGCTGTATCTGGCCAGTTCGGCGCGGGTGGGTCCGCGGCAGTTCGCCGACCTCGACGCGCTGCTCGACGAATGCGTGCAGGTGCTCGACGCCCAGGTGCGCCCGGAGTTGTTCATCATCCAGTCGCCGGAAGCCAATGCGTACTGCATCGGCATGGAGGACCCGTTCATCGTCATCACGTCGGGCATGTATGAGCTGATGACGCATGACGAGATGCGCTTCGTCATCGGCCATGAGCTCGGCCACGCCCTCAGCGGTCATGCCGTCTACCGCACGATGCTCCATCACGTGCTGCGCCTGGCCTCGTCGTTCGGCTTCATCCCGATCGGTGGCTGGGCACTGCGCGCGATCGTCGCCGCCTTGCAGGAATGGCAACGCAAATCCGAACTTTCGGGCGACCGCGCGGGGCTGCTGTGCGGACAGGACTTCGACATGGCAATCCGGGTGGAGCTGAAGTTGGCGGCAGGTCGTCACCTCGACAAGCTCGACTCGCAGGCGTTCCTCGCCCAGGCGCGTGACTATGACGCGACCGGCGATATGCGCGATGGGGTGCTCAAACTGCTCAACCTGGAGTTGCAGACGCATCCCTTCTCGGTGCTTCGGGCGGCGGCGCTGACCAAGTGGGTCGATACCGGCGGCTATGGCGCGATCATGGCCGGCAACTACCCGCGGCGGGCCGACGATGCGACGGCGAGCTGGACCGATGACGTCAGCGCGGCGGCGCGTCATTACAAGGACGGGTTCGACCAGTCCAATGACCCGTTGATCCGGGGCATCCGGGATGGCTTGGGTGGTGTGGTCGACGGCGTGGGGCAGGCCGCGACGAATGCGGCCGACTCGATGGGCCGCAAGATCTCCGAGTGGCGCCGCAACACCGGACCGGGCGAGGAATAGCGCGCCGGTGGGTAGTTGCCGTCGGATCAACGGTAAGCCCCTAGACTAGGCGCTCGTGGGCATCCTCTTTGGCTTCGCGCCGTGGATCATCTATTGGGTACTCGTCGGCAACGTGCCGTTCCTGGTCGCCGTGCTGGTGGCACTCGCGGCGGCGATCGCGACGTTCACGATCAGCCGGATCTCCGGCGTACCGGGGCGCACTCTCGAGATCGGCGCGCTCGCGACCTTCGTCGTGCTCACGATCTTGACCCTGGTACTCAGCCAGGACGTCATGGAGCGCTGGATGCAGCCGCTGAGCAATGCGGGCATCTTCCTGGTCGCGTTGATCGGGTTGGTGCTCGGCAGGCCGTTCGTGCTGGAGTTCGCGGCGGCGGGCCAGCCCCCTGGAGTCGTGGAAAGCGATCTGTTCCAACGGATCGTGAAGATCCTCACCTGGATCTGGGTCGGAGCCTTCGCCGGGATGACGGTCTCCTCGGTGATCCCGCCGATCGTGCAGGGCGACGCCACGATTCTGGACACCAAGACACCGCTGTCGTTCATCTGCTACTGGGTCATCCCGTTCACGCTGCTCGGTCTGGCGGCGTTGGCGTCACGCATCCTGCCCGACCGGATGACGGCGGGCATGAACGACATCGTGCGGAAGACCACGTTTGTGGCGTTCTCCGAGGCTGAGATCGACCAGCTCTACTACCTGGCTCAAGAGCACGCCAACCGTGAGGTCGGCGCCGGACAGGAAGCCTATGACGTTCGGGTCGGTGGTTCGGCAACGCCGTTGGTGGGCGATGAATCTCGCATGTCGTGGCCCTCGACCTACAAGGTGCGCGACCGCAAGAGGTAGCACCTCAGCGGGCCGGCATCATCCCCAGCAGTCCGAACATCATGACGAGGCCCGGCAGCAGGTTGGTCACCTGGTGGGCGATGATGCCGCCCCACAAACTTCCGGAGTACAGCCGCGCCAATGCAATTGGGATGGCGACCACCAGCAGCAGCGGAGCCCGCTCGGGTTCCAGGTGTGCCAAGGCAAATACGAGGGTGGACACGATCACCGCGACGATGCGCCCCCACCGTTGCTCGAGCGCACCCCAGAGCAGTCCGCGGTACACCACCTCTTCGCAGATCGGTGCGATGAACGCGACGAGGAGCAGGACGGCCACCGCCAGCGGCCACTGCGTCTGAACACCTTCGTAGACCCCGCCGACGGCTGAGGTCGCGTCGGGTCCGACGATCGACTGGTACAGCAACGCGGCCGGCAGTGTGACGAACAGCCCGCCGATGCCGAATGCCAACCCGAGACCGACTGCACGCCAGGACCACTGCCATCGAAAGTCGATACGTGCACCGTTGCCGCGCCATTTCGCGATGGCGACGGCAAGAGTCGCGGCGACGAGGGTGGGCACCCCGATCGCCAGCGTGATCAACCCGACCGGCGGCGGGCCAGGGGGCGCGAACAGACCGAACGCGGCCGAGGTGAGCAGATAGACGGCCTCAACGATGACGAAGGCGCCGAGGCCCCAGCGGTGTGCGTTCACTTGGTTCCGAAGATGCGGTCACCCGCATCGCCGACGCCGGGGACTATGTACCCCTGCTCGTCGAGTTCCCGGTCCAGTGCCGCAGCGTAGATGGGTACGTCCGGATGCGCATGCTGCATCGCGGCGACACCTTCCGGACACGTCAGCAGGCAGACGAACTTGATGGATCGGGGCCCGTATTCCTTGATGCGGTCGATTGCCGCGACGGCCGAATTGCCCGTGGCCAGCATCGGATCGACGACCACCACGTCACGTTCTCGCAGATCGCCGGGCAGCTTGCAGTAGTACTCCACGGCGACACGGGTCTTCGGATCGCGGTAGAGGCCGATATGGCCGACGCGGGCGCTGGGCATCACGCTGAGCATGCCGTCCAGGATGCCGCTTCCGGCCCGCAGAATGGACACGAACACGAGTTTCTTGCCGTCGATCACGGCTCCCCTCATGGATTCCAGTGGCGTCTCGATGTCGATGTCGTGGACCGGGATGTCGCGCAGCACCTCGTAGCTCATCAACATCGAGATCTCGTTGAGCAACTGGCGAAATCCTTTCGTGGACACGTCCTTCTGCCGCATCAGGGTCAGCTTGTGCTGTACCAGCGGATGATCGATGACGTGCAGATTGCCCATGGCGCTGCTCCTCAGAAGACCGTGCCGTCACTGACGATGGACAGCGGGGGACGGCCGTCGCGCAGGCGTGCGGCCAGTACCCGCCCCGTCGCCCAGGTTCCGCCCTCCAGCACACAGGCCAGCGGCAACTGCGGGGCATCGAGACGAGCGCGGACCCGCGGCGCCAGTTCATCGAGCAGCGCAACGGTCAGTGCCCGCCACTCGACCACGATCTCGTCGCCCACTGCCCAATCCGGCTCGGCGAATGCGGGATCACGGAGCCGCAGGACACCGGTGTCGAGGAGCAGACCGCCGTTGCGGTACTCGGGTAGCCCGGTGAGGCTGTCGAGTTCGGTGACCACGACACCGGCCCGTTCGAACGGTTCCAGCAGCGAGTAGGTCAGCCACTGGGACAGCTTGTGAAACGGCATCCAGCCCCGTGAGAGACCTCGACCCGGGACCGCCTGATGCCGCCAGCAGTCACCGAGTGGTTGACCTCCGATGGTGTTGTCGGCCGGCCACACTTCCGACAGTGCGTCCAACAACGTCGAGAGCAGGTCGTGGGCCGAGACGGTCGGACCCGTGACCGTGTCGAACAATCCACCGGGGCGGCCATCCGGGCCGAACACGTCTGTGCGGGCAGTCAATTGCGCGCCGAGGCGACGCAGCAGCTGCACCCGACCGGGAAGCCCGACCAACGGATTCCGGGGGCCGGCCTGGAAGGCGCGGCCCAGGCTCTCGGCGTCGAGCCGGCTCAGTGCGGTGGCATCGGCTTGCAACGGATTGGCTGGATCGCTGGAGAACAATCCGCTGCAGAATGCGTGCCAACTGGCCACGCCCAACCCCTCGGAGCGGTTCAGGCGAAGGTCGGTACCGGATTCGGTGTAGTGCCAATCGGTTCCGGCGCCGGCATCGAGCAATACGCTCACCACGGCCAGGTCGAGCATCGATCGAGCCTGGACGGCCGTATCCAAATTGGCTGTGTGCGAATCCAACTCGGCTCGGCGATCCACGCCTCCGGCCTCGAAATGGCGCCACCTGCTGTGGTAGGGGATCGCGAGTGTGGGGTATCGGGCGCGGGTGACGTCAGCGACCTCGGCGGCCGCCGGATCCAGGGCGGCGTCGTCGACCAGGAACCAGGGCGAGCCGCCGTTCCGGGCGCGCTGCAGAAGATGTTGGGCCCGTTCGCGGATCGCGGAGGTGGTGCGCAGCGCCGCGACGGCGGCCGAGGTGTCGAGGGTTGTGGTCATGGGGTGAGCCCGCGCCCTTTGACGATCTTGAGTTCGTCGATGTCGGGTACTGGCCCGGGTGTGAAATACCCGGCGGCCATCTTGGCGTCGATCTCGACCCGGGCATCGGCCGGGATCAGGTCGTCGGGGATGTTGACCCGCTCACCGACCTCGATCCCCGAACCGGTGATCGCGTCGTATTTCAGGTTGCTCATCGACACCAGGCGGTGGATCTTGCGGACGCCCAGCCAGTGCAGGACATCGGGCATGAGCTCCTGGAATCGCATGTCCTGCACGCCCGCCACACATTCGGTGCGGGCGAAGTACTGGTCGGCGGTGTCGCCGCCGTCCTGGCGCTTGCGAGCGTTGTAGACGAGGAACTTGGTCACCTCGCCGAGTGCACGACCTTCTTTGCGTGAGTAGGCGACCAGGCCGACCCCGCCACGCTGGGCTCCGCCGATGCATTCTTCGATCGCATGCGTGAGATAGGGCCTGCACGTGCAGATGTCGGAGCCGAAGACGTCCGAGCCGTTGCACTCGTCGTGTACCCGAGCGGTCAGTTCCACGGTCGGATCGGCCAGATCGAGTGGTGCGCCGAAGATGTAGACGGTCTGCCCGCCGATCGGCGGCAGGAACACCTCGAGATCACTGCGGGTGACGAGTTCGGGGTACATACCCCCGGTCTCCTCGAACAGCACCCGACGCAACGCGGTCTCGGTGCAGCCGAATCGGGCGGCCACCCCGGGCAGGTACCACACGGGCTCGATCGCGGCCTTCGTCACCAGTGCCGCACCGCTTTCCAGCAGGATGTGGCCGTCCGGGTGCAGCCGGCCGGCGGCGATGGCGGTGGCGATCTCCGGCACCATCACATGGGCCTTGGTCACCGCGATGGTCGGCCGGATGTCGAAGCCGGCAGCCAGTTCGGCGGCGAACGAGTCGGCGACCAGTGCGCCCCACGGATCCAGGCTGACGATCGTCTCCGGTCGGCTCCACTGGGGGTATGGCCCGATCACATCGGTGGGGGCGGTGTTGGTCAGATCGGCGCGGTGGTCGGGCGAGAGTGCGCCCGCGGCGACGGCCAAGGCCCGGTACACGCTGTAGGACCCGCTGTGGGTGCCGATCACGTTGCGGTGCGCGCGCGTAGTGGTGGTACCGATCACCGGACCGCGCTCGGCGGCGGTCGCTGCGGCCCACTGGACCGTCGGCGTACCCGCGACAGCACTGTGGGACGTCAACCGGATATGCCGGGCCTTCGTCGGCTCCGCGGACCCACCACCTGAATCGGCCACCATGTCGGTGCTCCTTCCTCCGTGCCCGCGCCCGGCTGAGACATTCCAGTCAACCCCGATTCGGCAGGTTCTGCATGCGGTGTGCCCGTACCGTCGACTCGTGCGGTGGATCGTGGACGCGATGAACGTGATCGGATCGAAGCCGGACGGCTGGTGGAAAGACCGCCGCGGCGCGATGGCGGGCTTGGTGGAGCGGCTCGAGCGCTGGGCTTCGGCCGAGGGACACCGGGTGACGGTGGTGCTCGAAGGACCGACGACGCCGCCGATCGAGTCGGACGTCGTCGAGGTGGCTCATGCTCCACGGGCGTCCGCGAACTCCGCCGACGACGAGATCGTGCGGCTGGTTCACGCGGACTCGCGACCCGACGCGATCACGGTCGTGACTTCGGACGTCACACTGGCCGAGCGGGTTCGAGCGCTTGGCGCGCTCGTGCAACCGGCGGCAGGATTCCGCGACCTGATCGATCGATTCTGAGTTCCCGGGTGTCGCACTGGACTACCGTCACGGCATGCTCGACGATGCGGTCAGCATCAGCGGTGTTGACCTGACCGATCCGGCGGTCTACGAGGCGGGCATGCCGTTCGAGGCGTTTCGGGAACTGCGGCGGTGTGCTCCGGTCGCGTGGCACCCGTACTCCAAGGGGCCCGGCTTCTGGGCCCTCACCCGGTATGACGAGGTCCTCGCCGTATCTCGGGACAGTGCGACGTGGTCCTCCCAGCAGACCGGAGTCTTCTTCGACGTGCCACCGCAGTCGGAGGCATTCCAGCTCAGCTTGATGATGTTGACGATGGATCCACCGCGGCACACGGCGCTGCGAACGTTGGTGAGCAAGGGGTTCACGCCGCGTCACGTGGCACGGTTGAACACACGTATGGCAGACCTGGCAAGCGAGACCATCGAGGGCGTGTTGGACCGCGGTGAATGCGATTTCGTGTCCGACGTCGCCGGGGTGTTGCCGTCATATGTGATCGCCGAACTCCTCGGTATCTCGCACGAGGACGGCCGCCGCCTGTACGAGCTGACCGAGGCGATGAACTCCGAGAAAGTCGGCGCTCCCACCGAAACGGTCATGCAGGCGCAGCTCCAGATGTTCGAGTACGCGTCGGCGCTGGCCGAACGCAAACGCGCCGACCCGGGCGATGACATCGCGACTGCACTGCTGCACGCCGAGGTGGACGGCCAACGTCTCACCGACCTCGAGTTCAACCTGTTCTTCCTGTTGCTGATCAACGCAGGCGGAGACACCACCCGCAATCTGGTCGCAGCCGGGACGTTGGCACTGCTCGAGCATCCCGACGAGCGGGCCCGGCTGGTGTCGGACCCGGGCTTGTTGCCGACAGCGGTCGAGGAGATGCTGCGGTACGTCAGCCCCGTTACCGTATTCGCCCGCACCGCAACGAAAGACACCGAATTACACGGGGTTCGCATCGCCGAAGGGGAACGGGTGGCGATGTTCTTCCCGTCGGCCAATCGCGACGATACGCATTTTGTCGATCCCGACCGTTTCGACATCGGCCGCAATCCGAATCCACACCTGGCGTTCGGCGGCGGAGGCACCCACTTCTGCCTCGGAGCCAACCTCGCCCGGGTGGAGGCGGCGGCCATCTTCCCCGAAATCCTGCACAAGATGAAGGATCTGGAGGTCACCGGGCCGGTGAAGCGGGTGCGTTCGAATCTGATGAACGGCATCCATTCGATGCCGGTGCGGTTCAGCGCAGCGTGATCAGCCTGCGGGCCGGCGTGCCGGCTGCAGGCGTACCGTCTCGATCTCTTGCTCGATGATCAACTGCCGCAGGGTTTTCCGGTCGAATTTCCCGCTGGACAGGGTCGGTATCCGGTCACTGGTGGTCAGCGCCCAGCGGGTCGGAACCTTGTAGGCCGACAATTGGTCCCGAGAGTAGGCGGCCAGGGCCGCCAGGTCTAGATCCCCGGTGGGCACCACGACCGCGCAGACTTCCTCGCCGCGCTGCGGGTCGTCGATGCCGACGACCACACACTGGGCTACGTCGGCAGACTCGGCGATGACGGCCTCGACCTCCAGCGGCGAGACGTTGGCCCCGGCGGCTTTGATGAGGTCGGTGGTGCGCCCGACGTAGAACAGGCGGGGATCGCCGTCGCGGCGGTACACCTTGTCGCCGGTGTGGTACCACCCGTCGGCGTCGAAGGTCTCGGACCGTTCGCGCTTGTTGTAGCCGGCCATCACCCCGACCCCGCGGATCAGGAGTTCACCGGTGTCCCCGGTGGCCACCGGGGACCCGTGTTCGTCGACGATGGCCATGTCGGTGAAGGCGAAGCCTCCTGCTGTCTCAGACATGGTGCGGTGCACCGGAAATCCGTCGGGCACGTCGGTCATGGCGATGTCGAGCGGGCCGTCGCGCAACATCGGTGCGCTGCTCAGGTCACGATCGGCGAACGACGGATGCTCACGCAACCGCTGGGTGAACGCCGGCCAGCCCACGATCCCGGTGATCCGCTCGCGCTCAGCCAGGTCCAAAGCGGTGCCGGGATCCAGTTTCGGCATCACCACGAGCGTGACGGGTTCGTGCATGGCGCCGGTGACCGCGAGCAGTCCGCCGATCCAGAAGAACGGCATCGCGCACAGCACCCGGGACTGGCCCTCGCACCCGGTGATCGCCCGGATCGCGGCGGGCCAGGTCGAGGTCTGACGCACCAGCGTGCCGTGCGTGTGCAGCACGCCTTTGGGATCGGCCGTCGAGCCAGAGGTGTGCACCATGATGGCGAGGTCGGCGGGGGAGACCTCGGCTTCCGCGGCGGTGAGAACCTCGGCAGGCACCCGGTCGGTGACCTCGACGCGCGACGCCCAGGGGCGCCCGTCATCGCCGATCACCGCGATGCGACGCAGATAGGGCGCGGCGTGCAGGGCGAGCCGGCTGCCGGAGTGGCCGGCCAGTTCGGGCAGGGCCGCCTCCAACCGTTCGGCGACGTCGATGTTCAGCACCGTGCTGGGGGCGATGAGTAGCCCGATGTCGGCCAGTCGCAACACCTTTGCGATCTCGGCGGGCGCGTAGATCGTGCTCAGCGGCACCGCCACTGCCCCGATTCGCGACACCGCGAGCCACCAGGTCACCCACTCGGCACCGTTGGGGAAGAACAGCCCGACGCGGCTGCCCTTGCCCACCCCTTCGTGCAGCAGCCATCGCGCCAGATCGGCGGATCGGCGTTCGGCCTCGATGTAGGTGAGCCGATCGGTGGGAGTGACCAGGTACACGGACTCACCGAACTCGGCGACGCAGCGCTGCAGGAGCGCGGGAACGGTCAACGGAGGTTGCGTCACCCGCCCATCTTCTCCAATGGGTGATGCCGGTGCGCTCGCGGTGGGTCAGTGGCTCCCGCAGGCCGCGCAGTCGTCGCGTGGCGGGCGCGGGTCGCGGGGATTGTCGGGGTCGGGATCACCGAACCACCGTGACGGCTGATGCTCGGGGTAGGAGTCGTGCCAGGACCACCACTCGTAGGCCTTGGTCTGCGGGTATCCCGGTGGGGAGTCCTCCCAGCTCTCCTGACGGCCGAGCGCGGTCATGTCCAGGAAGTTCCAGGTGTTGACGAATGCCTCGTCGCCGCGGTTGTCGATGAAATAGGTGCGGAATATCCGATTCCCGTCGCGGATGAACGCGTTGGTGCCGTGCCATTCGTCGACACCGAAGTCCACGTCGAACTCAGCGCCGGTGCGGGGAACCATGGTGTACCAGGGATGGCTCCATCCCATGCGCGCCTTGATCCGGGCGATGTCGGCCTGCGACCCGCGTGAGGCGTACACAAGGGTGGTGTCGCGGGCGTTGAGATGGGCGAGGTTGCCGATGTGGTCGGCCATCAACGAGCAGCCGACACATCCATGATCTGGCCAGCCGTGCAGGCCCGGGTCGAGGAAGGCGCGGTACACGATCAGCTGCCGGCGCCCGGCGAACAGGTCGAGCAGGGTCGCGGCGCCTCCCGGGCCTTCGAACTCGTAGTCCTTTTCGACAGGGGTCCACGGCATGCGCCGGCGCAGCGCCGCGAGCCGGTCCCGCGTGCGGGTGAATTCCTTTTCTTTGACCAGCATTTCGTCGAGTGCGGCCTGCCAGTCTGCGGCCGGCACGATCGGTGGATTCTTCACGGCTGCTCCCGTCATCGGTACGTGCGGTGCCCATCCAACGTTCAACACATCAGTTGAATAACCCTTCCTTCAGGGAACCACGGCTCACGGCTATAGTCAACAAGGTGGTTGAAGATCAAGTTCTGGACCGCGCATATTCGGCCCTGGCCGATTCGACACGTCGGCGGCTGCTGGAGACCCTGCGTCAAGGTGACGCCCGGATCAGCGACCTGGCCGCCCCGCTGCCCATGACGTTCGCCGGAGTGTCACGGCATATCGGGGTGCTGGAAGCCGCCGGTCTGGTGCAACGCGAGGTCCGCGGGCGGGAGCACTGGGTGTCGCTCAAGCAGGACGGGTTGACGATGGCTCAGCAGTGGATGAACGAGCAGACGGACTTCTGGTCGAGTCGCGCCGATGCGCTGGCCGCGCGGTTGCGGCGGCGGGCGGACCCTCGATGACCGACGCACCGACCGTCCGGGTACAACGGCTGATGCCCGCGACACCCGATGTGGTGTTCGACCAATGGCTGGACCCCGAGTCGCTGCGGGAATGGATGTGTCCGCGTCCGGTGCACTGCGTCGAGGTGGTCGTCGAACCCCGCGTCGGCGGGCTGGTGCGCTTCGATGTCGACGATTCCGGTACCGGCGTACTGATCACGGGCCAGTTTCTGACCATCGATCGACCCCGCGTGCTGCGCTTCACCTGGAGCAACTCGAACTGGATCGATCCGACCGTGACCAGCATCGTCAACGTCGAATTCGAGCCGGTCGCCGATGGGCAGACGATGATGTCGATCGAGCATTCCCTTTTGCCGCCAGAGGAATTCGACGGTTTCCACAGCGGGTGGACTCTCACGTTCGAACAGTTGGGTGCCCATCTCATCCGGGAGCGCGACTTAGACTGAGGCCATGGATAGCGGCACTCAGGTTCAGTACGAGGCCCCGGCAGGCCTGCTGCGTATCGAGGACTGCCTGGACGGGGACGGCGGCATCGTGATGCCCCCGGGCACCACTCTGATCTCGCTCATCGACCGCAACATCGCCCACGTCGGCGACCTGGTGGCGTACCGCTACCTCGATCACAGCCACGCCGAGGAAGAGGTCTTCGAGCTGACCTGGACCCAGCTGGGCGTTCGGCTACGGGCCGTCGCTGCGCTGCTGCAGCAGGTCACCGCCCGGGGCGAGCGGGTCGCCATCCTCGCACCGCAGGGCCTCGACTATGTCGTCGGCTTCTTCGCGGCGATCAAGGCGGGGAACATCGCGGTGCCGCTGTTCGCGCCGGAACTGCAGGGCCACGCCGAACGACTCGAAACCGCGCTGCTCGATTGCCGTCCGACCACGGTGCTCACCACCGCGTCCGCCGCCGACGCCGTTGAGGCGTTCCTGGCGAAGCTGCCGGACACCGTGCGTCCTGAGGTGGTGGCCATCGATGAGGTGCCCGATTCGGCGGGGGACGGCTTCACCGCCATCCCGGTCGATCCCGACGACATCTCCCACCTGCAGTACACGTCGGGCTCGACACGCCCACCGGTCGGGGTCGAGATCACCCACCGTGCGGTCGGTACCAACCTGCTGCAGATGATCCTGTCCATCGATCTGCTGAACCGAAACACCCACGGACTCAGCTGGTTACCGCTGTATCACGACATGGGCCTGTCGATGATCGGGTTTCCCGCGGTGTATGGCGGGCACTCGACGCTGATGTCGCCGACCGCGTTCATCCGTCGCCCGCAGCGCTGGGTCCGGGCGATGTCGGAGGCATCGAAGAGCGGCCGGGTCATCACTGCGGCACCGAACTTCGCCTACGAGTGGACGGCTCAGCGCGGAGTGCCCGCCGCGGGGGAGGACATCGACCTGAGCAATGTGGTGCTCATCATCGGTTCGGAACCCGTGATCCCCGAGGTGATAACGGGATTCAACGACGTGTTTGCGCCCTACGGGCTACCGCCCACGGCGTTCAAACCGTCGTACGGCATTGCCGAGGCGACACTGCTGATCTCGACGATCGCTCCGGCCGAGCAGGCCTCGGTGGTCTACTTCGACCGAGAGCAACTCGCCGTCGGGCGTGCGGCCCGCGTCGACGCCCACGCCGAGGGCGCCGTCGCGCATGTGTCCTGTGGTCACCCGGCCCGCAGCCTGTGGGCGGTGATCGTCGATCCGGGGACTGCCGATGGGGGAGCGGAGGAAGTGCCCGACGGTCAGGTCGGGGAGATCTGGTTGCACGGCAACAACATCGGCCGCGGCTATTGGGGCCGACCCGAGGAGACGCGCAAGGCATTCGGGGTGTCGCTGCAGTCACGGCTTGCGGCAGGCAGTCACGCCGAGGGGTTGCCCGGGCACGCCACCTGGCTGCGCACCGGCGATCTGGGGGTCTATTTCGAGGGCCAGTTCTACGTGACCGGGCGAATGGCCGACCTGGTGCAGATCGACGGTCGTAGCCACTACCCGCAGGACATCGAGTCCACCGTGGCGGAGGCTTCACCATTGGTCCGGCGCGGCTACGTCACGGCGTTCACCGTGAATGCCGGCACCGACGGTGACGGCGCGGGGTTGGTGGTGATCGCTGAACGTGCGGCCCGCACCAACCGTGCCGACCCCCAGGAGGCGAGCGATGCCATCCGGGCGGCGGTGGCCGACCGGCACGGATTGGCGGTGGCGGATCTGCGATTCCTGCCGGCAGGTGCGATTCCGAGAACAACCAGCGGCAAGCTGGCCCGGGTGGCCTGTCGTGGTGAGTATCTGGAGGGCACATTGGGCGTGCGGTGACCGTTCACCGCGGGCATGCTGCTGGGTATGAGCAGAGACGAGATCACCGCCGCGATCGTAGAAGCCCGCCTGACCAAGGGCCTGACGTGGCAGCAGTTGGCCGACGCCATCGACAAACCCGTGGTGTGGACGGTGTCCGCCCTGCTCGGACAGCACCCGGTTCCGGTCGAATCCGGCAGGATCATCGTGGACCTACTCGGATTGGACGAGTCGGTGATTCCGGTGCTGGCCGCGGTGCCGATGCGCGGTGGACTGCCGACGGCCGTGCCCACCGATCCCACCATCTACCGGTTTTATGAGGCGCTCCAGGTCTACGGCGGTGCGCTCAAGGAAATCATCCACGAACAGTTCGGTGACGGCATCATGAGCGCCATCAACTTCAGCGTCGACGTGCAGCGTAAATCGCACCCTGCCGGAGATCGGGTGGTGGTGACGTTCGACGGCAAGTTCCTGCCCTACGACTGGACTGCAGCCGAGAAGATAGTCCGCTGCTAGCTTTTGCAGTCATGGGCCAGTTTTCAGATTCGTGGGCGGCTCTGCGTGCTGCGGTAGCCGGGCTCGAGCCGCGGGACTTCGATCAGCCTTCCGGCTGCGCCGGATGGCTGATTCGAGACCTGGTGTGCCACCTCGTCATTGATGCCCAGGACGTGTTGATCACGCTGGTCACCCCGACCGCTGCCGAACCGACCCGCGACGCACTGACCTACTGGAAGGTCTCCGACATTCCGCCCGACGGTGCGGATCCCTTGGATGCGCTGACCGTCCGGTTGGCCGCCGCATACCAAGATGCGGGCCTCCTCAAGTTTCACCTCGACGACGTGGGTTCGGCCGCGGGACGGGCGGCAGAGCTCGCCGACCCGCACCTGCGAGTCGGCACGCAGGGACAGGTCCTCACCGTCGGGGACTACCTCGATGCCTACGTTCTCGAATGGACGCTGCACCACCTCGATCTGGTCGCACATCTCCCGGGGATACCCGGGCCGCCCGCCGCGGGGCTGGTTCGATCCCGCGCGCTGTTCGCCGACATCACGGAAGTCCCCTTCGGCGCGAGTTTCTCCGACGCGGATGCATTGTTGGTGGGTACGGGCCGGCGGACTCCCACCGATTCGGAGCGGACTGATCTCGGCGCGGCGGCCGAGCGGCTGCCGTTCGTCCTGGGCTGACATCTGCCTCTGGTCAAGTGGGCCGTTGACGGTTCATGATTGCCAGATATCCCGACGGCGACGGTAAGGATTCTCATGGCAACTCATCGAGCTGTTCACGTCCAGTCATCCGGCGGTGCGCTGGAACTCGTTGACGCCCAGACCCTCTCGCCCGATCGGGGACAGGTACGGGTCACTGTGGCCGCGTGCGGGGTCTGCGGCACCGACCGGGCCATCCTCAACGGCGGATTCCCCGGCATCGAATGGCCGGTGACCCCCGGCCACGAGATCGCCGGCACCATCGCCGAAGTCGGCGCCGGGGTAACCGATTTCGCGGTAGGGGACCGGGTCGCGATCGGATGGTTCGGCGGACACTGCGGGGTCTGCATCCCGTGCCGCAAGGGACTGTTCATCCACTGCGAAAAGGGACAGATACCGAGCCTGCATTACCCGGGCGGCTATGCGGAATCGGTGACCGTGCCGGCCAACGCACTCGCCCGGATCCCGGACGAGCTGTCCTTCTCCGAGGCCGCCCCGATGGGGTGCGCCGGGGTGACGACCTACAACGCGCTCCGCCACACCCGCGCGGTTCCCGGTGACCTGGTTGCGGTGCTCGGAGTCGGCGGCCTGGGCCACCTCGGACTGCAGTTCGCCAGCGCGATGGGCTTCGAGACCGTCGCCATCGCGCGCGGCCCCGGCAAGGAGGCAGATGCCCGCGCACTGGGGGCCCGGCACTACATCGACTCGACCGCCGGCGACGTCAGTTCAGCGCTGCGGGACCTGGGTGGGGCGGCAGTGGTGCTGGCCACGGTGGGCAATTCGCAGGCGATGGCCGACACCATGGGCGGGCTCGCGCCGCGTGGGGAGCTGGTCGCGATCGGGGTGTCGGCCGATCCGTTGCCCATCAGCCCGGTGCAACTGATCCAGCCCGCGCTCAGTATCTCCGGGCACCCGTCCGGAACCGCACGTGACGTCGAGGAAACGATGCACTTCGCGGTGCTGTCGGGGGTTCGGGCCCGAATCGAGGAGCGCCCACTCGACGAGGCGGCGAGCGCCTACGCCGCGATGGAGCAGGGGCAGGCGCGCTACCGCATGGTCCTGACCATCTGATCGGTGATCGAATCCGGTTATCTCGCCCCACTGGTCACAGCGAACAGGTAGCGTCGGGACTTCGTTTGCTGGACGACGAATCGGTGGGGGCCGGGATGGCGTGGAAGCGGATGGCGACTCTTGCCGGCAGGATTTTCTCCGGTAGGTCACCCGGCGTTGCCCAACAGTTTGCTCGTGGTATCTATTCTGCCCCGGTGCTTTTCATGCCGGGACGTCTCCGCACAGTGCTGTCCGCCGCGCTCATTGCGCTGTCGTGGTGTGCGGCCGCGCCGACACCCGCGTGGGCCGCACCCGTTCCGTCGGCGCAGATCGACTTCGGGGGCACGATGCGCACGTATCGGCTGCACCTGCCGGCCGGCGGTGGCGCCCCTTCGGGGCTGGTCGTCAACCTGCACGCCGCCGGTGCGACGGGGGCCGACCAGGCCGCGCTCACCCATTACGACGCCGTGGCCGACGCCAACGGGTTCGCCGTGGTCTATCCCGACGGAATCGACTACAGCTGGGCTGACGGCCGCGGCGCCTCGGTGCCGGACCGCCAGGGCGTCGACGATGTCGGGTTCATCTCGACCCTGGTCGACCGCCTCGTCACGGAAAACGGGATCCCGCGGGGCCGGGTATTTGCCACCGGCCTGTCGGCGGGCGGCTTCATGGCCAACCGGCTGGCGTGTGACCGCGCCGATCTGTTCGCCGCGATCGCCCCGGTCGCCGGGACGCTCGGAACGAATGTGGGCTGCAGCCCGTCGAGGCCCGTGTCGGTTCTCGCCTCCTACGGCACTGCAGACCCCATCGTGCCGTTCAACGGCGGGCCGATGACGGGGCGCGGTGGGGGGAGCACGGTGCTGTCGGGACCGGCGTTGGTCGACCGGTGGCGCCAGATCAACGGTTGCCCGGCTCCGTCTGACGAGCTGCTGCCCGGCACCGGCGACGGCACCGAAACGCACCGCATCGCCGCTGAGGGGTGTGCGGCCGGAACCTCGGTGGTGTTCATGCGAATCGACGGGGGCGGGCACACCTGGCCGGGCGTCCCCGAGATTCTTCCGGTCCAGTCCGTCGGGGCCGCCAGCCGGGCCTTCGACGCCTCCGATGCTTCCGGTCAGTTCTTCGCTTCTCACGGCAGATAGCCGCGCTCCTACTTTTCGGGTAGTCGGCTACGCGTGTCCGCAACACGTCGAGCCGATAGTTTCTGCGAGTGCAGGCACATGAAAGTCCTTGTGTCCGCGTCGAAACGGAGGAGGGCGATCGTGACGATCACTTATGGCGTTCTACGCGCACGACCGGACCGGTTCGTTCGGGAGGACGGGCAGTCCACCCCGCACCTGCAGATCCGGGCGGTCGACGACTCCGGACAACCGTGGCGGGTCGCGGTCAATGTCGAATCCAACGACGGCAGCGAGGTCGTCTTCTGGGTGGTGGATCCGCTGGTCGGCCACCCTGTCGTCAACGGACTGGCTGCCGTGGCGTCCGGCTTCTCCGTCACACCCGGCACCTCGGCGTCGTCGCTGGACTATGTGAAGGCGCCGTTGTTCGACTTCACCCTGGGCCGGGCTCTTCCGCCCAGCGGCAGCGCGAATGCCGATGACCTGCAGGATCTTCTGGGTTTGTATCTGACCCAGTGCCAGGCCGCAGGCGGCGAGCTCTACGCGTTCGGCGCGAAGTTCGACCGCAACATGCACATGCCGATCGACGCCGATTTCGGCAACACCGATGGTCTGCACGGTGTTCACGACATTCACATGAACCAGGGCAATGTCGGTGCGCACGCGGGTGACAACGGTGCCTTCCACGACGGTGGACTTATGCTGGCCTTCCCAGACCGTGTCGTCGGCATCCTGCTGGCCTTCCAGACCCAGCGGGTGCCCACCGACGCGCAGGGCGATGCGGCACCGGGTGCGCAGCCCCTGTCCCGGTTGGTCGGACCGGCTGCGGGCAGTGGGCAGGTGACTCCGGGCCTGGCTTATCTGGAGCGGGCGCTGATCAATCCCACCGGTCCGGATCCCGGACACGAAGCGGTGGTGATCGGCAACTACGCCACCGGGGCAGTGTCATTGCATGGTTGGCGTCTGGTCGACCGCAATGGTCGGGAAAGCAAGCTGGACGCCGAGCTGGCCGGCGGTGCGTCGGCAGTCATCGTGCTCGACGGGTCGGGCGCACAACTCGGCAACTCGGGCGGAAACCTGCTGTTGGTCGATGATCACGGTACTCAGGTGGACAGCGTCACGTACTCCCAAAATGAGGCAGCCGTAGTGGACCGCTACGTGCGTTTCCAGCGGTAGGCGCCAATATTCATCTCGCCGCGATTAATTCATCCTGAGCTCCGATCGGCCCGTCCGCGGCGGGCGAATAGTGCTCAGTGCCAGGTGAATTCGCGATACATTCGCGGCAGGGCGCCGTCAACTGCGGCAGCGTCGGGCCGGCCGGCATCGGCGCGGCCACAGGCGCCGCGGTCATATCGTTTCCTCCCGTGGTGGATTGGCACAGCTGGCACGAAGACTATGACCGGCCCGATTCGGCGTTGGCGCACCGACTTCGCGCGGTGCAGACCTTGATCAGGCAGGCGCTGGACGAAGCGCCGGCAGGGCCGCTGCGGGTCGTCAGCCTGTGCGCCGGGCAGGGCCGCGACCTGCTCGAGGTCCTGGCCGGGCATCCGCGGCGCGACGACGTCCGGGCACGTCTGGTCGAGCTGGATGCCCGCAACGCCGCAGTCGCCGCCGAGGCTGTGAACAAGTACGGGTTGACCGCGGTCGAGGTGGTGACCGGCGATGCCTCGCTCATCGACCACTACCGGGACCTGGTACCTGCGGACATCGTGGTGGCCTGCGGCATCTTCGGCAACATCACCGACGAGGACATCGAGCGGGCCATCGGCTTCCTCCCGCAGCTGACCAAGACCGGGGGCACTGTGCTGTGGACCCGGGGTCGCACCGTGCCGGACCGGGTCCCGTTGATCCTCAACTGGTTTGACGAGCGCGGTTTCGAGCTGGTCTGGGTGTCTGCGCCGGATGTGAGCTACGGCGTCGGAGCCCACCGCTTCACCGGACAACCCGAACCACTGGCAGCCGGCGCCCAGCTCTTCGCCTTTGTCGGCTCCGATGTGATCCGGGCCGCCGACCGCGCGCAGAGCGCCGGCTGACGACTCCTGCCGGCGGGGCCTGTCTTCCACCAGCACCCGCGTATTCATCAGTACGCTTTTCAACGATGGCTGAGGAAGGTCTGAACGGCAGGGATCGTTTGCGTGGAGGGCTGCGCATGGCGCTGCGGGGACGCCGCGACCCGGCACCGGTGGCCGGCCGGCGCAGTCGCGCGTCGGCCGGGATGGGCGACGTACACACCCGCAAGGTCCTCGACCTGACCATCCGGCTCGCGGAGGTCATGCTGTCATCGGGCTCGGGTACTGCCGATGTCGTGGCCACCACCCAGGACGTCGCACAGGCCTACCGGCTCACCGACTGCGTCGTCGACATCACCGTCGCGACGATCATCGTGTCGGCACTGCCCACCGCGGACAGTCCGCCGGTCACGATCATGCGGGCGGTGCGGACCAGGTCCACGGACTACACGCGGCTCGCCGAGCTCGATCGGTTGGTGCGGCGCATCACCTCCGGCGGTATCACCGTCGATGAGGCGCACGAGGCCATGGATGAGCTGACGGAGAGTCCGCATCCGTTCCCCCGGTGGCTCGCGACCGCGGGGTGGGCGGGTTTCGCGCTCGGTATCGCGATGCTGCTGGGCGGCAACTGGTTGACCTGTCTGCTGGCCACCGTGACTGCCGCACTGATCGACCGGGTCGGCCGGCTGCTGAATCGAATAGGCACGCCGTTCTTTTTTCAGCATGCGGCCGGAGCGGCGATCGCGACTTTGATCGCGCTGGCTGCCTACCGGTACACCGGTCAGGGGCTCAGTGCGCTGGTTGCCACCGGGATCGTGTTGTTGCTGTCCGGCATGACCCTGGTCGGTGCCGTGCAGGACGCGCTGACCGGTTACATGGTCACGGCGGTCGCACGGCTCGGTGACGCCGTGTTTCTGACCGCGGGAATCGTCGTGGGCATCACCGGTGCGCTGCAGGCCGCCACGCTCCTGGGGATCCAGATCGAACTGCACGTCAACACGGCCGGCACCTTCATCACGCCGAGAGGACCGTTGGCGATCGTCCTGGCGGTCGTGGGTGCAGCGCTGGCCGGGATCTGCCTGACCATGGCCAGCTATGCACCACTGCGGTCACTGCCCACCGCCGGGCTCGCGGCCGCGCTGGCCGAGCTGACGTTGATCGGGCTCGGGACGGCCGGGTTCGGCCAGTGGGCGGCCACCGGGATCGCGGCGGTCGGTGTCGGTTTTCTGGCCACTCTGATTTCCATTCGCCGGCAGTCTCCCGCGCTGGTGACGGCGACCGCCGGCATCATGCCGATGCTGCCCGGCCTCTCAGTGTTCTGGGCGGTGTTCGCCTTCGCGGTGGACGAGAAGTTCGGTGAGGGGCTCGCGCACCTGCTGAGCGCGGCAGCCACGGCGCTGGCGCTGGGCAGCGGCGTGGTGATGGGTGAGCTGCTCGGCTCGCCACTGCGCTACCGCGCCGGACGCATCGGTGAGTTCTTCCGCAAGGAAGGGCCGCCGGGACTGCGCCGGGCCGTGGGCCAGGTGGTGCGCCTTCAGCCGGCCGACAACACCTCGGCCGTCAGCGCCCCACGCGCGGAAAGCGTTCCGTTGGAAGCAGCCCCGGCCGAGGAGTCGGACGACGACGAGAGTGCCGAACCCGATAGCTGAACGACGGAATCAGGGCGATCCGGCGGCGGGAATGTCGACGCGCGCCTGCAGGATCCGACCCGTCGACGAGCCGGCCAACAGATCTTCGTGGCTCGTGTCGTCGACCACGAGGTACAGAGTTCTCCCGTCGTGGCCGCCCAGCGCCGGCGCCACCGCCCAGCCACGGTCGATCTCGATGCGGTGGGTGATCTCGCCCCCGGCGACCACGCGCAGGAACTCCCCGGTGTCGTAGCAGCCGACCCACACTCCGCCGGCGGTGTCGATGCACAACCCGTCGGGATGCCGGTCCGGACCGAGGTCGGCGAATACGGTGGGTGCACTGAGGCTGCCGTCGGGCCCGGAGGTGAACGCCAGCAGCCGCGAGCCGTGCGTCTCGCTGACCACCAGGGTCGACTCATCGGGTAGGAATCCGAGGCCGTTGGGCATCGACAGTCCGGTGGCGACGATCCGCACGGTGCCGTCGGGGGCGACCAGTCCGATCCCGCCGGTCAGGCCGCCGCGTTCAGCGATATAGAGGTCGACGTACGTCCGGCCATCCGGCGCGACCAGCAGGTCGTTGGTGGACCACGCGATGTCGCTGACGTTGTAGCTGGCCGTCACGTTTCCGCGGGCGTCTGCGTGGTGGAGCTCCGCTGCGAAGAGTGTCGACACCACGAGGGTCCCGTCGGGAAGCCACCCGAGCCCGGAGGCACGCGCGAGCTCGACCTCAACTGTGAGGTCACCGGCTTCGCCGGCCGAGTACACCCGACCGGCCAGACCGTCGGTGAACCACAGCCGGTCACCGTGCCAACGTGGCCCCTCGCCGTAGACGATCCCGTCGACGAACGGGACCGCGGCGATGGCCTCGACGGATGTCATCGGGTGCTGCGGTCCGGTGCCCGATCAGGTGAACGGGAGGAAGTCGCCGTTGACCCAGACACCCCAGTGGCCGCCGGCAGGCAGGTTCCACCAGACCATCGGGTGGCCCTGCCACGTCTCAGCCGGCTTCTTCGGCGCGTTCGGCGGCGGCGGGAGGCTCGGATCCGGATCCGCGCTCGCGATGGCGGCGCCCAGGCCGAGGGCGGCCCCGATCAGGCCGGTGGCGGCGATGGTCGCCAGGGTTGCCTTGCTTCCGAACATGAATGCCCACCTCGGTGCTTGACTCTGAACTTGGATACCCGAAGCTTAGCCAAACGAAGTGATTGAGTGTGCACTTGAGGTCGACTACGGGCTCATACGTCATCCTGAACCCGCACGACGTGGCCTGACAATGAGATCAGAAATATTTCGGCCCTCGACGTCGAGAATGACGCGACGGCTCCGTCCCCGTTGTGAGCGACCAACCGCAGGTCGCGAATCCGAAGGGAGAATCCCATGGCCAAGTACCTGTTTCTCAAGCATTACCGAGGCGCCCCCGCGTCGGTCAACGACATTCCGATGGATCAGTGGACTCCGGGCGAGATCCAGGCACACATCCAATACATGAATGACTTCGCCGATCGGCTGAAAGGCAGCGGCGAGTACGTCGACAGCCAGGCACTCGCCCCGGAGGGCACGTGGGTCCAGTACGGCGGTGAGGGCAAGCCGCCTGCGACCGACGGCCCGTTCGCGGAGACCAAGGACCTGATCGCGGGCTGGATGGTCGTCGACGTCGACTCCTACGAGCGTGCCGTCGAGTTGGCCGGTGAACTGTCGGCGGCGCCGGGTGCGGGTGGGCGGCCCATCCACGAGTGGCTGGAGGTGCGTCCGTTCCTGACCGCCCAGCCGACCCTCACCGACTGATGGACCTCGATGCGGCGGGCGAGGAGCAGTTGCGGGACCTGATCCCCGGGGTCCTCGCCGCCCTGGTCCGTCGCGGGGCCGACTTCACGACGGCCGAGGACGCCGTGCAGGAAGCCTTGGTGCGCGCCTGGGAAACCTGGCCGGACCAGCGACCCGACGATCCCAAAGGGTGGCTGATCACCACGGCGTGGCGCCGATTCCTGGACCTCACCCGATCCGAGGTCGCACGGCGCAACCGCGAGGTCCGGGTTTCTGCGGAACCGACGGCCGGGCCGGCGAACGCGGTGGACGAGACCTTGCAGCTCTACTTCCTGTGTGCGCATCCGAGTCTGACCCCGTCGGCGGCCGTCGCCCTGACACTGCGCGCTGTCGGAGGCCTGACCACGCGTCAGATCGCGCAGGCCTATCTCGTACCGGAAGCGACCATGGCGCAACGGATCAGCCGCGCCAAGCGCACTGTGAACGCGGTCCGGCTGGATCGTCCCGGCGACCTGCACACGGTGCTGCGGGTGCTGTACCTGGTGTTCAACGAGGGCTACAGCGGCGACGTCGACCTGGCCGCCGAGGCGATCAGGCTGGCCCGTCAGCTGGCCCGGACCACCGATCATCCGGAAGCCGCGGGCCTGCTCGCGTTGTTCCTGCTGCACCACGCCAGACGGCCCGCACGAACGCGGGCCGACGGCAGCCTGGTTGCGCTGGCCGACCAGGACCGCACCCGGTGGCGACGTGATCTCATCGCCGAAGGGGTGTGCGTGCTGCAGGCCGCGCTGGCCACCGACCGGCTCGGCGAGTATCAGGCTCAGGCCGCGATCGCGGCGCTGCACGCCGATGCACCGTCCACTGCGGAGACGGACTGGGTGCAGATCGTCGAGTGGTACGACGAGCTCGTCGCACTCACCGACAGCCCGCGCGCGGGCCTGGCAGCGCTCGCCGAACTGGACCCGGCGCTGCCGCGCCACACCGCCGCGGCGGCCTACCTCCATGAGCGGACGGGGGACATCTCAACTGCCGCACGGCTCTACGTGCAGGCCGCGGCCGAGGCGCAATCGCTGGCCGAGCGCAACCACCTCACCTTGCGCGCATCCGCCCTGCACGGTCACATTTCCGGCGACGGCGGTTAACCTCCTAGTTGTGGGCAACAGTCGGATGAGAGTGTTGATCATCGGTGGGGGATTCGGCGGGCTGTTCTGTGCGCGTCGGTTGGGCGGAGTCGACGTCGACGTGACACTGCTCGATCGGGCAGCGGGACACCTGTTCCAGCCGCTGCTCTACCAATGCGCCACCGGGACCTTGGGCTTCGGCCAGATCAGCCGGCCGCTGCGCGAAGAGTTCGAGCGACACCGCAACGTCACCACGTTGCTCGGTGATGCGATCGACATCGACCCCGAGTTGCGCCGCGTCACGGCCCGCCGGCCGGATGAGACGACGTTCACCCTCGACTATGACGTCCTCGTCGTGGCCGCGGGCATGCAGCAGTCCTACTTCGGCAAAGAACATTTCGCGGAGTGGGCGCCCGGGATGAAGACGCTCGACGACGCACTCAACATCCGGCAGCGGGTTTTCACGGCGTTCGAGATCGCCGAGACGCTGCCACCGGGTCCGGAGCGTGACGGTTGGCTCACGTTCGCCGTCGCCGGGGGCGGTCCCACCGGGGTCGAGTTGGCCGGGCAGATCCGCGAGATGGCCACGCGCACCTTGGCTCACGAGTTCCACAGCATCGCGCCAGGGGAAGCCAGGGTGCTGTTGTTCGACGGTGGGGAGCGGGTGCTGAAGGCCTTCTGCCCCGAGTTGGGGGAGAAGGCGACGAAGTCGCTGCAGAAACTGGGCGTCGAGCTGCACATGGGAGTCCATGTGACCGACGTCAACCGGGACGGGGTGACCATCAGTCCGAAGGCCGGTGGTCCCGACGAGCAGTACGCGGCGCGAACCGTGTTGTGGACGGCCGGGGTTGAGGCCGTGCCGTTCGCCCGGCACCTCGCACAGGTACTGGGGGTTGAGGCCGATCGCAGTGGGAGAATCGCTGTGGGGCCGGATCTTTCGATCGAGGGCCGTCCCGAGATCTTCGTGATCGGAGATCTGGCCGGCCGGGAGAACCTGCCTGGTGTCGCCGAGAATGCGATGCAGGGTGGGCTCCACGTCGCCTCGTGCGTCCGCCGGGAACTCGCCGGTAAACCCCGGCGGCCGTTCCGCTACCGAGACCTCGGCTCAGCGGCGTATATCGCCCGCCGGCAGGCACTCCTGCAGGTAGGCCCGATCAAACTCGCGGGCTTCTTCGGCTGGCTGGCTTGGGGTTTCATCCATATCGCATTCCTCACCGGCGTACGCAACCGCGTCAGCACGGTGACCACCTGGCTGACCACCATCGCCCGCGAGAACCGCGCGCACCGCGCGTTCATGCTCGGAGCGACCGGCCTTCCCGAGCAGCGCTATACGTGGACCACGTGGGACGCGCTCACACCCCCGCCTCCCGAGGTGCCACCGACCCCGGGCGACCGCTAGCACTGCCGGCAGTCCGCCAGTCCACACCGTTTCGAGTAGTCGGCTACGCGTGCCCGAAGCCACGGGACGCAGTTACGTTCCGATCATCAGAAGTCGGCTCAATGCCACCGAGATGAGAGGAGCACTGTCATGCCTCCATATCCGACAGTCACATTGAAGAACGGCAGTGAGGGCCAGCAGGTTGCGACGCTGCAGGCGTTGCTGAATCTGGACTACCCGGCCTATTCGCACCTGCAGGTCGATGGCGAGTTCGGCGCGCAGACCGAAGCCGTCATCCGGGAATTCCAGAAGCGGGCCGGGCTGTTCGTCAACGGCGTCGCGGGGGCCGAGACCCTCGCGAAGCTCGACGAGCTGACCACTCAGGGCGCCGGGCCGGTCGGTCAGGAGATGAAACAATGCAGCGGCGACATTCTCGCCAGCCCCAGCACCTCGTGTCCGTTCGCCCAGAATGTCCGCCAGGAGTATTTCGCTGTCCCGGGAGATTCGGTGCAGATCAACGTCTTCAGCCCGGTGACGCATCAGACGTACACCATGGCGTGTGTCCGAGAGGGTGGCTGGGTGACCTGCCGAGGTGGCAATAACGCGGTCGTGCAATTCCCGTTCAGCTAAGGCCGTTCACCGACGTCTGAGGCGCGCTACCCGCCTCGCGTCGGCCTGTCCTGAAGGTCGGGTGCGGCGGCCGCAAGCAGGCCCGGCCGGCCGCCGTCGAGTGGCGGGTAGATCCGGTCGGTGTTGATGGTCTTCTTGGTGGCCTTGGCCACCGCGCCTGTTGCCACGACATCGCGATCCCAGCCCTCGGTGTAGACGGCACCGGCCGGGCCCAGATCGAGAACGGTGACATACCAGGGGATTCGCAGCGCGCGCATGGGCAGGCCGAGGAGGTCGCCGATCACGTTGTACCCGGCGTAGCGGCCCATCGGCCTGCCGTGTTGACACGACATCACCGACAGGTGGCCCTCGTCGACCCGCGCGGCGGCCACATCGCCGGCAGCGAATACCGCGGGCACCCCCTCGACGCGGAGGTAGTCGTCGACCGGAAGTCGGTCGAACCGGTCCAGCGGCACCGGTAGCTGTGCCGTCAGCGGGTTGGCCCGCATTCCCGCGCACCACACCACGGTTGCCGTCGGCACCGTGTCGCCGGATGACAGGGTCACGGCGCCGATATCGACGGCGGTCACGCTGACACCGGTCATGACCCGAACTCCGTTGGCGGACAGGGCAGATTCGATCACCGGGCGCGCAGAGGCGCCCATATCCGAGCCGACCTGCGGGTTGTGGTCGACGAGCACGACCTTCGGTGCGCCGGTGCCGTCGAAGATCGCGGCGAGCCTCGCGGGCAATTCGCACGCGGTCTCGATACCGGTGAGCCCCGCGCCGACTACGACCACCGTGCCGGCGCCCGACACTTGGGGATTGGCAGCCAACGTGTCCAGGTGACCGGCAAGGCGCGTGGCGCCGTCGAATGTATCGACGTCGAAACCGAATTCGGCAAGCCCGGGGATGTTCGGTCGCGCGACTCGACTGCCGGCGGCCAGCACCAGCCGGTCATAGCCGATGACGCGCGTTCGGCCATCTTGTTGCGTGGTGACGTTCCGGGCTTCGACGTCGATTGCCGTGACCTCGGCCACCAGGTGGTCGACACTGACGGGATCGAGCAGCTTCTCCAACGGGATGCGGCAGTCGGTGAGATCGGTTTCGTAATTGCGCACGCGGATGTCGTGGAAGGGACGCTCACTGACCACGGTGATCTTCACGCCGTCGGCTGCGGGTCCGAGTTCGTCGACGCGCCTGGCAGCGCCGAGCGCTGCCCACAACCCGGCGAAACCCGATCCGACGATCAGCACGTGACCCACCGATTCAGCCTGCCACGCGAGACAGGTCGGGGTCCGCTGCATCATCGGGTACTCGGACACGCTGCGCTCCGGAGCTTGTTCATCCGCCCGAGTCCAGCGCGTCATCGGTGCGGTATGCGACGATGCACGGACCGCCCACTACTCACCGTGTTTCCCGAGCAGGAGTTTCGGCGGGTGTAACAGAGAGGACGGCCGGATTGATGACCGAAGCGCACCGCGCCACGTTCCCCGTCAAGGGAGCGAAGCTCGCGATCGCAGGACTGACCGTCGTCGGCGCTGTGCTGGCTACCGCCGGCCAGGCAGCCGCAGACCCCGTACTGCCCGATCCCGCGCCTGCGCCGGCGGATCCCGCGCTGGCAGCGCCACCGCCGCCCGCACCGGTCGGTCCGCCACAGGTCCCGGAGATCGCGAACCCCGTGTACGGCTCCGGCCAGTACGGATCGGGCCCGGTCGGCACGCTCCGCGATCTGTGGCACCAGGCTCGTGATCCGGGCGGATTCCAGGGCGCCGGGGGAGCACCCGAGGGCACGGTCGCACCGCCACCGGGTGCCGGCGCGCCACCGCCTCTGCCACCCGGGTACGTGTCGATCAACGCTCCAGGTTCCGAGACACCGGTCACCGCGCCGGCACCTGGCAGCGGGCCGGCCGGCCCGGCGCTGCCGCCTGGCTACTACTCGCTCAACGGTCCACCGCCGCCCGGGTACGAGTTCAACTCGCCGGGTCATCAACCGCCTGCGCCGCCGGCAGCTCCTACGCCGTAATCGGGCGCCCCAACACGTGGCGCAGCGCCTGATCCAGATTCGGATGGCGGAAATGGTGATCGGCGGCGGTCAGCACCGCGGGAACTGCCCGCTGGCTGGCGCAGGCCAGTTCGCGGGCACCTTGGTCGCCCAGCAGTAACCGTGGCCCCAGCGTCGGCACCGGCAGAATTGTCGGGCGGTGCAGAACGTGGCCGAGTGTGTCGGTGTATTCAGCGTTGCGCACCGGCTCCGGTGCCACGGCGTTGACCGGGCCGGACAGTTGCGTGTCCCACAGCGCGCGGTAATAGATGTCAACGAGGTCGTCGATACCGATCCAGGGCAACCACTGCTGCCCGTCGCCGATGCGGCCGCCGAGCCCGGCTGCGAACAATGGCCGCAGCAGTCGCAGGGTGCCGCCACTCGGGGACTGCACGATCCCGGTGCGGACACGCACTACGCGGACATCGGACCGTTCGGCCGGGGCCAGCGCGTTCTCCCAATCGGCCACGACGTCGGCCAGGAACCCGTCGCCGCGTTCGCTGGTCTCGGTGAGGACCTCGTCGGCGCGGTCGTATCCGTAGAGGCCGACCGCTGACGCGCTGACGACGACCTGTGGGCCGCCATCGGTCTCGGCGATGAGTTCGGCGAGCCGGCGGGTCGGCTCGATTCGGCTGTCTCGAATCGAGCGGCGGTGTCCTTCGGTGAACCGGCCGGCGATCGATGCGCCGGCCAGATGGATGACGGCGTCGACCCCGACGAGAAGTTCTGGGTGGGGATCGTACGGATTCCATTGCCGCTCATCGGGTTTGGCCGTTGCGTGGCGCACCAGCCGGATTACCCGGTGGCCGCCGGTGCTCAAGAACGCCGTCAACGCCGAACCGACCAGCCCGGAGGCTCCGGTGACAGCCACGATCAGCGGTTTCACCCCGTGCGCCCGGGCACGCTGATGGGACGCGAGATCGTCAGCCAGCTGGCGATGGCGGTAGGCGAACATTGAGCGCAGGAACTGACCGGGAATCGGGGTTTCCACCCGATCGATCATGCGGGTGTGGGTGGCATCGATGGCTTCGAAATCATGAATGTGCTTCCAGCGCACCGCCAGTGCGGCCGGTAGTGAGGCCGGCCCGCCACTGACGATCTTGTCGACGAAGCGCCGTGGTGGGTCGTAGGCGTCGGCCTGGTGCTGGGCCACCCACCGCAACCCGCCTGGCAACGCGAGTTCGGCACGGCCGTCGCGCAGCGAGGCCGCCTCGGATTTGAGCGTCATGGCCTGCCACGGTGGTGACAGCCTGGCGAACGCCCCGGGGCGGCTGTGCCAGGCGAAGACTTCTTCCTGCGGGGCCTCGATGATGCTGGAGTACACCAATCCCATCGCCCGACGTTACCCGGAGAATCCGCGCCGCCGCCCGCAGCTACGCCGTGGCCCGCCTCGCCCGCATGCCGGCATAGGCGAACAACAGTCCGGTACCGATCTCGGAAAGCGCTGTCACCCAGGAGAACCATGTGACGTTGATGCGGGGGCCGCTGAGATAACTGTCCTGGAAATCCGGCCAGAAATTCGGCAACAGATGCGCATAGGTGAACAGCGCCGCACTGCCGACGCCGGTAAAGATCGCGATGTCGGGCGCTTTGGGATGGCCCCGCAGGGCCATGGTGATCGCGATGATGACGACAATGCCCTGAATCATCCCGCCGGCCATGACGAACATCGGTGACGCCGACATTCCCCGGAGCAGATGGTCGACCACGTGCAATCCCCAGCCGGCTAGGAATGTCAATGCCGCCAGACGTAGAAAGCGTTGTGTCTGAACGTTTGTCGGTGTCGCCATGTGGCCCCCCAATGGTCTACTACAACCGATAGTAGATCCGTGGGGCGGCCGTGGCAAGAGATGCGCGTCAGATTTCCGACCGCACACCCGAATATATCGTTGTCCCAACTGTAGTTATATCTGTAATAGAGTCCGTACTTGCCTGAAGTGCCGGACGAGAGGTGTAGGTGTGGAACGCACTGCGATGACGCCGTTCTTTGTGAGTAGTGACGACGGGTTCGTGCCGAACAGGATCGCCCACGGCGGATGGGGGCCAACCCTGGGCGGTCAGGTGGTCGGCGGTCTACTGGCCCGTGCCGTGGAAGAACTCGTCACGGACACGGATCTCCAGCCGGCGCGATTCACCGTGGAGATACTGCGTCGGGTCGCCGGCGCTCCGGTTCGCGTCACTGCATCGGTGGTGCGATCCGGCTCTCGGATGCAGGCGGTCGATGCGGTGATGACTCAGGACGGTGTGTTGGTCGCCCGGGCTTCGGCGCTCTATCTGAAGCGCGGTGCCCAACCCGAGGGCGAGTTCTGGACGACGTCGATCGATCTGCCGCCGCTGCCCGAGGAACCTGCACAGTTCGACGACACCATGCCCATGTTCATCCGGGCGTATGGGCCGGACCCGGAATGGGCCGGTGAGGGATTCGCCTGGCAGCAGTGCGGGCCTCGGTACGCATGGCTGCGCGAAGTTCGTGAGCTGGTTGCCGGTGAAGAGCTCACGCCGTTCGTGCGCGCGGCACTGGCGGTCGACGTCACGAGTTCGATGAGTAATTTCAGTTCGGCCGGGTTGGCCTTCATCAATGCCGACTACACGCTGGCGCTCAGCCGGTTGCCGGTCGGCCCCTTCATCGGCATGGCGGCGGTGACCCATACCAGCGCTGAGGGGGTAGCCACCGGCAGTGCGTGCCTATACGACACATCGGGCCCGATCGGCACCGGATTGTCCACCGCGATAGCCAATTTCAACTTCAGTCCGAACGGCTCCGGCTAAGCGCGGCGCAGGATCGCCACCAGGAAGCCCGAGTCTTCGGTGAAGGGGCGGAGATCCCAGGTGGACAGCAACAGATCGGTGGTGAACCCGGCCGCCGCCGTGTCGTCGAAGAACTGACCGAACTCATATTCGCGGCCGGCTCCGAATCCGATCACCGCGCGGCCATCGTCGGCGAGATGCGCGCACAGCCGCGTCAGGACCTGAACCCTGGTGCTCGGGGCGAGGAATGTCATCACGTTGCCGGCCGACACGATGATGTCGAACGGGTCGGCGACACCGCGTGCCGGCAGGTCGAGCTCGGCGAGGTCGCCGACGAGCCAGCGTGGGCCGGGATGGTCGTTCTGGGCCGCCTCGATCAGTACCGGGTCGACGTCGACGCCGACCACCCGATGTCCGGCCTCGGCCAGGTATCCACCCACCCGGCCGGGACCGCAGCCCGCATCGAGGATGCGGGCATTACGCGATGCCATCGCGTCGACCAGGCGTGCCTCGCCGGCCAGGTCCTGCCCGGCGCGCTCCATGGCACGAAAGCGTTCGACGTACCAATCCGAATGCCCGGGATCGGCCGCCACCTTCTGCATCCAGATGCTCCGCTCGACCATAGGAGCATTGTGGCAAGTGGGTCCCGGGCCCGGGCGGGCGGTGTGACTCAGCCCCGGGCGTCGAGGATCTTGATCGCGAAGACCAACGAGTCGCCGGGCTGGATGCCCGCGGCGGGCTGGCCCTGGGGGTAGCCGTCGGCAGAGGTCATCGCGACGGCCACCGTTGAGCCGACCTTCTGTCCGGAGATGGCCTTCTGGAACCCGGGCACAACACCATTGAGGGGGAAGTCGACCGGTTCGCCGCGCTCGTAGCTGCTGTCGAACACCGACCCGTCACGTCCGTTGACACCCATGTAGCAGACCGAAACGTTCGCCGACGGCGCGACGACCGGCCCGTCGCCTGCCTTCAGGGTGTGCACCTGCGTCTCGGCCACGGTGAACGGCCCGTTCACCTTCACCACAGGCGCAGCCGTGTCGGTGGACCCGGTGACCGCGACACTGCCACTGGCCCCCGACAGCGTCCATTCGGGGGTGCCGGCGCTCTGCGGCGCGGCCGTCGGGCAGGTGCTGGCCTCGGTTGCGGTCTGGGCGATGGAGGGCGTGAGTACCTCAGCGACCGATGGGGTGCTCGCCGAGGACGAACCCGCGGAGGTGTCCGTGTCGGAGCCGCATGCGGCAAGCGTCAGGGTCAACGACGCGGCGCAGGCCACGAGCGCGACGGTGGAAGGCACGCGAATGGAGTTCATGCGCGCCACGCTACAGCGGTGAGGGGTCGCCTCTGCCGATAGCCGGGTGATGGCGCCGGGTGAACAAATTCCCGCCGCTGAATCCTGTCGGCATCGTGAAAATTCAACGGCCCGGCACCGAGAAGCGGGAAGATTCATCGATAAGCGTCGAGCCACGTTTGCCCGTGATAGCGTCGCCGCAGGCAGACCGTTTATCCATCTGAGGACACGGAATAATGGCCAACAATTCCATGGGTGATTTTGTCAGCCAGTTGCGCCCGGCATTACATCGGCTGCAGGACTGGCCCTACCCGGATCAGATCGACCACACGCTCTTCGGCGCGTTCATGAAGAACCCGCACGACGTCGGCGGCGATCCCGACGCACCCGCGATCTTCGAGGAGAAAGAAGAAGAGGCGTGGGAGCTCAACACCTTTGTCACGTGTGAGGTTCTCGGCTGGCGCGGCATTTGGACGTCCGAAGAACGGCGGCGGCTCGGAAACGTTGATGTGGGCCGGACGGTTTACCACGGCTTCCCCTATTACGGCCGGTGGGTGTGGGCGGTGGCCCGGTGCCTCGTCGAGAAAGACCACATCACGCTTCGCGAGTTGCTCGAGCGGGTCGACGAGGTGCGCGCACGGGTCGCCACCGGTACTGCCGACGCCCTCTCGGCAGCACCGCGCAGCGTCGGTGATCCGACGGCGGTCCCGAGGAACCGGCACCACATCGAAGCGGTCGGCAAGGGGGACCCCCAACGATTCGCCGGCCAGGCGGGGGCTCCTCGATTCGCCGTCGGCGATCGGGTGCGCGTGCGCGATCTCCCGACGATCTTCTACACCCGTACCCAGGAATATCTGCGCGGGAAGCCCGGGACCATCGCCGAGGTGTCCTACGAAAGCCTGGTGCCCGAGGATGAGGCGTTCGACCGTGAGGAGCAGAAGCCTCAGTGGTTCTACATCGTGCGCTTCAACATGACTGACGTGTGGGACCCGTATGCGGGAGCCGAAGGCGACACCCTTCAGGCCGAGATCTCCGAGTTGTGGTTGCGGCCGCTCGGTTAGACAGCTCATCGACGGAACGAACAGGAATCCGACATGACGCACGACGAAGCGGCGCACACGCATGACGAAGCACCGGAGCGGCACGGGGCACCGATGGTCGAGGAAGTGACCGATTTCGAGGTCCTGGAGATCGCGCTCCGCGAATTGGCGATCGAGAAGGGCCTGTTCACTGCCGAGGACCACCGGCACTACACCGAGTTCGTCGAGCAGATCGGCCCGGCACCGGGCTCGCGACTCGTCGCGAAGGCGTGGGTCGATCCGGATTTCAAGCAGCTGGTGCTCCGGGATCCCATCGCCGCCAGTCGGGAAGTGGGAATCGATTGGCTGCACCCGACCGGCTTCGGGACACCCAGTGATTTCACGGCTTTGGAGGTACTGGAGAACACACCGAGTTTGCACCATGTGATTGTCTGCACTTTGTGTTCGTGTTATCCGCGGCCGTTGCTCGGAAATTCTCCCGAGTGGTATCGGACGCCCAACTATCGGCGTCGTATTGTGCGCTGGCCGCGCCAGGTTCTCGGTGAGTTCGGGCTATTCCTGCCCGACGATGTCGAAATCCGTGTCGAGGACTCCAATTCCAAACGCCGGTTCCTGGTCCTGCCGGTGCGGCCCGCCGGAACCGAGGACTGGACTGAGGAGCAACTCGCCGAGATCGTTACCCGCGACTGCATGATCGGTGTCGCCTTGCCGAAGCCTGGGGTGACCGCCAATGCGCCACGACCGGTGCATGCCGCGGTCCGCCCGGCCGAGGGGTTGTGAGGGGCAACCGATGACCGACGAAGATGACGTCACCGTAGTCAGGGTCCGGACGCTGGAACAGATCGTCGGGCGAGGGCAGTCGTGGCCCCGCATGGCGCAGAAGTATGGCGTCTCCAATTCGGTACCGCCGTGGAAATCGAGTCTCGACGGGATGTGCGACGCACTTGACCACGAGGGGGCGACACTGCCGCTGCTCACCCGTCGACGCGATGAGGACCGCCTGGTCCAAGAGGTCTATGTGACGCTGCCCTATCCGGAGAATCAGCTTGTCGCGCTGACGCATTCGCTGGTGGCCAGAGATGTCATCGATGAAGAGACACTGGCCCAGCGGATGCGAGAAGTCCGGGACCGCCTAGAGGGGGCCTGACCCTCGCCGGTAGGTCGTTTGGATACGGTCGGTAGATGGGCCGGAAGCTGTATGTGGTCACCCATCCGGAAGCCACCCATCATGTCGATGGGTTGGTCGGGGGGTGGTACGACTCGGACTTGACCGCCAAGGGATCGCGAGACGCCCACAACATCGCCGAGGCTTTGCGGGCGCGAATTCCCGGAGCCGCCGCGGTGGAAGTGGTCTCGTCGGACTTGCTGCGGGCGCTGCGAACTGCCGCCCTGATTGCCGAAACCCTCGACACGGTCGAGGTATTGGACCCGCGCCTCCGAGAGAAGTCGTACGGCGAAGCCGAAGGGCGCCCGCAAAGCTGGCTCGATGAAAGGTTCGTGGTCCCGTCGGCCCACGGCGACCGACTCGCGCACGACGAAGGTGTCCGAGGTGCGGAAACCAAGGAGGTCTTCGCGCGCCGGGTCTACGCGGCCATGGAGGCGATAACCGCCAGTAGCGTGAGCCATCAGGTGATCGTCACGCACGGCTTCGCGTTGACGTTCGTCATCGCGGCGTGGATCAAGATGCCCATCCCGTCACTGGGCTACGTCAACTTCGCGGCGAAGGCCGGCGGCATCACCACGTTGTACGAGGATGACCGCTTTCACAACCGCCAGGTGTTGGGCCTGTCCGACACCCGCCATCTCGGAGCCGCGGGCACCGTCTGAGTCAGCAGGACGATCGGGTCAGCTGGGCGGGTACCCCGGCGGTGGGGTCTGACCCGGATACTGGTTGGGCCAGACTGCCCCCGGCGGGGCCTGAGGTGGCCATGGTGCACCGGGTTGCGGCTGCGGTGGATATGGCGAGGTCCCGATGGGACCGGGGTAGGGCTGCTGTGGCGGCCATTGGCCGCCCGGGGGCGGCTGCTGCCAGTGCCCGTAGGGCTGGGGGTATTGCGGGTACTGGGGATACTGGGGGTATTGCGGCGGCCGCGGCTTGCGGGACTTCCGGATGGCCCACACGATCAACGCGATGATGCCGCCGAGGACGAGCAGTCGCCCCACCACAAAGCCCACCGCCCGGCCTGGATGGGAATTGGCAGCCAGCTCGAGTGCGAGCAGAGTCGTCGACAACGTACTTCCCCCTGTTGGTGTCCGGCTGATCGAACAAGTTCAGGAGAAGCATATGGCGCGGGATCCGGTTGCTATCGATTCCACCGGGAATTGAGCGTCGCCGGCGTCCATCTGGGCCAGGCGGGCGATCCGACGACGAACCCGCCGGCGATCTGAGCGACGATCTGCGGGCCCTTGACGGTGCTGTTGTCGTAGAAGGTTGCCGAGTCCACCCGTATCGCGGCGATCGCGACGAGATCCCAAAGTCGTTGGTAGCGTTCACGAATCTTCGTCTCGGGAACGTGGTGGCCGCCCGCCTGCACGCGGTGTCGCACACGCTGCACGGCCAGCTCCTCGGGAATCAGGACGCAATGCAGGATCACGGTGTACCCGGCGGTCTGTGCGTCGTCGATGAGCTCGAGTTTGGAGGGATGGGAGAACACCGTCTCGGCGATGAAGGACTCGCCGAGTTCGATGAGTTTGGCCCGGGTTTCGGCCGCGACGAGCGCGGCCTCGTACGAGTGCGGGGCCGGATCTTCCGGCCAGCGACGCTTGGCGATTTCGTCGGCGTTGACGAAGGGGCTACCCGGAAGCAGCCGGGAGAGGGTGAGTTCGACGAAGGTGGACTTGCCGGCGCCGTTGCATCCGACGACGAGATCGAGACGCTTCACGGCGCGACGGGACGACCCTTGTCAGCGCGAGCCGGGATCACTGCTGCGGCGTCAGCACCGTGGTGGTGCCGTCCGGCTGGTACTGCACGATCTCGCCGTCCTCGTCGAGCGCGACCGTGGTAATGCCGCGGGCGGCCAGCGTCGCACCGTAGTCGGCGCGCGCCAGGCTCTCCTCGATGGAGGCCGCAATCTCGGCGTCGAACACCGCGCCTTCCTCGGCGGTCAACTCGCGAAGCGGAATGTCGCCTGCCAGGGCGGCCTCCACCTTGCGGCGTGCTGCACTGTGACGGCTCGACACCGCACGGCCCACACGCGCCCAGTGGTCGAGTTGCTGTTTGGCCGAGCGGCTCTGACGTGCACCTTCTGCGGCCGCACTGTCGACGAGGTCTGCGGCGAACCGGGTCACCCGATCTGCGGTCTCGGTCATGAGAACCTCCTGGTAGCACTCTGAAACAAGCGTAGCAGAATGCTACGGAGCAGGCAGGGTCTCTCGACTCATACCGCCGACAATCGCTTCGCGATCTCGCCGTACCGTTCGAAACGTTCGGGTCCGCCGAGTGCGTTGTAGAGCACCACGCGGGTGGCGATTCCGGCGTACTTGGCGGCCAGCGCATCTGCCAGCCCGTCCCAGGTCGATTCGGTGGCGAAGGCATCGATGTGGTCGTCGGTGATCTGCGCCGCCATGCCTGCGATGTCACCGGCTTTCTGCTTCTCCCGCAGACGTGCGGTGGTGCCGTCAAAGCCGGCCTCGTCCCAGATGAAGGCATAGTTCGGCGTGCTCCCGTAGAAGCTCATGCTCGCCCGCACGAACTCGCGCTCGTTGGCGCGTTCCTCGTCGCTGTCGCCGACGATCGTCATCACGGGGATGATCTTGGCGATGTCGTCAGGGGAGCGGCCGGCCTTGGCCGCACCCGCGGCGACGTTGGGCAGCACGTGGCGGGCGATGTAACCCGGCTCGCCGATCGGGTGGATGTGGACACCATCGGCGACTTCGCCGGCCATCCGCAGCATCCACGGATTCACGGCCGCGATGTCCACTTTGGGATCGGGTGCATCGATCGGTCCGGGGCTCCACTGGGGAGTGATGAAGTCGAGATCGTAGAAATCCCCGTGATGGTCGAGGTTGCCGGTCCGGAAGGCGGCGAAGCACGCCTTCACCGCCAGCACATAGTCGCGCAGGCGCGGGCCCGGGCGCTCGAAGGGCATCCCGTAGCGCCGGACCACGTGTGTGCGGACCTGGGTGCCGATGCCGAGCCGGAACCTGCCGCCGGTGGCTTCCTGAAGCTCCCATGCCGACGCCGCCGTGATGAACGGGCTGCGCGGAAAGGCAACGGCGACACCGGTCGAGAGCTCGAGTCCGGGAGCAGACTGAGAGGCGACCGCCGCGTTGAGATACGCGGTGCGGCCCGTCTCGGTGAGCAGGAGCCCGGAGAATCCGGCGGACTGGGTGCGGCGGGCAAGGTCACCGATTTTTGCCAGCGGCTGCGGAACGGTCATCACGTCGACGTACACGTGGGGAGCGTACGTGAGTGTGCGTGCCGGGAACTCGTAATGCCTTAGAAGTCAACCATTTCACGCTGTCGGCCTCAGGCCTAGACTTGTTGACATCAGGGCAACCGGCGTCGTTACTACAAGCGCTAGGACCAGAGCTAGTTGCAACTGAAGGAGGGGACCCATGGTCAGGATCCATACGGTCGTGCCGGGGGAAACACTGTCGGCGTTGGCATTGCGGTTCTACGGGGATGCCGATCGGTACCGACTGATCGCCGCGGCCAGCGGGGTACCCGACCCCAATGTGATCAATGTGGGGCAGCGGTTGCTCTTTCCCGACTACACGCGATACACCGTGGCCCCGGGGGACACGATCGCGGCCGTGGCATCACGCTTCTACGGGCAGGCCGACCTGTCGCGGCTGATCGCCGCCGCCAGCGGGATCGCCCCGGATGCCGGCATCAATCCCGGTCAGCAGCTGATCATCCCGGAACTGAGGCTGTACCCGGTCGCCCCGGGAGATACGTTGTCGGCGTTGGCATCACGCTTCTACGGTGACGCATCGTTCTATCCACCGATCGCTGTCGTCAACGGCATCCCCGACCCCGGCGCGATAAGCCCGGGACAGGCGCTGGTCATATTCACCGGGCGCGGCGACGGATTCGGCCTTCGGATCGTGGACCGCAACGAGAACGATCCTCGCCTGTGGTACTACCGCTTCCAGACCGCGGCCATCGGCTGGAATCCCGGAGTCAACGTCTTGCTTCCCGACGACTACCACACCAGCGGGCGTACGTATCCGGTCCTATACATGTTCCACGGCGGCAACGACGATTTCCGTTCGTTCGACTTCATGGGCATCCGCGACTGGACCGCCGGGAAGCCGATCATCGTGGTGATGCCCGACGGTGGGCACGCCGGCTGGTATTCCAACCCGGTCACCTCATTCGTCGGGCCGCGGAACTGGGAGACGTTCCACATCGCCCAGCTGCTGCCCTGGATCGAAGCGAACTTCCGGACTTACGCCGAGTACGACGGCCGAGCGGTCGGCGGATTCTCGATGGGCGGCTTCGGCGCGCTGAAGTACGCGGCGAAGTACTACGGCCACTTCGCTTCGGTCAGTGCGCATTCGGGCCCGGCAAGCCTGCGCCGCGATTTCGGCCTCGTCGTGCACTGGGCGAACATCACGTCCGCGGTGCTGGATCTGGCCGGCGGAACGGTCTATGGCGCCCCGCTCTGGGATCAAGCCAGGGTCAGTGCCGACAACCCGGTCGAGCGGATCGAGAGCTACCGCAACAAGCGGGTCTTCCTAGTCGCCGGCACGAGTCCGGACCCGATCAACTGGTTCGACAGCGCCAACGAGACCGAGGTGCTCGCCGGCCAGCGTGAGTTCCGCGGACTTCTCGACCACGCCGGAATCCCGTATGAAGCGCACGAGGTGCCCGGAGGGCACGTCTTCCGTCCCGACATGTTCTCCGTCGACCTCGACGGGATCATCGCCCGGCTGCGGCCCGCGGCCGTAACGAGTAATGCGATGTAACACTAACCACATCCATCACACCAGCCACATACGCAACAGAATTCAATTCTTTCACTGCCAGCGCATTGGAAACTGAATTCACTTTAGGCTGCAATTTTCACAGCGCAGACCCCAAACTCTGTGAGAGGCGACGCGCGCGCCCACGGACCGCCTATCTGGCGCGGGCATCGATCTGAACTGCAGTTTTGAGGTTCATGACCGGGATTGCACTGCCCCCATTGGCCACAAGAGACCCATAACTATTAAATAAACTCAAAGAAGATAATTAGACTCTCTAGCACGGGTATTTTACTTCCGCCTCATCGGTAAACTCTGTAACACGATGGGCTGAAAATGGTCTGTCGCCCCGCCATTACCGGTGTGCACCGCGGTGCACACCGCCATGAAGGGATCGACATGCGCGTGCGCAAGGTCGTCACCGTATTCGGGTTCGTCGGTGCGATCGCCCTGGCTCAGACTCTCCTGACAGTCCCGAACGCCGGCGCCGAACCGAACTGGGACGCGATGGCTCAATGCGAATCGGGCGGAAACTGGGCGGCTGACACCGGCAACGGCTTCTACGGTGGGCTGCAGTTCACCCCAGCCACGTGGACCTCCCACGGCGGAATGGGATCGCCGGCCGCGGCGAGTCGCGAGGAACAGATCCGCGTGGCGCGCAACGTGATGCAGACCCAGGGCCTCGGCGCCTGGCCGGTTTGCGGCGGACCGGTCGGCCAGGCCACCGGAACCTGCCGCCAGGTGATGGTCTGGATCCCCCTGAGGAACCTGCCGCGGCTGTGCACCCTGGTGCTCAATCCGCTGGGCTGATCGCGCATCCGGTCCGGGACTGTTCGAGCGCGAATGGACGATCACCCGCAGATGCTCACTGTCATCCGCATCGAGGCCGACAGGGTGCGGCTCAGGAAGGCCGCCGACGGCTGCTACGTCGTGGCCGACAGGGAATCCGATGCGATGCTCGGCTTGGTGACGCTCGGCCGCCGCGGTCCTGAACTGCCCGGTCACGTGCTGGAGGGCGGCGGTGAGCTCGAGCTCAGCTACGTCTTTCGCAGATGCCTGGGGCATGGGTTTTGCGACCGAAGCTACTCGTGCGTTACTACACTGCGCCGCACAGCGACTCGCCGACCAACCGATCGTCATCATCACCCAGGCAGCAAACCTCGCGGCACTCCGCCTCGCTGACCGGCTCGGGTTCACGCGCGTGGAAACCTTCGAGCAATTCAGTGCCGAGCAGGTGCAGGCTAAGGCTCAGCTGAGGACATTCCTGCGGCAGTAGCGCTTTCGAGCGTCGAAAAAGTCTTGGCCAGCACCGAGCTCACTCTCAGCAAACCCTCAGTACGGCACTGCAACATCTAGGTAGGCGCCGGCCCGGCGCATATGTGTCGGTGTCGCAAGGGAAGAAGCAATCGGAATGAATTACTGGTCGGGTAGATCGCCGCAGAGTAGCAATCGCGAGTGGAGTTCGAAACAGGCGGTGGATCAACGGAATTCAAGCCCATGGAGCCGGAGCGGCTATCAGCAGCCGTTTCCTCCGTATGGCCTGCATCCCGAGATGACCCAGAAATTCGACGCCCCTCCGGTACAGGACGGTTCGCAGCCGAAGAAGAAGTCCCGCGTCGGCGTGCTGGTTGCCGGCACTGCCGCGGTGGCCATGGCTACCGGCGCAGTCGCAGCGGTCGCAGTGGTCGACCAGTCCGGAAAGCCCGCGACTGTCGCACAGTCGCCGGCTGTTGGCCACGCCGGCATACCGTCGCCGGCCACCGGATCCGCCCCGATTCAGCCGAAGGGTTCCGCACCCGCCGGATCGGTCGAGCAGGTATCGGCCAAGGTGCTGCCCAGTGTGGTCAAGCTGCAGATCAAGACCGGGCAGGGAAGTGAGGAGGGATCCGGAATCGTCCTCAGCGAGGACGGTCTGATCCTCACCAACAACCATGTCGTGGCGACTGCCGCCCGCGGCGCGGGCAGTCAGGGACCGCTGGCGGCCGAGGACTCACCTGGTGGCCAGTTCCCCGGAATGCCACGTGGCCTGTTCCCCGGTGACGATCAGTATTCGCCTGACGGACCGTCGGCCAGGACTTCCGGCCGCACGAACGGCGCAATGCAGGCGAGCGTGACCATGTCCGATGGTCGCACGGTGCCGTTCACCGTTGTCGGCACCGACCCCGACGACGACATCGCGGTGGTGAAAGCGCAGAACGTGTCCGGGTTGACCCCGATCACGATCGGTTCCTCGAAGGACCTGAAGGTGGGGCAGAACGTCGTCGCGGTGGGCTCGCCGCTGGGCCTGCAGGGGACGGTGACCACCGGCATCATCAGCGCGCTGGATCGCCCGGTCGCCACCGGCGATGGGCAGAGTGGCCAGAATTCGGTGATGAGCGCCATTCAGACCGACGCTGCGATCAATCCGGGTAACTCCGGCGGTGCGCTGGTCGACATGAACGGCGACCTCATCGGGGTGAACTCGGCGATCGCATCGTTGGGCGGTGGCCAGGGTTCGCAGGGCGGTGGGCAGGCCGGGTCGATCGGTCTGGGCTTCGCGATTCCGGTGGATCAGGCCAAACGGATTGCCGACGAACTGGTTTCGACGGGAACCGTCCAGCACGCCTCGCTGGGTGTCCAGCTCTCCGGGAACGATTCGAACGGCGCAGCGGTCGCCGGTGTGGTCGCCGGGGGCCCGGCAGCCGCGGCCGGTCTGCCCGACGGCGCGGTGATCACCAAGGTCGACAATCAGGTGATCGACGGTCCCGATGCCCTGGTCGCTGCGGTGCGGTCCAAGGCGCCGGGGGACACCGTGACGCTGACCTATGAGGATCCGTCGGGAGCTTCACGCACCGTGGACGTCACCCTCGGGCAGGTCCAGGCGTAACGATAGAACCAGTGAGTGGGCCCCAGCCGGGTGTTTCCGGGCTGGGGCCCACTGCTGTGTCCGTCGGTGTCAATGGACATGAGCACAGAAAATTCGAGTGACCTCGGCGCACAATGTGTGTGACGATTCTCGGATGCCGAGCACACTCATCGAGGTACGGCGGTCTTACCTCCAGTCCGAAGAGGTAGCGATCATTGATGCGGTGCACGATGCACTTGTAGTCGCGTTCCAGATCCCGGTCGGCGACAAGCATGTCCGGCTGGTATCCCATGAGCCTCATCGGTTCTCGCATTCGCCGGGCCTGGCACAACCCGACCTGTACACACTCGTGACGATCGACTGCTTTGCCGGCCGGTCGGTGCAGGCCAAGCGGAACCTCTACCTGGAGATTGTCAATCGCCTGGAGGCACTGGGTATCCCGCCGAACCACGTCACCATCGTGCTGCGTGACAACCCGATTCAGAACTGGGGAATTCGTGGAGGGCAGGCTGCCTGCGATGTCGATCTGGGCTTCGACGTCAACGTGTGACCGGCACCCTGCCCTTTTCGTCAGCTGGTCGGGGGCTTGTGGGCGACGACACGCTCGACGAGACCCAGTTTGAAGCGCTCGACGTGATCGATGTCGAGAACGTTGCCGGCGCGGAGGTGGTCCAGCGGGCGCCGTAGGAAATGTTCTCCGCCAAGCCGGATCGTGAACACCTCCAGTGCCCGTTGGAACACCCGCACCGGCGCCGCGCTGCTTCGGATGTGGTCGACCAGGATGAGTTTTCCGCCGGGGCGCAGTACGCGGGTCATCTCAGTGAGGGCCTGGGTGTGGTCGGGAATGGCGCAGAGCCCGAAGGTACAGACAACGGTGTCGAAGCTGGCGTCGTCGAACGGCAGATGGTGGGCGTCCGCCTGCTGAAGGGTGGGTGCTCGGCCGAGTTCGGCGGCGCGTTGCTCGGCCAGATCAAGCATCGGCTTGCTCCAGTCGATCCCCGTCAGCCGGACGTCGTCGGGGTAGAAGCCGAGGTTGAGTCCCGTGCCTACCGCGACTTCGAGAACGGCACCGGTGGCCTGACTGCACACCCACTGGCGCGAGTCCCCGAACAGGTGGCGGTCGAAGAACCCCATCTCTCGGTCGTAGCTGCTGGATTTCTTGTCCCAGTACCGGTTCCACCGAGCTCGCTGATCATCGGTCGGCGCCATGGCATTCACCTCGTTATCGCTGGGTAACCTCGTCGCGTCCCACGCCGGGTAGGAATCGTCCGACGGAGACGCAATAGCCACGATAAGCCTGACCGTGGGTCCGCAGCAGGTAGGGCTCTTCCACGACACGGACCTGCAGTTCGATCGTGGCGGACAACATGACGAAGGCCAAGAGTGCGACCGGATTCGGGGTCATGAGCGTGATACCGCCGGCGAAGACGAGCATGGCGGTGAAGATGGGGTTGCGTACGAGTCCGAAGACTCCGCTGCGCACCAATGTTGTTGTCTCGCTGGGATCGACTCCGATACGCCAGGATTCGCCCATGTCCAGCTGGGCGTAGACGGTGGCGGCAATTCCGGTAGCGGCCAGCACGGTACCCAGCGACTGGATCCATGGATCGTGCAGGAAGGTGATCGGTGCGGTGAATCCGAGAAGTTGGAGCATGGGCGCGGCCACACCGACAATGATCGACACGATGAATCCGATGCCGGCCAACCATTCCAGCGAGCCGGGCCTCCCGCTGATGCCACGAAATCCAGTCGACCCCGTTTGTCGGTACTGGACCCAACTACGCCAACCGAACCCCAGTACCGCGAAGATCAGGTAGAGAATCAGTGCGGTTACGGCCATGAGCTTCATCTCCTCGGGTTATCAGTCTCCACAACAGGTTTCGCCGCGCCAGGCTTCGCGTCCTTCGTTGACGGCGACGCCGGCGAGAATGAGTGCGGCGATCGGATCGGCCCAACTCCAGCCGAACAGACTGTTGAGGACCAGCCCCGCGAGCACCACCGCGGACAGATAGGTGCACAGCAGCGTCTGCTTGGAGTCCGCCACGGCTGAGCGGGAACCGAGTTCACGGCCGGCGCGGCGCTGGGCAAAGGACAGCACCGGCATGATGGCCAGGCTGGCCGCGGTCAACGCGATGCCGATCACCGAATGCCGGGCCTCCTCGGCTCCGGTGAGCGCTCGGATCGATTCGATGGTGACATAGGCCGCCAACGCGAAGAACGACACCGCAATGATCCGCAGCGCGGTCTTCTCGCGAGCCTCCGGGTCCGGGCCAGAGAATTGCCAGGCGACCGCGGCAGCCGAGGAAACCTCGATCACGGAGTCGAGTCCGAAGCCGATCAATGCGGTCGACGACACCCGGGCGCCCTCGCCGATAGCGATGACCGCCTCGATGACGTTGTAGGTGATGGTAGCGGCGACGAACCATCGGATCCGCCGGAGCAGCGACGCCCGTCGCGCTGGGGCCAGGGGACTGGCGGGCTCCTGAAAGCCTGACGTCATCAGCAGCACCCCTCGGATGCGGCGTTGGGGCATTGCTCGGAATCGGCGGCCAGCACGACATGCAGCAGATCGTTCAGCGCGTGGGCGAGTTTGGGATCGGCGAGTTCGTAGCGGGTTCGCCGCCCTTCGGGAACGGCCACGACCAGGCCGCAACCACGAAGGCACGCAAGGTGATTGGACATGCTCTGCCGGGACACACCCGCCGCGTCGGCCAGGTCGGCCGGGTATCCCGGGGCGCCTTTGAGGGCGAGCAGGATCTTGGACCGGGTCTGATCCGAGAGCGCATGACCGAACCGTGCCAGTACCGCGACCTGCGTCAGCGTCTCCATGCCCTGACAGTACATCAGAAGGTGAATTCAGGGAATGTTGAACTGTCAAGGTGGGGTAGCCGGATACTCGTTGCGACGGCTGGAGCGCGACGCATGCTCGTGCTGGATTACACTCCCCGCGAAGAGGGCCGATCCCTCCTGGCGGGAGTGCCACTGCCGCAACGGGTTTTGGTCAAACTGCTGGGCGCGCGGTCGCTGGCGCCATACCGCAAGAAGTTGTATGCCGGGTAGATCTGGCCTGCGTCGGCCGGGGTCGAAGCGTTGTGACTAGATGGCGCCGGGTGTGCCGGGAGGGCTCATCGACCCGTCGACATTTGGCACCATTGCGGGGGCCGGTATCCCACCGTCCGCCGCGTTGTCTCCGGGTATCCCGTCATCTGGCGACTGGTCGTACATGCCTCCCCGGCAGGCTGGATTCCACCCCTCCGTGGCGCACGCAGGATCATCCGGGCTGGTGGGGGAATCGAGAGCCGCGGGTATGCGGGGTGCCGCTGAAGCGATGGACGCCGTAGTCGCCGGAACAACCGCGCCCAGTACGGCAATCCCGGAGATTGTCGCCACCGCCGATCTTGTGAGCACGCGTCGCACCTCAAGGGCCATCATCGAACGCATCTTCCGCTCCTTCATCCGGGCCAAACAAGTCAGCTCGACGTTTGCCAACGTCGCACCCTTGTCGCTCATGCTCGCAGTTCCACACCTACCGCGGGGGGAAACCGCGACTTCGCTGGCAGAAACTCCAACGCGGCCTTGAAGTTTGACGCGCATGTCAAAAACGAAGGTGGGCGACCCCACCGTCGAGAACGCGTGATTGGCCGGCGCTCTCCGTAGAGAACGCCGGCCAATCACGACAGTCGATCAGTAATCCCAGCCGGCCGGTACACACCGGAAGGCATCGCCGGCGGTCGCGACGTGGCAGACCGACGGGAACGGCAGGTGGGTGGCCACCAGCGATTCTCCCGTCGCCGCCAGCTCGCGCAGAAGCTCGATGCGGACGCGGGCGGCTTCCTCGGGGTCGTGTTCGAATCCGTTCTGCCACTCGGGGTTGTCAAACCCGGGGGCGAACACGGCATCGCCGGCGAACGTCAGCTTCTCGCCGCCGGACGCCAAGCGGACCACACTGTGCCCGGGGGTGTGACCGCCGGTGCGAGTGACGAGCACGCCCGGCGCCACCTCGTACTCCGTCTCGAACGTGCGCAGCTGGCCTCGGTAGTCGTCCAAGAACTGCGAGGCGACCCGGCGAAGCACATCCGGTATCGGCTGCGGCATGACGGTGCGCGAGAAATCGGGTGACTCCCAGAACTCCGCTTCGGCAGCCGCCGCGTGGACCCGCAGGTCCGGCCGCAGTCGTTCCTTCACCCCTTCGGTGATCAGTCCGCCCACGTGGTCCATGTGCATGTGGGTGAGCACCACGTCGGTCACTGAACCGAGATCGACACCGGCGGCCTCCAGTCGCTGGACCGTCTGGCCGGCTCGGGGGAAGTCCGGGAATTCCAGCCCCAGCCCGGCGTCGACGAGGATGGTCTTATCGCCGCTGCGGACCACCACGATGTTCAGCGGCCAGTCGACCACCTCGGGAGGCAGGAAGTTGTCGTCCAGCCAGCCCGCCAGGTTGGACGGGTCGACGTTGGTGGCCAACGTTGAGGCGGTAATCGGCAGCACGCCGTCGCTGATCACCAGAACCTCGATGTCGCCAACTTGCACCGCATAACGCGACGGAACCAACTCGTCGACCGGACTTCCGAGTCGTGAGATGTTGTCCAAACTCATACCGTGTTCCTCCTGAGGGCTGCACCGACGACATGTCGAATGACCTGTCTTTCTCGTGGGAACGTCCACGGGCCGCCGGAACTATCCAGGGATCGGGCCCGACGGGTGGCTAGGGTCGGCTGATGGCCTCCGTCAAGCAATTCCAAGTCACTTTCGATTGCGCGGATCCGGAGCGCGTAGCTCGCTTCTGGTGCGAAGTGCTGGGATACGTGGTGCCGCCGGCGCCGCCGGGTTTCGACACCTGGGCGGATTTCGATCGATCCCTGAGCCCGGAGCGCCAGGGGTCGGCGTTCGCCTGTGTCGACCCCTCGGGTGTCGGCCCGCGACTGTTCTTTCAGCGCGTACCTGAAGGCAAGGCCGTCAAGAACCGTGTGCATCTCGACGTCCGGGTGGGCACCGGACTCGTAGGTCCAGAGCGCCTGGCGACGCTCGAAGCCGAGTGCACGCGCTTGGTCGCACTGGGGGCGGTGCGCGTGCGATTATTGCCGGCCGATGACACCAACGAGTCCTGCATCGTGATGCAGGACGTCGAGGGCAACGAGTTCTGCCTCGACTGAGGTGCCGCGGGCCTGACGTGCCGCGAGCTCACTCGTGAAGCGGCCGGAAGCGGTTGCGCTGCACGAGTATGCCCGGACAGGTGACCGCGAAGGCGCCGGTCTCGAAGTCGACGTCGGCGGTGCCGTCGTCGATCCCGTGGCTGAACTCGAACGACATCTTGAACACCGCGGTGCTGTGCGCCGGAACGATGAACGCGTTCCAGCTGACGCTGGTGGTGCCGAAAACATCTGTGGCGAGGAGAGAATCGCGCGAGTACCAGTGGGCGGTGGCCACCAATTGCTTGATGAGGTTGCTCTGACTCGCCGGTGCGGGAGTGGGCTGCGTTTGGGGCTGAGCCCACCATTGCAGCGGTTGAAGCATGGTTTGCAGGGTGGCGGAGGTGGTGATGAGGTCCAGGTTGCCACCGTTGGCGCGCACGGCCATCGACCCGTTGACCAATAGTTCGCCAGAAATATCAATTGCTGCGGATTCGGTATCGTCGTTGGTCCACATGAACCAGAAGCTCACCCAGTCGGTCCCGTTCTGAAAGCGGTGATATTTGAATTTGGCGAAACTATTACCCGGCTGTGCCACCGATTCGATCCGATAATCGGGATCGCCCCAGATGAAGAAGGGGGTCTGGAGAAACTCCGACTGGCCGATCGCCAGGCCCCCGATATCCCGCCTGCGAGCGTCTGCCGCCGCCACAAGGGCGGCCTGACGCTCCGCCGCCACATTCACGGCCTCGTTGTGGACCCGCTGGGCCTGGGCCTCAAGAGTCGCAAGGTGGGCTTGACGATCCTTCTTCAATTGCGTGAAGGTTTCCGGATCGATCGCAGCGAAAATCGCCTGCTCCGCACCGGGCCAGGTGGTTGCCGGCACGGCGACCCTGTGTGGCAGCTCGCGCTGCCCGAATTTTCCCGCCTTGATCGCCGCAATAATTTCGTCTGCGGCACTATTCGATTTCGCAGCCATGACCGGTAATCATTCTCGCAATAATCGGACAGCACAATAGTGCATCGCGGGGTCGAAATTATTGGAACCACTCCCAGGAACCCCACAGCAATATCCCGGTTATTTCGCAGAGTTCATTTGCTGCGTCAAATGATCCCCCGTCGCGTTCAGAGGGTCAGCGTGGGGCCGACATCGTCGGGAGGGTATCGACGACTGGCGTGTTCTGCGCCGCTGAGACCCACCATGTGTCGTTGTGCCGAACCAAGACGTACATCGCCATCTCACTGAAACCGCCGTCAAGTGCGCTGCGACGGATCTGTGCAACGACCACTTCCGGTGCGGGACAGATGACCTGTGCGAGTTCAAAGCGCGACGCGGGCGTGATTGGGGGGCCGCTCATCATCCGACGGTGGATCGGATTGAGATTCGAATAACCCTTGAGCACCATGCCTTTTGGCGTTCCCCAAAGGATGTCGGCCGCGAACATGCCGTCATAGACGTCGGCGTTTCCGGCATCGCCGCCACGCTGAAGATGATCGATGAGATCACGCACTGCCTCAGAACCATCGACGGTTGCAGTATCCAAGCTCGGACGTTGCTTCATCATCGATCAACCGTAAGATCCCAAGTGCACTTGAGGTCAAGGATTTTCACTGTCACGACTACCGGGCTGATCGATCTGTTCGCGGAGGATGTCGCCATGACCAGCGTGCCTGGCGAATTCTTCGATCATGGCGAGCAGGGTCCATCGCATGCTGACCGTTCCTTCGCGAGGATTGTCCTTCGTGGCGTCGAGATCGAAACGGGAGGCGATAGTCCGTGATCGTTGACTGGCGCGTTCGAACTCGGCGATCACGTCGTCCAGTGACTCGTCGGCGGCGACGGCGAAGGTGCCTTCGTCTCGGTTCGAGTAGCCGTCGCATTCGGATTCATCGAGCCCTGCCCAGAACCGTTGGAACCAAATCCGTTCCGCGGCAGCCGCGTGCTTGATCAACGAGATCGGTGTTGTCAGCGACGTCACGAGTTGCCGGCGGGCGTCCGCCTCGGACAGCCCACGCACGGTCGCAATGAGCGCGGCACGATTGCGATCGAGCACGTTCTCGATGAGTTCCCGTTCCGAACCGGAGGTAATTCGGTTGGTACCCACAGGGGTTCACTCCATTCTGCTGGGTGGTTGAAGACTTGGTTTGACCCGACCGCCCCGGCCGGGGCGTACGGGACAGGCCCGAAATCGGGAGAGGTGAGCGAGGCGTCCGATTCCGCGGGACGCGCGCGTCGTCCCCGAAGTAGCGCGCCCAGGGTGGCATTCTGGACTGGTGGTAGATGTCTTGATCGCTGAGCCGGGGGAACTGAGTCAGCACGACTTGTATACCGCCGAGACATTGGTCCGGTCGGCATTCGGGGACAGCTTTCGCGCATATGACTGGCTCCACGGCGCTGATGGGGTGCATGTGTTGGTCACCGATGATGGTCTGCTGGTGGCTCACGCGGCGGTGGTGACACGCACTCTGCGACATGATGATCGTGCCTTCGCCACCGGTTACGTCGAAGGGGTTGCGGTGCGTGGCGACCAGCGGGGCCGCGGGCTGGGACGACTCGTGATGGATCACGCGGAGTCCATCGTCCGCACGCGGCACGCCATCGGTGCGCTCAACGCCGTGGAGAGCGCGGCGCAGTTCTATGCGAGTCGCGGGTGGATGCCTTGGGATGGCCCCACTCACGCCGACACACCCGACGGAGTGGTCGATACCTATGACGCTGCCGACCGCATTTTTCTTCTTACGCCGTCGAGCACACTGTCCGACTTCGCGAAATCGACACCGTTGGTCTGTGATTGGCGCGTCGGCGATCTCTGGTAGCAGTGACGGCGGTGACCGGCGCTACAGCCGGCTGACCGCAAACTGCGCGGCCTGGTCGACCATGCCGTTGGTGATGTAGGAGTTGTGCGCGCCGCCGGGCGGCGCGGGCGCGGCACCGTTACACACACTGTCACCGGTGGCACACAGATCGATGGTCTTGGGCACATACAACGGCCCGATGGTGATCTGAGGCGCCCCAGCATCGCTGAGGAACTGGTTGGACGGTTTCCCGAACAACGCCACGGCAGCCACGTGAGAAGCGATCTCCGGAGGCATCGGAGGTGGTACGAACGCCGCCGGGACACCTGCAGGGATATCGGCCGAAGTAGTGAACGCTGCCACGGCAGCACCCTGGGAGAACCCGCCCAGCACCATCTTGGTGGCGGGGCAGTCGGCGGCCACTGCCTGGATGTGGTTGGTTGCGTCCCTGATGCCGTCGATAACTGTGAGGGCGAACTGGATGCCGTCGGTGAAGTCGGCGCTGGCCTGGTAATTCACCGGGTGCTCACCGACAGATTTCGGGCCGGCCTTGGCGCGCAGGGCATCGACGAACGCCTGTCCGATACCGCCGGCGCCTGGCGGCTCTCCGGTCCCGCGGGCGAACACCACTTCTGAGTCGGGACATGGGGCCGCGTTGGCGATGGGTGCCGGGGCGCTCACCAGTGCCGACGCGGTGAACGAGGCCGCGAGCAGGCCCATGAGCCCGTAGATTCTCCGGCGGTTGGGCGCCGCGGGAGTTTGGCTGCAATCGATTGTGTGCATAGGAGAACCTTCGCGTCGGGGTCGGACGGCCGATTGCCCGAACTCGATGATACGTAACGCCCGCAAGAGCACGTGGCGCGCTCGGTGGCACCAGGGCACGGGCGCGGAAAACCGTTGGACGGGGTCGCGGTCGACTTGATAGCGTCGCCGCGACCGTGGAAAGACGCGAGGAGGTGAGACCCATGGACGCTGTAACCCTGTGGGTGCTCCCACTCGTGTGCACGGTTGGGCGATCGCGGTAGGTGTCGCCAGGAGCGCCTGAACAATGGCACTTCCGAAAGGCACCACTATGCATTTCACCTCTGAGACGTCGTCGAACGGCGTCATCGAACGCACCTTCACCCTGGACGACATCACCGGTGTGCTCTGGTCACCGGAAACCGGTCCCGACGGCGGGCCCGTCATCCTGGCCGGACACCCCGGCGGACTGGACAAGAAGGCCCCGGGGCATGTCGGGCGGGCACATTCCTCGGTGCTCACGGACGGTTTTCACGTCGTCTCCATCGACGCGCCAGGACATGGCGAGCGGCCACGCAGTGCAGCCGATGTTCGCCTGGTCACCGCCTTCCAACAGGCTCGGGCAGACGGCAGCCCGTCGTTCGGCCGGTTCCTCGCTGACTACTGCCACGCAGTGGCCCAACGCGCTGTCCCGGAATGGCAGGCGACTATCGACGCCGTGCAGGCCCTGCCCGAGATCGGTACGTGCGCGCCGATCGGCTACTCCGGTATGACGCTGGCGAGCGCGGTCGGAATACCGCTGGCCGCGGTCGAGCCTCGGATCACCGCTGCGCTCTTCGGTGGGGTTGTCGCACACGATGCGCTGCTCGAGGCGGCGAGACAGGTAACCATCCCGATCGAGTTCCTGCTCCCGTGGGACGACAAGGAGATCCCGCGGCAATTCGGTCTCGAGTTGTTCGATGCCTTCGCCTCGGAAGACAAAGTGCTACATGCCTTCCCGGGTCGGCATCACCCGGTGCCCACAGACCGGGTCGACACTCGGTTCTTTCCCCGGCATCTCGGGCGGAGTGAGGGCGCCGCGGCGTCGGGGGAGCGGAAGTAGTTCACGTCTCACGTGAACTGCAGGGAGCGAGTAGAAGATTGGATATGTGGAGTACCCGAGTTGAGCAGCCGCAGGATGTCAGTCGCATCCACGCCGTGAACGCGGCTGCGTTTCCCACGGAGCTCGAAGCGAACCTCGTCGACGCGCTCCGAGAAGACCCGGCCGCCTGGATCGACGGATTGTCCATCGTCAGCTGCGACGTCACCGGTGAGATTGTCGGATATGCGTTGCTCACGCGATGCACAGTCGACAGTCATCCCGCCCTCGCACTCGGACCCTGCGCGGTCGTGCCCGATCTCCAGCGCAGTGGAGCTGGTTCGGCAGCTATTCGAGCAGGGCTCGAGCGAGCGCGACATCTGGGGGAAAACCTGGTTGTCGTTCTGGGGCATGCTGATTACTACCCGCGCTTCGGGTTCGGTCCGGCATCGCGTCTCGGTATCACTGCGCCATTTGCGGCACCGGATGACAACTTCTTGGCCCTCACTCTCAATCCTGATGCGGCGGTACCCAGCGGTGAGGTTGCGTATGCGAAACCCTTCGGCGTCTGACGCTTGAATCGCACCGTCACTCGCCCGTGAGTCGGGTCAGCTGCGATTCTGCCTGCGCCAGCGCCACTTCGGCAGTTCGCAACCTGCTCTGCAACTCATCGGCGGCCTGCTGCGCCAGGTCGAGCTGTGCGTCGGCCGCCTCGAGGTCGTGCTGCGCGGCCGCGAGGGTCTCGAGTACTTTCTCGTAGCGCCGGCGTGCGGTCGTGACTTTGTGCCGGCGCTCCGTCACCGTTGCGAGCGCGCCGTCGTGTGCGGCGCCCGCCTCGCTCAGTTCGGATGCGGTGGCGTCACGGTGGCGTCGGGCCTCCTCGACCGCGGCAGCGTCCGCGTGCGACTGCTCCGTCGTCGTCGACGGTGGGGTGGTCCTCGGCGCGGACCCCGTGTCGGACCGGGCCCGCGTGATCACGGCGGACGACGCGCCGAAGTCACCGAACCCCGACCACTCTTCCGCTCTGGACAGCCGGCCCAAACGTGCGGTGACCTCGGGATCGGCGATCGCCGCCTGGAGTGTGCCGGTGACGTCGTCGCGCAATGCCGCTGTCGGATCAGGCACTTCGGCGGCCGCGAATCCAGCGCGGGCCAGGTCCTGCACAAGTAACCGCTGCGCCGTGGACAGCTCGCGGATACGTTGTCCATCCATGGCCGCATGCGCGGCGCGCAGCGCTTCGTGCAAGCTGGTCAATTTCGGGAGGACTGTCGCGTCGGTCAGTGCGAGCAGGTTCACCACCCACGCAGCCGTTGTCGGCCGTCGAGCCGCAGCGATCACCTTGGCCGCCTTCATATCACCACGCTTCTTTGCCGCTGAGACGAGCTCATTGCGCCGTGTGGTGAACTCCTCGGGCCGCTGCACGTAGAGCGAGTTGAGGTCGTCGTCGACGGTCACGGCAACCTCACAGCGAGGCGACTCCGGTTTCCGGCAGTCACACGTGACCCCCGAATGCGCGTAATTCCTGCACCGTTGTGCCGGGCCCGGCCATGGCGATTTCGCCTGCTGCTCGACGTCCCGACAGCCATCGGACCAGATCTGGGGGAGAGCCACCGAGAATCACCTCTGGCCCCGACTTCGGTCCGACCGACCAGCGGTGGTGGCCGTCGCTGGTGCCGACCGTCACCCGAACGCCGGCGGGCAGCTTCTTTAGCTGATAGCGCAGCACGAGCGGAATGACCTCCACCAGTGTGGCCGGGACCGCGTGGGCTCGTGTGTCGAAACCGACGAGATCCTCGTAATGGGTCCAGTATTCGAACAGAGCCAGCGGAGCCACCGATGGCTGCAGCAATAGCCTGGGTACGGGCCGGCGCAAGCGATCGATCACCGCCGCAAAACCGTGACGTCGCTCCCGACCAAGCGTGGTGTCCACCATCTTCGGCGTGCCCGCCACCGAAACGCCACGTATTACCAGGGATCGAGCGACGAACGTAGTCACCCCGGCGTAGCGTTCTTCACCCACCAAGTGGGCCGCAAGGTCCAGTGCGGTCCACCCCCCGCACGCGGTAGGGGCCGACGGACCCAACTCGATCAACGACTCCGTCAATGCTGCTCGTTCGGCCTTGACGTCCTCTGCGATCGTCATGTCCAAAGTGTTACTGGATAACCGGCGCCGGCGCCGGTTATCTGACGACCTGCAACGGGAACGTACCTAAGATCAGCCCTTCCAGACCACCTTGTCGGTGCCTCCGGAGTCCCGATATACGACGCTGTCGGGCGCTGTGCCCCCTCGTACGTCGAAATAGACCCGGCCAGTCGTTTGGGCACCGGGCGCGAGCGGTTGGTTGGCCAGGCCGTCCGTCTGGTTTCCCTTCATATCCGCGTAGGTGGAGCTGTTGACAGCCCGCGCGTTGAAATCGGAGATGTTCGGAGTTGGGGAGCCACTCAGGGCTTGGGCCGTTACGTCGGAATACCAGATCCCGTCGTTGTGACCACTGGGTTGCAAGTTGCTCACGGTGTACTCGATGGCTCCGCCTGTACTGGGAACCTCTGCCGATTGGCCAAACTGCAGCGTTTCCGGATCCGCGAATGCCGGAGTCGCTGCCACAATTCCGGCTGCCGTGATCCCGGCAGCAACTGCCAGCGTTTTCGTTGCGATCTGTGAGAATGCCACGGTGAGCTCCCTCCGCCGTATTCCTGTTGTCTCCAGGAGTAATTGCCTTCTGTTTCACTAGTGGTGTATCCAAACGTGGGGCCCTCAAACGTGCTACCGGCTGCCCAGTGGCCGCTGCCCGTGCGAAGGTACTGACATGACAGCATTTGTCGTCGATGCTCCGGTAGCCATCAAGCTCGCCGCCGATGGAGCGACGATTCCACCGGAGCACAACCTGGTGGCGCCGACGCTGCTGCGCTCGCAGGCGCTCGCCCTGGTGTACGAATCGGTGCGGCGCGGCGAGATCGATGAACGAAGCGGCCGAAAGGTTCTCGACGGTATCCGTGGGCTGCGGATCCGACTCTTGGGTGACCGGGCGCTGCAGGACCGCGCGTGGCGAATAGCCGCCCAGCTGGACTGGCCGGACACGTACCAGGCCGAGTACATCGCACTGACCCAACTGCAGGCGGATGCGCTGGCCACTGCGGACCGGAAACTCGCTGATGCGGCGCGTGCGTTCGTCGAAACCGTTTCCCCGGCAGAGATTTTGCGGCTATAGCGGTGCGGTTCGACTTCGTCGGGCGCGATGCACTTCGTCTGCCGGTGCGTCGGCGCCTGCACGCTCAGTGGTGGGTTCAGCGCAGCCCTTCGGCCGCGTAGGTCAGCTGGTCATGCCGCGCTTGTGGCCCAAGGGCAACCGTCGCGGTCGGGATGGCGGGCGGTTCTCAACGGCGGTCGAAGCGTTCCCCAAAGTGTTTGGACGGCAGAACGCCGAAGACGACCGGCAACACGAATCCGATATAGGGCACAACAGTTAGCAGGGACAGCCAGCCGGATAGGTCGGCGTCGTGGAGCCTGCGGACCAACAGTGCCCAGCTTGGAACCACGCATACCAGCACGAATACCACCACGGGTACCAGGGACAAGCGCCCGAGTGCACTGGCATCTCCGGCTACGGCGACGAATGCCACGCAGAGAACGGCGACCACTGTGACTGCCAGCTGGACCCACCAGTACTCACTGCGCGACGCACGGCCCGAGAAGCGGGCGTAGCTGCGAAAGAACCGCGACAATGCCTGGCCGAATGTCGCTCCGTACAACGGCAGCGTGAGGTCGGCTGGATCGGTCGCACCGACCGGTTCGTACTCGGGGTGCGTATCGAAAGGGGTTCCCTCGCTGTGGATCATCGGTGCCTCTCCTCGATCAGTTGGTGGTGCACGCGGCTATTTCAAGATGATGACCACGGCGTAGCCATCATGGTCGCCGGTTGTCGTGGTGACGGTGTTGTACGAGTTGTCCATCGGGACCATGCCGCCATAGGTCGCCTGGCCGCTGGCGATGAGTCGCATCGCCAGCGCATTGCGGGCGAGGTTGGACGAGACGTACGCATGTCTGGGCAGCAGGTCGTAGATCACGAACTGTTCGGTGCTGAACGAGCCACTCCAGACATACCCGGTGCTGGTCTCCACCGGGTCAGGCCCGAAGATCCGGCCGTGATTGTTGGGGAACAGGAAGAAATTGTCCGAGAAGCCCAGCAACGGGCCAGTGGGCTGCTGCGCGTAGGTCACGTCGTCGATCGTGCCTTGGAACCCGGTGCTGTGAATGGGCTGGGCGGGATAACCGGACCAGAACATCACCGTGTTGAGCTTGCAGGCGGCCTCAGCGGCTGAGGTTGACGTTGGATCGACGATGATGACGTTGACCGGCTCCAACACCGTCCTGCCGCCATACGGCAGCCCACCGTAATCGGAGATCTGACCGTTGGACTGCAGCATCCATTTGCCGATGTCGCCGTAGACCGTGGGGACCTGATCAGCGGGGGTCGGGACCCCAGGTGCAATGGCCGGAACAGCGTTGACGCCGATCGGGGTGGAACCGGCCGCCGGCCCGAAGTGGTTGGCGCCGAGGGCGGTGCGTTCGATTTCCCGGTGTACCAACTGCAGCATTGCCTGCACCATCGGCATCGGCATCGGCACTGCCGGTGCGCCACCGGTATTCGCCGCCGACGGCGTGGCGGCAAGGGCGGACAAGACGCCCGAGACCACGGTCGCGACTGAAGTGGCGATAGCCGGTTCGTCCCGCGCTGCCGTGGCGAACGTCGCCGTGGTGATCGGGGCCGCATCGGTCGCCGAAGGCGAGTCGACGGACGGGTCCGTGGCGGGAGAGCCGGTGGGAGTCGGGTCGGCGGTCGGTGTGGCAGCCAGGCGTGGGCGGATCCGAGTGGCGTTGGGACGCACGCTCGGGGGCGAGGCCGAGGTGCCGGTCGCTCTGATCGGTGCGCCGGAGCCCAGGGGAGCAGGGTTCTTCTGCGGAATGCGCACGGACACCCCCGGTATCGACACCAGACCACCGTCGGCGCCCTGATGATCGCCGATCGGCGCCCGGCGACTGTTGGCCGGCTTGATCCGTGGAACTGGTGACAACCCGAGCTTGCGCGTCTTGGCGCCGGACGATCCGATGGAGGGCGGTCCCTTGACCGTGCCGGAACCGGTCGGTGAATCCGACGATTGTGCCGCGGGACCACCCGCGTTATTGCCCACGGGGCCTTCGGCATTGGCGATTCCGGCGCTTCCTGCCACCACCGCACCGAGGCCCAAGGTCAGCGCCAACAGACCGACGCGACCCACGTGCTTTGCTGCTCCCGGCGCGATCGGCCCGGTGGAAAGTCGATGTTGCGCTGCGATATACGAGGCACTGTGCCGACCCATGGCTGTCCCGATCGTTTCCTGGCGGATGACCACAACTTTCCGCATGTTCCCAGCCATCGTCGGCTGACGAAGTTTATACATACGGCTGCCGGCGGCGGCGAACGTTTCGAACGCGATTTTCCCGGCTGACTGGCCCCGCCCGTCGTGCCTTCTGCGGCTTGGAGGAGGGCTGGGCCGCTACAAGATCGAGGGGGCTGGAGATTTCATGACGGTTTCAGTTGAGCAAAGGTATTGCAGCTAACCCGCGATGCGAGGCGCCGACATCGCCTATTTGGCTTTACCTTTGGCCACCATGGCGGCATTGGACAAATTCGTGAAGCGCTGGCGCACAGCGCTTCACGTCACCGTGTCGGCGTTGATCGTGGCCATCCCCGGACTCGCCCTGGCCCCCGTAGCTCATGCGGCTGCGCCCGCGGCGAGGTTGTCGGTGTCATCGACATGGCAGACCGGTTTCATCGGCCACTTCACCATCACCAACCCGAGCACGGTGCCGCTATCCGATTGGAAGCTTGAATTCGACTTGCCGATGGGCGAATCCGTCTCGCACACGTGGAGTAGCAACCTCACGCGATATGGCACGCACTATGTGCTCACGCCGGCGAATTGGAATCGCATCATTGCACCCGGCGGTACCGCCACAGGCGGCCTCAGAGGCGTGTTGTCCGGCTCGTATGTACCACCGTCGAATTGCGTGCTCAACGGGCAATATTTGTGTAGCTAGCGGCGACCGCGGACGGAAGCTCGATGGCTACGACCGCCGCCCTCCGATCTATCGGCTCCGCATCCAGGCCAGTGGATTTCATCGTCTGCGCCACGACCTGCTTGTTGGCAAACGAAAGACCCATCACCAATCAGGCGTGCACCAGCCGCTGGCGACCGAGCCTGTACTTGGGTTTTGCAAGATTCCGGGTGTTCCAATACAGTTCTCGGCTAATTACTACACCTCTGTAGTGCCAGGTAAAGTGACACCAATCACACTGTGGCAATAAGGGTGGTAGTTGCCACAAATCTGACGTGTCGGCGGCGGCCAGACTCTTGCATCGCCTCGGCTGTAACGCACGCAGCAAACTCTTAGTCGCGCGCATCTGGTCGGATCCGGCGTTTGGTCGCCGCAAATCGACCGGTGCACGGTCCATCCCTGCCTTCTTGGCGCCGAGAGGCGCGGTTGGAGGGTGCGCTCGTGATTGACACGGCTCCACAAGTTCAAACCCCACAGAAGAGAGCAAGACCATGCCGAAGTTCGGCGGACCAATCGAGACGTTCGGAAAACAGAGACAAGTGAAGAGAATCATTACCAGCGTTCTCGTCGTTACGGGCCTCGGTGGTGCCACTTTGCTTTCCGGTCCCGTCCACCGGCACACAGTGGTCGCGGCTGAGCAACCGCCGGCGGGGGAGACAGTCACCAAACAGGCCGCGGTCATCCCCCCGAGACCGGTGGTCGTGACCAAAGACTCCAGCGCACCGGACATCGTCAAGGCCATCGTGAGCCAGGGCCACGCCGCCAGGCTGAGCGAAGACCAGATCAAGACCGTCATCGCCACCGCGAAAATCGAGTCCACCTTCCGCCCGACCGCGTCCGGCGGCGTGCAGGCCTATGGCGGCCCGGGGGGAGCGGCTGATGAGGTCATCGGCCTGTTCCAGGAGAAGGCCAGTTTCGGCACCGTCGCCGAGCGTCAAGACCCCAACAAGGCGATCGCCCGGTTCATCGCCCGTTTCACTGAGGCGTCCAAGAAGTACGGCATCAACGGCGACAGTGTGCTGGCGGCCACGCTCGCGCAGAACCCGCAGCTGCTCAAGTTCCGCGGCGGCGGCGTCGGAACTCACTACTACAACACGATCAAGGCTGCGATGAGCGCTGCCGCAGACTTGTACAGCCAGGCCGCCGGCTCTGTGCTGCAACCAGTCACCTAACCCTTCGCGCCCAGCCCGTCACACCGACTTGGTGATGCCGTAGTAAGCGACCACATCGTCGGTGTCGGTGGTGGAGCTGGTCAGGGTCGCGTACGAGCGCAGGAAGGACTGGCCGAGGCAGCCGTCCACCTTGATGTGGACGTCCTTCACCGTAACGCGTACGGGCGCCGCCTTGAACGACTTCTTGTTCACCGAGACGTTCGTGACGGTGCCGGGCTTGGGGTGGACCTCCACGCTGCCCGACATCGGCATGCTCACACCGGTGGGGATGATGCCGGCCAGCGTCGAGCCCGACGTGCTCAGGCCGATCGACCCGACCAACCGGACCTGACCCAGCTCGATGCCGCATCCGATCTGGTAGCCGGTGTCCAGCGTGCCGCCGGTCAGCGAGGTCGAGCCGCCGCCGGTGACCGTGCCGGTGAACGTAGCGGCCACCAGGTACTCACGCGACGACACAGCGGTGGTCAGCGGCGCGACCGGCAACTGGCTCTCGTCTTTCGCCGCGACCGTGAGCTTCCAACCGTCCGGGGTGGTGGCGACACCCGGCTCGGCGGACGCGACGAGCCCGTTGTCCGGCGGGGGCCCGGCATCAACGGCCGCCACGGCGGGGTCCGGCGGCGGTGGAGGCGGGTCGGCCGACGCGAGGGGCGCCAACGCTACCGGGGCCAACATGCAGACAGCAGCCAGCGTGGCGAAACGATTCAACATGCGTGCTAATGCGCCTCTCGTGGTCGAAATGCGGGGATCGACAGCAGCCGTGGGCGTCCACGGCCCGAGGCCGCGGACGGTCGACCGTGTCCGGTTACGGTAAGGGGAGCGAGGCGCAGCTCAGTGAGTTCTATTCGCGCAGAAGTTATCTAAGGGGCGGTTCCGCTACGCCGTCCAACGGCGGTGGCAGACCGTGATCGCCTGCGCCACTCAAGTGGTTCGGTTATAGTCCCGGCCGGACGAGGGTTCAGCTGTAACTTGACCCACACCGCAGAAAGAGGCGAGAGGAAACCCATGAGGACGAGCGCATACCGCCACACGGCCGTTGTCGGCCTGACCGCCGTCGCGCTGATCACCGCGGGCTGCAGCAATAGCAAGGGCGTCGACGCGTCGGCGCCGCCTCAGGTCGAATTGATCGTCACCTCCGCGACTGAAGCCCCTCCGCAGCCCAAGGAAGTGAAGCTGGACGGGGAGAGAGACGTCGAGGTGACGCTGACCGGCCCGATCGCTGCCAAGTACTCGTCGGCAACGGAGGAGCAGAAGGAGACTCTCGGCAAGCCGCTGACGGGTGACCGCAACGCGGGTACACGGGAGAGCGGCGTGGTGTTCCAGCAGTTCCAGGGCGGCGTGATCGTCGCCAAGAACGACAAGGTGGGCACGCCTGCCTATATCACCGGGGGCAAGATCCGGGAGGCCTGGAATGTCCCGCGCGACCCGGACGGCAAGCCCGCGATCACGGGCGATAACGGCTCGGCAGGTCCGCTGGGCGTCCCCACCAGCGACGAGAACACCGACGGCGATCTAGTCGTGTCGACGTTCGAGCACGGCAAGGTCGAGTACAACGCGAAGACCGGCGCCGTTGAGGTGACAGTCAACGACAAGGTCGTGCCGTCCGGGCTGTAGATGGTGGTGCCGAAGCAGAGCGTGAAAGATGCTGCTACACAGCACGATACGGGTGCGGTGTAGGTCGGCAGCCTAGTTGGTCGTTGGTGGTGCCTGGTGTTGGAATGGTTGGTACCACCACCAGTCGGCGCGTTCGCCGGTCGGTCCGGGGCAGGGTGCGACTGCGGGCGGAGGGTTTTTCGGTGGACGGGCCAGCGATCCGCCATGCAAGTGTTTGCCGGCAGGGTCGGTTACGACAGGGCGGCCGGCGGGTCCGCTGATGGTGATGCCGCCGCGGTGGTGCAGCCGGTGGTGATACGGGCACAGCAGCACGAGGTTGTCCAGTTCGGTGAGACCGCCGTCTTCCCAGTGTTGGAGGTGGTGGGCGTGCAGGCCGCGGGTAGCCCCGCAACCGGGCACCACACAGCAGCGGTCGCGGTGCTCGAGGGCGCGACGGAGCCGGCGGCTGATCTGTCGGGTGGTACGGCCCGCACCGATCATCTGGCCGTGCCGTTCGAACCAGGCTTCGTAGGTGCCGTCGCAGAGCAGATAGCGACGCTCGTCGTCGGTCAGCACCGGACCCAGGTGCAGTGAGGCGACCGGCTTGTCGACGTCGACGTGTACCACCACGGTGGTGTGCTGGCCGTGCGGGCGACGCGCCACCTCAGTGTCCCAGCCGGTCTCGACCACACTCATGAACGCATCGACATTGTTCGGAAACGGCGGGGTTTGATCCGAGGTCGGCGCACCTGTGTCGTCGGTGGTGTGGTCGCGTTGCCAGTCGGCGATCAGCGCATCGCGGTGCGATGCGTGGGCGGCATCGAGTTTCGCCGCCTCCACGCGGGGTAACCGGATGGTGTAGGTGGTGTACCCGTCGCGCTCGCTTCGGATGAACGACCGCTGCGGTTCCGGTTTCGGTTCAGGTTCAGGTCGCGGTTCCAATTTCACCGCGGTGCGCAATTGCGTGACGGTGGCGCTGGCCGCCAACTCCGCGTAGTGCGCATCGGATCCATCGGCGGCGTGTTCGGCGATGACCCCGACCTGATCCAGCGACAGTCGGCCCTCGCGCATGCCTTCGGCGCAGTGGGGAAATTCGTCGAGCCGACGTGCCACCGCCACCACAGTTTCGGCGTTGCGTGGTGTTGCGCCGGTCCTCCAGGCCACCAGGGCTGCGATCGAGCGGGCACCGGTGGCACCGCACAACTCGTCACGCTCCAACTCGGCGACAATCTCCACGATCCGACCATCAATGGCATTGCGTTGACCGGTCAACTCTGACAACTCTTCGAACAGCACCTCCACCCTCTGAGTTGGGCTGGCCTCTGCGGCGAAAGAGGCTGCGGTCGAAGGCATAGCGCCATCATCGCAGAGGGGTATGACATCGATGGAGGGAACTTTTCTGTTGCGGGAATTGGGATTTTGTGGCTTCGATCGTGGGCCTTTAGCGCCGGATTCATGGAGTGGAATTTTCAGTCGGCCCACGAGTTGGCGGTCGTATTGCGCGCCGGTGAAGTGTCCTCGGTGGAATTGACTGACGCGGCGATCGCTGGGATTGAGCGGGACGACAAGGCGATCAACGCCAGCCGGACGATTCGGCATCGACACGTTTGGAGTCGGTCTATACACCGGCGCACCGGTCAGTAAGGACTACCCTCCGCCCGTCGCCTATCAGGGCGCGATCGATCCGAACTCTCCGAGTCGTGTGTCGCGCAGAGCTCCCCGCGTTAGTCTTTGCCGATGATTGCGGGCGAGAGGGCGCCTGATTTCACTCTGTGTGACCACACCGGTCGGCCTCGGTCACTCTCCGCGCTCCTCTCCGAGGGGCCGGTTGTGCTGTTCTTCTTCCCACTGGCGTCCTCACCGATCTGTACTGCCCAGGCCTGTCATTTTCGGGACCTGAGCAACAAGTTCACCGAGGTGGGCGCCCAGCGGGTGGGCATCAGCACCGACACCGTCGACAAACAGGCCCATTTCGCCCAACAGCGCTCATTCGACTATCCGCTGCTCTCGGATCCGGACAGCATTGTGTGCGAGCTGTTCGGGATGCGCCGAGGCAGGCTCGCCAAGTGGCGTAGATCGGTCGTGGCGGGTGGCGAAGCCCGGCGTGGCCGGCACGCTCGGCGCCGTGGCTTGCTGGCCCGGCTGATGCCGGTCCGACGGGCCACTTTTGTCATTGATACCGACCGCACCATACTCAAAGTCATCTCCAGCGAACTGCGCGCATCGGTACACGCCGACCAGGCCTTGTCGTTCTTGGCGAACCACAAGGTGCCGTCTAGTTCAGCAGATGCTCGAGAGAAGCACACCGACACGAATCAGCCGTCGGAGGGGAAGGGTGAACCGACCGACGACTGGTTCAATGGATCGGAAGACGCTGACAGATCGACCTTGATCGGGCGAAAGACACTGACGGCAGGCCGGATCGACTCTGGTGTCGAACTGGCACTCGAGGCGCCGGTGGAAGCGCTGAATGCCACAGCGAAGCCGCCGCAGTGGCCGAAAAACGATGTGCGGGAACAGATCATGACGGGGTGTGCGCGCGGCACCACGGTCGCAGAGATCGCCGCTCATCTGTCCTTGCCGCTCGGTGCGACGCGGTTCCTGGTCGACGACTTGGTGACACAGGGTTACTTGCGGGTTCACGCCTCCCTTGGTGACCCGATGACACTCGACGAACGACGCGAACTGATAGCAAGGACCCTGCGGGGCCTACGAGCCCTCTGACGGGGAGTCCGGTGGGCGCGCCTACGTAAATCGCCGGGGGCAAATCCAAGTGCCCCGCCTGCCACCCTGCTACACAACAGAATTCGCCGCCATGATCGGTTGGTCAGCGGGACTCACTCTGGTCGGTGTCCTCGAGGTAGACCAAGCCGTTGCCGTCGGGGTCGGTGAAAGAGAACATCGCCGGTATTCCCTCCATCCGGACCAACTCCTTGTTGTGCAGGGTCACCCCGGTCGCGCGGATCTTGTCGTGGGCCTGTTGGGCATCTGGGGTGCCCATCCGGATCGCGATCGGAATCTGGCTGTCGTGCGGCAGCAGCACCAGGGCGACACTCGAGCCCGGCGGTACGACCTCAATCAGGCGCGCACCAGGCCAGACCTCCACGTCGGTGCGGAGTTCGAATCCCAGCACCTCGGTGTAGAACTTCAGCGCGGCATCCTGATCAGACACCGGAACCGACACACTCAGCACTCTCGTTGTCATCGTCATACTCAGTTGGACTCCGCCGCTCAACGAGACTCATCGCCTTGCCGGCCAGCTTGTGAGGCAGGTTGATTCGCTGTCATCAGCGATCGGCGTAGTCGGCGGTGTGAGCCTGATCTGATGAGAACGGAATCCGGCTCAGCGTGGCCGTGACGGGCGGGTAGCGGCACGGCTGACCCAGTATTCGCTGTCGCGCCGGGAGGAGAGGCGCACGACGTGCAGATGCGGGTGTAGTGCGTCGACAGCTGGCACCCGGTCACGGCACTTGTTGCGGGTTCGGATTCCCCAGCGCACGATGTGGTCGGGGTCGCTGAAGAATTTGTGCAGGGGCCCTTCGTAATTGCCATTCCACAGCTCTACCCGCCGGATCCGCCTGCGCATCGTGCGGCGCGTCAACTGATAGAGCGTCAGTGGTGTTGGAGGGTCGAGCCACAGCATCGTGTCAGCGCGCTCGGCAATCTCGTCGCGGACCGCTGCATACTGCCACTCAATGACCCACGAATCGGCAGAAATGATTCTGTGCACGTCATCGACGAATTCGTCTCGCGGCTGCCAATCGGGGCCGTGGAACAGGCTGTCAATCTCGATGTAGGGGAGTCCCAGGCGGTTGGAAACACGGTCGGCCAACGTCGTTTTGCCCGATCCCGTAACTCCAGCGATGGCGATGCGCCGCGGCTGCCAGGTGATCGGGTCGAATGCTGACAACACTTGCCCGATTCTAATCCAGACTCGCAGCGGCCGACCGGGCCGCGCGAAGCCGTGGCCAGCGGATCGATCGGGTGTGACACCCTGGGTGTGTGGGGTCGGGGTTCTTGTCGCAGATCCGGTGTGTGGTGTTCGACGTGGGTGAGACTCTGGTCGATGAAACGCGGATGTGGACTGCACTGGCGGCGCCGTTGGGTTTGACGCCGTTCACGTTGTGCGCTGTGGTGGGGGCCTTGATCGCGACGGGCAGAGATCATCACGATCTGTGGGATGTGATTGGTGTCGATCGCCCGGTGGTAGGCGTCGACCCTGCTCTAGTAGAGCTGTATCCGGATGCGCTGGGGTGTGTCGCAACGGTGCGTCGGGTCGGGTTGACTGTCGGTGTCGCGGGCAACCAGCCTGCAGTGATCGAGCAGGTGCTTTGCGCGGCCGGCTTGGATGCCGATTTTGTTGCTTCGTCAGCAGCGTGGGGAGTGGCCAAGCCAGATCCGGCGTTTTTCGTCCGTGTGATCTCGGAAGCGTGCGTTCCCGCCGAGAACATCTTGTATGTGGGCGATCGCCTCGATAATGACGTGCTGCCCGCTCGTGCGGCAGGGATGCGTACGGCGTTCGTGCGACGTGGCCCGTGGGGCTACCTTCACGCACTCAAAGATGAAGCGGGACTAGCTGATCTACGCGTGGACTCGTTGCATGAACTGACAATGCTCCTGAGTGCCAACCACAGTTGAGAGCGGCGCTCAAGCGGTCAGAAGTGACCGACGCCAACGGTTGAAAGATGGCAAGACGACTCGCCCACACCGAAGCCGCAGCAGCCAGCTAACCAACCGGGGGCCGGGCCAGATCACCTCCTCGGCCCATTCTCAATTGACAGGACCCGCCGAGCCGAAGAAAACTGACCTGCTGGCTAAGCGCGTCGGCATCGAAAGGGGCTCATCGGATGGACGGAACGGTAATCATTCTGACCGGCCCGCCTGGAGCAGGGAAGAGCACGGTCGCGGATGCGCTCGCCCGGAACTTCGAGCGGGGCGTGCACCTACATACCGACGACTTCTGGCACTACATCGTCGCCGGAGCGGTCCCACCATACGAACCAGCATCCGCCGCCCAAAACCAGACGGTCATGAACGTCATCGCCGGAGCCGCCTTCACCTATGCAGCAGGCGGATTCACCACAGTGCTCGACGGCATCGTCGGGCCGTGGATGCTCGACCACTTCCGCGGCCACACACCCGATATCGCCCTCCACTACGTAGTACTTCGGCCCGACCGAGACATCTCACTGGCGCGCGCCCAAGCGCGAACGGCCCCCGATGCGCTCGTCGACGAGCAGCCGATTGTCACGATGTGGGACCAATTCGCGTCCTTGGGTGACTACGAGCCGCACGTGCTCGACACATCGGCAGAAGACGCGCACCGCACCCTCGAACGCGTCACTGACGCCATTACGTTCAACAGGTTTCGCCTGCACCTCTAACTCAGGCAACGCCACACGTAGTTAACAGGGCCATCAGGTCCGCGACATCGCCTTTGGAGCCTAGGCTCTGAGCGTGAGGCGAGTTAGCCGCTGCAATCCGCCGCTGCTAGTAGCGACAGCCATCGGTCTCGTCCTTTGTGCGTCAGCTTGCTCAGGCCGGGTTAGCCCAGGATCGCCCGCGCAGCGCGCTCTGCAATCAGCATGACCGGTGCGTTGGTGTTGCCGGAAGTGATGGTGGGCATCGCCGAAGCATCGGCCACTCGAAGGCCGGCGACGCGGTAGACACGACAGTCGGTGTCGAGCACCGTGGCGGCTGACCGCGGAAGACCTTGTGCGTCAAAGGCGCCCATCGCACAGGTGCCCACCGGGTGGAAGATTGTTGTACCGAGTTCACTGGCAGCCTTCTGCAGGTCTTCGTCGCTTACCAGTTGCGGGCCGGGCAGCAACTCTTGCGGGCCATAGGGGGCTAGCGCTGGCGCCGCCATGATCTCGCGGGTCATCCGGAGACCCTTCACGGCGATTTGGCGATCGGCGTCAGTCGACAGGTAGTTGCAGGCGATCTTTGGGTTGGTCAACGGATCGGCACTGGCCATGCGCACGTGGCCGCGCGAGCTGGGGCGCAGGTTGCAGACTGAAGGAGTGATCGCTCCGAAACGGTGTAGCGGTTCGCCGAACTTGGGCAACGACAACGGCTGCACGTGCCACTCCAGATCGGGACTTGCCAGTGCGGGATCGCTTTTCGCGAAGGCTCCCAGCGTGGAAGGCGGCATGGTCATCGGTCCTGATCTCAGCGTCAGGTACTGAAGTCCCATGCCGCCACGGGTGATCCAATTCCGGTACAGCGTGTTGACGGTACGGGCGCCCTGGACCCGGTAGATCGTTCGAATCTGTAGGTGGTCCTGGAGGTTTTCACCCACTCCTGGCAGATCGACGGCCACCGGCACCTGATGCTGGGCAAGCAGCTCGGCCGGGCCGAGACCAGAAACCTGCATGAGATGCGGCGAGCCGATCGATCCAGCGCTCAAGATCACCTCGCGGCGGGCACGGACGTCGACGATCTGACCGTCTTTGATCAGACGCAGGCCGGTGACGCGGTGCTGAGCTGTGGTCCACGCGCCGCGCCGCTGATGGTCGTCGACCTGGTTGTCCATCAGCAGCCCCAAGGCCTGGGTCTGGGTGTAGACGGTGAGATTGGGTCGGTGGGCGATGGGATGCAGGAACGCATCGGCCATCGACCAGCGGCGGCCCCGCCGTTGGTTGACGTGAAAGTAGGCGCTGCCGGAGTTGTCGCCCCGGTTGAACTCCTCGATCGGGGCAATGCCCATCTGGGCAGCGGCGGCCTGCCAGGCGTCCAAGATCTTCCAGCGCACCCGCGGCCGCTCAACGCGGATCTCTCCACCGGTGCCGTGCCAGTCATCGGCTCCGCCGAAATAGTCTTCCAACTCCTTGTAGATCGCCAGTGTCTCGCCAGGACGGTCCGGCCCACCCCACAGCCATCGTGCGTCACCGGTGGCCTGTGCCCACAGGTCGTAATCGCTTGACTGTCCGCGCATGTGGATCATCGCGTTGATGGATGAGCAGCCGCCGATCACGCGGCCCCGGGCGTAGTGAATGCTGCGGCCGGCCAGACCTGGGTCGGCTCGGTCGTGAAGCACCAGTCGGTGCGGGGGTTGGCAATTGTGTACAGATAGCCAACCGGCACCTTGATCCAGAACCAGTCGTCTTTGCCGCCGGCTTCGATCAACAGCACCCGGTGATCAGGGTTGGCGCTGAGCCGATTGGCGAGCAGACAGCCGGCACTGCCCGCTCCTACGATGACGAAGTCGAATTCGGCGGCGGGGCTCATTCCGGCATCATTCCTCCATGGCGTCGGATGCGTGTCCTAGTGCCTTGATCTGGTTCAGGGGACGGATGGCGACCCGAAGATGTTTCTTCGCTACGCGGTCATCGTGACAGGTCGGTGAACCACTCATTGCCCCTGGCCTGGTCGGGTGGCACTCAGCAACGACGTTAGTAGCGTGATCCGGCGCTGCTCGACAACGGCGCTGTGCGACAGCACGTCTTGGAATATGGCGGCGCCGTCGAATGCGTTGATCAGCACAGTCACCATGGCCCCGAAGTCCTCTGCGTCGAGGTCATCCAGGCCGTCGGTCGGCACCGACTTCGCGGCGTCGAAAATCTTCTGCTGATACAGGTCGATTTCGTCTCGGAGCAGGCCCCGCAGCTTTTCGTCGGTCCGGGCGGCCACCAATAGCTCGTAGATGACCCCATTCGTCGGGTTATGGGTGATGTCACGCAGAATCCGCAGAACTGCTTCCGGCCCTTGCGTTTCCGCAGGGATATTTGCAATCCGGCTCGTGTACAACTCCAGTTGCCGTCGCCCGGCCTCCCGCAGGGTCGCCGCCATCAGTTCCCTCATCGTCGGAAAATGGCGGAACAGGGCGCCGTCGGACACGTGCGCGCGCTTGGCAATCAAGGCAGCCGAGGCTCGGGCATAGCCAACCTCGATAATTGTGCCGATGCACGCGTCAAGCAGCCCGGCGACCGTTTCCTCGCTACGTTGCCGCTGGGTCCTTGCCATATGCGACTCTAACTGGCTGATCACGAGCAATTCGGTGCAATCCGAGAAGCCAAACTCGCAGCATGGGTCGTTGACCGTCTATCGCGAGATCACGACTTGGCCCACCGGAGCTCGTCGAAGTCTTTCGGGCTCCCGGGGCGTGATCGCTGATTTCGACGCATACGGCGTCACGTCAGGGCTGACGTTGGGGTGTCATCTGATCTGTTTGGCCATATAGACCAGGTCGTACACACCGGCGGCTTCCGGCTGGTCTCGTGGTAACCCAGGCGGCGATACAACCTCAGGTTGCTTTCGCTGTGCTCGCCAGTGAACAACGTGATGGTCGAAACATGTTCGGGCATCATCTTTTCGGCCATGGCGGACAGGGCTGTGCCGAGACCTTCGCCTTGTCGGTCAGGGGCAACACATGTACGGCGCAGTTCGGCCTTGTCGCCGTCGATCTGCAGTCGCACTGACGCAATCAGGGCAATGGTTCGGTCAGGGGCAACGGATGCAGATATTCGGCTACCGCACAATTGGTCCCGTGCGCGCACCAGGCGAATCGGCGGGGGATCAACCGTGATTGTTCCGGTGATATTGCCTAGCCCGACCGAGCCGTGAAGCACACACGTTTGATCAGCGTCACCCGTTGTCCCGCCATGTGATCACCTGCTTGAGAGACGTGAGGTCGTAACCGTTGTCGGAGGTGAGTTCGATCTGGAACAGCGTGACGCCGGCTTCGCGGAAGGCATCGGCGCTGTCGGCGTTCTGCCATAGCGTCGAGCGTTCGATATCGGCGCCGTTGCGGCCGAACGTCACTGCCAGCTCGTCGACGCGGTCGCTGGATTTGCGGAACGCGTCGAGGTCGTGGAACGCGTGCCAGATATCGGCATGCCTGGCAACGGCGGGCAGCGAACGCTTGGGGCCAGTGCCGCCGATGAGGATCGGCAGCTTGCGCACGGGCGGCGGGATCAGTGCAGCCAGCCGGTTCTCGATGCGGATGAGGCTCTCGTCGAACAGATCGAAGCGGGAGCCGAAGGTGCCGAAGTCGTAACCGTATGTGGTGTAGTCCTTTTCGTACCATCCGGCGCCGAGGCCAAGGATGAGCCGGCCGCCGCTGATGTGGTCGACGGTGCGCGCCATGTCGGCGAGCAGGTCCGGGTTGCGGTACCCGACGCCGGTGACGAGGAGCCCGATCTCGGCGTGCGAGGTGATCTCACCCCACGACGCGAGCGCGGTCCAGCCCTCGAAGTTGGCAACGTCGGGCTGCTCGTCGAACAGGATGGGCTTGCCGTCGACGAGCGCCTGCAGCGCCGGGCGGTGGAAGTGGTCGTAGCCGAAGATCACGTCGACGCCGAGATCGTCGGCGGCCAGGACGGCGTCGCGCCACGTGCGGTAATCGGGCGTGCCGCCGGGCTGGATCTGCACGGCGACGCGAACAGGACGGGTCATGGGTGCTCCTGAGTCGGGGAAGGGCGACGCAGGAGGCAAGTGGACTGGGTGTGACTTTTATTCCGGATCGGCACGTCCCCGGTTAGGGAACCGGGGCTGTCACCGGCCGGACGTACCTGGCAGCTCTGCCGACAGCGACCATGAGCGCCGCGCCAACGCCAGCACCGACGAGTGCGACCGGCCAAGAGTCGCGAAAGGCTCCGTCCAGCGCGAACCAGGCGGGCAGTGCGGCAGTGATCGCGCCTTCGACCACTGCAACGATTCCGGTGATCGTGGTCAGGCCGGTCTTCTCCAAACCCAGCAGTAGGAAGAACAGCGTCCACAACGCTGCCCATGCAAGCCAGATGACCCCAAATACGGGGGCGTCGGCAGCGAAGCTCTGTGCCGAATAGGCGATCGCCGCCACCGCGACAAAGAGCGAGAACCAACCCAAGCCGTGCCCCGGCAGGTCCGCCAGTGCGTTGATGCCGACCCACAGATAGGTGAAGCCGAACAAATAGAGTCCGGCGGCGGCATGGATGACAGCGAGGTCACCACCGGCGGTGAGCACTAGATACGTCGGGGTGAAAACTTGCATCAGGCCGACGAAGAGGTTCAGGGGAGCGGCTCCGCGAGGGCTTATCCAGCCCAGCAGCATGACACCGTTCACGATCAGCACGGCGCCCACATAGAACAGTCCGATGTTGGCCATCAGTGATCTCGTTTCGTTTCAGGAGGTCTCGCCCGGCCGGGATTGCCGGCCGGGCGCCGTCGCGTCCGTCGGTCGACTGCTAGTGGGGGAGGATGTCCTTGTCGAAGATGTCCAGCGGGATCTTCAGGACGACTGCGGCGTTCGGAATGTCGACGACTCCACCGACGTGCATCTCACATGGGGCCACCGAAATGATGGTGTAGGCCTGCTCCGGGGTGTAACCGAACTTTCCGAGGTAGTCGATCGCCTGCTCGACGACTTGAGTCACGGCCATGGTGGTGTCGAGGTACTTCTGTTCACGGCCGCCCGCAGACAGGCCGGTGAATGAGATGTACCTGGTGCCGAACTGCGGGTCGACCGGGGAGGGCCGGAACATCGGGGTTCGCACGCCGTAGCGGGCCATCCCGTCCTTGATCACGTTGAATCGATACCAGCCGGCACCGTCCATCTCGATTGCGTTCCAGGTGATTTCGCCGTCGCCTTCGGCGAAGTGGAAGTCGCCGCTGGAGAACAGTGCTCCGTCGACGAACACCGGGAAGTAGACACGCGAACCGCGCGAGAGGTTCTTGATGTCCATGTTCCCGCCGTTCTCACGAGGCGGGATGGTTCGGGCGGCGGATTCGGCGATACGCGCCCATTCGTCCCCCTCAAGATCGCGAAGGACGGCGGTGTCCCTGGCGTCCGCGCGAGGTGCGGCCAAACCGTCTGCGATGAAGGGATCTTCGCGTTCATTCCAGGTGCGCAGCAGGTCATGCGAGGGTGCGACCCCGATGATGCCAGGGTGACTGATCGCGGGGATTTCCACACCGGGAATCTGGCGGCTGGTGGCAAACAAGCCGTGCAGATCCCAGATGGTCTTGTATCCGTCCGGAAATGATGCGGCTAGGGGGCCACCCATGCCGGGCAGGATGTTGGAGTAACCGATGCCCGAAAGTGGCTGAACGTCAAGGATATCGACTACCAACAAGTCTCCGGCCTTGACTCCATCGACCTTGACAGGGCCGGTGAGAGGGTGGGTCCGGGTCAGGTCGAACGTGTGGATGTCGGCGTCGTCGTCGACATCCTGCAGTTGGTAATCGTCGTAGCCGCCGCTCTCCAGAATCAGTTCGTCGCCGAGACCGACTTCGATCAGGGGCGGGATGTCCGGGTGCCAGCGGTTGTGCCCGAGGTGCTTCTGCTTGGCCAGCGGGACGCCGACCTCGCAGGAGAAGCGTTTGACACCGAGGTCGCGGTTGGGAAATCGGGATACGCCGGAGCGGGTGAAGTCGGTGGGTTCGGTCATGTTGCTTCCTCTGTTCGGGGACGTGACGGACCACACATTATCTCCATTTGGAAATAAAACAAGGAGCGAGCTCGACCCGGCCCGGGGTGGCCAGGCGTCACAGAGGAACAGTCAGCGGCGCGATGCGCAGCGGGTGGAGGCGGCGGAAGTGGGTGTTCGGCGCTGTTAGCTGCGTTTGGTCAGCAGGCCGGCCAGTGCCTGGTGCTCCCACGAGGCCAGATCGCGTAGCTCCGATTCGATGGCGTCGTCGACCCGGGGAGAGATGGCTTGGTAGGTCGATCGGCCGCGGTCGGTGAGGTGCACGAGCACTCGCCGGCGATCCAGCGAGTCAATGGTTCGGTGAAGCAACGCTTGGTCGACAAGTCGGTCCACGCTGCGCGTGAGGGTGGCGCCGGGCAGGCCGATGATGTCCGCCAGGCCGGTCATGGTCAGCCCGTCGGAGGCTCGATGAATCGCCCCAAGCACCAACCAGTGCGGCACCGCCAGCCCGGTCCCCGACAAGCTGGCGCCGATGGCCCGCTCGAGGCGCGCCGCGCGGTCCAGCAGCAGCGACGCCAGCTTCTCGAATTCCTTCGCCATCGAAACGATCCAAACTCCGATCCGCACCCGGTCGCCAGCCCTTGACGCGCCATCGAACACGGGGAAATATTGTCGAACACTCAGTTTCATTTGAACATAACTGCCCGGGGTCAGTCGACCAAAGAAGGTGACGTGTGGGTTGCAACACGGATGTGTTCCGCATCGGCCTCGCCATCCCGCTGCAGGGCCCGGGTGGGATATTCGGCCCATCCTGTGAGGCTGTCGCCGAATTGGCTGTCGCCCGGCTGAACAACACCGACGGCATTCTGGGCAGGCCGGTGGAGGTCGAAGTGCTGGACGCCGGGGCACCGGTGGAGGAGTTCTGCGACCACACGATGCAGCGCGTTCAGGCCGGTGCGGTACACGCGGTGGTCGGTTGGCATATCTCTACGGTTAGACAGCACATGGCCCCAGTGCTGGCGCAGCTGAATATCCCCTACGTCTATACGTCGCTGCACGAAGGTGCTGTCGGAGAGGCAGTGCTCTGCCCGGGGGAGACCCCGGCGATGCAGGTGCTCCCGGGGTTGAGATGGCTCACCGAGCACCTCGGTTTGCACCGTTGGACCATCGTGGGCTCAGACTACGTCTGGCCGCGGCGCACTTCTCGGGCCGTACGAGCGTATGCCGAAGCGTCGCACTCAAACATTGTCGGTGAACTCTATGTGCGCTACGGCTGCCGCGACTTCGCCGGTGTGCTGCGCGATCTGGAACGCAGCAGCTGCGACGCGGTGATCATGCTGTTGGTGGGACGCGACGCGGTGCTGTTCAATCGGCAGTTCGCCGCGAGCGGTATGCAAGACCGGATGGTGAGGTTCTCCCCACTCATGGAGGAGAACATGCTTCTCGCATCAGGCCATTCCGCGACCAGCAACCTGTATGTCGCCGCCGCCTACTTCAACAGTCTGTCCACCGCGTCGGCGATGGACTTCACCGGCTCTTACCTGGATCGGTTCGGTCCGCACGCACCAGCTTTGAACAACGCCGCGGAATCATGCTACGAGGGAATCCTGGCGCTGGCGGCGAGCGCAAACGCAGTGCACAGCATCGATTCTCATCAGATTCTCGCGACGATCGAACAGCGGGGAGTGACCTACAACGGCCCCCGTGGCACGGTGCACCTCGGTGTAGGCCGCTCCCGTCAGCAGGTGCACATCGCCCGTGCCGACCATTACGACTTCGACATCATCGCGACGTTGCCTGAGCCGTTGGTGCAGAGCTAGCGTCCTGAGTCGCGTGGGATGGGGCATCGCGCGCGTCAGTTTGCGTCGTGTTGTCATAGCGCGTCGTACACCGCGGCGATGAGTCGATAGGCACGGCGATCGCCGGCCAGCCAATCGCGGCGCAGATTGGGCACGAAGGCGAAAGCTACCTTGTGTTCGAGATCTGCCAGTCCCACCGCGCCACCGGCCCCCGGGTGACCAAAAGCAGTCCGTTGTGCAGCTTCTGGCACCACGAAGTTCTGCGACGGCAGCATGTAGCCGAGCCCGAATGCACTTTCCAAGCGCAGCACCCGGTCGTTGCCGCGTACGCGTTCGGTGATCGCCTCCCGCAGCGGACCGGGGGCGACCAGGGTTCCGCCGATCAGGTCGCCATAGAACTTGGCCAGATCACGAGCGGTGGTGACCAGGCCGGCCGCGGGCCAGCCGGCCGCCAATACTTCTGGATCATTGTAGGACGCAACGGGATTCGATGATGCCCGGATAAACAGTGATTCTGGATCGGACATGGCGGTCACCATCTCGGCGACGGTGTCGTCCGGTATCGGCGGCGCGTTCTCGACACTCCAGATACGCTGCTCGGGCGGGGGCGAACTGATCCGGGCAACGTCGGGCACTGCCGCACCGGATGCGCCCATGAACAGTCGATCGCCCAAGTGGCGCCGGGTGAACTCGCCGACCGTCATATCGCTGTGGCGGCGCACGAATTCGCCGACCAGCCAGCCGAAAGACAAAGCGTGATAACCATGTTCGGTCCCGGGCTGCCACAGCGGGGATTGGCCCGCCAACAGGCCGGCCATGGCCGCGGGATCCGCGGCTTGGGCCACCGAAACCTGGCACTCCAAGACGGGCAATCCGGCCTGGTGGGCCATCAGGTCGCCCAGCGTGGTCTCGTGCTTGTCGTGTTGTGCGAATTCCGGCCACCAGGCGCTCACCGGGTCGTCGACACCGTGGCCGCATTGCTGGGCGACCATGAGAGCAGCGGTCGCCGTCACACCCTTGGTGCAGGAAAAGGTCGGACAAGCGGTGTCGCGCGTCCAAGGGCGTCCGGTCCGTTTGTCGGCGATGCCTCCCCACAGATCCACCACCGCACGACCGTCGACGAACACCGCCACCGCGGCGCCGAGGTCGTCGCCGTTGGCTAAACCTGCTTCAAAGACAGCCTTCACTTCCGCAAACGCGGGGTCAGCGTGCCCCGCCGCTGAACTGGACATATCCCGAATTAGAACACGTTCTAGTATTGGCCGAGCGCGGATCGCGGAAGTGCACAGGCCGACGGTTTACTGCTCCCTCGCTCCGATCAGGGCCTCCGAGATCACCCCGGTCGCCTTCTTCAGTGCGGGAACGGCTCGAGCGATCAATTCCTCACTGATCTGAGCCGAGGGCCCGGAGATGCCGATTGCCATCGGAGTCGGAGCACCGGGCACCGCCATCGCGACGGAGCGAACCCCAATCGCGAGCTCCTCGTCGTCGATCGCATAGCCGTCGACGCGCACGCGTTCGACGTTCGCAAACATCGCGGAGAGGGTCGACGCACTGCTCTCGGTCGGTGCGGGAAGCCCAGACTGCGTGACCAGTTTCAGAATGCGCGCATCATCCAACTCGCCCAAGATCGCCTTGCCCACGCCGGAGGTGTGCAGACCGACGCGCTTGCCGACTTCACTGTTCGTCTGCGCCAGCTTCGGGGGCAGAACCTGCCCGGTGTAGATCGCCATGTCGCCGTCAAGCACCGCGAGACTCGCTGTCTCCGCCAGTTCGTCGACCAACGACTGCAGCACCGGACCGGCGACCGCGCCCAACTGGCGGTTTGCAACTTCACCAAGTCGGATCAATCTCGGCCCCAGGGCGTAGCGGCGATTGGGCAGTTGGCGCACGTAGCCGATGGTGACCAGGGTGCGCAGAAGGCGGTGAATCGTCGGCGGCGGCAAGGGGGACTCTGCCGACAACTCCGTCAGCGAGCACTCTCCGCCCGCCCGTCCGATCAATTCCATCAACTCGAAGGCCCGCTCCACCGACTGCACGCCGCCCGACTTCTCCGCCATACATTCCACTCCCGGCCGTTGATTTTCATTCCATCAAACATGTGCAGGACTATTTCCGCAATACGGAATAATGATGCTGAGAGAATGACGCACAATCTGCACCTTGGACCCTCGCGCTAAACTCCACAATGTGGAATCCTGTCTAAGCGGATACTTCCGGATAGGGAAGGGACACCTGTGATACGACGCCTCGACGATGCGGTGCTGGCCGGCGTCGACCGCCGCCTCTCGGCCGCCGACGCACAATTGGTTGGCCGATACCCCGGCGACGACGGCCGTCGGCAGCCGGTCCACACGGTCTACATCCCTGGCAACCGGTACACGGCGACGATGCCCGCCGACTGGGGATCCACCGCTCTCGCAGCTGCGAAGGACGGGGGCGGGCTCGACGCCGTGGCGGCACTCGTCGATGCGAGCAGCGGAACCGACTGTGAACCCGACACTCTCGCAGTCCTCGTCGAAAACAAGCTGACCACCGAGCCGATCGAAGACCTCCGGATCGACTTCGAGGACGGCTACGGAACCTTCGACGACGCGACCGAGGACGCCGAAGTCGCACAGGCGATCGCCGCACTGCGGATCGCGCTCGACGCAGGCACCTCGACGCCGTTCGTCGGCACCCGCTTCAAGTGCTTCGAAGCAGGCACCCGTGCGCGCGGACTGCGCACGCTCGACATGTTCGTCAGCGGACTCGTCGCCTCCGGCGGCCTCCCCGATGGCCTCACCCTGACTCTTCCCAAGGTGACGTCCGTCGACCAGGTCGAGGCGATGGTCGTGGTCGCGAGCGCACTGGAAGGAGCGAACGGACTGCCGGCCGGGCGCATCCGCTTCGAAGTGCAGGTCGAAACACCGCAGGCGATCCTCGGCGCCGACGGCCGCGCACCCGTTGCCCAGTTCATCCACGCCGGCCAGGGCCGCGTCAGCTCGCTGCACTACGGGACCTACGACTACTCGGCGTCCCTCGGTATCGCCGCCGCCTACCAGTCGATGGAGCATCCGGCGGCAGACCACGCCAAGAACGTCATACAGCTCGCCGTCGCAGGCACCGGTGTTCACATGTCCGACGGCTCGACCAACATCCTCCCGGTCGGCGACCCCGCCAACGTCGCCACGGCGTGGAAGCTGCACGCGCGCCTCGTCCGGCGCCACCTGGAACGCGGTATCTACCAGGGCTGGGATATGCACCCCGCCCAACTCGTCACCCGATACCTCGCGACCTACGCGTTCTACCGTGGTGCCTTCGCACCCGCCGCGACCCGCCTACGTAACTACGTCCACCGGCTCGACTCGACCGTCATGGACGAGCCGGCCACCGCCCGCGCGCTCGCCAACGTGATCCATCGGGGCAGCGTGTGCGGCGCCCTCACCGTCGACGAGATCGAGACAGCTACCGATCTCTCCATGTCCACCGTGCGTGACATCGCGCTCGGCCGCACAACCAGGAGCATCCAGTGACCACTGCGTCGTATTACACACCCCGTGGCGGGCTGCCCCCACAGACCGATCTGCTGACCGACCGCGCCATCGTCACCGAGGCGTACACGGTGATCCCGCGCGGCGTCCTCTCGGACATCGTCACTTCGGTGTTCCCGGAGTGGACCGATACGCGCGCGTGGATCATCAACCGCCCGGTCGCGGGTGGTGCGACGACGTACTACCAGGCGATCGTCGAGGTCAGGCCGGGCGGCGGGGCGCAGCGACCCGAACCGCAGCCCGAGGTGCAGAGCTTCCTGTTCGTCACGTCCGGTGCGCTCACCGTCGACGCGGCAGGCCAGTCGCAGACACTCACCGAGGGGGGCTTCGCCTACCTTCCGGCGGGCACCGACTGGTCGGCCCACAACAACGGTGACGTCGACGCGACGTTCGTGTGGATCCGCAAGCGCTATGAGGCCATCGAGGGTCACACGGCGTCGGTCAAGTTCGGCAACGAGCAGGACATCACTCCGTCAGCCATGCCGGGGACCGACGGCAAATGGCGCACGACACGCATGCTCGACCCGCAGGACCTCGCGTACGACATGCACGTCAACGTCGTCACATTCGAGCCCGGGGCGACCATTCCGTTCGCCGAGACCCACGTGATGGAACACGGCCTCCTGATGCTCGAAGGCAAGGCCGTCTATCACCTCAACGGAGACTGGGTGGAAGTTCAGGAAGGCGACTTCCTCTCGCTCCGCGCCTTCTGCCCGCAGGCGTGCTACGCCGGCGGGCCGTCGAACTTCCGTTACCTGCTGTACAAGGACGTCAACCGCCAGATCATGCTCTGACGGGTCCAGTCGAGACCCCGGAGACGAAGAGACCGGGCGCCTGGCGGGGCGCCCGGTCTCTTCTATTTCTTCTATGGCATTGGCCTACAACTGGAATGGCCAGCCGATGACCTTCTTCTCGCGGGGAGTCGCGTAGGTACGCACCTTCGATGTGGACAGACCCATCCGGACCAGCCCTTCGGCGATGGTGACCGCCGAGCGAACTCCGTCGACGATCGGGACACCGGTCGCTGCCCTCACCTTCGCTTCGAGTTCGGCCATACCGCCGCAGCCGAGACAGATCACTTCGGCGTGATCGTTCTCGACTGCCTCTCGCGACTGGCGGACGATCGCCTCGACCGCACGATCCGGATCTGATTCGAGTTCGAGCACGCCGAGGCCTGACGCCCGCACCGACGCGCATCGTGCGTCGAGTCCCGCGAGCTTGAGACGGTCTGCGATGAGCGGGACGGTGCGGTCGAGTGTGGTGACGACCGAGTACTTATGTCCCAGATACATCGCTGTCGACGCCGCCGCCTCGGTGATGTCGACCACCGGGACGTCGAGCAACTCCTGCAGGCCTTCCCGACCGTGCTCGCCGTAGCCGGCCTGAATCACCGCGTCGAACGGCTCGGGGTACGACGTGATCGCGTCCATGACCGCGATGGCGGCGAGATAGCTCTCGAAGTTTCCTTCGCACGAGTCCGCGCCGAAGCGCGGTGTGATGCCGACGATCTCGGTACCCGGCGACGCGACACCGCGCGCTGACTCGGCGATCGCGTCGGTCATCGAGGCCGTCGTGTTGACGTTGGCTACGAGGATTCTCATGGCGGTTCCTGTCTAGTGCGTGCTCGCCACGGCGATGGGTTCGCCGGAGACATCGTGGAACGGTCCTCGGCGGTCTGCGACTGCCAAGTACACGATCGCACCGAGTCCCGCGCCGATGAACCAAGAGAACTCCGAGACAACTCTGAACGCCGGAACGAATGCGAGCAGGAGTGCCACGACCGCGGTGATGACGAGGGCGACCACGGCACGCACGTTGATGCCCTTCGCGTAGTGGTATTCACCCAGCGCATCGGTGGAGAACAGAGCGGGAACGTTGATCTTGGAACGGCGCACCAGCCAGTAGTCGGCCATGATGATGCCGAACAGCGGCCCGAGGATGGCGCCGAGGCCGCCGAGGAAGTAGTTGATGACGGCAGGGGAGTTGTACAGGTTCCACGGCAGGATCACCAGGCCGATGACGGCCGAGATGAGTGCTGCGCGACGGAAGTTCAGGTGCTTCGGGAACAGGTTGTTGAGCGCATAGATCGGGGCGACGAAGTTCGCCATCAGGTTCACGGCGATGGTCAGGATCAGCAGCGCGAGTGCGGCGAGCACCAGCAGCAGGGTGTTCGGCACTTCCTTGACGATGTCGGCGGGCGATTCGATGATGCGTCCGTCGATGCGGAACTGAGCGCCGGCCAGCGTGACGACGATGCTGCCGAACACCAGCATGTTCAGCGGGATGCCCCAGAAGTTGCCTTTCACGATGGCGCGCTTCGACTTTGCGTTACGGGTGAAGTCGCAGAAGTTGAGGACGAAGGTGCCGTAGATCGCGACCCACAGGCTGGCGCCGCCGACGATCTTCAGCCACATGTCGACGCCGGTCAGCGAGTCGGGCGTGGTCCACGCGATCGACCAGTCGGCGCTGCTGAGCATCCAGATCGCGAGCGCGACCATCGTGATGAGAATGACCGGACCGGCGACCGCCTCGTATTTGCGGATCATCTCCATGCCGTAGCTGACGATGACCACCTGGATCACCCACAACCCGAGGAACGAGATCCATCCGAGAGTCGACAACCCCAGGAAGCTGTTCGAGTCGAGGGTCGCCGCCGACGGTGCGAGCGCGACGATCAAGATGCGCAGCACCACAGACGCGAGGTACGTCTGGATGCCAAACCATGCGATCGCGACCGCGCCACGGATGACGGCGGGGATCTGCGCGCCGCGGGTGCCGAATGAGATGCGGCTCATCACCGGGAACGGGACGCCGGTCTTTTCCCCCATGAACCCGGACAGGCTGAGCAGCAGGAAGAGGAAGGCGCCACCGAGTCCGAGCACCAGCAGGATCTGCCACCCACCGAGGCCAAGGGCGAACAGGCCGATGGCGAACGAATAGTTGCCCAGGCTGTGTACGTCGTTCGCCCACAACGTGAAGATGTTGTACGCGCTCCACCGTCGGCCTTCGCGCTTGGTGGGCGCGAGATCGGCGTTGTACAGATGCGGGCTCACGTCGGCGAACGGGGCAGCATCGGTACGACTGGAGTCGCCGATGAGCCCGGTGGACTCTGTGGTCATGGATACGCCTGTCACGGTCGGAGCGACGACGCTCGACGCCGCCGCAAACATTCCACTATGTGGAAGTAATATTCCACATGTGCAGTAAGTAACTCGTATCCAGACACTGCCTGTCAAGCTTTTGGCGCGATTGACTGTGTCGGTGCTCACATTTAGAGTTGGCCGAACGGTGGAGTGTCATTTCCACGATGAGGAATTATGCTGCTAGCCATGGAGAGCTGCCGATGACCGCCGACGCGCCCGAGACGCCGAACCACCCTGAATTCGACCTGGTGGTCCGCGGCGAACGCACGCTGACGACGGCGGGAATCGTCGCTCGCGAGATCGGTATCCGCGACGGTCGCGTCGTCGCGATCGAGCCGCTGGGGAGTGGCCTCACCGGCGCGGAGATTGTCGAACTCACCGACGAGCAGGTGATGATCCCCGGATTGGTGGATACGCACGTGCACGTCAACGAGCCGGGCCGCACTGAGTGGGAGGGGTTCGACTCCGCCACCCGCGCCGCAGCGGCGGGCGGTGTGACCACGCTGATCGACATGCCGCTCAACTCGATTCCGCCGACGGTCAATGTCGAAGCACTCAACGCCAAGCGTGCGGCCGCAGCGGGCAAGACGCACATCGACGTCGGTTTCTGGGGCGGCGCGATCCCCGGCAACACCGATGATCTGCGCGGTCTGCACGACGATGGCGTGTTCGGCTTCAAATGCTTCCTGTTGCACTCCGGCGTCGATGAGTTCCCGCATCTCGACGCGGACGAGATGGAGAAGGACATGGCCGTGCTGGCCGGCTTCGACTCCATGATGATCGTGCACGCCGAGGACTCCCGCGCCATCGACCATGCCCCCTCGGCTGAGGGGGATCGGTACGAACGCTTCCTCGCGTCGCGACCGCGCGGCGCCGAGAACGTGGCGATCGCCGAGGTCATCGAGCGCGCCCGGTGGACCGGTGCCCGCGCGCACATCCTGCACCTGTCGTCGTCGGACGCACTGCCGATGCTCGCGACCGCCAAACGCGATGGCGTCAGGATCTCCGTCGAGACATGCCCGCACTATCTGACGCTGCTCGCCGAAGAAATCCCCAACGGGGCCACCGCATTCAAGTGCTGTCCGCCGATCCGCGAGGCGTCGAATCGGGAACTGCTGTGGCAGGGCCTGCTCGACGGCACAATCGACTGCATCGTCTCCGACCACTCACCGTCGACGGTCGACCTGAAGGACGTCGAGAACGGTGACTTCGGCGTTGCCTGGGGCGGCGTCGCGTCCCTTCAGCTCGGCCTGTCGTTGATCTGGACCGAGGCCAAGCGTCGCGGGATCAAGCTCACGCAGGTGCTCGAGTGGATGGCGGCCAAACCCGCCGTGCTCGCCGGACTGAACACCAAGGGCAAGATCGCCCTCGGCTACGACGCCGACTTCGCGATCTTCGAGCCCGACTCCGCACAGGTCGTCGACGTGCACAAGCTGCACCACAAGAATCCGATCAGCCCTTATGACGGACGCGCACTCGCCGGTGTCGTGAGGAGTACCTGGTTGCGCGGCAAGAAGATTGACTTCCAGACGGCACAAGGTCGGATGCTGCGCCGCGGTGGCGTCTAGCGCACGGCGACGTGGTCTGCTCCAATTGAACTGGGCAGAATTGCGAGGCCGCAGCGGAGGCCGGGATGCGAGTGCTCACCTTGCCGGCGATCACACAGCGCGGCTGGAAGCCATATTTGCGGCGCGTTTAGTTGGGAGCTCGGGTAGCGTGGGGCACGACCTCGAGGAGCTTCGTCATAATCTCGCACCCCATAACCATCGAGTTATTCCGTGGACTTGCAGAGCTCGAAGATACTGGCCGCGGCCAACTTCCACACCGCTTGCCGCGCACCGCACGTGCGCGATGCGACGACCCGCAACTGTTGAGCGCTGAAGCGCAGCCCTCGGGTGTGCGCGTCGCGGTGCGCACGACCGCGACACTGGTCGAGCTCGATCTGCTGCGGACACGCGTTGTGCTGACCGGCGTGCCGCCACGTGCCGACGGTGCCGTGGATCTGCTGGTCGATGGTCGGCGGGTTCAGCATGCGTCGGTGTATGGCGGTGATCTGGTGCGCATCGACCCGGCAACGGGTGCGACGGAGATAGAGCAAGGCGAGGCGGCGACCCTTCGCTTCGACGGGCTTGCGCCACAGGACAAGACGATCGAGCTCTGGCTGCCGCATTACGAGCGAGTCGAATTGATGGCCTTGCGTACGGATGCACCGATCGCAGCCGCTCCGGCTGGCCGACCCATCTGGGTGCACCAGGGCAGCTCGATCAGCCAGGGATCCAACGCCGCCACTCCCAGCACCATATGGCCCGCGTTGGCGGCCGCTCATGCGAACCTCGACCTGGTGAATCTGGGCTTTTCGGGTAGTGCAATGCTGGATCCGTTCGTCGCCAGGGCGATTCGTGACCGCCCCGCCGACCTGATCAGCGTGAAGATCGGTATCAACCTGGTGAATTCGGACCTGATGCGCCAACGCGCGTTCGGTCCCGCTGTGCACGGGTTCCTCGACACCATCCGTGACGGGCATCCAACAACGCCAATCATGGTCATCGGCCCACTGCATTGTCCGATTCACGAATCTACGCCAGGGCCGGGAAGTTTCGATGAGGAAGCGCTGTCGGCAGGAACGATTCGCTTTATTGCGCTGGGCGACCCGGCCGACGCGAAGGTTCCGAGCCCGGGGCTACGGCGGCTCACCCTCCAGAGCATCCGCGAGCAGCTCACTCAGATCGTGGCGCAGCGCCAGACCGAGGATCCGCATCTGTCCTATGTCGATGGTCTCGACCTGTACGGACCTCGCGACGAGGCGGCACATCCGCTACCCGACAATCTGCACCCGGACGCCGACACCCATCGGCTCATCGCAGAACGGTTCGTCGCATTGGCATTGATGTAGATGCGACACCGACCTCCTGGTAAAGCCCACATACTGACCAGTGGACCTTTCGGGTGGCGAAACCGTTCCCGTCCGGCCGAGTGACGAAGGATATCCGCTGCTCGGCATATACGGTGAGAACGCACGGTGTCTGGCAACAGCGCGAACACGATGGAGGAATGCAGCGAGGTGAGTCAGGCTTTGCATAGAGGCTCGCAATGGTAGCTGTTTCGGTGCTGGTGCTTTCCGGTAAGGGCGGAACAGCGAAAACGCTATGGCAGATGATGCTGGCGGGGGAGGCCTCGCGGGCTGGGATCTCCGCGTTGCTAGTCGACGTAGACCCAGAGCGAAATCTGTCTAATCACTTTGGAGTGTCGCAGCATTCGACCGGCTTGGGTTCAGTGCTTGAGGATGCCGATATCAGTTTTTGGGGGAATCCCGACAAGGGTGCGAAGCGAATCGATGAGGAGATCATTGAAACTAGATGGCCCGGCATCGATTTGCTACCTGCAGGTGCTTCCTTAGGCCGTGTTGCAGGCTTCGGCGTACCGGACACCGGATTGTTGCGGGCGATCTTTGACGCTGCCGGCATCTTTGCCCGTTATGAGGTTATCTTGATCGACACCGGCGGCCGCACTGGCTCACTGGAAGCCTTGGCAATGCATCTAGGTGATGTTGCGTACGCGCCGATCACTCCGACTCTTGATGCGGTACGCAAAGCACGCGAGGCCCGTGACAGAGTTGAGCGTATCCAACGAACACATCGACTCAGGTGGTGTGGTGTAGTTCTATCCGGTTTCGACCGTCGAAACGGCATCGACCAGTCGATCAGGGAACGGGTACAGACGGAATTTGGCGACGAGGTCCGTGCTGAGCTGCCACGTCGGGCCGTTGTTAACGAGGCCTTTCAACTCGGAAACCGACTCGGTGATTGCTCCGACCCAATCGCGACGAATCTCGCGCGAATCTTCCGAGATTTCCTGGAGCGCGACCTGCTGGGCCGAAATACGAGCGACCGGTGATTCCAGCGAAATATAGTAGGGGGAAACGGGATAACGAGTGTCAGCGCAGTCACATGTCATGTGCGAGATCGCAACAAGTTGTTGCCGGTTGCCGATGATCGGACGTCTGGTTGCCGGCGGAGTGCCCGTAGCGTAGGGGAACCGTCCGGGACGTGCACCTACCGCCGACTCAAGCTAAAGCGATTGCCGCACACATGATCACAATCCATGTGAGGCCGAGTATCTGCAGCACGCGGTCTTTGAGAACGATGTCTTCCGGCTCACCGGCAATGCCACCGTCGACGTCGACGGCGTAGCGCAGGATTGCGACCGTGATCGGGATCATTGACACGGCGAACCACGACGCGGAATTCCCATCGCGCTCGAACGCCCACAGTCCGTAGCACACAACAACGGCTGTGGCGGACATCGTCCACACAAACCGCAGGTACGTGCTGGTGTAGCTCTCCAGCGACTTCCGGATCTTCGCACCGGTCCGCTCAGCGAGTTGCAGTTCGGCATAGCGCTTTCCAGCGACCATGAACAGCGATGCGAACGCCATCACCAACAAGAACCACTGTGACAGCGGGATTCCAGTCGCCGCGCCACCAGCAATCGCTCTCATGAGGTAGGCCGAGGAGACAATGCAGATATCAAGTACGGCTTGGTGTTTGAGGCCGAAGCAGTAGCCGAGCTGGATCGCCAGATACACCACGATCACGAGCGCAAGGGGTGGTGCAACCGCAGCCGAGATCGCCAGTGTGGTCGCGGCGAGTGCGATCGCCAACGAATAGGCAAGGGCGGGGGAGACCACCCCGGCGGCGATCGGCCGGAAGCGTTTGGTGGGATGCTGGCGGTCAGCATCCACATCACGGGCGTCGTTGACGAGATAGATCGAGGATGCAGCCAAACTGAACGCCACAAACGCGACACCGACCTTGAGGAAGAGATCGCGGTAGTCGTAGTCGACGTCGCCGCCGAGAGTCGCCAAAGGCGCAGCCACCACCAGGACGTTCTTGATCCATTGCCGAGGTCGTAGCGCCTTGATGATGCCGACGGCCAGGTTGGGAGGCGGCCCGACGCGGGTCGACACTTCTTCGCTCACAAGTCGTGATTATCGACTAGCGCTTTCAGTGCACGTCGTACCGGCGCGCCCGAGAATTACGCGGAGTTGACGCTGATTGGCTCGGTCTGACGGCCTTACGAACCTTCCTGGCCAGGACAGTAGGGAAAGAACTCGGCGACCGTGCTCGCGCCGATCGGGTGGCGACCGACTCAGGTGTACCGCGCTACAAGCGCGGTGCCGATCGCGGCGAGGTGGTCGCGCACGCCCTGCGGGCCGGTGACTTCGAGCAATTCGGTGAGCCACGCAAGTTCGCCTGCGAGGACGTACTCGTTGTGGCCGCGGACCACGATCTCGATCCGGCCGTCGGGCGTGGAACCGCCAACTTCGAGGCGGCTCCCGAGCATCATCCGGAGCAGGCCGAGCCCGTCAGGATCGCACATGGCCTGCGCCTCGACGGGGGTGCGCCTTCGGTCGACCTCGTCGGCGATCTCGCGCCAGCTCTCGGCAAGGTCGAATCCCAGGGGCCGTTGGACGGGATCGTCCGTCAACTCGACCGACGAGACACGGTCGATCCGGAAGGTCCGTCGACCGGCCTCCGTATTGGAGATCAGGTACCACGTCGGGCCCTTGGCGACGATGCCCAGTGGGTGGACGGTCCGCTGGGTCTCCGAGCCGTTGCGGTCGACGTAGCCGAGCCGTGCTTGGACGCCACGGACTACCGCTTCTTGAAGTTCGTCGAGGAACCGGGGTGGTCGGGGCTCGAGCTGGCTGGATCCCCAGCCTCGTGGGTCTACGACGACCGATGTCGCGGCTGCCTCGGCCTGCTCTCGAAAGGGTTCGGGCAGCGCGCGTACGAGCTTGCGCAGAGCAGCCTTCACGGCCGGGGTTGCCGTCGAGGCGGGTCCGGCTACCAGAAACAAGGCGCGAGCCTCGCTCGCGGTCAGCCCTGAGAGATCGGTGCGAGCGCGACCCAAGAGGCGCCACCCGCCGCCTCGGCCGGGCATCGAGTACACGGGCACCCCGGCGACGCTCAACGCTTCGAGGTCGCGGCGGGCGGTGCGCTCGGACACCTCCAACTCCAGGGCGATCTCCGATGCTGTGACCTGCTCGCGCCGTTGCAGCAGAAGGAGGATGGCTACTAGCCGGTCGGCTCGCACCCGATCACACTCTCACATCAAACCGGTCAGTAGGTGACCAGTTTGGGTCGGCACACTGGCGCCATGATCACACCGACCAGTTCCATCACGGACCATCTCAACGATCCCCGGCCAATCCTCGACCGTGCCATCGCCACCGGCGGGGTCGTCATCGCCGGCGTCCGACCGGAGCGACTCACGGACCCGACGCCATGCGCAGACATGAACGTGCGAGCACTGCTCGCACACCTGATCGGCGTGCTTGACCGAGTTGCTGCGCTCGGCAACGGTGAAGATCCCTTCGCAGTCACCGAGATTCCTGTCCCCGAGGATCGCTGGTCCGATGCGTGGAGGGAGTCGGGGAGACGAGCCGCCGATGCCTGGAGCGATGACGTCGTGCTCGAACGACCCATGGCACTGCCGTGGATCGAAGGCAGCGGCGCCGAAGTACTGGCGTCCTACCTCTCCGAGCTGACCGTCCACACTTGGGATCTTGCGACGGCGACCGGTCAGCGGCCCGACTGGGACGACACGGTGGTCGCCGTGGCGCTCGAGGCGGCACGCCAGATCCTTCCTGCCGAGAACCGCCGAGCTCTGTACGAGGAGATCTCCGCCGCGAGGGGCCTCGACGAGGTCGCCGTCCCGTTCGCCGAGGCGGTTCCGATCGACGACGACGCGCCCGTCATCGACCGTCTCGTCGCCTGGAACGGCCGGGATCCGAGCTAGGAGCTTACGAGCCAGGTGTCAGGACAACTCACCAACGTGGGGCTCAGACGTTCACTCCAATGGCTCGGGCGTGAAGGTGACGTCGACTCCGCCTACGGTCATCGTCACCTGACCTTCGATCACCATGACCTGCGCCGAGACCCGTCGGTCGACGGTCTGGGCCAGTTGCTGCACTGGTTCGTGTGGTATCTGCACGACCGACAGGTTCGGCAGCCCCGCCACTTTGGGGCCGACGGTGCGCCACCAGGTGGCCACGCCGGCGGCGAACGGGAAGAGCAGCACCTGGTCGGCCTGGCTGGCCGCCTTGCCCAAGGCGCGTTCGTCGGGCTGGCCGACGTTGATCCACTCCAGGATCCGGCCGGTGTAGTCGGCGAGCCGCAAGTCCGGTACGCCAGGGGTGGACAGGCCCGCTCCGAACGCCAACTCACCGTCGACGTCGCTGAGTCGGTGTGCGCGCAGCCCAAACGCCAACAACCGCACCACTATCCGCTCATCGGTCTCACTGGGATGACGGGCCACGGTCAGCGTGTGATCGGCGTAGTAACCGTGATCGACATCGGAGACGCCAAGTTCGACTTTGAACACTGTTGCAGAAAGGGCCACGTCATAGTGTCCACCCAGGTGGTGCCCACCGAGTAGTCGGGCCGCTTTGAGTGGTCAGGCCGCCCTAATCGTGGACGGGCCGTCAGTACCGTGCGACGTTTGAGTGGGGGGCTTTCGCATCGAAACGGGGGCGCACGAGCCTGACTCATCCGATGAGAACAGAGACTTCTACTGGTACCCCTCCGTATTCGTTTCTGCCGTATTCCGGCGTTTGTCGGATATTGATGTGACCGATGCTGGGGGAGCAGTCCTGGCGGTGGCTCGGTCGTCATCACCGGGCGGGCCGGCCCGCCCGGTGGCTGTCCGCCAGTTTTCTGATGGCTTCGGTCAATGGCGACTCGGCGTTCATTCCCGGAATCGGGTCTCGGTCGATTACCTGCGCTGACGCATACTCATCAATCATGGGCGGACCCAGTGAGCGGATCGTTGAACAGCGTGTGCGTAACCGCATCATGGAAGCAGTGAAGATCCTCGCTGATGGCGACGATTGATTTTGATTGCGGATTCGGGAGTCGTTTGCTCACGAATTCGGGAGTCGTTTGGGGGTACTTGATCGGCGTGGATTGCTCACAAAGTTGGGAGTCATTCGGGGGGTAGCGGGCGTCCGGTCGTATGTGGACCGACTGCCTCGGCTCCTCGAACTTCCCGAGTTCGTTCACTGTGCTGTCTCTAGGCGGCGATACTTATGTTCTTCGACTCAGCGAGGGACGGGGAAGCCAGATGGGGCGACGGTCGAATTCGGTGAGCCGGTTCGGGGTGGGTGTGTTCGATCAGATCGTCAATGCGCATCCATGGCCGACGGTGCCGTTGCGCGCTAATTACCTTGGCGCTGTGGTCGCCGGTGCAAACTCGTTTTGGGTGGGCGATCATCTGAACTCGTTGTTCCCGCGGTCGATCGCGAGCCGCCGCTACGTCGGTGCAGCGCGTGTGGTGCCGAACGTGGACGCGATCCTCGAACCGTGGACGATTCTGGGCCATCTGGCGGCGCGCAACCGGATCGGGCGGCTGCGTCTGGGTGTCAGCGTCACTGATGCTGGTCGACGCAACCCCGCGGTTACCGCCCAAGCCGCTGCCACGCTGCACCTGCTCACTGGCGGGCGGGCGGTCCTGGGCATCGGCACTGGTGAGCGCGAGGGCAACGAACCCTACGGGGTGGATTGGGCTAAACCGGTCACACGGCTGGAAGAAGCTCTGGCCACCATCCGCGCCCTGTGGAACTCCCGCGGCGAGCTGATCTCGCGTGACTCGCCGTACTTCCCGCTGCACGATGCCGCCTTCGAGTTACCGCCCGTCAAAGGGAAATGGCCCGAGATCTGGGTCGCTTCACACGGCCCGCGCATGCTCAGAATCACCGGCCGCTACGCCGACGCCTGGGTACCAGCGCTGATCGCCCCCACCGATTACGCCGCCGGATTGGACGCAGTTCGAAGCGCCGCCTCCGACGCCGGCCGCGATCCCATGTCGATCAAAGGGGCCTGGCAAGGATTCGCTGTCGTCGGCCGCAACCGCGACGACGTCGACGCGGCGCTAAGCAGCGACGCCATCAAGTCCACTGCACTGCTCGCCCCAGCAGCTTGGTGGGAGCGCCACGGCGTTTCACATCCGCTCGGCCTTGCCGGTGGAGCAACCGACATCATGCCCCAACTGATCGATGAACAGACCGCACTGTCTTACACCCGGCAGGTTCCGCAATCCTTGCTCAAGGAGGGGTTGCTGACCGGCACCCCCGACGACATCATCGAACAGGCCGCCGAATGGCGAAACCAGGGCGTGCGCCACATCACGCTGGGCAACATCAGCACGCTGCAGCCGAGCTTGCGCAAGGGGCTTGAGTCGAATTTGCCTTTCCTGCAAGTGATCCGCGGAATGCGACGACTCTAAGGGCCAAGGTTATCCATCGGGAGATTCATGGTCACGACCCGAGCCGGTGGTCCAGGGCCAGGGCTGATTCATCTGATGAAAACGGAGACTTCTGCTGGTAATTCTGCATATTCGATTCGTGCATATTCCTCGAGACTGACGATTGCTCAGGGTCTGGCCCTACACGTTATGGGTGGCATCGCCAAGATCGCGTCGGTGTACATGACCAGCGCTGCTAACGAGTGAGTTTGGCGGAACATCCGTTGCCACGACCGCGCCCGCGGCAACGACCGACCCTGAACCGATCGTGACACCAGGAGCGATAGTCGCGTTGGCCCCGATCCACACATTCGTACCGACATTGATTGGGGAGACAGTGATGCCGTCGAACCGCGCCGCCGGTTCTACGGGATGGCCCGCAGTACACAGCGTGACGCCCGGCCCGATCATTGTGCGGTCGCCGATTGTGATGCCCCCAAGGTCATAGAACGAGCAATTCTGGTTGACGAAAATGCGGGCGCCCAGATGTAGGTTTAGCCCGTAGTCGCAATAAAACGGCGGGTAGATTGTGGTGGTCTCAGGCAGCGACTGTCCCAGGATTTCTTTCAGCAACGAGTTGCGACTATCCACATCCGAGTGCCGTAGGGCGTTCAGCTGCGACGTCAGGTCCATGACAACCTGGACCCGTTCAACCACATGGCGCGATTCGTCAGTACCTCTGGGGATCAGCCGTGCCGCGTACTTCTTCATATCTCGATCCTGTCACCGGCCACGAACATCTCGTATGGCGACTCACCTCACCGCGAAACTTGGCAACCACGTTCAGTGGCGGTGGACGGAAAGAGCTACACGACAACCAAAAACACGGCTGGCGGCCAATCGGCACCTCGGGCTCAGACGTTCATTCCAATGGCTCGGGCGTGAAGGTGACGTCGACTTCGCCTACGGTCATCGTCACCTGACCTTCGATCACCATGACCTGCGCCGAGACCCGTCGGTCGACGGTCTGGGCCAGTTGCTGCACTGGTTCGTGTGGTATCTGCACGACCGACAGGTTCGGCAGCCCCGCCACTTTGGGGCCGACGGTGCGCCACCAGGTGGCCACGCCGGCGGCGAACGGGAAGAGCAGCACCTGGTCGGCCTGGCTGGCCGCCTTGCCCAAGGCGCGTTCGTCGGGCTGGCCGACGTTGATCCACTCCAGGATCCGGCCGGTGTAGTCGGCGAGCCGCAAGTCCGGTACGCCAGGGGTGGACAGGCCCGCTCCGAACGCCAACTCACCGTCGACGTCGCTGAGTCGGTGTGCGCGCAGCCCAAACGCCAACAACCGCACCACTATCCGCTCATCGGTCTCACTGGGATGACGGGCCACGGTCAGCGTGTGATCGGCGTAGTAACCGTGATCGACATCGGAGACGCCAAGTTCGACTTTGAACACTGTTGCAGAAAGGGCCACGTCATAGTGTCCACCCAGGTGGTGTTCCCCGGGCAGTCGGGCCGCTTGAGTGGTCAGGCCGCCGCGCTAGCCGTCGGATCGAGTCGCCACCGATAGGCCCCCTAACCGGCGTCCCGTGTCCCTCACGAGCTAATCGTGGATCTCCTGAGGTTTGGCAAGGGGAGAGAGCCTGACCGCGGGGCAATGCGGCGGCTATGCCGTTGACCATCATCGCGGCGCTGCGAACGGTCCAGTTGTTTGCTGGCGATGTCGCGTCAGTGAGGGTCGAATACCGCGGCGAGGTCGTGTTGGTCACCGGTGAGGTTTCCCGCAGCGATTGCCTGCTGGACTGTGAGCATGCCGGCGGCTAGGCCAAGTATCACTAAGGGTTCGGCGCGGAGCACGGTAGTGGGTTGTTCATCGACCGCTAGTCCAACGTGCGTGCCGACTTTGTCTATGCGCACAATCAGGGTTGTGCCGTCGACCTCGATAGCGGCCGTTGCAGGAACCTTGGTCCGATTGCTGCCCAGCAGCGACTCCAGCGCCACCATCAGCCAATGGGGTTGGAAGCTGTCGTTTTGCGGGCCGGAAACCATGAGGGGTTTACTCCAACTCACCAGCGCGGCAACGGTACTTCGGAGTTCGTGCCCCCAGGCCGTGAGTGCGTAGGCGACGCTGTTGCTATCACTGTCTAGCTGGCGATGAACAACTCCAGCGTCTTCCAGTTCACGCAGGCGATCAGTCAGCAGGTTAGTCGAAATCCCGGGAAGCCCGGCCTGGAGTTGCCCGTAGCGCGCTGGGCCGGAGAGCAATTCGCGCACGACGAGCAGGCTCCACCGATTGCCCACGACGTCGAGTGCACGTGCTAAGCCGCAGTACTGCCCGTATGACCGCATGGGTAGCGCCTCCTTCTTTGCTTTGCGCCAAGCTCAATATTCGATCTCGATCTCGTCGAAGTCGAGCGCCAGCAATGTGGGCTGAGGCAGGACACTGGCTCGGGGACCCCGCGGAAATACGCGCCGCCGGGTGGGAAAAACAATCCCATCGATGCAGCGATACTGGCTGCAGTAGAGCGCGGCATTGGCCCAGGCGCCGACGGGTTCGGCGAGGAAGTCGTGGCGACCGATCAGGCCGTCGGAGTCCACATAAAATGTCTGCTGCCGGCAGTGGGTGTTGATGTCACCAGGTAACGTGGCCAGGAGCCGCCGCCATTGACGACCTGACTTCTGACAGGGGCCGCCGTCTGTCACGGTGACGCCGTCGAGGGTAAGCAGGTGCGGCAAGGTGAGGTAGTTCCAGAAGGCGTATCCAGCAAAGTAGGTCGTGTCGAGGGGATCCCAACGGAGGTTACGGCGGATTCCGCTCAGTCCAAAGAAGGCTGAACGAGGGTCGGTTCGGACATCGATTACCTCACCGCCACGGCTTTCTAGCCGCGTCTCGCCGTGGTCGAACACGCCGCGCTGGCCGGCCTGCGGGAAGTCTTGAAGGACGGTGCGCCGCTCGGCGAGTCTGACCTCGACAGCGAAGTTCGACAACTTGCTGCCGGGAAAACGCCGGGGCAGCAAGCCACCCAAGCGCCCCCGAGCGGTAATCGTCGCAATAGACCTCCAACGTTCAGCGCCGCCATAGGCGTCAAGAACCTCGTTGAGTAGCCCGGTCATCCCACCGCCTCGAGTCGCACTTCACTTTTGATTGTGCGCTTGTATATTACATGTGCATTGCGTCACCATGGACGGAAGGGGAAACCGACATATGCGGATCGCACGAAACGGCGGCATCACGCATCACGTAGACCAGGGCTCGATGCCGCGCCTGCTCACAATCAGCCCAGGAGCCTTGCTATGCATATGAATTGGCTCGGCATTGTAGTCGCCACCGCCGTGGGAATGGCGGTAGCCGGCGTATGGTACGGAAAGCTTTTCGCCACCGCGTGGTGGAACCTGACTGGCATCACTCCAGAGCAATCGAAAGCGGCAAGCCGACGAAACATGGCTCAGTTGCTGCTCGCCAATGCGGTGACTGCGACAGGTCTGGGGGCTGCGGTCGAGGTCACTTTCACGGCCACCGGCGGCCACTCGGTGTGGCTCGCCATTGTCGTCGGCTTCGCGGCGTGGCTGGCCTTCTCGGTCACAACGCTGGTTCAACACAACGCATTCGAACTGAAGCCGCCCCGACTGACCATCATCAACAGTGCCTACCAACTCACGCTGTTCCTCACGATGGCTCTCGTGATCGGGCTGTTCTAGCAACTCGAAGGCCGTTTGGCGATCAACGCTGGCCCTGGCGACGCCAGTGCCGATCCGGCCGATCGGGTTGAAAACGATTCACCTGATGAAAACGGGGGCTTTTTACTGGTAGCCCTCCGTGTTCGATCCCGCCGTATTCCCGGCGTTGCTAAGCGGCGAATCAGGTGGAGTGTGACAGGGGAGAGGTGCTGACTGCTGGCCAGCTCGCTAGCGGCGGCCGGACGGGCGAGGTCGTCGATGGCAAGTTCCGGGAGTGTTGACGCCGCCAACCATCCGGTGTTCACGCTCACCGCGTTGTGAGGGTTCATGCGACGCTGCTGACAATCGCCATAATCAGCCCGCCCAGGGTCAGCACCCCAACCATCACTGCGGCGGCGATCGCCCGGCGTCGTCGGTGTCGGCGGGCGCCGTCGATCGCCACCGCGATGCAGGCGAGGATCAACGCTGAATAGGCCGCCAGCGCCACCGTCAGCGTCAGCGTCGCCGTTGCCGCGGTGCTGGCCAGAGTCACGTTGTGCATGCCGTGAGCCTACGGCGCGAACGGAAGCACTCATACTCGACGTGATTGTCGACGACCTCTTCCTTGCAGTTGCTCAGAGTCGCTGCGACAGCACCTCCGTCACGGGTGGAAAAGGTTGAGCGGCAGCCCAAATGGGGTGCGCGACCGGGACTCGCAATAGCGCGTACTACTGGCAAACCTGCATATTCGATTCCTGCATATTCGTTCGACCGAGTCAGCGACTGACCAATGGGGCGACCAGGCTGGAGATGATTCATCAGATGAAAACGGAGTAGTTTACTTGACATAATGTAGCTTATCGGTACATCTCCAACCTGGCGATAACCCGCGGGCCGGCGGCGTGCAATCAATCTCTTCGCCTTACCGCGGTTCTCGTGTCAATCGTCATCCGTCTCGCTCGTGGCGCCGCTGTGCGATGCGTAAGCCGCACAAACGTCGTGACGATGGCCTGGCTTGCCAAGGATCCGTGGCAAGCTGCCGGCGTCTGGCTACGTGCGACCGCTACGCGCACCGGTCAACCGCTCGCGGCGACTCATGTTGACCCAACCCCCGTCACGGCTCACCTCGACCAATTCGTCACAGTGACGATTCGTAGTTTGGTGCCTGGACGCGGATGCCACTGCTCTGCAGGCACTTTCGGCGGATTGGTGGCCGGAGACGCCCGCTGCCGCCTCGGTGGGCTTCCGCAGCGCGGCGTCCCGGCCCGTTGCGCGTGGCCGTGACATGTCGAATCAGACGATCGCGGCGCTGTCGACTTCACGAATGCCAAGGATTTGGAATCCGTGCCAAATCTGAATGAGCGGCAAGACGCACCAGAATGAGTTCATGTAGATGTACTTGACGACGATCTCGTAGACATTGCTAGTGATGCTCGGATTGCCGGCCAGTGCTTCCACAAGGTAGTACAGAACGACCAGCACGAATTGCGTGAGGCCAATGACTATCTCGTATGCCGCGGCTCTGCGCCGTTCCGCGGCACGAATTGCCTTGAACGCAAGAAGCGCAAGCACGCCTGTGGCCACCATCGACGATTCCATGCCGACAACAAACGGGTCCGCTTCGATCCAGCGTCTGTCTGCCGTCCCGTACAGCCACCACAGCCACGCCCACCGATCGACCTCCGTTACACCATCGAGCGCTCGATGCAACACCAGCCACGGAAGTTCCCAAAAGAACTGAGCGACTGCTGAAATAATGGTCCATACAAAAACCAGTTCTGAAATTCTTCGGCGAGTCGACAACCCACGGCTCTCTACGCAGATCAATGGCGTCGCCAGAACACCAGTAATGCCGAGGCAGGTGGTCAATGCTGCAATATTTCCAGTCAACCTGGGATCGGCTGCGCCCGCCAAGACCAGTACGTATCCGAAGGCGATCGGAACGGTTGATAGCGCCGCGAAGATCGTTAGCAGCGTTCGTCTTTCGTGCAGCATTGCATCCCTTACTCGACTGGTTCTCAAGTTGCCACACACCGGTTCCCCTTGAGCAGGGCCAAAAGTCCTTGTTCGGCCAACTTTCGGACGACTTGCCTGCCATTGCGGCGGCAACGCGGCGGGTGCCAGTCGGAGCGGCACCTGACCCTCCGGCGGCACTCCCCCAACAATTCCCGGCGCCGAGGCGCCGGAGGAAATGCACATCTGGATACCGCAGCTCAAACCGCTTGGGCAGGTTCCGTGCACCAGGCAACCAGCGACGGAGACCTATTCATTCCGGCGTTCGGGCGCTTTCCACCAATGCTTCCCTCGTAGAACAGTGCGGCCTCGCTTGCCCACAGCCGCAGGTACCGCGATGTGAGCCTTTCGCATCCCTCTCTGCCGGGAGTGCCCGGGTATGCGCAGGTGCGCGGTCTTAGGATCTATGTATGGGTGCAGCATCCAACGAAGGACCGTCGGCGAAGAAGAAGTTGTCACTCAGCGGTCAGAAGAAGCTCTCGAACAAGGTGTATGAGGCCGAGTTGTTCCGGCTGCAAACTGAATTCGTGAAGTTGCAGGAGTGGGTCAGGCATACCGGTGCGCGTGTCGTGGTGGTATTCGAGGGCCGCGACGCCGCAGGTAAAGGCGGCACCATCAAGCGGATCACCGAGTACCTCAGCCCGCGGGTCGCCAGGGTGGCCGCACTGCCGGCACCAACCGAACGCGAACGGGGTGAGTGGTATTTCCAGCGATACATCGCGCACCTCCCCGCAAAGGGCGAGATCGTGCTGTTCGACCGTTCTTGGTACAACCGAGCAGGGGTCGAACAGGTCATGGGCTTCTGCACGCCACAAGAGCATCAACTATTCCTGCGCCAGACGCCGATCTTTGAGCAGATGCTGGTCGAAGACGGGATTCTGTTGCGCAAGTATTGGTTCTCGGTATCCAACGAAGAACAATTGCGTCGGTTCAGGTCAAGGCTGAATGACCCTGTCCGGCAGTGGAAGCTCTCACCGATGGATCTGGAATCGGTCTACCGTTGGGAGGACTATTCGCGGGCCAAGGACCAGATGATGGTTCATACCGATACACCTCAATGCCCCTGGTACATCGTCGAATCCGACGTCAAGAAGCATGCGCGGCTCAATATGATGGCGCATCTGCTATCCAGCATCGATCACGATAATGTGGAACGGCCAAAAGTCACGCTCCCGACACAGCCAGTGCAAGCAGATGACTATCGACGCCCGTCGCGCGACTTGTCCCGATACGTTGACGATCACGTGGCGACCCTGATCGGCGACCGCGAGTAGCAGAGGGAAACTACCGTCACCTACTTCTCGCGTCGCCCGGTTCGATCCGACCGGGAAAGATCCTCGAACGCTGCTGAACCACAGCCCGGGCGGCATCAGCCAGAGTGAGTTCGCTGCCGAATGCGTATGCACGCAAGCGCACCAAGGCATCGACGACGGTGATGCCCAACTGATTCGCAACCATGTCGATCGCTTGATGGACTTCCGAACGCCACAGAGCCGGCTCCTCGCCAGGATCGATTCCCACACCCAGCGGTGGAGTAATCCCGCTGCGGGCATCGATCGCCAGCGCTAGGGCTGTGTCGGCGTACAGCAAGGCATCGAGCAACTGGTTGTGACCCAGTTCGCCGGGGGTGTCGTGGACGAGGTCAAACACCCCCAGCGGGACGGCACCCAAAGCCAGCGGCAGGCTGAACATGGCATGCACTCCCCGACTGACCGCCTGGGCGGCAAAAACTGGCCATCGGCTCCTGCTTCTGATGGAGGTCAAGTCCTCGGCGAGAATTGGCCAGCCCGATTCCAGCGCATCAATGCCAGGCCCCTCGCCGGCCGTCGCTTGCAACTCTTCTAGCTCACGAACTCGCTGACTTGTGGTAGACGCCAGCTCAAGCCTGGACAGGCCCGTCGTGAGCAGCAGGCTGACTCCGCTGATACCGAGTTCCTCGGCGCAGGCCGAACACGCCAGATGCGGCGACAGCGGGCCAGCCTCATCTCGGACACGACTGGTCAGCGACGACCAAATCCGCACGGCGTTAACTTTATGCATCGCAACCCATTCCGATTTCGACTGCGGCCCTCAATGGATACCCCGGCCAGAGACCAGGCGGTCCCAAAGCGGCCGAGGCGATTATTGACGCTCCCACATTGGGAGTGGCGGCGATGTCGATTACGAAGGCGAGAGGACTTTAGTCCCCGTCGAAAGATTCAAACGTCCCCACGGGGCGCCGGGCACGGCGGCGGACCGCAGTGGCGAGTATGGAGGATCTGCCCCTGTTCAGGTGCGCTCGCCACGGTGAAAGATCCACTGCTGCACTCACGCTGATCTTGGCGTCGTGCACCCTGCGGCACAGGGAATGGCCGACGAGACGACTTAAGTCCCTATTGGCAGCCGATACGAAATGCCACGATCGTGCCATGATCAACGTTCTCTCAGCGGGTTCGATCTCCGTCGCAGATCTCATCGGTGATGCAGTAATTCGGGTGCCCTGCGATGCGACGGTCGCAATGGCGGCGGAGGCCATGGCCGAGGCCGGGATCGGCGCGGTGGTGGTTGGCGACGAGGACCGCCCAGTAGCACTGGTGAGTGAACGTGACCTCATACGTGTCATCGCCGCCCATCGGGATCCAACTGCCCTCCGCGCCGTCGATGTGGCGAGCACGAATCTGGTCTGGTGCGAGGCTTCCGATACCGTCGAACAAGTGGCCGTTCGGATGACCGACCGCCACATCCGGCACATCCTGGTAGAGCGCGCTGGTGTTTTGGTGGGCATCGTCTCGGCCCGTGACCTGCTCGGTGTCTATGCCGCTGACGCCGACCCCGCGGTGTGAGCTCCTCGGCCGATTGTCGCGTCGGCGCGCGGCGGTGGATCTGACACGGCCACAATGCGGTTCGAAGACGGTCACGCTGTATGCAGTGTTGCCAGTGCTTGGGTGAACAGTTGGTTGGCCGGAGTCGGGTCGAGGTCACGTAGTGGCCCGGAGTTGATCTGGCCGGTGTAAGTCACGGTGACCGTGTGCAGGTCGTCGAGCAGTGCGCGGTAGACGTAGCGGACGGTATCGATGGTGGGTCCGGTGCCGTCTGTGATGGTGGAGCTGACCCGCACGGCCTGGCTCGATTTCACCGCCACCCCGTCGGGGATCGGGGGCAGCACGACCGAGCCCGTGAAGCCCTGGATGAGGCCGGCCTTGTAGAACACCACCGCGTCGCAGTGCGGGGGCACATCTTGGACCGGTATCGGCTGGGGGGACACCAAAGCGGTTACTTGCAGCAGGCGGCCCTGGCTTACTCCGGTAAGGCTGTCGAGGATGGCCCCCACGGGTGGCGATGTGCCGCCGTTCCGTTCGGCCGGGTTGGCGCAGTTTGCCGGGATGACGGTGGCCCCCTGCGTCATGTCCTCCTGCTTAGGAAGAGACTGTTCCGTCACATCAGTGGCATCGGCAAATGTCAGGTGGAACCCAGAGGGGAACTGGGCAGCCAGATCTACCATCTTGATCAGCCACTGCTTGTCAGCTGCCGTGGAAGTACTGCTGTTGTTGATATGGCTGTTCAGCTCCCAGCCCCCTGCACCTGCGAGCGAGGCCACGACGATCGTCGCGGCGGCGAGCAAGACCCAACCTCGCCGCGACAAACGTGGCCGTTGCTGAGAGTCGGTCTCGCCGCCGCTGTCTGAACGCGGGGCGGAGTCGGAATCGTCTGTGTCAGACACGGTTTGTTCAGCCTCCAGTGGATACAGCGAAGGGCCTGAGGGCGTAGTTCAGCGGCAACTCACCAGATTTGACCCCCGATCATTCGCTCGTCGGCAGAGCACGTTTCAGAGGATTCCTCGGCGCGCCGTGCTGTGCATGCCTCCTGACTACTCCTTAGAGCGAAGCCGCGCCAGGGCCGAAAGTCCTGATCTAGCAAACATGCTCGCGTAGCCGCCGATTTGCCGGCGGCCCACAACAGCGAGCGATGACAAAAGTCCCTACCCGCGCTCCAACGCGACCCGTTGAATGAGACTGCAAGTAACAGGTACAGGCTCAGGAGGGACTTTGCCGAAGGACTCGAACGATCTGCGATTGCTGCATGAGTTGGAACCGATGGCAGAGCGCCTGCTCAACAGGCATCTGTCGATGACGAAGGACTGGAATCCTCACGACTACATTCCGTGGTCGGACGGCAAGAACTATTACGCCCTGGGCGGCCAGGATTGGCACCCCGAGCAGTCTCAGTTGTCGGAGGTCGCCAGGCTCGCCATGGTGGTCAACCTGCTCACCGAAGACAACCTGCCTTCCTATCACCGTGAGATTGCGATGAACGTGGGCATGGACGGTGCGTGGGGTCAGTGGGTCAAGCGCTGGACCGCTGAAGAAAACCGGCACAGCCTGGCGCTGCGCGACTATCTTGTGGTGACGCGTGCCTGCGACCCGATCGAACTCGAAGAACTGCGCGTCGAGCAGATCACCCGCGGGTTCTCCCCTGGGCAGAATCAGCAGGGTGACCTGTTCGCCGATAGCCCCCTCGACTCCGTCCTATACGTGAGCTTCCAGGAACTGGCGACGCGGGTGTCTCACCGCAACACCGGTAAGGCATGCAACGATCCAATCGCCGATCAACTGCTGCAACGAGTTTCATCCGACGAGAACCTGCATATGCTTTTCTACCGCGACATCTCCGCGGCAGGCTTCGAACTCGCGCCGAATCAGGCCATGGCTTCGGTGTACCGGATTCTCAGCAACTTCACGATGCCCGGATACACCATCCCAGCGTTTCGCCGCAAGGCGGTCACCATTGCCGTCGGCGGCATTTACGATCCGCGCGTCCACCTGGAGGAAATCGTGATGCCTCAGCTCAGGAAGTGGCGCATCTTCGAACGCGAGGATTTCACCGGTGACGGAGCGCGCGCGAGAGACGATCTGGGTGTCCTGATCGAGAAGCTGGAAGAATCCTGCGTCAAGTTCGACGCGGCCAAGGAGCGCCGGCTCAGCCGCGCAGCCCGCAATGCCGAGAGACTTGCTTGAGCGACAGGAGCGGGACAAGCACTGTGCAGGTTGGAATGTGGGCCGGACTACCGGCAATGGATCACTAGGGTCGGGCCACGACAGGGAACCGTGCGACCGCGGTTCCCTGTGGCCGGATCTCAGAGTGAGTCTGCTGCGGCACGCCCAGCCGTGCGACCGGTGAACAGGCAGCCACCGAGGAACGTCCCCTCCAGCGCGTTGTAACCGTGCAGCCCTCCACCCCCGAAGCCGGCGACTTCACCGGCGGCGTAGAGACCATCAATGGGTTGTCCGTCCAGCCCGAGCGCGCGTGAGCGAAGGTCTGTTTGGATGCCGCCCAGTGTCTTTCGAGTCATGACGTGTAGTTGGACGCCGATCAGCGGCCCTGCCTTGGGGTCCAAAATGCGGTGCGGAACGGCGGTGCGGGTCAAGCGATCTCCGGCGTAACGCCGCGAATTGCGGATGCCTTGGACTTGTGCGTCCTTGCTGAAGGGGTTGGCCATCTGTAGATCACGCGCCTCGATTTGTGCCCGTACCAGGGCCGCATCGAGCAGAGGCTCATCGGTCATTCGGTTCATCGCCCCTACGAGTTGACCGAGTGTCCTGGCCACCACGAAGTCTGCGCCATGCCGCTTGAAAGCTTCGACAGCCGTGGGTGCCTTGGTGTTGAGCAGGCGGTCTCGGACAATCGCCCGGACGCTCTTGTTGGTGATGTCGAGGTTCTGTTCGGAACCCGACAGGGCGAACTCTTTCTCGATGATCTTCTGGTTGAGGATGAACCACGAATGGTCGTAGGCCGCGATATCGGGGTCAGTGCGTAGGTAGCGCAGAGTGCCCAGGGTGTCGTAGCCGGGCAGATACGGTTCGGGCAGTCGTCGGCCCAGGGCATCGAACCACATGGACGACGGACCGGGGAGAATGCGGATTGCGTGGTGGGGCCAGATCGGACTCCAATCGCGTACACCTTCGGTGTAGTGCCACATGCGGTCGCGGTTGACCAATCGCGCTCCGGAGTCAGCAGCAATGTTGAGCATGCGACCGTCGACGTGGGCAGGAACACCGGTGATCATGTTCTTCGGCGGGCTTCCAAGGGTTTTTGGCCAGAACTGACGTACTATCTCCTGGCTCCCGCCGATACCGCCGGCCGCCACGATCACCGCCGCAGCGGTGAGTTCGAACTCACCGCACGGATCCCGATTGGTGGAGACGCCTCGGGGGGATGTGTCGGGCGCGAGCACCGTGCCACGCACGCCGACAACCGCACCCGACTTGACGAGTAGCTGATCGACACGGTGCCGGTGGTAGAACCGTACGTGTCCGTCGAGCTCGGCCAGCTTGGCCAAGTTGACGAACGGTGCCACCAAACCGGCGCCAGCTCCCCAAGTGATGTGAAATCGAGGCACCGAGTTGCCATGTCCGTCGGCGCGCAGGTCGCCGCGCTCTGCCCACCCTACGGTGGGCAGGAATCTCACGCCGTGACTCGCCAGCCACGGCCGCAACTCTCCTGCGGCGAATTCCACATAGGCGCGAGCCCATTTCTTCGCCCAAAGGTCTTGGTCGTCAAGACGATCGAACTGGGCACTCCCCTGCCAGTCCTCCCAGGCAAGCGCAACCGTGTCCCTCACTCTGAGGCGCCGTTGCTCGGGACTGTTGACCAAGAAGATTCCACCGAGCGACCAGAAGGCCTGACCGCCCAAGTTGGCGGGGCCTTCCTGGTCGACCAGGGCAACCTTCTTGCCCCGCCTCGCCAGTTCGTGGACAGCGGCCAGACCCGCTATGCCGGCGCCGATGACGATAACGTCTGCATCCATGGGACGTACCTTCCAGATATCAATGGCGCACCTTGGCCAGAAGGTGTTGCGCCGGTCCTATTTTCGATCCAGTCGGGTCCGCTGGCCATTGTCACTGCTTTCCGCAGAGATACCTGTCGGGGCGGCCTGTGTGGCAGCAACGCCCGACCGCACGCCTTGGACGCCATACAGGGTCATGTCTGTTCATCAGCAGGGAATTACCAACATCGGGCAACTTCCCTGACGTAACACCCAAGTGATCACTGGCAGAGCACGATTCCACACCGCACCGTTGGGAGACCTGGCCAGAACCAGGAGTCGAGTTGCCGGGTCCTGCCCATTCAGAGGCTTGTTGAGGTCGTTTGATTTGATGACGCTGATTGGGATATCGCTAAATGTCTTGCGTAGGAGATTGACTCGACGTTGCAAAGCGTCCTCGTGCATCTGGATTCCGTCTGTTCCGTGGCCGGCCAACAGGAGAACCTTGGCATGGCGAAGGCGCGCTTCTGCGACCGCTTCGCAGATTGCGCGGTCGATTGCTGCCGAACCGCTGATCGGCACCAGCACCCAGTTCACGGCAATCGCCGTCGTATTGGCTGATCCCTGGATGACCGCAAGTGGACAGCGTGAGTTCGCTATCAGCATGGCGGCGGTGCATTTGTCGGCTGCTCCTACACAGATGAGTGACGCATCCGATGACAACCGAGCGAGTTCGTCGGCTAGTAACCCGACTTCGCGCACCTCGGGGACGGTCCCTAGCGCTGGGGTAACCTTCGCAGCAGCTTCCTCGACGGCGTCACGGCCAACGCGATCGCATAGCGCATCTTGCGGCGTGGTGTAAATCATTTGCAGGGGTGCACTTCTGCCGACAGCTTCGTCAACCGCCCACTCAGCAGCGCGTAGTGACGCACGAGAACCGTCAATTCCGACCAACACGGGCCGGCCTTCGCGACCATCCGGCGCATCGCCTGCAAGAACCTCGGGTGCCGACGCCACGCCGAAAAAGTAGCGGCTATCTCTCATTCGAAACTAGAGTCCAAAGACCCGAATCAGCTCTCGCGTCGGTTGGAACAACCGAAACACCCAACGACCTCAGCGAAAATTGTGTGTTCACAACCCGATTGATCACGATGCACCGCTATCGCTTTTCAGCAAGCGCAACTCATCGTCCCACTTTCGATAACGCCGACGCATCAACCACTGCTGCGCCACGGACGCCGCCAGGCCTATCACGCCAATAGACACCAACCAAACGGCAACCCCAATGGACACTGCGTCGACGCCGGCTTGCCATCGAGGGGGTGGTGGCGGCACTTGCCGGCCGCTGGAATCGACGAATATGTCGACCTGATCGTCCGCTTCAGCCGAGTGGCTGAGAAAGACTGAACCGGACCGCTCTCCGAGAGGGGTAGGCCAGCGAGCCGGTGCTTCGAACTGTCTTTCCGTACTCCCGAAAGGCACTCTGCTTCGGGCCATCACGCGGGCCTGCACGGTGTGGCGAGTCGCTGCCAGTTGGGCGTATTGATGAGATCGGCTGTCATGGACGGTGGTGGTGATCGCAGCAGCGATTGCCGTAGCGGTCAAGAGCAGAGTGACAACCAGGACGGCTGCGACTGCCTCCGCCCGGTCGCTGAGCCGAATAATGGGATTGGCTCCCAGCGCCCGCACGATCCAACAACGTCCGGCGCCGAAGGTGAAGTGCATCAACAGAAACCTCCTTGTGTCGAATCCCGGGGTCTCCATCGTGTGGAGGCACGCCGCACCAGGGCAAGAGGATAAAGACCGCTCGATGCTCTGACTCTTGAGGACCTTTGCCGTCAAATCGACGACGAAATGCCCTTTGCCGCATGGGTTTCTGCCACGGTGCCCGCCATCCCGCTGATATCTCACGAGTGCCACTGGCCTCTGCACAAACAGCGAAGGGCCGAAAGTCCCTGATTTTCAAGGCGATGGACCCTATACGGCGATTGCATTGCGACCGTGATTTGCGGCGGGAAGATGTCCTCTCTCGATAGGGACTTATGGCCCTTCCGCGTGGGGACCGAGCGAGAAACAGTGGTAGCCAACTGGACACCTTGTGGGAATCGCCGCCAACTGCCTGATAGTCAGAACCGCCGAGTCAGCCCTTGATCGGTGCGTGGGTGAGGGTGTTAGAGAGGAGATTTGTTTGTGACTGCCGAAGCCCCTCCAATCGGAGAACTCGAGGCACGTCGTCCGCTTCCGGAACGGACAGGCCCTAAGGGCAACCTGATCTACAAGCTCATCACCACGACCGATCACAAGCTGATCGGCATCATGTACTGCGTCACCTGCTTCACGTTCTTCGGGATCGGCGGTGTGATGGCACTTTTGATGCGCACCGAACTGACCGAACCCGGGATGCAGTTCTTGTCCAATGAGCAGTTCAACCAGCTGTTCACCATGCACGGCACGGTGATGCTGCTGTTCTACGCCACCCCGATCGTGTTCGGGTTCGCCAACCTGGTGCTCCCGCTGCAGATCGGCGCACCCGACGTGGCGTTCCCGCGGCTGAACGCGCTGTCGTTCTGGCTGTTCCTGTTCGGTGCGCTGATCGCCCTCGGCGGCTTCATCACCCCCGGAGGCGCCGCGGACTTCGGCTGGACCGCCTACACGCCGCTGAGCGACGCCATCCACTCCCCCGGAGTCGGCGCGGACCTGTGGATCCTGGGCATCGCCGTTGGCGGTCTGGGCACCATCCTCGGCGCGGTCAACATGATCACGACCGTGGTCTGCATGCGCGCACCGGGTATGACGATGTTCCGGATGCCCATCTTCACCTGGAACATCCTGATCACCTCCATGCTCGTGGTGATCGTGTTCCCTCTGCTGACCGCCGCGATGTTCGGCCTGGCCGCTGACCGCCGACTCGGCGCCCACATCTACGACCCGGCCAACGGTGGCCTGATGCTGTTCCAGCACCTGTTCTGGTTCTTCGGCCACCCCGAGGTATATGTACTGGCCCTGCCGTTCTTCGGTGTCGTATCCGAAATCATTCCGGTGTTCAGCCGCAAGCCGATCTTCGGTTACACCACCCTGGTCTACGCGACCATCAGCATCGCGGCCCTGTCGGTCGCCGTGTGGGCGCACCACATGTATGCCACCGGCGCGGTCCTGCTGCCGTTCTTCTCCTTCATGACGTTCCTGATCGCCGTCCCGACCGGCATCAAGTTCTTCAACTGGATCGGCACGATGTGGAAGGGCCAGCTGACATTCGAGACGCCGATGCTGTTCTCGGTCGGCTTCCTGGTCACCTTCCTGCTGGGCGGTCTTTCGGGCGTGCTGCTGGCCAGCCCGCCGATCGACTTCCACGTCACCGAGAGCTATTTCGTCGTCGCGCACTTCCACTACACCCTGTTCGGCACCATCGTGTTCGCCACCTACGCCGGTGTGTACTTCTGGTTCCCGAAGATGACCGGACGTCTGCTCGACGAACGCCTGGGCAAGCTGCACTTCTGGCTGACCTTCATCGGTTTCCACCTCACCTTCCTGGTGCAGCACTGGGTCGGTGACGAGGGCATGCCGCGTCGTTACGCCGACTACCTGCCGTCGGACGGCTTCACCACGCTCAACGTGATCTCCACGATCGGTGCCTTCATCCTGGGCATCTCGACGTTGCCGTTCGT
>NZ_JBFAJS010000014.1:0-150736 GCF_040655355.1 Mycobacterium sp. NPDC050441 | reverse complement strand
CACTTGGGGCAGCGGGCCTGGGCGGGGAAGGTGGTGGCGGTGCAGTCGGTGCAGCGGCTGCCGATCAGCTGGGGTTCGGCGTCGGGCCACGTCGAAATCTCGGGCGCCAGAGCAATCTGTGTTGACACGTCGCTGACGATAACCGGAAATGCAATTCTCGTCTAGTGAGAACCGACTCTCGGTAGGCTCTCGTGGGCAGTTCAGGCGGGACGAATACATGGAGGCGGCGTGAGCGAGGTTCTACCGGGGGAGGTCCGCCAGATCGGGTACGTGGTCACCGATCTGGACGACGCGATAGCGGGCTGGCTGAAGATGGGTGTCGGCCCGTGGTTCGTGATCCGCAACCTGCCGCAGCGGGTGGCGTACCGGGGTGAGCCCTGCGAGGTGAAACTATCCCTCGCCTTGTCGAACAGCGGTGATCTTCAGGTCGAGTTGATCCAACAACTCGATGACACGCCCAGCATCTTCACCGAGTTCCTCGCCGACGCGGGCTCCGGCGGCGGCTTTCACCAACTCGCCTATTGGACAGCCGATTTCGATTCCGCGATGGCCAAGCTCGCGGAGGCCGGCTGGCCCCTGGTGTGGTCGGGCGGGGAGGGAGAGGGCGTGCGCTTCGCCTATTTCGAACCGCCGACCGGGGCGGCGATCGTCGAGATCATGGAGCTGACCGAGTCCTCCGCCGGCATGGGTGCGTATGTGCGTGAGCAGGCCGTCAGCTGGGACGGCAGTGATCCGGTCCGGGAGTTGGGCGGCTGAAACCGGCCGTTCGACACCCGAACCGGGCATCGCCGGGCCTACTTGCCCTTGTTCATGACCTTGTCCGCGGCAACCCAGTGCTCGTCGGAGCACCAGAGCCGGGCGAAAGCCGCCACTGCCTCGGTGGTGGGGACCCCGTTGATCACGCGTTTGACCTCAGCGGCCTGACGCCGGGCCAACAACTGGGCCGTCGACCGCCACGTCTCGGCGAATTCGGCGCGGGGGACCACCTGGTCGATCAGGCCCAGCTGCTCGGCTTCGCGCGCGCCGAGGATCCGGCCGGTTCCGGCCAGCAGCAGCGCCCGGCTGCGGCCGACCAGGGTGGCCAGCCGCTCGGCCCCGCCCCACGCCGGCATGATCGCGAGCGCCACCTGGTTGAAGCCGATCTTGATGTCGTCGGCGGCGATCCGGATATCTGCTGCCACGGCGACCTCGGCCCCGCCGCCGAGAGCGTGCCCATTGAGCGCGGCGATGACCGGTCCGTCGAACCCGGCGATGCGGTCGCAGATCGTGCGCATCCGCCACGCCATCTCGGAAGCCTCGAGTTCGGTGCGCAGCGCCGCCAGTTCCTTGAGGTCGCCCCCGGAGACGAAGGCACGGTCGCCGCCGCCGGTGATCACCAAGGCCCGAGCGCCGGCCGCGCCGTCCAGCGCCTTGTTCAGCGCATCCATGGTGTCCAGCGATATGGCGTTGCGTGCCTGTGGCCGGTCGATCGTGATGACCGCCAGTTCGCCGTCGATTTCGAGGTCGACCATCAAACGTTCTCCAGTTCCGGGATTGGCATTCTCGTCTGATGAGAATAACATCACCGATGTGCGCGACATCCCCGTTGAGCTGACCAAACGGTACGTCGAAGAAGGTTGGTGGCGGCCCGAAACCCTGGGCCAGATGCTGGCCGACGGGCTGGCCGCCAGTCCCGACACCGGCTTCTGTGTGCACTCCGCGACCCGTCCGTACCAGGGCACGTTCGGCGAGGTCGAGCACACCGCCCGGCGCCTGGCCGCGGGACTTCGGGACCGCGGTGTCCGGCCCGGCGATGTGGTGGCGCTGCAGTTGCCGAACTGGATGGAGGCTGCGGTCGCCTTCTGGGCCTCGGCCTTCCTCGGTGCGGTGACGGTGCCGATCGTGCACTTCTACGGACGCAGGGAACTCAGCCACATCATGGCCACGGCCAAGCCGAAGGTGTTCATCACCACCGAGCAATTCGGCCGGATGAAGTTCGAGCCTGACCTATGCGCCGACGTCCCGATCGTCGGCCTGGTCGGGCAAGCCTCGTACACCGACCTGCTCGCCGACGAGCCGATGAGCGGCACCCTGACCACCGATCCGGCCGCGCCGGCCCTGATCGCCTTCACCTCCGGGACCACCCGTGAGCCCAAGGGCGTCATCCACAGCCATCAGACGCTGGGCTTCGAAACCCGCCAGCTGCTGGAGAACTATCCGCCGGACCGGGGCCGCCAACTCACGGCCACGCCGGTCGGGCATTTCATCGGCATGCTCGGCGCATTCCTCATCCCGGTGCTGGAGGGCGCCCCGATCGATCTGTGCGATGTCTGGGATCCGGGCAAGGTGCTGGAGCTGATCGAACGCGACGGACTGTCGATCGGCGGCGGACCGCCCTACTTCGTCACCAGCCTGATGGACCATCCGCAGTTCAACGAACATCACCTGGCCCGGTTCAGCACCGTCGGACTCGGCGGGTCGACGGTGCCTGCGGCGGTCACCCGGCGCCTGGCCGATCTGGGTCTCTTCGTCTTCCGTTCGTATGGCAGCACCGAGCATCCGTCGATCACCGGATCGGGCGCCGGAGCCCCTGAGGCCAAGCGGTTGTACACCGACGGCAACGTGCGTCCCGGGGTGGAGATCCGGCTCGGGACGGACGGTGAGATCTTCAGCCGTGGACCGGATTTGTGCCTGGGCTACACCGACGATGCTCTCACCGCAAAGCACTTCGACTCTGACGGCTGGTACCGCACCGGAGACATCGGCGTGCTCGACGACGACGGTTATCTGACCATCACCGACCGCACCACCGACCTCATCATCCGAGGTGGCGAGAACATCAGCGCGCTCGAGGTGGAGGAGGTGTTGCTGGGTTTGCCGGACGTGATCGAGGCGATCGTGGTGGCGGCGCCAGATACCCGCCTGGGTGAGCGGGTGGCCGCAGTTCTCCGGGTGCGCGACGGCGGCACGATGCCCACGCTCGATCAGGTCCGGGCACATTTCGAGGCCAGTGGCGTGGCCCGGCAGAAGTGGCCGGAAGAGCTACATCAGGCCGAAGATTTTCCCCGCACGGCCAGCGGCAAGGTGCAGAAGTTCCGTATCCGGCAGGAGATTGCTGCCATCGCCCGTTGAGCAGCCGCTAGGCCCGGCCTGGGCATTGCGGCTGCTAGCAAGTGAGAATATGATTCTCTCGAATTGCAAAGGAGTTTTCCATGGGACAACTGTCGCACAGGGTCGACATTCCGTTTCCGCTGTTCGACGCGGACAATCACCTCTACGAGCCGCCCGAGGCGCTGACGACGTACCTCCCCAAGGAGTACAAGGACATCGTCCAGTACGTCGAGATCAACGGACGCACCAAGATTGCGATCAAGGGTCAGATCAGCAACTACATCCCGAACCCCACGTTCTCGGTGGTCGCCAAGCCCGGTGCGTGGGAGGAGTACTTCAAGTTCGGCAATCCGGATGGCAAGAGCAAGCGCGAACTCTTCGGCGAGCCGATGAAGTCCATCCCGGCATTCTTCGAACCGGCTCCGCGCCTCGAGTTGATGGATGAATTGGGCCTCGACCGCAGCTTGATGTTCCCGACGCTGGCCAGCCTGATCGAGGAGCGGCTGCGCGACGACCCGGTCGCCATCCACGTCATCATCCACTCGTTGAACCAGTGGCTGGATGAGGTGTGGGGCTTCAACTACAAGAACCGCATCTTCACCACGCCGGTGATCACGCTGCCCATCGTGGACAAGGCGATCGAGGAACTGGACTGGGCGGTCAAGCGCGGCGCCCGTGCGATTCTCGTCCGCCCGGCCCCGGTGCCCGGCTTCCGCGGCCCGCGCTCGTTCGCGCTGCCCGAGTTCGACCCGTTCTGGCAGAAGTGCGTCGAGTACGACGTGTTCGTGGGCATGCACTCCAGCGACAGCGGCTACTCGCGCTACACCTCCGAGTGGGACGGCGACGCGCAAGAGATGCTGCCGTTCCAGACCAATGCGATGTCGATCCTCAACGAGTGGCGTCCGATCCAGGATGCGGTGGCCTCCTGGGTGATTCACGGTGCACTGTTCCGTTTCCCGAAGCTCAAGGTCGGCATCGTCGAGGCCGGGTCGAAGTGGATGTTCCCGCTGCTGGACTCCATGGCCGAGGTCTACAAGAAGGCCCCCGAGGCCTTCCTGGGCAACCCGATCGAGGAGATCAAGAACCGCATCTACGTCAGCCCGTTCTACGAAGAGGGCATCGACGAGCTGATCAACCTGATCGGCGTGGACCAGGTGCTCTACGGTTCGGACTGGCCGCACCCCGAGGGCCTGGCCGAGCCGACCCACTACGTGACCGCGCTTGAGCACCTCGCTGTCGAGGATCAGGCCAAGATCATGGGTGGGAACCTCGGTCGCCTCGTCACGACCTAAGGGGCCGGACGCATCAAACAGCAACAGACCATCCCCGCGATGGTCTTGAGTGCAGCGGACCGTTTCGGCGACACGGAGGCGGTCGTCGACTATGGCGACAATCCGGCCGGGGCCGACGGTCCGCTGCGCCTGTCTTTCACCCAACTCGTCGAGCGCATCCGGAAAGCCTCGGGTGCGTTCGCCGAGTTCGGCGTCGCCAAGGGGGACCGGGTCGCGGTCTGGGCCCCCAATTCGGCCGAGTGGATCATCGCCGCGTTCGGGATCATGGCCGCCGGTGGCGTCCTGGTTCCGGTCAACACGCGCTTCAAGGCCGACGAGGCCGCCGACGTGGTGGTGCGCAGCGGCGCCAAGGCGGTGATGATCCAAAAGGGTTTCCTCGGGCAGGATTTCACGTTCTCCGAGACGGATCTCGACGTCCCGACCATCGATCTCAAGTCGGACTTCCTGAGTAGCGGGAGTGCGTTCAGCCAGCACCGCGTGGACGAGTTGGAGCCCACCGACATCGCCGATGTCATCTTCACCTCGGGCACCACCGGCAGACCCAAGGGCGCGATGATGAACCATCGCCAGACGCTGCGGGCCTACGAGGAGTGGGCCACGCTGGCGGATCTGCGCGAGGGTGATCGCTATCTGATGATCAACCCGTACTTTCACACCTTCGGGTTGAAGGCCGGGTTGGTGGCGTCGTTCCTCCGCGGTGCGACCATGCTGCCGGTCGCGGTGTTCGATGTTGATGAAGTGGTGGAACTGATTGAGCGCGAACGCATCACGATGCTTCCGGGCCCGCCGACGTTGTATCACTCACTGTTGGCCGTCGCCGACCGTGACCGCCTGGCGACACTGCGTGCGGGGGTGACCGGTGCCGCCGACATCCCGGTCGAGTTGGTGCGACGCATCCGCGAGGAGTTGCCGTTCCAGACGCTGATGACGGGCTATGGCCTCACCGAGGCGGGCAACGTCACCCTGTCGCGGCCCGGCGACTCGGCCGAGGAGGTGGCCACCACCGCCGGACTTCCGTGCGACGACGTCGAGGTGCGCATCGCGGACGACGCCGAGGTGCTGGTGCGCGGATACAACGTGATGCAGGGCTACCTGGACGATCCGGCGGCCACCGCCGAGGCGATCGACCCCGACGGTTGGCTGCATACCGGAGATCTCGGAGAGTTCACCGATTCCGGCCGGCTGCGGATCGTCGGACGCAAGAAGGACATGTTCATCGTCGGCGGCTTCAACGCCTACCCGGCCGAGATCGAGGGATTCCTGCTGGAGCATCCGGCGATAGCGCAGGTTGCTGTCATCGGCGTCGCCGACGAGCGGATGGGGCAGGTCGGCAAGGCGTTCGTGGTGCTGCGGGACGAGCCAGGGGTCGCGACGGTTGTCGCCGAGGATCTCATCGGCTGGAGTCGCGAGCGCATGGCCGGCTACAAAGTGCCCCGGTATGTCGAGTTCCTCGACGAACTACCGCTCAATGCCACCGGCAAGGTGATGAAGAACCAGCTTGAGGCGCGGATAACTGCCAGTCCGGGCTAAGTCAACGCACAGCGCGTAAACATCATTTCCGCAGGTAAATAGCCATTTAGATGCCTGCTGTCGATGATGTACTCTCGGGTCACTACCGCAAACTGATAACGTAATTCTCGTTAAGCAGGCTGCTGAACGGACAGGAGGTCGGCATGCCGTCCCGCAAGCCTTCGTCGCCAGTACTCGATACTAGCGAAGATGACGCGTCGCCAGGTGACGCACTGAAATCGGCCGAACTGGCCGAAGCCGAGGCCGCAGAGGCCGAGGCCGTAGCGGCCGCCGCGCGCGCCAGGGCCAAAGCCATTCGGCTGCGTAACGAGGCTGCCGCAGACACGGCCGCCGCGGACACGACCGTGGCTGAAGATGCCGAAGACACCACTGAGGCCGATGGCTCCGATACCCCCGAGATCACCGACACCACCGGCGTCGATGCAGAGGCAGGAGCAGTCGAGGCCGAGCCGCTCGACGATGCCGAGCCGGAGGCAGCGGGAGAAGTCGAGGGCAAGTCGTCCCGGCGCCTGCCGCGGGTGCAGGTATCCCGCCTGTTCTGGAAAGTGCTGGCGACCTGCCTCACGCTGATCGTTATCGTCAGCCTGTTCGTCCTGAGCGGGTTGATGATCTGGCATCACCGTCAAGCCGAGCACCGTCAGCAGCTCGCGGCTGAATACACCGCCGCCGCCCGCCAGACCGTCGTGACGCTCATGTCGCTGGATTTCAACCACGCCCAGGACGCCGTCAAGAACATTCTCGACAACTCGACGGGCGAGTTCCGGGAGGACTTCGAAGCGCAGTCGAAAGACTTCGTCAAGCTGGCCCAGGACGCGAAGGTGGTGACCGACGCGAAAGTGACCGCTGCCGCCGTCGACACCATGAGCGATGACAACGCGGTCGTTCTGGTCGCCGTCAACACCCAGGTCACCAACACCACAGGTGCCAACAAGCAACCGCGGCCGTGGCGGGTGGCCGTTGACATGGTCCGCGAAGGCGACCAGATCAAGCTGTCGAAAGTCGAGTTCGTGCCGTGACCGTGGATATCAAGAAGACCGAGAACGACACCGAGACGGCAGTCGAGATCGAAGACACCGAGACGGCAGTCGAGATCGACAGCACCGACGAAGCCGGCGAGCAGGGCACGACCGAGGCCGATGTGGCCGAGGACGTCACCGACGCCGCGGCCGACGAACCCACGTCAGGGTGGCGCCGCACGCTGACGAAGCTGTGGTTCCCGCTGGCACTGGTCGTGGCGCTGATCGCATCGGCTGCTCTGGCCGGATGGCTGTACTTCGCGGAGTACCGCGGCGACCAGCAGACCGGTGAAGCGGCGTCGGCGACGGTGCTCAAGGCGGCAAGCGATGGCACCGTGGCCCTGCTGAGTTACGCGCCGGACAGTCTCGACCGGGACTTCACGGCCGCCAAGACGCACCTGACCGGCGATTTCCTGTCGTATTACACCCAGTTCACCCAGGAGATCGTCGCCCCGGCCGCCAAGCAGAAATCGGTCAAGACCACCGCAGCTGTGGTGCGCTCGGCCGTCTCGGAGATCAAACCCGATTCGGCAGTGGTGCTGGTGTTCGTCAACCAGGCCACGACGAGCGCCGAGAACCCCAACGGGAGCTTCACGGCCAGCGCGGTCAAAGTGGGGATGAGCAAGATCGACGGCGACTGGTTGATCTCGTCGTTCGACCCGGTGTAGTGAGACCTTCAGCCGAACGGCGTCAGTCCTGAGCGTGACGCTCGTACTCCCACCGCTCCAGCCACGTCTGCAGCTCGTGGACCGCAAACGCGGTCGCCACTGCGCTGACCACGACGAGGCCGAGCAGTAACGCGCTCATGGCCGACACCCCGAATTGTCGTTGTGGAGGCGGCCCCCGCGATACGCGGGGCGGTGTGCATAGCCCGGTACCGCGTAGTGCGTTACCTGCCGCGGCGCGATGTTGTCGGGTGCGTCCAGAACAGACTGCTGGATGGCGCGGTAGCGGTCACGCTCGGTTATGCACCAGGAATCGGTCCAGCCTTCGAGCAGGTCACCGCTGCGCACCAGTCGGTGCAGTGTCGGGTGAGTGCCGGTAGGCACCGGTCGTCCTTCGATCATGGTCATCGCCTCGTGCAAGGCGACTGCCTCATGCCAGTCGACCGTCACGTCGGGCGCCAGGCTGACGTACTGGTGTTCCACCACGAGCAACGCGTCGGCGCCCAGCGGTCGCAATCGCCACAACGCAGAACGCAGCGAGGACACCGCCTTGTGCGGAGGGCTGCCCGGCCACAGCAGGTCGCAGACCCAGCTGCGGTGCAGCTCGCGGCGCTTCACTGCGGCAAGCGCCACCAACCGGCGACACGAGGGCGGCAAAACCAGCGGTTCCATGTCTCGGTACACGGCGAACTCGCCCAGGAGATTCAGCCTGAATTGCTTGCACATATACGCATCCTCGAGCGTGGCCGGAGTCCTGACATCAGTAGTGCGCTACTTGTATTTCGGTGAGTTTCTGCCACCACGCCGTCGGCAATCCACGGTCCGGCGCCTTGATGCGATGGAATTGCGGGGAAACGTGGCGAGAAAGGGACATACCAGGTTGAACGAGAACCCACCCAGTCCGGTTCAAGCGCACCGCCTCAGCCGGATGTCCGGACGCGACCCGCACGAGCAGCACCGGGTGGCGAGTCCGTTGGAATTGCTGTTCGACCTGACGTTCGTGATCGCCTTCGGGGTGGCCGCCGCGCAGTTCGCCCATCTGATGGCCGAGGGGCATGTGTCGGCCGGGCTGGTGGGCTTCGCCTTCGCTGCGTTCGCGATCTGGTGGGCGTGGATGAACTTCACCTGGTTCGCCTCCGCCTACGACACCGACGACTGGGTCTACCGGGTGATGACGATGCTGCAGATGGTCGGTGTCATCATCCTCTCGCTCGGGATACCGGCGATGTTCGCCTCCGTCGAACACGGCGGGCACGTCGACAACTCGGTGCTGGTAGCCGGCTATGTGGTGATGCGAATTGCCTTGGTGGGGCAGTGGCTACGGGCTGCTGCGCAGGATCCGGAACATCGGTCCGCATGCCTGACTTACGCGTGTGCGGTCGTCGTCGCCCAGATCGGCTGGATAGCCCAGATCTTCGTGCAGACCTCGGTTCCCGTCTTCTTCGTCACCGCACTGGTGCTGGTGGTGGTGGAGATGAGCGGGCCGCTGCTCGCCGAGCGACGGATGGGAGGCACACCTTGGCACGCCCATCACGTCGCAGAGCGATACGGTTTGCTCGCGATCATCGCGCTGGGTGAAGGCGTGGTCGGCACCGTGGCGTCCCTGACGGCGGCAGTGGGGGAGCACGGCTGGTCCACCGATGCCATCCTGCTGGTGGCCGCCGGAACCGGCCTGACCTTCGGTATGTGGTGGGTGTATTTCCTGATTCCGGCCGGCGAGTTGCTGCACGCAAGGCGCCAGCTCTCGTTCTGGTACGGCTACCTGCACGTGGCGGTGTTCGGTGCGATCGTGGCCACCGGCGCCGGACTCCACGTGGCGGCCTACTACATCGAGGATCAGTCGAAGCTGGATTCCGTCGGCACCGTGCTGGCGGTGGCGATTCCGGTGGGCATCTACCTGCTCTCGATGTTCGTCATCTACTCATGTCTGGTGGGAGAGGTCGATCTGCTCCACGCGCTGTTGCTGGCGCTCGCCGGGGCCGCGCTCGTGGCCGCGGTGGCGCTGGCTGCACACGGGACGTCGATGGCGGTGTGTCTGTTGGTGGTCACCGCGGCTCCGGTGGTGGTCGTCGTCGGGTTCGAGGCCGTCGGACACCGGCATGCCGCGGCGATCATCGGGCGGCGGCTGGATGTTCACCGGCCTGGGTGAGTTTCGAAGCTCTCCAACAGCATTCGTTCCTGCTCGGCTGCGAGCAGGCGGCGCGTCTTGTGGCGGGTGATCAGGATTCCGATGGTGGCCAGGATCCACACCGCATACTGCACTGACCAGGCCACGCGGAACGATGCGAACGAGTAACTGTCCGTTCCGGACAGGATCAGCCCCATGGCCTGCATCACCAGCAGTGCGGCCAGGAAACCGCCCATGTTGACCATGCCCTGGGCGGTGCCGAGGGTGTGGCTCGGATTGAAGGTGCGGGCGAAGTCGAAGCCGACCATCGATCCGGGACCGCCGACTGAGATGACAACGATGAGCACCACCAACAACCACACCGGCGCCGGCCCTGGCAGGGCCAGCACGACGGTCCACACCAGCGCGTTGCTGGCGATGATCCAGAGCACCAGGCGTGACCGGCGGTGCGGATGGCGCCCGGTGAAGATGCCGATCATGATCCCGGCCGAGATGGCGGCCGCCACCGAGACGGTCAGCAGCGAGCCCGCTGCTGTCTCCGAAAGCCCCTGCGCCACCGTGAGATAGGGCACGCCCCACATCAGCGCGAAGACGGTCACCGAGAACTGTGTGCCCATATGGGTGAAGAACCCGAGCCTGGTGCCGGGTCGCAGCCAGACGGTCTTGATGCGAGACAGGCTGGTGTGCAGTGAGATCGGCTCGGACGTCATCGCCGATCCGTGCGGTGTGTTGCGGATCAGGGCCAGCGCCAACACGATCACCACAAACCCGAATGCGGCGACCGACAGATAGGCGGGCGTCCAACCTCTGTCGGTGAGGATCGCCAGGAACGGGACCGCGGAGAGGACCTGGCCGAGCTGGCCGCAGATGCCTGTCAACTGGGTCACCAAGGGGACCCGAGCCGGCTCGAACCAATAAGGCACCAGCCGGAGCACCGAGATGAAGGTCAGTGCGTCGCCAAGGCCGACGATGGCCCGGGCACCGATGGCCGCGGGTAGTGACTCACTGAGGGCGAGCACGAGCTGCCCGGTGGTCATCAGCGCGGCACCGCAGACGATGAGCACGCGGGAACCGAAGCGGTCCAACAGCAGTCCGGCGGGAACCTGGGCCGCGGCGTAGACGATCACCTGCAACACCACGAATGTGGACAGCACGCCCGGGCTTGCGGCAAATCTGTCGGCAGCCTGCAGGCCCGAGACGCCGAGGGTGGTGCGGTCGAGAACCGCGATGATGTACGCGAGTAGCCCGGTGGCCCAAACGATCCAGGGACGCACGCGGGCACCTTTCGTCAAATGTGTTTGGTGGGGCAGAGGTACATGCTCTCTCACCGTAGGCGTGGAAGCGACCAGACTTCTTTGTCGCGGTTGTGAATTTCGCCTCCAGGCCGACTTTCCGGCGATTCATCAAGTTGGCTGAAAATGCACTCTCATGTATGACTTGAGGGAGTGCTGTTGGCATATCCGCAGATGATCGTGCTGACGATGAGGTAAGCGGACGGCGGAATGCTGTAGCTGCGAATTCGCTCGCAACATTAACCGGGGAGTAGGGTGTCGGCATGAATCGCTGTTCAATCCGACGCGGGGGACGCCGGCTTGGTTGAGTACCGTCTTGAAGACCTGGCGCGCATTTCCGGCGTCAGCGCGCGCAATATCCGCGCCTATCGTGAACGCGGGTTACTGGATTCGCCGCGGCGGGTCGGGCGCTCGGCGTACTACGGCGAGCGGCACCTTGATCAGTTGACCGCGATCAGCCAGCTACTGGCCAAGGGATTCAACTCGGCGCACATCGCCGAATTCTTCGCCGCATTGCGCGGCGGCAAGGATCTACCCGACGCCTTGGGGATCCAGGCCTCGGGCTGGTGCCGGCCGATGACGCTGCCATTGAGCGTGGACCCGGCCTGCGATGACGTCCGCGCGCTCGTCGAATTCGGGTTGGTGCACATCGTCGACGGCTCCGTCGAGGTGACCGATCCCGCGTTGGTCGCGCTCGTCGGCGGCGCGGAGGACCATCGGCGCCTCGTCCGCAGCATGGCCCATCTCTGCCGGGCCACCGGCGCAGCGATCGATCACCTGGTCGAGTCGGCTGCCGCAGCGGTCGCTGAATGTCGGGGCGGCCCTTCGGATGCCGGTCTGCCCGAGCTGGCCCGGGCGGTGGTCTCGGCCAGGGTGGACCGGGCCCTGCGTGCGGGCGCGGCTGCCTCCGATTAGACGTCCGCCCAAGGCAAACGGTGCGGGTGTGAATCCTGATGGGCCTGTGACCAGTGGCGTTGATGTGATCATTGAGGAGATTGACGTAATCTGAGGCACGTGTCGATGTCACGACGCGAAGTGCTCAAATGCGCCGCCGCTGCGCCCGCCCTGCTCGGGCTGGGTACCGGTCTGGCGTCGGCGGCATCGGCGGCATCGGGGTGGACGTCAACCACATCCTGAAGCCGCGATTCGGTCAGTGGGACTGAATAGTTACCGACGAGTAAGATATTCCAGCAAACTTTTGGCTCGCTCGGGCGGGATTCGCTAGACAGAATCGGCCCGATTGTCTGCTGGTTCACAGCCGGTTCGCGGGCCTGGATGCGGCGGAAAATTTAGATAACGATTCGATAACAATACTGCCTTGATCTGCGCAGTTGTGGCTACTCGACCGTAACCACCCGCCAACAGGACGTTTGTCCCGAATGTCTTTGGGAGCCACTCGGCGCGACGTTACGTTACCGGCGGTTACCCATGCGTAGAACTCGCCAGTAACCAATCTGGGCGGAAAACGCCAACTACCTCTTATGACACTCTTAGTACGGCAGGAATGTGAGTGACACCGTCCGGAGGGCTCCGGCGGCACCGCGTTCCTCACCTGATTCGACGCTGAATCGCCGTTGGCTTGTCGCCGGGCAGCCACACCGCCCCAGACATGCAGACAGATACCCAAGACCGCACGCGACAGCCACACGCGACACCATTCACCGCAGAACCACAGCAGCACCGAGGAGATAGCGCCAGTGACGATCTATGAACACGACCGGGTGTCCGCCGGTCGCAACGACGACTCAGGATCCGATGGTCGGCAGGCTGACTCCACCCACGCTCTCGTCGATCGGCTGAGCGCCGGTGAGCCCTACGCAGTCGCCTTTGGTGGCCAGGGCAGCGCCTGGCTGGAGACTCTCGAGGAGTTGGTGTCCTCGGCCGGTATCGAGGCTGAACTGGCGACCCTGGCCGGTGAGGCCGAGCTGCTGCTCGAGCCGGTCGCCGCCGAGCTCGTCGTGGTCCGGCCCATCGGGTTCGAGCCCCTGCAGTGGGTCCGCGCGCTGGCCGCCGAGGAGCCGGTGCCGTCCGACAAGCAGCTGACCTCCGCCGCGGTTTCGGTCCCGGGCGTCCTGCTCACCCAGATCGCCGCGGTGCGGGCACTGGCCCGCCAGGGCATGGACCTGGCCGCCACCCCGCCGGTGGCCGTCGCCGGGCATTCCCAGGGCGTCCTGGGCGTCGAGGCCCTGGCCGCCAAGGGCGCCAAGGACGTGCAGCTGCTGGCGCTGGCGCAGCTGATCGGCGCAGCAGGCACCCTGGTGGCCCGTCGTCGTGGGATCACCGTGCTCGGTGACCGCCCGCCGATGGTGTCGGTGACCAATGCCGAGCCCGAGCGCATCTACGAGCTGCTCGAAGAATTCAGCCAGGACGTGCGCACCGTGCTGCCCCCGGTGCTGTCCATCCGCAACGGCCGGCGCTCCGTTGTGATCACCGGCACACCCGAGCAGCTGTCGCGGTTCGAGCTGTACTGCAACCAGATCGCTGAGAAGGAAGAGGCCGAGCGCAAGAGCAAAGTCCGCGGCGGCGCGGTCTTTGCCCCGGTCTTCGACCCCGTGCAGGTCGAGGTCGGTTTCCACACCCCGCGCCTGGCCGACGGGATCGAGATCGTCGCCCGCTGGGCCGAGGCGGTCGGCATCGACGTCGAGCTGGCCCGTCAGATGGCCGAAGCCATCCTCGTCAGCCAGGTGGACTGGGTCGACGAGATCACCGAACTGCACGAGGCCGGCGCCCGCTGGATCCTCGACCTCGGCCCCGGCGACATCCTGACCCGTCTGACCGCCCCGGTGATCCGCGGGCTCGGCATCGGCATCGTGCCCGCCGCGACCCGCGGTGGCCAGCGCAACCTGTTCACCATCGGCGCCGTGCCCGAGGTGGCCAAACCGTGGTCGAGCTACGCCCCGACCGTGGTGAGCCTGCCCGACGGATCGGTCAAGCTCTCGACGAAGTTCACCCGGCTCACCGGACGCTCGCCGATCCTGCTGGCCGGTATGACCCCCACCACAGTGGACGCCAAGATCGTCGCGGCCGCAGCAAACGCCGGCCACTGGGCCGAACTCGCCGGTGGCGGACAGGTCACCGAGCCGATCTTCAACGATCGCATCGCCGAGTTGGGTGAGCTGCTGGAGCCAGGCCGGGCCATCCAGTTCAACACCTTGTTCCTCGATCCCTACCTGTGGAAGCTGCAGGTCGGTGGCAAGCGCCTGGTGCAGCGCGCCCGCCAGTCCGGTGCGCCGATCGACGGCGTCATCGTCAGTGCCGGCATCCCGGACCTCGAAGAGGCCGTCGAGCTGATCGGCGAACTCAACGACCTCGGCATCAGCCACGTGGTGTTCAAGCCGGGCACCGTCGAGCAGATCCGCTCGGTCATCCGGATCGCGGCCGAGGTGCCCACCAAGCCCGTGATCGTGCACATCGAGGGCGGACGCGCCGGTGGTCACCACTCGTGGGAGGACCTCGACGACCTGCTGCTGGCCACCTATTCGGAGCTGCGCAGCCGGTCCAACATCACCATCTGCGTCGGCGGCGGCATCGGCACCCCCGAGCGCTCCGCCGAGTACCTGTCCGGCCGCTGGTCGGCCACCCACGGCTACCCGCTGATGCCGATCGACGGCATCCTGGTCGGCACCGCTGCCATGGCGGCCCTTGAGGCCACCACGAGCCCGCAGGTCAAGCAGCTGTTGGTCGACACCAAGGGCACCGAGGCATGGGTGGGTGCAGGCAAGGCCGACAACGGCATGGCCTCCGGACGCAGCCAGCTCGGCGCCGACATCCACGAGATCGACAACACCGCGTCGCGTTGCGGCCGGTTGCTCGACGAGGTGGCCGGTGACGCCGATGCGGTCGCCGCACGCCGCGACGAGATCATCGCCGCGATGGCCAACACCGCCAAGCCGTACTTCGGTGATGTCGCCGACATGACCTACCTGCAGTGGCTGCGCCGCTACATCGAACTGTCCATCGGCGAGGGCAACAGCACCGCCGACACCAAGCGCGACCACTCGCCGTGGCTGGACATCACCTGGCGCGACCGCTTCGAGCAGATGCTCAAGCGCGCCGAAGCACGTTTGCACGCACAGGATTTCGGCCCCATCGAGACGCTGTTCGACGCCTCTGGCGACGGTGAGGCGCTGTTGGAGGACCCGAAGGCCGCGCTGGCCGCGCTGGTCTCGGCCTACCCGGACGCCGCCTCGGTGCAGCTGCACCCGGCCGATGTGCCGTTCTTCGTCGAGCTGTGCAAGACGCTGGGCAAGCCCGTCAACTTCGTCCCGGTGATCGACAAGGACGTGCGTCGTTGGTGGCGCAGCGATTCGCTGTGGCAGGCCCACGACGCGCGCTACGACGCCGATCAGGTCTGCGTCATCCCCGGTACTTCAGCGGTGGCCGGCATCACCCGGGTCGACGAGCCCGTCGGTGACCTGCTGGACCGCTTCGAGCAGACCGCCGTCGACCAGGCGCTGGCTGCCGGCGCTCAGCCGCAGGCCGTGCTGTCGCGCCGCCAGGGCCGCGACGACGTGACCGGTCCGCTGGCCGTGCTGCTCGACGCCCCCGACGTGTTGTGGGCCGGTCGCACCTCGGTCAACCCGGTGCACCGGATCGCCCCTGCCGGCGAGTGGTTGGTCCGCGAAGGGTCTGCGAACCGTTCTGCCACAAACCCGTCCACCGGGGCCCGGCTTGAGGTCGCCGACGACCAGCATGTGCTGCTGTCGGTGCCGCTGTCGGGAACCTGGATCGAGATCCGGTTCACCCTGACCGAGGCCATCCGCAGCGGTGGCGCACCGGTCGTCGAGGTCGCCGATGCCGCGACCGCCATGCGTTCGGTGCTCGCGATCGCCGCGGGTGTGGACGGTCCCGACGCATTGCCGCCGGTCGTCGACGGGACCGCCAAGGTCACCGTCGCCTGGAACCCCGAGCAGGTTGCCGACCACACCGGTGTCACCGCGACCTTCGGGGCCCCGCTGGCGCCGACTCTGACCGTCGTGCCCGACGCGCTGGTCGGTCGCTGCTGGCCCGCGGTGTTCGCCGCGATCGGCTCCGCCGCCACCGACTCCGGATTCCCGGTCGTCGAGGGTCTGCTGAGCCTGGTGCATCTGGACCACGCCGCTCACCTGTTGGCTGCGTTGCCGACCGAGCCTGCCGAATTGACCGTTACCGCAACGGCTTCGGCTGCCACCGACACCGAGGTGGGCCGCGTTGTCCCGGTCAACGTGACGGTGCGCGCCGCAGACGGCACCGAGCTGGCCACGTTGGAGGAGCGGTTCGCGATCCGCGGCCGCACCGGCGAGACCGAGCTGACCGATCCCGTTAGGGCCGGCGGCGCGATCTCCGACAACGCCACCGACACCCCGCGCCGGCGCCGGCGCGACATCACCGTCGGCGCACCCGTGGACATGCGGCCGTTCGCCGTGGTGTCCGGTGACCACAACCCGATCCACACCGACCGGGCGGCCGCGCTGCTGGCCGGTCTGGAATCGCCGATCGTGCACGGCATGTGGCTGTCGGCCGCAGCGCAGCACGTCGTCACCGCCACCGACGGCAAGCCGGTTCCGCCGGCCAAGCTGGTCGGCTGGACCGCCCGCTTCCTGGGCATGGTCAAGCCGGGCGACGAGGTCGACTTCCGCGTCGACCGGGTCGGAATCGACGTCGGCGCAGAGGTTGTCGAGGTTCAGGCCCGCATCGGCACCGAGCTGGTGATGGCCGCCACCGCACGGCTCGCGGCACCCAAGACCGTCTACGCGTTCCCCGGCCAGGGCATCCAGTCCAAGGGCATGGGCATGGAGGTCCGGGCCCGGTCCAAGGCCGCGCGCAAGGTGTGGGACAAGGCCGACAAGTTCACCCGCGAGACGCTGGGCTTCTCGGTGCTGCACGTGGTCCGCGACAACCCGACGTCGCTGATCGCCTCCGGTGTGCACTACGAGCACCCCGAGGGCGTGCTGTACCTGACCCAGTTCACCCAGGTCGCCATGGCCACGACGGCTGCGGCCCAGGTTGCCGAGATGCGTGAGCAGGGCGCGTTCGTCGAAGGCGCGATCGCCTGCGGTCACTCCGTCGGCGAATACACCGCGCTGGCTTGTGTTTCCGGCGTCATCGAGCTCGAAGGCCTGCTGGAGGCGGTGTTCCACCGCGGCTCCAAGATGCACGACATCGTGCCGCGCGATGAGCGCGGCCGGTCCAACTACCGCCTGGCCGCGATCCGGCCGTCGCAGATCGACCTGGCAGACGAGGACGTCGAGGACTTCGTCGCGCAAATCGCGGCGAGCACCGGCGAGTTCCTTCAGATCGTGAACTTCAACCTGCGCGGATCGCAGTATGCGATCGCCGGAACCGTGCGCGGTCTGGAAGCACTGGAGGAAGAGGTCGAGCGTCGTCGTGAGATCAGCGGCGGCAAGCGGTCGTTCATCCTCGTGCCCGGCATCGACGTGCCGTTCCACTCCAGCGTGCTGCGGGTGGGCGTGGACGATTTCCGGCGCAGCCTCGAGCGGGTTCTCCCGCGCGATCGGGATCCGGAGCTCGTCGTCGGGCGTTACGTCCCGAACCTGGTGCCCCGGCCGTTCACGCTGGACCGCGATTTCATCCAGGAGATCCGCGATCTGGTGCCGGCCGAGCCGCTCGACGAGATTCTCGCGGACTACGACACCTGGCGTAACGAGAAGCCAAGTGACTTGATGCGCAAGGTCGTGATCGAGCTGCTGGCCTGGCAGTTCGCCAGCCCGGTGCGCTGGATCGAGACCCAGGACCTGCTGTTCATCGAGGAGGCCGCGGGCGGACTCGGGGTGGAGCGGTTCGTCGAGATCGGCGTGAAGAACGCGCCGACGGTCGCCGGACTGGCCACCAACACGCTCAAGCTGCCCGAGTTCGCCCACAGCACCGTCGAGGTGCTCAACGCCGAGCGCGATGCCGCGGTGCTGTTCGCCAGCGACACCGATCCGGAGCCGGAGCCTGAGCTGGAGGAGGCTCCCGCGGAGGCTTCCGCTGAAGCTGCTCCTGCCGCCGAGGCAGCACCGGCGGCCGCACCGGCCGCCCCGTCGGGTGGACCCCGGCCCGAGGACATCGGTTTCGACGCAGCCGATGCCACCGTCGGCCTGATCGCATTGAGCGCCAAGATGCGTATCGACCAGATCGAGGGGCTGGACTCCATCGAGTCGATCACCGACGGTGCGTCCTCACGCCGCAACCAGCTGCTGGTCGACTTGGGTTCTGAGCTGAACCTGGGCGCCATCGACGGTGCCGCCGAGGCAGATCTGGGCGCGCTCAAGGGACAGGTCAGCAAGCTGGCCCGCACCTACAAGCCGTTCGGCCCGGTGCTCTCGGACGCCATCAACGATCAGCTGCGCACCGTGTTCGGTCCGTCGGGTAAGCGCCCGGCCTACATCGCCGAGCGCGTCAGCAAGACCTGGGAGCTCGGTCCGGGCTGGGCCAAGCACGTCACCGTCGAGGTGGCTCTGGGCACTCGTGAAGGCAGCAGCGTTCGCGGCGGCGACCTGGGTGCCCTGCACCCCGGTGCCCTGCCCGACACTGCCGGTGTCGACAAGGTCATCGACGCCGCCGTCGCCGCTGTCGCAGCCCGCCAGGGTGTGGCGGTTTCGCTGCCCTCGGCCGGCGGTGCCAGTGGGGGCGTGGTGGATTCGGCCGCACTCGGCGAGTTCGCCGAGAAGGTCACCGGACCCGACGGTGTGCTGGCCTCGGCCGCCCGCCTGGTACTGGGCCAGCTCGGCCTGGATGCGCCGGTCAGCGCGTCCGACGATTCGTCCACCGACGCCGAGCTGATCGACCTGGTCACCACCGAACTCGGTTCGGACTGGCCGCGATTGGTGGCCCCGGCGTTCGAGGCCAAGAAGGCCGTCGTGTTCGACGACCGCTGGGCCAGCGCGCGTGAGGACCTGGTCAAGCTGTGGCTGGCCGACGAGGGCGATATCGACGCCGACTGGCAGCACCTGTCGGAGCGATTCGAAGGTGCCGGGCATGTCGTTGCCACGCAGGCGAATTGGTGGCAGGGCAAGGCTCTCGCCGCCGGACGCACCATCCATGCCTCGCTGTTCGGTCGCATCGCGGCCGGTGCGGAGAACCCTGGCAAGGGCCGCTACACCAACGAGGTCGCCGTGGTGACCGGTGCGTCGAAGGGCTCCATCGCCTCTTCGGTCGTCGCGCAGCTGCTCGACGGCGGCGCTTCCGTCATCGCCACCACCTCGCGTCTGGACGACGACCGGCTCGCGTTCTACAAGAAGCTCTACCGCGAGAACGCCCGGTTCGGCGCCACCCTGTGGGTGGTCCCGGCCAACATGGCGTCCTACTCCGACATCGACAAGCTGGTCGAGTGGGTCGGTAGCGAGCAGATCGAAAGCCTTGGGCCGCAATCGATCCACCTCAAGGATGCGCAGACCCCGACGCTGCTGTTCCCGTTCGCCGCGCCGCGCGTGGCCGGGGACCTCTCAGAGGCGGGTTCACGCTCCGAGATGGAGATGAAGGTCCTGCTGTGGGCCGTGCAGCGGCTCATCGGCGGGCTGTCGACGATCGGTGCCGAGCGCGACATCGCCTCCCGTCTGCACGTGGTGCTGCCGGGCTCGCCCAACCGCGGCATGTTCGGCGGCGACGGTGCGTACGGCGAATCCAAGTCGGCGCTCGACGCGTTGGTGAACCGCTGGAGTGCGGAAAGCTCGTGGGCCGAGCGGGTCAGCCTGGCGCACGCGCTGATCGGCTGGACCAAGGGCACCGGGCTGATGGGCCACAACGACGCCATCGTCAGCGCGGTCGAAGAGGCAGGCGTCACCACCTACAGCAGCGCGGAGATGGCGGCCATGCTGCTGAACCTGTGCACGGTGGAGTCCAAGGTGGCCGCGGCCAACGCGCCGATCAAGGCCGACCTGACCGGCGGACTGGGTGACATCAAGATCGACATGGCCGAGCTGGCCGCCAAGGCTCGCGAGGACATGTCGAGTGCCGCAGCCGAATCCGAGGACGACGAAGACGAAGGCGCGATCGCCGCGCTGCCGTCCCCGCCGCGTGGACACAACCCGGCGCCCGCGCCGGAGTGGGCCGACCTCGACGTCGACCCGGCCGACCTGGTGGTCATCGTCGGTGGGGCCGAGCTCGGGCCGTACGGCTCGTCGCGCACGCGCTTCGAGATGGAGGTCTCCGGCGAGTTGTCGGCGGCCGGTGTGCTGGAGCTGGCCTGGACGACGGGTCTGGTCAAGTGGGAAGACGACCCCAAGGCCGGCTGGTACGACACCGAAACCGGTGAGCTGGTCCCCGAATCGGAGATCGTGGAGCGTTACCACGACGCCGTGGTGGAACGTTGCGGCATCCGCGAATTCGTGGACGACGGTGCGATCGACCCCGATCACGCCTCGCCGCTGCTGGTCAGTGTGTTCCTGGACAAGGACTTCAGCTTCGTCGTCTCCAGTGAGGCCGATGCGCGGGCATTCGTGTCCTTCGACCCCGAGCACACCGTGGCCCGGCCGGTGCCGGATTCCGGTGACTGGCAGGTGATCCGCAAGGCGGGCACCGAGATTCGGGTTCCGCGCAAGACCAAGCTGTCGCGCACGGTCGGCGCCCAGATCCCCACCGGGTTCGACCCGACGGTGTGGGGCATCACCCCGGACATGGCCAGCTCCATCGACCGGGTCGCGCTGTGGAACATCGTCGCCACCGTCGATGCGTTCCTGTCGTCGGGCTTCACCCCGACCGAGCTGATGCGTTGGGTGCACCCGAGCCTGGTGGCCTCCACGCAGGGCACCGGCATGGGCGGCATGACCTCGATGCAGACCATGTACCACGGCAACCTGATGGGTAAGGCCAAGCCGAACGACATCCTGCAGGAGGTGCTGCCGAACGTCGTTGCGGCACACGTCATGCAGAGCTACGTCGGCGGCTACGGCGCGATGGTCCACCCGGTCGGCGCCTGCGCCACCGCGGCGGTCTCGGTCGAGGAGGGGGTCGACAAGATCCGTCTCGGCAAGGCCGACCTGGTGGTGGCCGGCGGGTTCGACGACCTGACCCTGGAAGCCATCATCGGCTTCGGTGACATGGCGGCCACCGCCGACACCGAGATGATGCGCTCCAAGGGCATCAGCGACTCGAAGTTCTCCCGGGCCAACGACCGTCGTCGTCTCGGCTTCCTGGAAGCCCAGGGAGGTGGCACGATCCTGCTGGCCCGCGGTGACCTGGCCGTCAAGATGGGTCTGCCGGTGCTGGCCGTGGTCGGTTACGCGCAGAGCTTCGCCGACGGTGTGCACACCTCGATTCCGGCTCCGGGCCTGGGTGCCCTGGGCGCCGGACGTGGCGGCAAGGACTCGCAGCTGGCCCGTTCGCTGGCCAAGCTGGGCGTCGGCGCCGACGACATCGCGGTGATCTCCAAGCACGACACCTCGACGCTGGCCAACGATCCCAACGAGACCGAGCTGCACGAGCGGCTGGCCGACTCGATGGGCCGTTCGCAGGGTGCGCCGCTGTTCATCGTCAGCCAGAAGACGCTGACCGGCCACGCCAAGGGCGGCGCGGCGGTGTTCCAGATGATGGGCCTGTGCCAGATCCTGCGCGACGGCGTCATCCCGCCGAACCGCAGCCTGGACTGCGTCGACGATGAACTGGCCACCTCCGGCCACTTCGTCTGGGTGCGCGAGGCCCTCGACCTGCGCGGAAAGTTCCCGCTCAAGGCCGGTCTGGTCACCAGCCTCGGGTTCGGTCACGTGTCGGGTCTGGTCGCCCTGGTGCACCCGGAGGCGTTCATCGCAGCGCTGGATCCGGCTGACCGCGACGACTACCGCAAGCGGGCCGAGCAGCGCACGCTGGCCGGTCAGCGTCGCCTCGCCGGGGCGATCGCCGGTGGGCGTCCGATGTACGAGAAGCCGGCCGACCGCCGCTTCGACCACGATGTGCCGGAGAAGCGTCAGGAAGCCGCGATGTTGCTGAACGCGGACGCCCGACTCGGTGACGACGATCTCTATGTGCGGTGAGTGCGTGCACGGAGAGGTGAGCTAGGTTCGCTTCCATGGCGATTGTGGGCATAGGCATCGATGTGGTTTCCATACCTGATTTCGCCGAGCAGGTGGACCGGCCGGGAACCGTATTCGCCGAGACGTTCACGCCGGGTGAGCGCCGGGACGCCGCGGACAAGAGTTCGTCGGCGGCCCGGCACCTGGCGGCCCGGTGGGCGGCCAAGGAAGCCGTGATCAAGGCCTGGTCGAGCTCACGGTTCTCCAAGCGGCCGGCCCTGCCGGAGGGGATCCACCGCGATATCGAGGTGGTCACCGACATGTGGGGTCGGCCCAAGGTGCGGCTGTCCGGTGAGATCGCCAAGCACCTTGAGAGTGTGACCATTCACGTCTCGCTCACGCACGAGGCCGACACCGCCGCCGCGGTGGCGATCATCGAGGAGCTCTAGCACTTCCCTCCTGGCACCTCCCTTTGCACCGCGAGCGACCGTGTCTGTACGCCGACACGCCGCTTTTCGTGGCATTTTGCGGTCGCTCGCGGTGGACGAGGGACCCACTACGCTCGTCACCATGAGTGACGTGGTGGCTCGGGTTCAGCGGGTGTTGCCGTCGGTACGGTCCGATCTGGAGGATCTGGTCCGCATCCAATCGGTGTGGGCCGACCCGGCCCGGCGAGACGAAGTGCATCGCAGTGCCAATGCGGTCGCAAAGCTGTTGTCGGACGCAGGTTTTCCCGCCGTCCGTATCGTCAGCGAAGGCGGTGCGCCCGCAGTCATCGCGCAGTACCCGCCACCGGCGGGAGCCCCCACGGTGCTGCTGTACGCCCACCACGACGTGCAACCCGAAGGGGATCCGGACCAATGGGACTCCGCGCCGTTCGAGCCGACCGAGCGTGACGGCCGGCTCTACGGCCGAGGCACGGCCGACGACAAGGCCGGGATTGCAACACATCTGGCCGCGATACGCGCCTTCGACGGCAAGCCGCCGGTAGGCGTGACGGTGTTCGTCGAAGGCGAGGAGGAATCCGGATCGCCCTCGCTCGGTGCGCTGTTGGCCGCGCACAAAGAAGCACTGGCGGCCGACGTCATCGTCATCGCCGACTCCGACAATTGGAGCACCGAGATCCCGGCGCTGACTGTGACCCTGCGTGGCCTGGCCGACTGCGTGGTCGAGGTGGCCACCCTGGACCACGGGCTGCATTCGGGCCTGTGGGGCGGGGTCGTGCCGGACGCGTTGAGTGTGTTGGTGCGGTTGCTGGCCAGCCTGCACGACGATGACGGCAATGTCGCGGTCGCCGGCTTGCACGAAGCGACGGCGGCCGACGTGGACCGCGGCGGTCAGTGGGTCCGCGAGGAATCCGGCCTGTTGGACGGTGTGTCCGAAATCGGTTCCGGCTCAGTGGTGCAACGCATGTGGGCCAAACCCGCGATCACCGTCATCGGCATCGACACCACACCCATCGACAAGTCGTCGAACACCCTGATCCCACGAGCTCGCGCCAAGATCAGCATGCGGGTCGCGCCCGGCGGCGACGCTCACGCGCATCTGGAGGCGTTGACCCGTCACCTCGAAGCCCATGCGCCTTGGGGCGCCCAGATCACTGTCACGCCGGGCGACGTCGGTCAGCCCTACACGATCGACGCCTCGGGGTCGGTGTACGACGCGGCCCGCACAGCGTTCCGCACCGCCTGGGGCACCGATCCGGTGGACATGGGCATGGGCGGATCGATCCCATTCATCGCAGAATTCGCCGACGCGTTTCCGGCCGCGACGATTCTGGTGACCGGAGTCGAGGATCCCGGCACCCAGGCGCACAGTGTGAATGAAAGTCTGCACCTGGGTGTGCTGCAGAAAGCGGCCACGGCCGAGGCGTTATTGCTCGAAGCGCTGGCCCGTTAGTCCGGGATGACCAGCAGCGTCGGCTGGTTCGTCGTCGGCCTGATCGCCCTGGCGATCGGTGCTGAAGTGATGGTCCGCGGCGGTGCACAGTTGGCGGCGCGGCTCGGCATCAGCCCGATCCTGATCGGTCTGACCGTGGTGTCGATTGGCACCAGCCTTCCCGAGCTGGCCGTCGGCGTCACCGCCGCCACCGAGGGCAGTGGTGAACTGGCCGTTGGCAATATCGCCGGCACGAACGTGGTCAACATCCTGTTCATCCTCGGCCTCAGCGCGTTGATCCGCCCGTTGGCGATCAAGCAGCGGACATTGCGATTCGACTTGCCGGTGATGGCCGGCTCTGCGGTGCTGCTGTGGGTGCTGGCAGTCAACGGGGTGCTGTCGCGATCCGACGGGCTGATCTTGGTCGCCGGAGCCATCGTCTATACGGTGGTCCTGATCCGCATGTCACACCGGGAGAGCCGGGACGCGCGGGCCGGGTATGCCGAGGCTTTCGAGCTGGCACCGCCCGGCGATGAACCGAAACCTGTTGGCGGCAGCGTCGTTCGGCACATTGCGATGACGGTGGCCGGCATCGTCGTGGTGATCATCGGGGCCGAATGGCTGGTGGACGGGGCGGTGGGGCTCGCCCGCGAGTTGGGTGTGTCGGACGCACTCATCGGCTTGACCATCGTGGCGATCGGAACCTCGGCTCCGGAGTTGGTGACGACGATCGTCTCGACGGTGCGCGGCGAACGTGACATCGCGGTGGGCAACCTGCTCGGCAGCAGTGTCTACAACATTCTTCTTATCCTGGGCATCACCTGCCTCGTACCCGCGCACGGCCTGACGCTGACGCACAACCTCGTGTGGATCGACATCCCGCTCACGGTGGCCGCAAGTCTGGTGTGCATCCCGATCTTCGTCTCGGGCCGACGGGTGCACCGGGCCGAGGGGGCCGCGATGGTCGCGGCCTACCTCGGCTACCTGGTTTTCCTGCTGACTACCCAGTCCTGAACGAGCGGCGTCAGACGGAGAGGTCGCGCCGCAACTTGGCGACGTGACCGGTGGCGCGCACGTTGTACTGCGCGACGGCGATCTTGCCCTTCTCGTCGACGAGGAAGGTCGAGCGGATCACACCCTGAACGGTCTTGCCGTACATGGTCTTTTCGCCGAACGCGCCCCAGGCCGTCAATACCTCGCGGGAAGGATCGGACAGCAACGGGAAGGTCAGCTCTTCCTTGTCGCGGAACTTGGCGAGCTTCTCCGGCTTGTCGGGGGAGATGCCGATGACATCGAGTCCGGCGCCGTTGAGTTCGGCGAGGCTGTCACGGAAATCGCACGCCTGCTTGGTGCATCCGGGTGTCGATGCGGCGGGGTAGAAGTACACGATGACCTTGCGGCCCTTGTAGTCGGAGAGTTTGACGACGTTGCCGTCGGCGTCGGGCAGGCTGAAAGCCGGGGCGGTGTCTCCCACCTCGAGGCGCGGGGTTGGCGGCATTCGTGGGTATCCCTTCTTGTCGACCGGTTCCGTCGTCACGGTGCCGGCTGATCTAGGGTAGTGCGGCAGGGCAGCACGACATGGAGCGGCTTGGAGGAGCAAACAGTGGCGAACCGGGACCCGGAGAGCATCAAGCGGGACATTGATCAGGCTCGCGATCAGCTGGCGGTGACTGTCGACTCCCTGGCAGAGCGGGCCAACCCCCAGCGTCTGGCCGACGATTTCAGGTCGGCGGTAGTCGGCTTCATCAAGAAGCCTGTGGTGACGGCGTCATTGGCCGGTGCAGGATTACTGGTGGTGGTCGTCGTCGTGCGACGGATCAAGCGGCGCTGAGTAGATCCGCAGGGCACCTTGTGTGCCCTGCGGTGATTCGCCGCTCAGCGGCTCGCGCCCAATTCGCCGCTCAGCGGCTGAGTTCAATTCGCCGCTCAGCGGCGGCGGAACAGGAACCAGTCCGCCAACGAGAAACTCGGGGGATTGGCGACGCGACCCAGGCGGTTGCAGGTGTACACCATGACGGGCTGGTTCGCAGCAACAAATGCGGCGGTTGACACGGCGGTGGGATCGGCGGCACCTGCGGTAGCCATCAGCTAACACCCCTCATCTTGGCGTAATCGCCACGCGGTACCTGATCGCAATAAATCAGCTAACTTGAGATTAACACGGTTTCTGGCGTCTGACCAGCGGAAGCGCTGATATCAGGTTCTTAGCAGTAACTTACGCCTACGTCAACATATGGGCCATGCTGTGATTCGTCGAGTTACGTCACGGTTATCAGCACATTATCGAGGCATGTCGACGGCGTGGTTCTGGCTGTCGCTGAGGCCGCTCACCGCAAATTCAGGCGACGCCCCAGGTGGCGGATGAAACGTGGCCGCGTCATGCCGGATGAAATTCGCTCGATTCAGTGAAAAGTTTGCTGGCGTGTTGGCCTCCCGTGACGCGCCGTCGGTTCCTCTGCCCTGATCCACGCTGATTTCGTGGGAAAAACGGTTGGCAAACATGGATCCGTCTGGTAATCGCCCATGCCCTGCGCAACTCGGGGCCGAGCGGGCGCGGTAGCTGAAATCTGCTGCATAGCAGGGCGGGAACGGCTCTTTCTCGTCGAACCGGTTGCTAGTGCATAGGTGTCCAGCTAAGGTCGACGTCGGGTCGTGATTGGGGAGGCGGGCCTGGGTCTTGATCCCGACCGCAACACGGGACGATCGCGTGACAAGGGGGTATTGCGTTGCAGCTAACTTATTTTCCGTTTGCCAGGATTGCTGCATGGGCTATCGCCGGTAGAGCAAATCCCGACGGACTCATCGTCGGGATTCGCTGACAACACCCAATGGCTCATGTCGAACCTCCAAATGGTGATGTGGGCCGTGGTCACACCGACTGGAGGTAGCCATATGGCGCATGTGAGTGATGAAACCCTGGGCGATCTACGCAGGGAGCTCGACCGATTCAAGAGCGAGCAACACCGGGATCACGGCTATGCTGCCGCGCATCTGGCCGGTGCCGTGGAGATGTTGTTGGAAGAGGCTGAATCCAGCATCGGCGACCGACTGGCCGAGAGGTACCGAGCCTGATAGATGCACCGTCCCAGTAACTCTGAAACGCTGAAACGCAAAAACCCTGCCGAGGCAGGGTTTTTGGTTGGTGCGCCGTCAGGGTTTCGAACCCCGGACCCGCTGATTAAGAGTCAGCTGCTCTACCAACTGAGCTAACGGCGCGCGTGAGAGACAATAACAGGAGTTTCGCTCAACAGTGAAATCGGCTGGTGGCGGGCTTGGGACCACTTTCCGCTCGGCCCGATCCCGCCGGAACCCTTAGACTATTGCCAAGATTTGCCATCGACCGTGCGAGGGGTAGGACGAACATGGGGCAGGCCCAGACGGTGACCCGTCCATATCGGGGTGTGTTCCGGCGAGCGGTGGTTGCCATGGTGCCGGCGATGATGTTGGGCTTGACGGCGTGCGGGGGAGAGGACCCACAGGGGCCGCCGCCGGTGATCACCGACAAGGGCACTCCTTACGGCGATTTGTTGGTGCCCAGGGTGAACGCCTCGGTGACCGATGGCGCCGTCGGGGTAACCGTCGACGCGCCGGTCACGGTGAGCGCTGAGAACGGCGTGCTCGGCGGGGTCACCATGACCAATGAAGAGGGCGTCAGCGTCGCAGGGAAGTTCAGTGCCGACGGCCTGACGTGGTCGACCACCGACCCGCTCGACTACAACGAGCAGTACACCCTCAACGCGCAGTCACTGGGGCTCGGTGGCGTCGCCAACCGCAGGCTGCGGTTCGAGACGCACTCGCCGGCCAATCTGACGATGCCTTACCTCCTGCCGAACGACGGGGAGGTGGTCGGGGTGGGTCAGCCGGTGGCAATCCGCTTCGACGAGAACATCTCTGATCGCCTGGCCGCCCAGCGGGCCATCACCGTCAAGACCAATCCGCCGGTCGAGGGCGCGTTCTACTGGCTGAACAACCGCGAAGTGCGCTGGCGCCCAGCCAAATACTGGAAGCCCGGCACCTCGGTGGACGTCAACGTCAACTCCTATGGTGTTGCGTTGGGCGACGGGCTGTTCGGCCAGGGCAACGTCACCACCCACTTCACGATCGGCGATGAGGTGATCGCCTCCGCCGACGACACCTCCAAGACGCTGACCATTCGGCGCAACGGCGAGGTCGTCAAGGCGATGCCGATCTCGATGGGCAAGAACAGTTCTCCGACCAACAACGGGGTCTACATCGTCGGCGAGCGCTTCGACCATCTGGTGATGGATTCGTCGACCTACGGGGTACCGGTCAACTCGCCCAACGGTTATCGCACCGAGGTCGACTTCGCGACCCAGATGTCCTACAGCGGCATTTATGTGCACGGCGCCCCGTGGTCGGTTGGCAGCCAGGGCTACAGCAACGTCAGCCACGGATGTCTGAATGTCAGTACATCCAACGCCCGATGGTTCTACGAGAACACCAAACGGGGCGACATCGTGGAGGTCGTCAACACGGTGGGACCGGTATTGCCGGGCACCGAGGGCCTGGGGGACTGGAACATCCCGTGGGACCAGTGGCGCACCGGTAACGCCGCCACCTGACCCCCGCCCCGCTTACCCCCGCGGTAATCGACACATCGCCTCGTAACGGTGAATCTGGTTATGTCCCAGTTCAACACCGTGAAAGAGGTTCAGAAATGGCCGATGTTGCCGACACCGTCTCCGCGTACCTGAAGACCTGGAATTCGGTCGCCGCCACCGATCGACAGGCCCTGCTCGAGCAGCACTGGACGCGTGGGGCCAGCTACACCGACCCCCTCGCCGAGGTGAGCGGCCACGACGAGATATCCGGGGCGATCGCGGCCGTCCACACCCAGTTCCCGGGATATGTGTTCACGCTCGTCGGCGAGCCTGATGCGCACCACCGCCAGGCGCGGTTCCAGTGGGGTCTGGGTCCGCAGGATGCCGAACCGGTGATCCTCGGATTCGATGTGCTGACCACCGACGATCACGGCCGCATCCAGACCGTGCTGGGGTTCCTGGACCGGGTCCCGTCCTGACCGTTATCTCACTGAACGATCCAGAGCGGCAAGCGATTCGGCGATGAAGTCGGTGCCGAACGGTGGCATCCCGCCGATCTGGTCGCGGAAGCTCTGCGGGGTATCGGTCCAGTCGTAGGTGATGGTGACGTCGGTCTGCTCGCCGTTGGGGACCAGGTCGTAGCGCCACGACCAACCACCGGGGGCATGGTGGCCGTCTTCGTCCAGCTGGCCGGGCAACCACTCGATGGTGTGGTCCTGGTCGAAGACGGTCACCAGGTTGTGCATGACGTAGTGGCCGCCGGCGGCCGGCAGGAACATGTTGATCGCGAAGATCTGGCCGGTTCCGGTGATCGGCTGGGGGTCGATCGCGTCGCGTACCCAGTCGCCGGGTTCGGTGTCGCAGTGGCGGGCCGGGTCGGCGAGAACGGCGAACAACTCCGCCGGGGAGGCTGCGATGGTGCGCGTGACGACGTAGCGCTCTTTATCGACTGTGCTCTGCTGACTCATGCGCTTTCCTTTCCGTACAGGCGGGCGATGTCGGGGCTGTCCAGCCAGCCCGAGTATGTCGGCCGCGACGGCCAGCCCTCGGGTGAATCGAGCCACTCTTCCTGCCGGCCGTAGGGCAACAGGTCGATCAGGGCGAAAGAGTGGCTGAGTTGCTCGGTGCCACGGCCATTGGTGTGCCAGGTGCGGTAGATGGTGTCGCCGTCGCGCAGGAACACGTTGACCGCGAAGCCCTGGTTGGGGGCGGCGCCGACGTCGACGCCGAATGAACTCTCCGCCGACGAGTACCACTCCATCCGGTTACCGACCTTGTCGCGGTAGGTCAGAGCCTCCTCGATCGGACCGTTGGTGACGATGACGAAGCGGGCGTCGTAGTTGTCCAGGAAGTCGAGTCGGGTGAACTGTGAGGTGAAGCCCGTGCAACCGCCGCACTGCCATTCGGCGCCGTCGGTCCACATGTGGTGGTAGGTGATCAACTGCGTGTGGCCGCCAAACACGTCGGCCAGCCGCACCGGGCCGTCCGCGCCGATCAGCGTGTAATCGGGCAGCTCCACCATCGGCAGTCGCCGTCGTGCCGCCGCGATCGCGTCCAATTCCCGGGTGGCGGCCTTCTCCCGGCGCCGCAATTCGTCGAGCGCGGTCTGCCAGGTCTGCTGGTCGACTATCGGAGGCTTTCCTGTCGTCATGGACGGCTCCTGATTGTTCGTCGGTGAAAACACGGTCTCTCAAGTGGACCCACCGCGCGGCCGGAACTCATCGCACGCGGTAATGTCCGACGAACGAAGGGTGACCTAACACCTTGAGATGAACCATGGAGGTTGATCCAGAATGAGCGGTCAGCGAGCCGATGCAGCCGGGCTGCGTCTCCTCGTCGTCGGTGCCTCGTCGGGCATCGGCCACGCTGTTGCGGTCAGTGCCACCGAACGCGGCGCCAAGGTCGCCGTGGCCGCGCGACGTATCGACCTGCTGAATTCCCTGGCAGACGCCATCGGCGGCGTCGCCTACGAACTTGACGTCGAGGACTCCGCGGCCATCAGTCGCGTGGTCAATGACGCGGCTGACGCGCTGGGCGGCCTGGACGCCGTGGTGTTCACCAGCACGGTGATCCCGTTCGCCCACATCGAGGACACCGACGTGGCCACCTGGTTGCACGCGTTCAGCGTCAACACCGTCGGTGCCAACAACGTGTTGCGTGCCGCGACGCCCCGACTGGCCGAGAACGGCGTGGTCCTGGTGGCCTCCAGCTATGACGTGGGCCGTCCGCGGGCCGGTGTGGCGGCATACAGCGCGAGCAAGGCCGCTCTCGACGAGATCCTGAACTCCTGGCGTATCGAGCATCCAGAGCTGTCGCTGATTCGGGTGGGCGTCGGCCCAACCGACGACACCGAGATCCTGCGCGGTGCGGACCGCGACCTGCTGGACCAATTGGTCAAGACGTGGGTGGCCCAGGGCGCCCTGCCGGCCCGGATGTCGGCCCTGCGCGACGTCGCCAACACCCTGGTGTCGTTGGTGACCACCGCCTACGAGAATCCGACCGTGGTGCCCGAGATCGTGCAACTCGCCCCACGGATCAAGAAGAAGACGGACTCGGTCGACGCGACGAAGTAGTCCGCTGTAGTCCGCAATTCGATCCCGCGGCCGGTGATTCCGGTCGCTGCGATACCTCCGAGGTCGTGAGGGCCGTTCGGTCACAAGGCCTTTGGCCCCATCTGGCGTGCTTGGGCTGCGCGCACTCCGCGACGCATGTCCGAGACCAAATGTCGGTGCGCCACATGTGGCGATCTTGCCGAACCTGAAGCTGCTTCCGGCCGGCTTTTCTATGAGTTTCACCAGATTCATTGATAATGACAATCATAATCAATAACTTGGACGCTTCGGGTAGCCGGTCTACAAGGAGGGTTTCTCATGGCCGCGGTATGGATGGCCTCGCCGCCGGAGGTGCATTCAGCGTTGCTGACCAGCGGCCCGGGTCCCGGTGCGATGTTGGCTGCGGCCGGCGCGTGGTCGTCGTTGAGCGTCGAATATGCCGCGGTGGCAACAGAACTCGTGGCGGTGTTGGGTGCGGTACAAGCGGGAGCGTGGCAGGGTCCGAGTGCGGAACGGTACGTGGCTGCTCATCTTCCGTACCTGGCGTGGTTGCACCAGGTCAGCGCCGACACGTCGGCGATCGCCGTCCAGCATGAAACCGCAGCCGCGGCCTATGCCAGTGCATTGGCGGCGATGCCCACCCTGGCAGAGTTGGCCGCCAACCATGCACGGCAGGCGGTGCTGGTATCCACCAACTTCTTTGGAATCAACACCATTCCGATCGCGGTGACCGAGGCCGACTACGTGCGGATGTGGATCCTGGCTGCCACCACGATGACCGTCTATCAGGCGGTGTCCGAGACGGCGGTGGCATCCACCCCGGCCCCGCCGGTGGCGCCGCGGATCCTGCACAGCGACCACGACCACGATCACGACGGCGACCATGACCATGACGGCGACCATGACCACGACGGCGGCCATGACCACGACGGCGACCATGACCATGACGGCGACCATGACGACCATGGCCACGGCGACCTGAGCCCGCTCGACCCGCGGTGGTGGCTGGAAGTCGGTCAAGAGCAGCTGGAGAACATTCACCTACTGATCGACAATCTGCTGAACGATCCCGCTGCGCTGTTGACCAATCTGCCTATGGTGCTGGCCGACATGGCCTTCCATGCGGCTCAGCTGCTGCAGGTCGTTGTTCAGTTGTCCCCGGCGCTGATTCAGCCCGCTCTGAGCGTGGTGATTGCCAACCTGGGGTGGGCGATCACCGGCCTGGCCGCAATCCAGCCGCCCGTCTCAGTCGGCGCGGAAGTTCCGGCCGGCAGCGACTCTGGATCCTGGCCTGCCGCCGGGAGCACGTCGACGGTGCCGAGCGGCTCACCGGCTCCGACTGCGCCTTCGGCTCCCGCGGCCCCCTCGACCGGCGGGTCGGCGTCGGCAACCGCCGCCTCCGGATCGGCGCCCTCGGCTGCCCCTGGTGGTGGACCGGGATTCTTCCCGCCTTACCTGATCGGTTCGCCCGGTGCCGCCGTCCCGGCCGCCGCGCGAGCCAACGTTGCAGCGGGCGCCAAGAAGAAAGCCGCAGCGCCCGATACCGCCGGGGCCGCAGCCGGCGAACTGGCCCGCGAGGCGCGGGCCCGCCGACGCCGACGAGCCGGGATGCGGGACAGAGGTCATGGCAACGAGTACATGGACCTCGAGGCTGATCCGGACGGTGGCACCGCACCGGACGCGTCGCCGACGGTATCGGATCGCGGTGCGGGGCCACTGGGCTTTTCCGGGGTGCTCGACAAGCCGGATGCGACGACGACGGGATTGACGACGTTCGGTGAGGCCGGGTTCGGTGAAGGTCCGACGGCGCCGATGCTGCCGTCGACGTGGGATCCAGACCTCAAGGGTTGAGAAGGTTGAGTAGGCGCCGGGCGCGGTGAGACGGGTCGTGCTCGTCGTCTGGTCACGCAGATGGCTGCACCCAGCTGCGACACTCGCTGCGTGCAATGGGACTGGCTTGTTCTTGGGGCGTTGGTATGTGCACTTGTGGGCTGGCTGCTCCGGCTCACAAGGTCCGGCGCCCCGCGCCTGCGACTCGTGGCCAACATTCTGTTGATCGGTGGATTGTCCGTCGCCGCGGCCGTCGTGGCGCTGTACATGGCGTTCGTTGCCCTGCTGCTCTACTTGCCGGCGGCCAGGGTCTTCGACGACGGGTGGCCATTGACCGCTGCGGTCTGGTCGCAGGCGGCATCGATGTTCGTCGTCGTCGTGATCGCACTGCGGCGAAATCTGCTCAGTCGGCTTCCAGTGCTGGTGTTCGCCGTGACGACGCTGGGTTTCAGCGCCTGGCTGTTCCTGCATCCGTTGGAATGGCTCCCACATCCGAGCTGAGCGGCAGGAGGGCCGCAAACCAGAAACGCCGCCTGCTTGCGCAGACGGCGTTCCCGATATCGGGGTGGCTGACGGGACTCGAACCCGCGACAGCCAGGATCACAACCTGGTGCTCTACCAACTGAACTACAGCCACCATCGCCGCGCTGCCTTTCGGCATATGCGGCTCGTAGATACTAACTGCTCGGGTGTCCTACCGCCGAATCGGTTTCGGTCGCGTCGTCCTTCGGTGGGCCGAGCTCGGCCGCGATCGCAGCGATGTCGCTGGTAGACGGCCCGGGCTGGGCGACGAACGCGGTCGAGCGGTAGTACTTGAGTTCGCGGATCGACTCGTGGATGTCGGCCAGGGCGCGGTGTGCGAGGCCCTTCTCCGGCTGGCCGAAATAGATCCGGGGGTACCAGCGGCGGCACAGTTCCTTGATCGAGCTGACATCGATCATCCGATAGTGCAGGTAATCGTCGAGTTTGAGCATGTCGCGGGCGATGAAGCCGCGATCGGTGGCGATCGAGTTGCCGGCCAGGGGAGCGGACTTGGCCGTCTTGACGTGGCCGCGGATGTAGTCGAGCACCATCTCTTCGGCGGTGGCCACATCGACGGTCGACGCTCGGACTTCTTCGATCAACCCGGACCGCGTGTGCATCTGTTTGACCACGTCGACCATGGACGACAGCGCCTCGTCGTCGGTGTGAATAACCACGTCCAGGCCGTCACCGAGGATGTTCAGGTCAGCGTCGGTGACCAGAACCGCAATCTCGATCAGACGATCGGACTTGAGGTCGAGGCCGGTCATCTCGCAATCGATCCATACCAGTTCGTCTCGCACGAAGATCCACAGTATTCCCATACCGGTCGGCGAGCCGCGACACCCACCGCACGCGCCGACTGACAAGTAGTGTCAGACCCCGATTGGCTCGTTCGCGCAAACTGGGAGGACCGCGGCATGACCACCGAATCGACAGCCACCCCCGCGCAGCAGATTGCTGCCGGCTACGCAGTCGAAGGCCAGGCACTGGAATTGGGAACGGTCGTCGTCGACGGCGCCGTCGACCCGACCGCGCATGTCCGTATCCCGTTGGCCACGGTCAACCGGCACGGGTTGATCGCGGGCGCCACCGGTACCGGCAAGACCAAGACGCTGCAGGTGATCGCCGAGCAGCTCTCGGCCGCCGGCGTTCCAGTCGTGATGGCCGACGTGAAGGGCGACCTGTCGGGCTTGTCGAAGCCCGGCGAGGCCAACGACAAGACCGAGCAGCGGGCCAAGGACACCGGTGACACCTGGACGCCGACGGCGTTCCCGGTGGAGTTCCTGTCGCTGGGCACGGAGGGCATCGGGGTACCGGTGCGGGCCACGATCACCAGTTTCGGCCCGATCCTGCTGTCGAAGGTGTTGGGCCTCAATGCAACCCAGGAGTCCACGCTCGGCCTGATCTTCCACTGGGCCGATCAGAAGGGCCTGCCCCTGCTGGACATCAAGGACCTGCGTTCGGTGATCCAGTTCCTCACCGGTGATGAGGGCAAGCCCGAACTCAAGGCGCTCGGGGCGGTGTCGACCACGACGGCGGGCGTCATCCTTCGGGCCCTGGTCAACCTGGAGGCCGAGGGCGCCGATTCGTTCTTCGGTGAACCCGAGCTGGAGCCCAAGGATCTGCTGCGCACCGACGCTCAGGGCCGCGGCGTCATCAGCCTGCTGGAGTTGGGTTCGCAGGCCGCGCGACCGGTGATGTTCTCCACGTTCCTGATGTGGGTGCTGGCCGATCTGTTCACGTCCCTGCCCGAGGTCGGCGACATCGACAAGCCCAAGTTGGTCTTCATCTTCGATGAGGCACATCTCCTTTTCACCGACGCGTCCAAGGCGTTCCTGGAACAGGTCGAGCAGACCGTCAAGCTGATCCGCTCGAAGGGCGTCGGCGTGTTCTTCTGCACGCAGCTGCCCACCGATGTGCCCAACGAGGTGCTGTCGCAGCTGGGTGCCCGGGTGCAGCATGCGTTGCGCGCGTTCACCCCTGACGACCAGAAGGCGCTGTCGAAGACGGTGCGCACCTACCCGAAGACCGATGTCTACGACCTGGAGAAGGCGCTGACGTCGTTGGGGATCGGCGAGGCTGTGGTCACGGTGCTCTCGGAGAAGGGCGCGCCGACACCGGTGGCCTGGACGAGGATGCGGGCGCCGCGGTCGTTGATGGACACCATCGGGAACGACGCGATCACGGCCGCCGCCAAGGCCAGCCCGCTGCAGGCGACGTACGGCCAGACCGTGGATCGCGATTCGGCCTATGAGCGGCTGACCGCCAAGCTGGCCCCGCCGCCGGCCGCCGACGATCCGGGCGGCTTCGGCGGTGTCGAGGCCTCGGGCGAAATCGAGGCGATGCCGGCCCCGGCGCAGCCGGCAGAGCCGGGGATGCTCGAGCAGGTGCTCAAGAGCTCGGCGTTCAAGAGCGCGATGCGCTCGGCGGGCACCGTTCTCGGCCGCGAGATCACCCGCAGCATCTTCGGAACGGGCCGCCGCCGCTGAGAGCGCCGCGAAGCTCTAGCCCCCGCCGAGCTTCTTGTAGACGGCGCCCACGATCGGCGTGACGATGGCCCGCGGCGCGTAGCCGCTGGCCATCGACATGGCCTTTGAGGTCACCCCGGGTACCACCCGCATCTTGTTCTTCTCCAGGCCGTCGAGCGACAGCTTGGCGGTGTATTCGGTTGAGATCCACAGGAAGTCGGGAATCAGCCGCTCGACCAGGGATTGCTCGGCCGCGTCGGGCAGATCGGTGCGCACCGGGCCCGGCGCCAGCACGGTGACGTGTACGCCGGCGTTCTTGAGCTCGCCACGCAGCGACTCGCTGAACGTGTTGGCGAACGCCTTGGAGGCCGCGTAGGTGGCGTTGTTGGGGATCGGTGAGTTGCCTGCCGCGGATCCGGAGGTCAGGATGCCGCCGGATCCGCGTTTGACCATCCCTGGCAGCACCGCCAACACCAGATCGTGCACGCCGAGGACGTTGAGCTGCACCTGTGCCTTCTCGCCGGCCGGATCGAGGTCGACGACCGGGCCGAAAGTGGCGGTGCCCGCGTTGGCGCACAGGATCGAGATCTCGCGCTGGGCGAGTTCGTCGCACAGGACGCCCCGTGCTGTGGGGTCGGCGAGGTCGACGGCGCGCACCTCGACAGTGACTCCGTAGCGCTCGGTGAGGCGCTGGGCGAGGGAGGTCAGCACGTCCTCCCGCCGCGCGGTGATGATCAGGTGGTGGCCGCGGGCTGCGAGTTCGGTGGCCAACGCTTCGCCGATGTTCTGTGAGGCGCCGGTGACGACGGCACGGGCATCCGGACTGGGGGCGGGTACTGGCATGCGGCCAATCCTAAGAGGAGCGGGAGGCCATAAGGTGGCGGGCATGATGAACCCAGGGCGGGCGAGGGTGCTCGCGTGGGCATTGTGGGACTGCGGTGCGACGGGCCTCAACGCCATCGCCGTGACATTCGTCTTCTCGGTGTACCTGACCGGCAGCGTCGGCGCGGACCTCCCTGGGGACACCACGCCGGCCAGCTGGCTGGGGCGCGCCATGACGGTTGCCGGTCTCGCGGTGGCCCTGCTGGCCCCGGTCACCGGAATCTGGGTCGATGCGCCGGAGCGGCGGCGTCGGGTGCTGGCGGTGATGACCGGTGCGGCCGTGCTGTTGACGTCGGCGATGAGCCTGATCCGTGACGACCACCGCTTCCTGCTGCCGGGGCTTGTGCTGTTGGCCTGCACCGCAGCCTGCAACGAGCTGGCCACGGTGCCCTACAACGCGATGCTGCGACAGTTGTCCACGCCCGAGACTTCCGGGCGGATCTCCGGGCTCGGCCTGGCGTTGGGCTACGCGGGCAGTGTCGTGCTGTTGCTGCTGGCTTACGTCGGGTTCATTGCCGGTGACGGCGATACCCGTGGGCTGCTGGGCATTCCGGTCGCGGACGGGCAGAACGTGCGGGCGGTGATGCTGCTCACCGCGGTCTGGTTCGTGTTGTTCGCGCTGCCGATCTTCGTGATGGTTCCTCGCGTGCCCGCCGTCGGCGTGGTCGAACGCGTCGGCTTCTTCGGCGCCTACCGCAAATTGTGGGCCGAGATCCGCGGTGAATGGCAACGCGACCACAACGTCGTCTACTACCTGGTGGCGAGCGCGGTGTTCCGCGACGGGTTGGCCGGGGTTTTCACGTTCGGAGCGGTACTCGGTGTCAACGTCTACGGGATCTCCCAGGCGGATGTGCTGTTGTTCGGGATCAGTGCCTGTGTGATCGCGGCGGTCGGGGCTGTCAGCGGTGGTCTCCTCGATGATCGGGTGGGTTCCAAACCCGTCATCGTCGTGTCGCTGGTCTGTCTGATCGTGGTGGCGCTGTCCCTGCTGATGCTGTCGGGGCCCGTGGCCTTCTGGGTGTGTGGCCTGCTGCTGTGCCTGTTTATCGGGCCGACGCTGTCCGCAGCACGCAACTTGATGCTGCGGATCACCGCTGACGGCAAGGAGGGCGTGGCGTTCGGGCTCTACACCACCGTCGGGCGCGCGGCGTCGTTCCTGGCGCCGTGGCTGTTCTTCACGTTCATCGACATCTTCGGCGCCGACCGTGCCGGGATGGGCGGCCTGGTGCTGGTGCTGGTGCTCGGACTGGCCGGCATGTTGGCCGTACGGGTGCCCACCCGCCAGCCCGGCCCCGCCGTGACGACGTCGTGAGCTGACGACGGATGATTCGTCGGAGCCGCCCCTGAGTCGTCGGCCGACGACTCAGGGAGTGCCGACGCAGATCGTGATTCCCGAGCCGGTGCGATGTTGGGTCTGTACGCCGTTGACGGTCACGGTGCAGGCCACTTCGGGGCCGAAATTCACGACGCTAACGCTGGCGGTTTCGGTCGCCGGCTGAGCCAGTTCGACCTGCTTGCTCCACGGCAGCATGACGTTGAACTCGGTCTGGAGCATGTTGCCGGTGTCCAGGTAGGTGATGTTGATGGCCCGGCCCTCGCCGGTGACCTCGTAGGTGACGGTCTCGGTTGCCCCGGGTGTGGTCTCCGTGGGCGGGGCGCCGGCGGGCGGAGGGACCGGCCGCGGTGCGCGCGAGGTCGTGGTGGTGGGCTTCGGCGACGTGCTGAAGCTGGGCTGCGGAGTGATGGGTTGCGGCGCGACCACGGTTTCCTGGCTCGACCCGTTGGCGATCACCAGCGCGACGACCAGGCCGAGGGCGACCAGGACTGCCACCCCGGCCAGGATCCACAGCCACAGCCGGGGTTCGTGACCATCGGGCTCCGGCGGCGGAGTGGGCGCGCCCGGCGACTGGCCGGTTGCGCTGGGGTCGTATCCGTAGGGAGGCTGGGGAGGCAGCTGTTGGGTGGGATTCGGGGACGCCTGCGGTGGCGTACCGGGCACAGCCGGGTACGCGGGATACGGCGGCTGGTTCGAGTACGCCGGATCTGGATAGTTCACGGGGTAGCCGCTACCCAAAGATTGGGTCGGTTCGGACCCGTCGCGGCGTGGTGAATCGGTCATGCCCACCTCATGGCTGCGAGGGTACCTGTGCGGATGCTCAGTCCGCTGCGGCCGAGGTCCCAGCGATTGGGCGGCGGTGAGAGATGCTGGAGTGGAATGCGGAAGTGACAGGAGGGCGCGAGGTGGCCGCGGATCGGCATGTGCGGGTGAACTACGGCGCGTCGTTGTCACCGGATGCGACGGCCTTTGCCCACTTGGTCGACGACGGCGGCTATCCGCGCGCGGTGCAGCGTTTCCTGCGCGGATGGCGGGCCAGTTCCTCGCGTGACGTCGAGCTGCCCGTGGTGGGTCCAGTGACGAAAGTCATCCATTCCGCCGACGGCCATTGGCTGGCCTGCGAGGTGGCTCCCGAAGGCGGGACCCGCAGCCAGATCTGGGTGGTGACGACCGATCCCGACGACCGGGATGCGCGTCGGATCGACTACTGGCCGCCCGACGCCGAGGGCACCGCGGAACTGATCAGTTGGGACGGCACCCAGATTGCGGCGATCCTCACCGGGCAGGACGGCGTCGGCAGCTCATGTCTGATCGATCCGGCCACCGGGGACACTCTGGTGCTCGACCGGCGCTCGGGCGGCCGGCTGGTGGACGCGTGGGCGGGAGCCTCGCTCGTGCGGGTCGGCCCACGTGGATACCAGGAGCTCATCATGCTGTGGGGGCTCACCGAGATCGCGCTGCTGCCATCAGATCCCGGCTCGGTCACCGATTTCGGTGTGATTCTCGACGATCACACACCGCGCAGGCTCCGCAGTGGTTTCGACGGCGAAACCAGGCTTTACCACCCAGCCGGCACCTACGAACCCAACAGCACCGAAGGTTTCGTGCGGGCTCTGATCCGCAGCGACAACGGCGCCTCCCACGCCCGGCTCCTGGAGGTCACGGTCACCGCCGAGGGCGTGACCTATCACGTGGTCGCCGAGCGGGCCGGCTATGAGCTCGACGAGTTCGTGGTCAGCGACGATCTGTCCACCGTCGCGTTGTTGTGGAACATCGACGGTCGCAGCGAGTTGCAGATCCTGGAGTATGCCGACGAGACGTTGTCGGTGCCGATTGCGCTGCCCGGCCCCGTTGCCGGCGAGCTGAGCATCAGCGCGGGCGGGTCCATGGTGGCGGTGACCGTGCAGGGGCCGTCGCTACCGCGCACCGTCGAGCTCGTCGATCCACGCTCGCTGGAGTGGGAGCGGATCGACCGGGAACCCAGCCGCGGCCCGCTCACCTCGGCGCCGACACTGGAACGGATCAGCGCGCGCGACGGTTTGGAACTCACCGGGTGGCTGTACCGGCCGGCGGTCGAGGTGGTCGGCGCGGTGATGTTCCTGCACGGCGGTCCAGAGGGGCAGGCGCGGCCCGAATACAACGAGATCTTCCCGGCCCTGCTGGAAGCGGGTTTCGCGGTGTTGACGCCGAATGTGCGCGGTTCGGGCGGATTCGGCCGGGCGTTCGTGCACGCCGACGACAAGGAGTTGCGGTTCGCCGCGATCGACGACGTCGCCGATTGTGCGAAGTATCTGGTTGACCGGGGCGTTGCGCCGGCCGACCGGCTCGCCTGTACCGGATGGTCGTACGGCGGCTATCTGACGCAGGCGGCGCTGGCCTTCCATCCGGAGTTGTTCGTGGCCGGCATCAGCATCTGCGGGATGAGTGATCTGAACAGCTTCTACCACACCACCGAGCCGTGGATCGCGGCAGCGTCCTATCCCGAATACGGCCACCCGGTCGCGGATCGTGATCTGCTGGAAAGGCTTTCGCCGTTGCCGAAGGCTGATGCGGTAATCGCCCCGTTGCTGCTGGTGCACGGTGGAAACGACACCAACGTGCTGCCCGATGAATCGCACCAGATGTACGACGCGCTGATGGAGCGCGGGCGCACCGTCGAACTGCTGATCTTCGACGATGACGGACACGAGATCGTCAAACGGGAGAACCGCGCGGTGCTGGTCGATGCCGCCACCCGTTGGCTGTCCAAGGCGTTCGGTGCCTAGCCGGCAGTGAGTGCCGCCAGCGTCATCCGGCGCAGTACCGCGCGTGAATGTGTCTTGGGGACAGCGGGTCTCACGCTGTACGGGGTGGAGTTCAGCAGGCCGAACGCGGCGTGCGCCATCACGCGGGCGTCGTCCTCGGCCAGGTCCGGGTTGACCTGCGTCAGGACTCCCACCCAGATCTCCACGTACTGCCGCTGGGACCGTCGCACCTGACGCTTGGCGGCGTCCGGTAGATGGGCCAGGTCGCGGTCCTGGATGCGGATCAGGTCGGGCTCGCCGAAGACGAAGTCGAGGTGGAAGTCCACCAGACCATTGAGGGTGTCGGCGGGCGGGGCGCTTCGGGCGGTGACCTCCTGTGCGCCCGCGAGCAGGCGGGTACTGATCCCGACTAGCAGTTCGACCAGGAGGGCCTCTTTGTTGGGGAAGTGCCGATAGATGGCCGGTCCGGAGATGCCGACCGCCGAGCAGATGTCGTCGAGGCGTACCGCGAGGTAACCGCGTTCGGCCACAAGCCGTTCGGCGGCAGCGATCAGTTGGCTGCGGCGGTCGGACTTGGCCTTGCTGCGACGTGTGACGGCGCTGTCGGACATGGCGCCTTTCGGGGGTAGACAACTCAGTTAATGAAAACTAACCTACCATCAGTTAGTTGTCATTAACCGAAATGGGAGCCGCCTTGTCATCGCACCGCGACGAGCATCTGGCGCTGGTTGGGGAGTTGCGCGCCAAGCTCGCCACCGCCGCCCTCGGTGGCCCCGAGCGGGCCCGTCAACGCCACGTCGACCGGGGTAAATTGCTGCCCCGCGACCGGGTCGACGGCCTGCTGGACCCGGGCAGTCCGTTCTTGGAGGTCGCCGCACTGGCCGCCGACGGGATGTACGACGACGAGTGCCCCGGCGCCGGGATGATCGCGGGCATCGGTCGGGTCTCGGGCCGCGAATGCCTGATCGTCGCCAACGACGCGACCGTCAAGGGCGGCACCTATTACCCGGTCACCGTCAAGAAGCATCTGCGCGCACAGGAGATCGCGTTGCAGAACAAGCTGCCGTGCATCTACCTCGTCGACTCCGGCGGGGCCTTCCTGCCGCGCCAGGACGAGGTGTTCCCCGACCGCGAACACTTCGGCCGGATCTTCTACAACCAGGCCACGATGAGCGCGCAGGGCATCGCCCAGATCGCCGCCGTGCTGGGCTCGTGCACCGCGGGCGGGGCCTACGTGCCCGCGATGAGCGATGAGGCCGTCATCGTGCGCAACCAGGGCACGATCTTCCTGGGTGGCCCGCCACTGGTGAAGGCCGCTACCGGTGAGGTCGTCACCGCCGAGGACCTCGGGGGCGGGGATCTGCATTCCAAGACCTCCGGCGTCACCGACCACCTGGCCCACGACGACCGCGACGCCCTGCGGATCGTGCGCAACATCGTCGCCACCCTGGGCCCGGCCGAGGCGCCGCCGTGGGCCGTGACGCCCACAGTGGACGCCGTCGCCGACCAGACCGAGCTCTACGACGTGGTCCCGGTCGACGCCCGGGTTCCCTACGACGTGCACGAGGTGATCACCCGCATCGTCGACGGCGGCGAGTTCAACGAATTCAAGGCCGAGTACGGCACCACCCTGGTCACCGGGTTCGCCCGCATCCACGGCAACCCGGTCGGCATCGTCGCCAACAACGGTGTGCTGTTCGGCGAATCCGCGCTCAAGGGAGCACATTTCATCGAACTGTGCGACAAGCGCAAGACGCCGCTGCTGTTCCTGCAGAACATCGCCGGTTTCATGGTCGGCCGCGACTACGAGGCCTCGGGCATCGCCAAGCACGGCGCCAAGATGGTCACCGCGGTGGCCTGCGCCCGGGTGCCGAAGCTGACCGTGGTGATCGGCGGCTCCTACGGCGCGGGCAACTACTCGATGTGCGGACGCGCCTATTCGCCGCGGTTCCTGTGGATGTGGCCCAACGCCCGCATCTCGGTGATGGGCGGCGAGCAGGCCGCTTCGGTGCTGGCCACCGTGCGCGGCGACATGAGCGCCGAGGAGGAAGAAGAGTTCAAGGCGCCGATCCGCGCCCAATACGAGCACCAGGGCAACCCGTACTATTCGACGGCCCGGCTCTGGGATGACGGCGTGATCGACCCGGCCGACACCAGAACCGTGCTCGGACTTGCCCTTTCGGTTGTCGGCCAGGCTCCGCTGGAGCCGGTCTCCTACGGCGTATTCCGGATGTGATGGTGATGATGAAGAGCCTCGGATTCGACACAGTCCTCGTGGCCAACCGTGGCGAGATCGCGGTGCGGGTCATCCGCACCCTGCGGGCCATGGGCATCCGGTCGGTCGCGGTGTTCAGCGATGCCGACGCCGGCGCCCGTCATGTCCTGGAGGCAGACGTGGCGGTGCGTATCGGACCTGCCGCGGCCCGGCAGAGCTACCTCGATATCGCTGCAGTGGTCTCTGCCGCGCAGCGCACCGGGGCGCAGGCGGTGCACCCCGGGTATGGCTTCCTTTCCGAGAACGCGGAGTTCGCCGCCGCGCTACAGGCCGCAGGAATCGTGTTCATCGGCCCGCCCGCTGCGGCGATCGCCACGATGGGCGACAAGATCGCGGCCAAGGCCGCGGTGTCTGCATTCGGTGTCCCTGTCGTACCCGGCATCTCGCGTCCGGGCCTGACCGATGAGGACTTGATCGCGGGGGCGCCGGAGGTCGGTTTCCCGGTACTGGTCAAACCGTCGGCGGGCGGGGGCGGCAAGGGTATGCGAGTGGTGGAGCAGGCCGCGGACCTTCCGGCCGCCCTGGTGAGTGCCCGGCGCGAGGCGGCCGCGGCCTTCGGCGACGACACCCTGTTCCTGGAACGATTTGTGTTGCGGCCCCGCCATATCGAGGTGCAGGTGCTCGCCGACGGACACGGCAACGTGATCCATCTGGGCGAGCGGGAATGCAGCCTGCAGCGCCGGCACCAGAAGGTCGTCGAAGAGGCGCCCTCACCGCTGTTGGATCCGGCCACCCGGGCCCGCATCGGTGCGGCCGCATGCGACACCGCGCGTAGTGTCGATTACACGGGCGCCGGCACGGTGGAGTTCATCGTGTCCGCCGATGCGCCCGACGAGTTCTTCTTCATGGAGATGAACACCCGGCTTCAGGTGGAACATCCGGTCACCGAGATGGTCACCGGCGTCGACCTGGTGGAACAACAGGTCCTCATCGCGGCCGGGGAGAAGCTCGCGATCGGCCAGGACGATGTCGTCATGGCCGGGCATGCGGTGGAGGTCCGGGTGTACGCCGAGGACCCGGCCAACGGCTTCCTGCCGACGGGCGGGCCCGTGCTCGGACTGCGCGAGCCCAACGGGCCCGGGGTCCGGGTGGATTCCGGTCTGACCGCGGGCACCGTCGTCGGCAGCGACTACGACCCGATGTTGTCGAAGGTCATCGCTCACGGCGCCGACCGGGCGGCGGCGCTGCACAAGCTGGACCGGGCGCTGGCCGATACGGCGGTACTGGGCCTGACCACCAACACCGAGTTCCTGCGTTTCCTACTGGCCGATCCCGATGTGGCCGCGGGCCGGCTGGACACCGGCCTGTTGGACCGTCGGGCACCGGATTTCGCGCCCCAGGCGCTCGGCGATGCGGAGTTGATCGCGGCGGCGGCCTACCAGTGGATCAGCAACTGGACCGAGGCCGGTGACGATCTGTGGGCCCGGCCCACGGGGTGGCGGGTGGGGGAGCGTGCGCCGGCGGCCTTCCGGTTGCGGGCCGGCGACCGCACCGATCACGTGTACCTCACCGGCACTCCCGACCAGGCCACCGCCTCCGTCGAAAACGGTGAAACCCACACCGTCAGCGCGGCTTTCGTCGGGGATCGGTTCACCTTCACGCTCGACGGGATGCGGGCCGAGTACCTGGTCGCAACACAGCTGAGCGGCGGGATCGGTCAACTCTGGCTCGCCGGTGCCGGGCGCAGTTACGTCGTCGAGGAGGTGCGCGAGGCGCCGGTGCGACCCGACGACGAGCACAGCGGCGACGCCGAACTCGTCAGCCCCATGCCGGGATCGGTTGTCGCCGTGGGCGTTGCGAGCGGCGCCGAGGTGACCGCCGGAACCATGGTGGTCACCGTGGAGGCGATGAAGATGGAGCATGCGCTGACGGCCCCCACCGACGGTGTGGCCGAACTACTTGTCGCCGTCGGCGACCAGGTCAAGGTGGGCCAGCCGCTGGCCCGGATTACCGTTGCAACACAGGAGAACGAACAATGACGGACTTTCTGTCCACCGGCACTCTGCCGGATCACTACGCGGAACTGGCCAAGACCGTCCGCGACTTCGCCCAGAGCGTCGTCGCCCCGGTGGCCGCCAAACACGATGAGGAACACTCGTTCCCGTACGAGGTTGTGGCCGGCATGGCCGACATGGGCCTGTTCGGTCTGCCGTTCCCCGAGGAGTTCGGCGGCATGGGCGGTGACTACTTCGCGCTGTGCCTAGCCCTGGAGGAATTGGGCAAGGTCGATCAGAGCGTGGCCATCACGCTGGAGGCCGGGGTTTCGCTGGGCGCCATGCCGGTGTACCGCTTCGGCAACGACGCCCAGAAGGAAGAGTGGCTGCCGCTGCTGGCCAGCGGCAAGGCGCTGGGCGCGTTCGGCCTGACCGAGGCCGGCGGCGGCAGCGATGCCGGGGCCACCAAGACCACCGCCAAGATGGACGACGGTCACTGGATCATTAACGGCTCCAAGCAGTTCATCACCAACTCAGGTACCGACATCACCAAGCTCGTGACGGTCACGGCCGTCACCGGTGAGCGTGACGGCGGCAGGAAAGAGATCTCGTCGATCCTGGTGCCCGTGCCCATCGAAGGGTTCACCGCCGAACCGGCCTATAACAAGGTCGGCTGGAACGCGTCGGACACCCACCCGTTGAGCTTCGACGACGTCCGGGTGCCCGCCGAGAACCTGCTCGGCGAGCGGGGTCGCGGCTACGCCAACTTCCTGCGCATCCTCGATGAGGGCCGCATCGCCATCGCGGCGCTGTCGGTCGGTGTCGCCCAGGGCTGTGTGGACGAATGCGTCAAGTACGCCAAGGAACGTCAGGCCTTCGGCGCCGCCATCGGCACCTACCAGGCCATCGCTTTCAAGATCGCCCGGATGGAGGCCCGCGCCCACACGGCCCGCGCCGCTTACTACGACGCCGCGGCATTGATGCTGTCGGGCAAGCCGTTCAAGAAGGCGGCATCGGTGGCCAAGCTGGTGTCCAGCGAGGCAGCGATGGACAACGCCCGCGACGCCACCCAGATCTTCGGCGGCTACGGATTCATGAACGAATACCCGGTGGCACGCCATTATCGGGACAGCAAGATCCTCGAAATCGGCGAGGGGACAACGGAAGTGCAGTTGATGCTGATCGCGCGGGAGGCGGGCCTGTGACCGAGGGTGGGGACAAGAAGGTAATAGAGCAGCGCGGGCTGTGGTTCGAGGAGTTCGAGATCGGGGTCCGCTACCTGCACCGGCCCGGGCGCACCATCACCGAGGCCGACAACGTGCTGTTCACGACGCTGACCATGAACACCCAGGCGCTGCACCTCGATGCGGCGTTCTCCGATGCCCTGCCGCCGTTCAACGCGCGGTTGGTCAACTCGATGTTCACCCTGTCCACGCTCGTCGGCCTGTCGGTGGCCCAGCTGACCCAGGGCACCATCGTCGGCAACCTCGGATTCTCCGAGATCGCCTTCCCCAAGCCGCTTTTCCACGGTGACACGCTGTACGCCGAGACCGAGATCACCGAGAAGCGCGCGTCCAAGAGCCGGCCGGGGGAGGGCATCGTGACCCTCGCCCACACCGGCCGCAACCAGCACGGTGACATCGTGGCCACCGCGTCGCGCAAGACCATGGTGCGGATGCGCCCGGAGGGTGAGGCATAGATGGCACTGGGCAATAACGGGCCAGGTTGGTTGTTCTGCCCGGCCGATCGTCCTGAGCGGTTCGAAAAGGCCGCCGCGGCAGCCGATGTGGTGATTCTCGACCTCGAGGACGGGTGTGCGGCCAAGGACCGCCCAGCCGCCCGTCAGGCACTGATCGACACCCGGCTGGACCCGGCCCGCACGGTGGTGCGGGTGAATCCGACCAACACCGCCGACCATGAGCTCGACCTCAAGGCGGTCGCCGCCACCGACTACACCACGGTGATGCTGGCCAAGACCGAGCATGCCGATCAGGTGATGGCATTGGCACCGCTGGACGTCGTGGTGCTCATCGAGACCCCGCTGGCGGCGTTGAACGTGGTCGAGCTGGTGCAGCCCGACAACGCCTTCGCGGTGATGTGGGGCGCCGAGGATCTGTTCGCCGTCACCGGCGGCACCGCCAACCGCCGGCCCGACGGCACCTACCGCGACGTCGCGCAGCACGTGCGGTCGCAGACCCTGCTGGCCGCCAAGGCCTACGGGAAACTGGCGCTGGATTCGGTGTACCTCGACATCAAGGATCTCGAAGGTCTGCGGGCCGAGTCCGATGACGCGGTTGCCGTCGGTTTCGACGCCAAGGTGGCGATCCACCCGACGCAGGTCGCGGTCATCCGTTCGGCCTACGCCCCGACCGAGGAGCAGATCGCCTGGGCGCGGGCGGTGCTCGATCGGGTGGCAGGAGAACGTGGCGTTTTTCAGCACGACGGCCTCATGGTCGACGCTCCGGTGCTGCGCCGCGCCGAGCGCATCGTCGCCCTGGCCCCCTGACATCCCGTCTGCCCGTGAGGTGAAGGAACCCGACACGCCTGGAGATCCGTTACCGGCCTGGAGGCGGCCCAACTCGATTCGGGCGCATAATGGCGATATGCCCCAGTGCTGCGACGGGCCGAGCGGATCGTCTGACTAGCGCCACACCCAGGCATTAGCCAGAGGCCTCTCACCAGGGGTTTTGCACGTACCGCCGCCGCCCTGAGCACCTCATGGTCTGGCGGCGCAACATGCCGTCACCCGAGAAGGAGGCGGTATGGCTGAGCGGCTTTCGGCACCCTTGAGTGTCGATCTGGATCCGGTACGTCTGGTGGACGCGGACGGTTCACCCACCGGCGAGACCCGCTACAGTCGCGATCTGCCTCACGAGACCCTGGCTTGGCTGTACGAGTCCATGGTGGTCACCCGCGATCTGGACGCGGAATTCATCAACCTGCAACGCCAGGGTGAGCTGGCGTTGTACGCGTCGTGTCGCGGCCAGGAGGCTGCGCAGATCGGGGCGACGGCCTGTCTGCGCAAGACCGACTGGCTGTTCCCGCAGTACCGGGAGATCGGCGCGTTCCTGCTGCGCGGGATCACCCCGGGCCAGATGGGCGCGGTGTGGCGGGGCAAATGGCATGGGGGCATGGAGTTCACCAGCCGCTGCGTCGCCCCGATCGCGATTCCGATCGGCACCCACGGGCTGCACGCGGTCGGCGCGGCGATGGCCGCCCAACGCCTCGGCGAGGATTCGGTGACCGTCGCCTTTCTCGGTGACGGCGCGACCAGCGAGGGCGACGCGCACGAAGCGCTCAACCTGGCATCTGTGTTCAACACGCCATGCGTGTTCTTCGTGCAGAACAATCAGTGGGCGATTTCCGTGCCGGTGAGCCGGCAACAGGCCGGGCCGTCGATCGCACATCGGGCGACCGGCTACGGCATGCCGGGTATCCGCGTCGACGGCAACGACGTGCTGGCCTGCTATGCGGTGATGGCCGAGGCGGCCGAACGGGCCCGCCACGGCGGCGGTCCCACGCTCATCGAGGCGGTCACCTACCGGATGGGCCCGCACACGACGTCCGACGATCCCACGCGCTACCGGTCGGCGAGCGAGCTCGATGACTGGCTGGCCCGCGATCCGATCGCGCGCTACCGCACCTACCTTCAGACCGTGGGCGTGCTCGACGACCGTCTGGACCAACGGGTGGCGGCGCGGTCGCACCGGCTGCGCACCGAGCTACGGGACACCATCGTCGGAGCCGCCGATGCCGATCCGGCCGAGCTGTTCGACAACGTGTATGCCGAGATCACCCCGGATCTGGCACGCCAACGCGATCAGCTGTTGGCCGAACTGGCGAAGGAGGCGTGAGACCCATGACTCAGATCATCGATCGTCCTGCCGCTCAGGGTGATTCGCCGGAGCCCTGGGATCCGGCTCTGACTCTTCTCAACACGCCTCCGGCGCCGGAGTCCATGCCGGTGGCCACCGAACTGACGATGGTCGCGGCCATCAACCGGGCGCTACGCGACGCAATGGCCGCCGACGAGCATGTGCTGGTGTTCGGTGAGGATGTCGCCACCCTCGGCGGAGTCTTCCGGGTCACCGAGGGGCTGGCCGAAACCTTCGGTGCCGACCGGTGCTTCGACACTCCGCTGGCCGAGTCGGCGATCATCGGCATCTCCATCGGCCTGGCCATTCGCGGTTTCATCCCTGTCCCGGAGATGCAGTTCGACGGATTCAGCTATCCCGCGTTCGACCAGATCGCCAGCCACCTGGCGAAATACCACATGCGCACCCACGGCGACGTGAAGATGCCGGTGACGGTGCGGATCCCGTCCTTCGGCGGCATCGGTGCGGTCGAGCATCATTCGGAATCCACCGAGTCGTACTGGTTGCACACTGCCGGCCTCAAGGTGGTCGTGCCGTCCACCCCGTCTGACGCATACTGGCTGCTGCGGTACGCGATCAGCAGTCCGGACCCGGTGATCTTCCTGGAACCCAAGCGGCGCTACTGGGCTCGCGAACTCGTCGACACCAGCGCGCCGGCGCCACCGATCGGCCGGGCCACGGTGCGGCGCAACGGAACCGACGCCACGGTCATCACCTATGGCGGGCTGGTGGGTACCGCGCTGAACGCCGCCGACCTGGCCGCCGATCGGGGCTGGAGCCTCGAGGTCGTCGATCTGCGCTCGCTGAACCCTGTCGACTTCGACACTGTCGCGGCCTCGGTGCAGCGCACCGGGCGCGCCGTGGTGATGCACGAGGGGCCTCGGACCCTGGGCTTCGGGGCCGAACTCGCCGCCCGGATATCCGAGGAGTGTTTCTACGACCTTGAGTCACCCGTGTTGCGCGCCACCGGTTTTGACACGCCGTATCCGCCGGCCCGGCTGGAGAAGGCGTGGCTGCCCGGCGTCGACCGGTTGCTCGACTGCGTCGAGCGTGCGCTGGGTCAGCCGTGAACCGGCAGTTCCTGGTCCCTGATCTCGGCGAGGGACTGCAGGACGCCACCATCACCAGCTGGAGTGTCGCGGTGGGCGACACGGTCGAGCTCAATCAGACACTGTGCACCGTCGAGACCAACAAGGCCGAGGTGGAGATCCCCAGCCCGTTCGCCGGGCAGGTGCTCGAACTCGGTGGCGCAGCGGGGGACACCTTGACCGTCGGGTCGCTGCTGGTCCGGATCGACGCCAGTGAACCGGCGGGCGTTCCCACCGCTGCCCCGAAAAATGGTGCAACACCGCGTAAATCGGTACTCGTCGGGTACGGTGCCGACGACACCATGGATGCCAGTAGACGGACGCCGACGCCGGGCAGTCCGCGGGCACGTGCCAAACCAACCGTGCGCAAGCTGGCGGCCGATCTGCACGTGGATCTCGACGCGCTGACCCCGGGATCCGGGCCCGAGGGGCTCGTCACCCGCGACGACGTGCTGGCCGCTGCGGGCAGTTCGGAGATTCTCGACGTCGGTGGTGTTCAGGCAGCCATGGCGCGACGGATGTCTCTGTCACACAAGGAAATCCCCGATGCCAACGCTCGCGTCGACGTCGACTGTGCCGCGTTGCTGCAGCTGCGTGACCGAATCCGGGCCGCCGACGCGGAGTTGCCCGTCACGCCGTTCGTACTGACGCTGCGGCTGCTGGTCCTGGCGCTGGGACGGCATCAGCTACTGAACTCCACGTGGCTGGAAACCACGGAAGGCGCTCAGATTCACCGGCATCCGGCCGTACATCTGGGCTTCGGGGTGGCCGCGCCGCGTGGCCTGTTGGTTCCCGTGGTCCGTGACGCGCAGGCGATGACAACCCGCCAGTTGGCCGGCACGGTGGCCGGCCTGGTGGCGCAGGCCAGAGCCGGCACGCTCAGCCCGGCAGAACTGAGCGGATCGACCTTCACCGTGTCGAACTTCGGCGCTCTCGGACTGGACGACGGTGTGCCGGTGATCAACTATCCGGAGGCGGCGATTCTGGGCATGGGCTCGATCAAACCGCGCCCGGTCGTGGTGGATGGAGCGGTGGTGGCCCGCCCGACCATGTCGCTGACCTGTGCCTTCGACCACCGCGTTGTCGACGGAGCTCAGGCCGCCGCGTTCCTGGGTGACCTGCGCGCACTGCTCGAGGCGCCCGAGCTGGCGGTGATCGACCTCTAGACCCCGGCTACTTACGTTTGGCAGCAGCCAAACGTGCTGCGAATTCCGGGGATTCGATGGAGCGGGCCTGAGGACTGAGTTCGATGTCGACGGCGGCCCCATGCTGGTCGGTGTCGACCGTCCCCGGATTGGCGGTGGCCCGCATCGACGCCTTGGTGGCGATCACCACGTCGCGCGGCGCGGCGGCCGGGCCTGCGGCGAGCATGCGAGCGGCCCCCACCGGATCCTCGGCGATCGACAGGGCCAGGCCGTGGCGCACCGCGGATTCGGCGTCGAAGCGCATGCCGAACAACAACGCGGCCCGGGCCACCTGCGGGCCGACGCCGCGCTGCAGCATCCAGGTGGCGCCGCCGCCGGGATGGATGCCCAGCTTCTGGAATCGTGGATCGAACAATGCCGCCGGGCCCGCGATACGTACATCGGCGGCCAGCGCCAGGTTCAGGCCCGCGCCCACCGCGGCGCCGTTGACCGCGGCGATCGTCGGCAGCGTGCAATGCGCGACGGCCAGAAACCCGTCGTAGATCTTGCGCAGACCGTCCTCGGTGGCTTCGCCGAGAGCGGTCAGATCGGCGCCGGCGCAGAACGCCTTGCCCGCACCGGTGACGATCACGGCGTGCACGTCGGGGTTGGCCTCGGCGGCCTCGACCGCGGTGCGCAGGGCCGCCGACATCTCGAAAGTCACCGCATTGCGGCGATCGGGATCGTTGACGGTGATGACTGCGATGTGATCGTCGACGCTGACCAACACGGAATCCGACACCAGGTCACCCTAGCGCGCCCCCGCCGACGGCGGTGACCACAAATGTTCATCGAAACGTCAGCCGCGCCGCCCGGCGGTCCGGCCGGTGCGCGCGGACAATGATTCGATGACGGCTGACATTGCCGGTATTTCTGGCGCCCGGTCGACGCAGCCGACGCGGCGCCGATTGCTGTTGCTGGCGGCCGGATCGATCTTTGCGGTCGACGTGGGAACCAAGATGCTGGCTGTCGGCCTGCTCGAACCCGGTCGCGCGGTCCCGTTGCTCGGCGACTGGTTGGCGTGCGAGCTCACCCGCAACTCTGGTGCCGCGTTGTCGATGGCGGCCAACCGCACCGTGATGCTGACCATCGTGGTCCTTTCGGTCGCCGCGGTCATTGCCTGGATCGGCGTGCATGTCCGCTCACCGTGGTGGGCGCTGGGCCTCGGAACGATCCTCGGCGGTGCCGCGGGCAACCTCATCGATCGGTTCTTCCGGGCCCCGGGTCCGCTGCGGGGACAGGTGATCGACTTCTTGGCGGTCGGCCCGATGCCGGTGTTCAACGTGGCGGATCTGGCCGTGCTGGCGGGTGTGGTCTGGCTGATTGCGTTGTCGCTGTCGGGTTTTCCGTTCAACGGCGCCGCCCGGAGCCCGGGGCCGCATGCCGGACGTTGATCGGGACCACCGGGTCGGTTCAACCGAAGGTCCGCCGAGCCCGCCATGGCACGAGACCCCCGCGGCGATGGTCGTCGCCGGCATCGGGGGTGTGGTGGCCATCGGCGCGTTGGTGTTCGCGATCCTGATGACGTCGCACCAGTCGGTACTGCCTCCTCAACCCGATCGACTCACCCCGGTGACGCCCACCAAGCTGTCGTCGCGGTCGGTGACAACCAGCACGAGCACTTCGCCACGGACACCGGTGAGCACCAGCGAGGACATCGGACCATCGAGTGCGCCACCGCCACCGCAGGAGATCCCGGTGGAGACCAGTGCGCCGGCGACCACGACCATGTCGAATCCCTACGCCACCACCTCGGCGCCCAATGCCGGCGCATTCTGATGCAAGCCGACCGGATCGCTCGGAGCGAGGATCAGCCGAATCCGATTCCGATGCCTCCGCGACTCGCAAGGGCGTTCACGAATTCGCGCTCTCGTCTGGGCATTGCACATCCACGTAGACCGTCACCGCTGACTTCGGCAACGGCGGCACCCCGCGGTTGGGGTTGTGGATCGAATTGACCCGGCATCTGTCCAGCGGCAAAGTGCTGGTGCCGCCGACCCAGTTGATCGCCACGGTGTAACCCTCGGCACTGAGGGCCGAGATGGTCTCGTCAGCACGTTGCCCGCTGCCCGCAGTCGGCTCCGCCGCGGCCAAAGGGGCGGCCCCGAGCGCAATGGCCGGGATGATCACGGCCACACCGGTGATTTTCGAATATCGAGCATGAGTGAGCATCCCGACCCTCCCGGCGGTCGGATCTCATGCTGTCGCTCTCACCGGTAGCCCCGACCGTTGCCAGTCAGTGTATTCCCGATGTACAGGAAGTTAACAGAAAGTTACGGAAATTAGTCCTGCTGGCGGCTGCGGGCCGAGTTTGACTGACCGGGGGTATGGGCGGGCACAAAACAATCGGGCAGCATCCGGGATCACCGGATGCTGCCCGAAATGTCTCACGGAGCAGGCGGTGCGGGAACTGGATCCGCCGGGGGGAGTGGTGTTCCCGGCGCCGGCGGTGGCGCTGCCGGATCCGGCAGGTTCTCACCGAGCCCCTGCGGGACGTTCGTCCCGAGCGGCGGCGCGGTGCCCGGAAGTGGTTCACCCAGTTGCTCTTTGGGTACCTGCCCGAGCAACGAGCCACGCAGGTTCCCGTTGTGGGACATGTTGCGCATCTGTCGAAGAAAGTCGAGCCCGGAGATGTCCGCGTTCTCCTGGCCCGGTGCGACGCCGACCACCGCGCCCTCACCCGGCGCCGACGGCTTCTCGTTCTGCGGGAAGAAGTTTCCGTTGTTGAACGCTCTGAGGTTAGGTGCGTTGGTGGCTGGCGGCCCGCCGGGCGCCGACGGAGCTGCATACTGGCCCAGCAGCGCACCGGGACTCATGTCGATCCCGGCCGGGGTGCCCAGTCTGCCGGGTGCCGTTTCGGTCCCGGTCTGGCCCAGCACCGACAACCCGCTCGGGCCGAGCGGTGCGCCCATGAGAGGCACCTCGGGTCCGGGTGGCGGAGGTGGCCCGGGAGCCGGTGCCGGGGCGGCGACTGCCGGCGCACCTGGAACCTCCGGCGGTGCCGGATCGGCGGAGGCGGTTGCCGAGCAGGCAACCGCCGCGCCGACCACGAACAGCCCGGCTGCGGCGAGGGTGGCCATCGCGTTCTTGACCGCGAATGTGCCGTCCGGGTTCTCGCTCATGCCTTCGTGTTTCGCTCTCACGTCCAGCCCGTCAGACCGACTTGGTGACGCCGTAGTAAGCGACCACGTCGTCGGTGTCGGTGGTGGAGCTGGTCAGGGTGGCGTAGGACCGCAGGAAGGACTGACCCACGCAGCCGTCGATCTTGATGTGGACGTCCTTCAACGTGACACGCACCGGCGCGGCCTTGAACGACTTCTTGTTCACCGAGACGTTGGTGACGGTGCCGGGCTTGGCGTGGATCTCGATGGTGCCGGACATCGGCATGCTGACACCGGTGGGGATGATGCCGGCCAGCGTCGAGCCCGACGTGCTCAGGCCGATGGAACCGATGAGGCGGACCTGACCGAGTTCGATCCCGCAGCCGATCTGGTAGCCGGTGTCCAGCGTGCCGCCGGTCAGGGACGTGGACCCGCCGCCGGTGACGGTGCCGGTGAACGTGGCTGCGACGAGGTATTCGCGAGACGACACAGCGGTGGTCAGCGGCGCCACGGGCAGCTGGGTCTCATCTTTCGCGGCGACGGTGAGCTTCCATCCGTCCGGGGTGGTGACGATGCCGGGCTCGGCGGACGCGACGACTCCGTTGTCCGGCGGGGGGCCGGCGTCGACAGCCGGGTCCGCTGGTGGGGGTGGCGGCGGGTCGGCCGACGCGAGGGGCGCCAACGCTACCGGGGCCAGCAGGCAGACAGCAGCCAGGGTGGCGAATCGATTCAACATGCGGGAACTTGTGCCTCTCGTGGGGTTCGAATCCGAGGGATCGGCGTGGCGGTCAGAGCGAATCATGGTCGGTGTCGTATCCGGGCCGAGGTCAGACGGCCTTGGTGACGCCGAGGTAGGTGATGACGTCGTCGGTGTTGTCGGTGGAGCTGGTCAGAGTCGCGTAGGTACGAATGAACGACTGACCGGCGCACTGATCGAACTTGATGCGGACGCCCGTGATGGTCACGCGGGTGCCCGAACCCTTGAACGACTTCTTGTCGATCGGGACGATGGTGACCGTGCCCGGCTTCAGGTACACCTTGCCCTGCAAGCTGATACCGGTACCGGCGCCGACATCGCCCGCGGACCCGGTGAACGGAATCTTGATGCTCGGCGAGAAGCTGATGCCGGGGTTGATCTCCGTCTCGTCGCTGATGATTCCGCAGCCGATCTGAGCGCCGGCCTCCAGCGTGCCGCCGGTGAGCTTGGTCTTGCCACCGCCGGAGACTTTTCCGTTGAAGGTGCCGCCGACGAGGTATTCGCGCGACGACACCGCGGTGGTCAGCGGAGCGACCGGAAGCAGGGTCTCGTTGGAGCCGGTCACCGTCACGTGCCAGCCGTCCGGGGTGTCCAGGACTCCGGGAGGCGAGGAAGGCACGGCGCCGGTGTCCGGCGGGGGCGGGGCAGGCGCGGCGACGTCAGCGACCGGCGCGGGGTCCGGCGGTGGCGGGGGATCCGCTGATGCAAGGGGCGCAATCGCTACAGGGGCCAACATGCAGACTGCAGCCAGGGGGGCAAAACGACTCAACATGCGTGAACTTGCGCCTCTCGTGGTTCTGAATCCCGATGGTCTGCGACGCGCCGTGGTCGTCAGAAGCCAAGGGATCCAAGGTCTCTTGTCGCGACGAATCATTAACCGGTCGCGTTTCGAAACGGTGAACAGCGCCCCAACAACTGCCGCCGCGTTCCCATCCAGCTGGATTTTTCGAACCTGTGAGGTTCCTGGTAATGGGGTGCGCGGCAATGCATTCCAATTATGAGGAAGGGAAAACTCCGGCCGGCACACAATGGACGACCGTTAGGGGGAACGGGTTGGCCGGGTGTTCACCTTTTGGACATGTGAACCCCCGACCGTGAGGTGATCCGGGGGGACGGCAGATGCGTCGATGAGGCGCGGACGTCAACTGTGGCGCTTGCCGCCGAACTGCTATCCGACTGACGGAGGAATCGTTGAGGTCGTCTCAGGTGTACGAGCGAGGGATTGCATCGCTGCTCATTGCCTTCAGCATTGGGTTCGGTGCCATGCCCACGGCACTCGCCGAACCCGGTGATGAGGCCGGGGCTCCGGGGCCGGCGGCGCCCGGGGTGCCCGAGTTGCCTCCGGTGACACCGGGTGCGCCGGTGGCAGGTCCGGTGCCGGTGCCGGTTGCGAGCACGGATGACGCTGGCGTGCCGGCGGTTACGGCGTGCTCGACGTTCGCCGACGCTCTCGATTCGGCATCGACCTTCTACGGCGATTTCGCGGATTCCATCGAAGGTGTGGAGCGCCCCGACTATGGGGATCCGACAATCAGCACCACGAACACGAGTGGCCGGACGGCGCTGCGCGAAGCTGCTGCGTCGGCGATGAATGCCGCCGGCACACCGGGGCTCTCGCCCGACATTGCCAACCCGATGCGGTCATGGTCTTTCGGTGCCACGAAGCTGCTGCTGAAGATGGGGCTGCGGACCGGCGGTCAATCACTCAATGACTCGGCCACCCAGCTCAACACCGACGCCAACAACGCGCAGATGGCCTGCGCCGCCGCCGGCACCCACGCCTGACGGAGAACTCAATCATGTTGGAATGATCGGGTAATCGCGGCTCGGGCCGGAATCCGCCATCTTCGAACACTCACCTACCCGATGCGCGGTGCACCGTGCCTTCAGTAAAGGATTACCGTGGTCCGGCTTGTGATCTCGTTGGTCGCGCTCGTGCTAGTGGCAACCAGTTGTACTGGAAACGGTGACAAGGCCCAGGGTCCGCCGAAGGACGTGCCCAAGTCGGCACTCGAGGGGTTGTTGCTCAGCGCCGAGGAGGTCAACACCCTGATGGGGACCGACGGGATGACGGCGCACCCACCGGTCACCGAGATGAGCGACCACCGCAACCTGCTGCCCAACCTGAATTGCCTGGGCGCCTGGCAGGTCAACGAGTCCGCCATCTACGGGGATCACTGGGCCGCCATGCGCCAGGTCCTGCTCAGGGGCCCGGACAATGACAACTGGGACAACCTGCTGGTGCAGTCGGTGGTGATCTTCCCGTCAGCGCAGGACGCCACCGACTTCCTGAATCAGTCGGCCGATCGCTGGTCCAAGTGCACCAACCACCACGTGAACATCACCCTCAACGGTGAACGCCTGCCCAAGTGGACGAGCGGCGATCTCACGAGGACGGATTCCGAGCTCACCCTGCCGTTTACCCGCGTCGACGGGGATCAGACCCGCGACTGCCAGCGTGCGCTGGCCGTGGCCGCCAACCTGGTCATGGACATCCAGGCGTGTAAGCCGGCGGGATCCTCGGTGACCCAGGCCGCCGATGTGGTGGACAAGATCAAAGCCGCGATGCCCCGGTAGGTGGTGCTCACCACCGGGTAGTCTGAGCCGCGCAGTTGGTTTGTCGGTGCCGGGGGTAGATGCGGCGCCGACATCGAACGCCGCAGGCTGATTGAGATGCGACGTGAGAGGGAACCCGGTGAGAATCCGGGACTGTCCCGCAGCGGTATGCAGGAACGACCGCCGTCATCAGCACTGGCCCGCAGGAATCTGCGGCTGGGAAGCGACGGCCAGTAGGAGCACGGTTTGCGTGCGCGCCTGTGAGTCCGAAGACCTGCCAGCCGTACCGGGCGCGCCGCGTCCGGTGGTTCATCGCCTCGCGGAATGGGCAGTGGCCGAAAGCGGTTCACTCATGGTGGGTGGCTGTGTTCGGTTCGGCGTCTCCAGGCGATGGCCATCCCTCGCACGTTGAAGGACGTCGTCATGAGCACAACCGCAACACCCTTCGTCGCCACCATTCTCGGGTCGCCCCGAATAGGTCCCCAACGCGAACTCAAGCGCGCCGTCGAGAAGTACTGGGCGGGACGGATTGATCGCGATGAACTCGAGTCCGTCGCTGCCACCCTGCGCCGCGACACGTGGGCGTCGCTGGTCGCGGCCGGGCTGGACTCGGTCCCGGTCAACACGTTCTCCTATTACGACCAGGTGCTCGACACCGCAGTTCTGGTCGGTGCCCTGCCGACCCGAGCCCACGGTATCGCCGATGATCTCGACCGCTACTTCGCCGCAGCCCGCGGGAACGACGACATCGCCCCGTTGGAAATGACCAAATGGTTCGACACCAATTACCACTACCTGGTGCCGGAACTGGGGCCCGACACGTCGTTCTCGCTCTGCCCGACGAAGGTGCTGGGGGAGCTGGAAGAGGCTCGGGTACAGGAGATTCCGGTACGGCCGGTGATTGTCGGGCCCCTCACCTTCCTGGCGCTGTCGAAAGCTGTCGACGGCGCGGACACACCTATCTCCCGGTTGGAGGAACTCGTCGAGGTCTACGCCGAATTGTTGGGCCTGCTGGTCGACGAGGGAGTCGAGTGGGTCCAGTTCGATGAGCCGGTGTTGGTGACCGACATCCTGGACAACGCTGCCGAACTCGCCGAGCGGACGTACTCGCGGCTCGGTGCTGTGGGCAAGCGGCCTTCGGTCTTCGTCGCGACCTACTTCGGTGAGCTGACCGACACACTGCCCGCCCTGGCCCGCACGCCGGTCGAGGCCATCGGTATCGATTTGGTGGCCGGCTCTGCCACTGCCCTGGCAGCTGTGCCGGAGCTGAGGGAAAAGCTCCTGGTGGCGGGGGTGGTCGACGGACGCAATATCTGGCGCACCGATCTGGAGCGCGCTCTGCGCACTTTGACCACGCTGCCGGCGTCCGCGGCGGCGGTAGCGGTTTCGACGTCGTGCTCGACGCTGCATGTGCCGTACACCCTTGATGCCGAGCCGGATATCGATGCGGCGCTGCGCAGTTGGCTGGCCTTCGGGTCCGAGAAGGTTGATGAGGTGGTGGTCTTGGCGCGCGGCCTCAGGGAGGGACGGGACGCGATCTCGGCCGAGATGACGGCATCCAACGCTGCCATCGCGTCCCGCAAGTCCGATCCACGGCTCAACAACGGCCGAGTCAGGGCGCGGATCTCGTCCCTCGTCGCCTCGGGTTCCACACGTGGACCGGCCGATGAGCGTCGCAGCGCACAGCAGGACCGGCTGAGTCTGCCGACTCTGCCCACCACCACGATCGGGTCCTACCCGCAGACCGCGGCCATCCGCGTTGCCCGTGCCGATCTTCGGTCCGGCAAGATCGATGCCCCCGAATACGAGGGCCGGATGAAGTCGGAGATCGCCGATGTCATCGCCTTGCAGGAGCAACTCGGCCTCGATGTGCTGGTACACGGTGAGCCCGAGCGCAACGACATGGTGCAGTATTTCGCCGAACAACTTGACGGGTTCTTCGCCACGCAGAACGGCTGGGTGCAGTCCTACGGCAGCCGCTGCGTGCGCCCGCCGATCCTCTACGGGGACGTGGCGCGGCCCAAGCCGATGACCGTTGAGTGGATCACCTATGCCCAGTCGCTGACCGACAAACCGGTCAAGGGCATGCTCACCGGCCCGGTCACCATCTTGGCCTGGTCTTTCGTCCGGGACGATCAGCCATTGGCCGATACCGCTTTTCAGGTTGCCCTGGCCATCCGGGACGAAACTGTGGACCTGCAGTCAGCAGGCATCGCGATCATCCAGGTGGACGAGCCCGCGTTGCGCGAACTGCTACCGCTGCGCACCAATGACAAGGCGGCGTACCTACGCTGGGCCGTCGATGCGTTCCGGCTGTCCACCTCCGGCGTCGCCGACTCCACACAGATCCACACCCACCTGTGCTACTCGGAGTTCGGTGAGGTGATCGGGGCGATCGCTGACCTGGACGCCGACGTGACCTCCATCGAGGCGGCCCGTTCACACATGGAGGTGCTCGGTGATCTCAATGCCGCCGGGTTCTCCAACAGTGTCGGCCCGGGTGTCTACGACATCCACTCACCGCGGGTGCCCGGCGTGGAGGAGATCGTGAGGTCACTGCGTGAGGCTCTCAAAGCGGTTCCCGCCGAACGTCTCTGGGTCAATCCAGACTGCGGACTGAAGACCCGAACCACAGGTGAGGTGGCCGAGGCGCTCAGGCATCTGGTCGGCGCTGCCGCGGAAGTGCGCGCGGGATAGCGTCATTCAGGTCGCCGAGCGTGGGCCTTGTGCACGCAATCGGGTCGATTGCCGTGCACAAGGCCCACGCTTGTTGCGGCTCAGCATCTCCGGTGCATCAACCGAACTCGACGACGTTGGTCGGTGCCCGGAAGCGTTCCAGCGACCGTGATCGGTAGACGACCGCCGCAGCACGCGACAGGACCTTGCCCCGGCCCGCAGGCATCTCAAGTTCATGGGCCGCGCGAACGCCGGGGATCGCACGCAGCTCGCCGTAGCGGTCGGCGGTGAATGAGAAGGGCATCGGCGGCGCGGTGTACTCCTTGCTGAGTCTGATGCCGCGCCGTTGCGAGTACCAGCTCAGAAACCGCGGGACGCTGTCGAAGATCAGATGTCCCCCGGGGAATCTGGCGGCACAGACGGCAATGAGGTCGAACACCGCGTCGTGCTCCAGATATTGGAACAAGCCCTCGGCAGTGATGAGCACACCGTTGGCAGTGTCGACCTGGTCCATCCAGGAGTAGTCGAGGGCGGACTGCGCCAGGTAGCGGAGTCTGTCCGAGGACGGTAGCAATTCCTGACGCAGCCCGATGATCGGATCCAGATCCACTGAAAGCCAATTCATCTCGCCGTTGTCGAGACGCCAGAAGCTGGTCTGCAGCCCCTCGGCGAGCGCGACCACGGTGGCACGTGGGTGCGCCCGGAGGTACCGCCGAGAAGCGTTGTCGAATGCCAGGGCCCGCAGTGCGGTGGCTTGGTGGGTACGGCCGAAATGCTGATAGTCGTACCCGAGGCCATCGCGCAGCGTGATCGCCAGCGGGTCCTCGATGATGCCGTCGGACCGGGCAGCCTCGGTCGCTCTCTGATGCAGAGTCAGTAGCGCGGTTTCTGATATCGCCGTCAGATGACGAGCGTCGATGACTGGCATGCGCCGACCGTACCCCGGCGGCGCACAAGCAGAGGCACAGGTGTTGCGTCGTCGAGAACCATTGCCCCGGTTGAAAGATCATCACGGAAATCCCGGGAACTTTCTGGTGCTCGTGCCCGACTAGCTCAATTACGAGGCAACGCGTACCGGCGGTGTGGTCGCAATCAACGCTCATGCGAGGAGGTGATGACGTGACCGCACCGCTGTGGTTCGCGGTGCCTCCAGAGGTGCATTCGGCTCTGTTGACTGCCGGGCCGGGTCCCGGATCCCTGATCGCGGCAGCTGCCCAGTGGCAGGGCTTGAGCGCGCAATACAGTGCTGCGGCCGCCGAGCTCACGCAGATCCTGGCCGAAGTTCAGGGCGGTAGCTGGGAAGGGCCCAGTGCCGCACAGTATGTGGCTGCCCACGGCCCTTACCTGGCGTGGCTGGAACAGGCCTCGGCCGACAGTGCCGTCACCGCGGCGCAGCATCAGACCGCTGCCGCCGCTTACAGCACCGCGTTGGTGACCATGCCCACCCTGGTGGAACTCGCCACCAACCACGTCACCCGCGGCGTGCTCTTGGCCACGAACTTCTTCGGCATCAACACCATCCCGATCGCGCTCAACGAAGCCGATTACGTGCGGATGTGGCTGCAGGCGGCCGAATCGATGGCCACCTACGAAGCGGTGGCGACGAGCGCGTACTCGGCGGTTCCCTCGACCCGGCCGGCCCCGTCGATCCTCGCGCCGGGAGGTGAAGCACGGAGCGAGCAGCAGAATACGTCCGGCTCAACGTCAGGGGAGAAGCCGCTGGACGACGTCTGGAAACTGATCTCGGATCTCATTTCCGGAGCCGGCAATCCCCAACAGCTCCTCGAGACCTTTCAACAATTCTTCGGGCAATTGGGGTTCAATCCGGCCGAGGCCGCCATACTCGCCGCCATAGCACTGGTCCTCTACGACATGCTCTGGTATCCCTACTACGCGTCGTATTCGCTGCTGCTCCTACCGTTCTTCGCGCCGGCGCTCAGTGCCCTAAGCGCCCTGGGCGCGCTGGCGCTGCTGCAGGACAAGGTCCCGGCGCCCGGGCTGATGCCGGGGCCCACCGACGTCGACACCGGGCACCGCGCAGGCCGGTCAGTCGAGGTCGGCGTGCCATTGCCCCCGTCCGCAGCCTCGACAGCAGTTCCGCAGACCGGTACGGGGTCTGGTGCGCCCACCCCGAGCAGTCCGGGCACCACGGGCGGTGCGGCAGGCCCATCTACTGTCGGCTACGCCGTGCCCGGTTTGGATCCGCCCGCAGTGACCGCAGGACCCAGGACCGGCGCGAATTCACCTGACCGAATGGCGGACGTCCTCACCACCGTAGCCGCGGCCAGAGCGGCGGCCGTGGCCCGCAACCGGCGAAAACAGACGGGGCGCAACCGAGACCGCGCACGTAGTTACCGCTATGAATTCCTGGACGCCACGGATGCGGTGGACGGCCCGGCGGAAGGCCACGATCTTGGCCGACCCGCGTCACCGTCATCCAGTAGGACGGGGGCGTCCGTACTCGGGTTCTCCGGAGCCGCCCCGGTCACCACCAGTGCACCTGCGGCCGGGTTGGTTCGGCAAATGTCCGACGGCGCCGGACAATCCGTCCCCGTGCTTCCCAGCACTTGGGCGGGAAACTCACAGAAGAATCGCGAATAGCGGGAACTTTCAACCGGTTTGGCTCGACCAATCCGACAGTCGCAACATCAGCGCGACGCAGAACAGCGCCGAACGAGGAGAAGAGATGACGCTGAATGTGAAAGGGGAGGGGCTCGGGACGCAAGTCACGGGAATCGATCCCAGGAACCTCGACGGCGTCATGAGGGACGAGATCCGCGAGATCGTGTACCAGAACAAGCTGGTGATCCTGAAAGATGTCCATCCGACTCCAGCGGAGTTTCTCGAATTGGGCCGCATCGTGGGTGACGTCGTCACGTACTACGAGCCGATCTATCACCACCACGACCATCCCGAGATCTTCGTCTCCTCGACGGAGCAAGGTCACGGCGTGCCCAGGACCGGCGCATTCTGGCACATCGACTACATGTTCATGCCGGAACCGTTCGCATTCTCCATGGTGGTGCCGCTGGCGGTGCCGGGGACTGATCGGGGAACCTACTTCATCGACCTCAACAAGGTCTGGGAGTCCCTACCGGACGCCGTACGCGACCCGGTCCGCGGAACTTTCGCCACCCATGATCCCCGGCGCCACATCAAGATTCGCCCACATGACGTGTACAAACCGATCGGCGAGGTCTGGGACGAGTTCTCCAGGACCACGCCGCCGATCACCTGGCCGACGGTGATAAGGCACCCGAAGACCGGGCAGGAGATCCTCTACATCTGCGCATCGGGCACCACGAAAATCGAGGACCGGCACGGACATCTCCTGGAGCCCGCCGTGCTGCAGGAACTGATGAGTGCCACCGGACAACTCGATCCAGATTTCGCCTCGCCCTTCATTCACACCCAACACTACGAAGTCGGCGATGTTGTGTTGTGGGACAACCGGGTTCTGATGCACCGGGCGAAACACGGCACCACGCCGGGCACTTTGACGACTCATCGGCTGACCATGCTGGACGGCCTCACCACACCGGGATATGGAGTATGAGCATGAGCACCGTTGAGACACTGCCTCTGGCCAGCAGTGGGGACAGCATCGCGCACATGGCACCGATCCCCGAGGATCTGCTGGTCAAGGTCCTGGAACCCTATTCGTACAAGGGGTGCCGCTATCTTCTCGACGCGGAGTACGAAGCCACCGAGAACTCGGTGTTCGCCATCGGGAACTTCAGCATCAAGGAGCCGGCATACATCCGCGACACCGGCCACTTCAATGCTGCGGAATGGGTCCTGTGCTTCAACCAACTCGCCTACAGCGCGTTCGCGCCCGCCATCCTCAACGAGGTGATACCCGAATTCCGGGGATGGTCGATCGAGGACTACTTCAACTATCAGCTGCCCAGCATGTTGATCAAGACCACGGCATCACGTTTCAAGCGTCCGATCAAGTCTCATGGATTCTCGGCGCGGTTGCTGTGCAAGGACTTCGAGGTCGTCGACCGAACGATTCGCTATCTCAAGATCCCCTGCACGGTCGAATTCTGGGATGAGGACGGCGGGGCTGCATCCGGCGAAGTCGAACTGGCGGCACTCAACATTCCCTGATCCGTCTACGAGAGCAGTTACACAGCTATGGCACACCCACCAGCCACGGTGCTGGAACGCATCGTCGAGAGGGCGAGGCAGCGTCCGGACGCGATCGCCCTGCGCCGCTGCGACGGCGGCAGCGTGATCCGCTACCGAGACCTCATGGCCGAAGTGAAAAGAGTGGCAGGCGATCTCGCTTCTCATGGCATCTCGACCGGGTCTCGGGTGTTCGTCGTCTCGGACAACGGGCCCGAGACCTATTTGTCCGTGTTGGCCTGTGCGGCAGTGGGCGCCATCGCGGTCATGGTCGACGGCCGCCTGCCTCCGGCCACCATCGACCGCTTCGGCGAGATCACCACCCCCAGCGCGATTCTGATCGGTCCCGGGTGCCGGCTACAACCCACCGAGCTCTCAGAGGGACTCCGTTCGATACCCGTCTGGGCTGTCCACATCCCCGTGGGAACGGACTGCGCCGCTCCGGTTCCAGAGCCGGTATCCGGCTTTCCCGATCTGGGAGCCGATCATCCGCTGGCGATGATCTTCACCAGCGGCACGACCGGTGCACCGAAAGCCGTTCTGCTGCCGAATCGGACCTTCTATTCGATCGCCGATACCCTGCAGCGAGAGCGATTGACCTGGGTTGACTGGGTCGTCGGCGAAACCACCTACTCGCCGTTGCCCGCGACGCACATCGGTGGGCTCTGGTGGATCCTCAATTGCCTGATGCAGGGCGGGTTGTGCATCACCGGCGGCGACCACGCGTCATCCATCGGCGAGATCCTCACCGCGAATGGCGTTGCGACAACGTGTCTGGTTCCCACGCTGCTGACGCGCTTGGTGTCCGAACTGCGGTCCTCCGGTGCGCCGGTCCCGCCGTCACTTCGCATGGTGGGTTATGGCGGATCCCGCGCGATTGCTTCTGACGTCAGCTTTGTAGAGGCGGCGGGCGTTCGTACCGCGCAGGTCTACGGTCTCAGCGAAACCGGTTGTACCGCACTGTGCCTCCCCACCGATGACGGGTCGATCGCCAGAATTGCGGCGGGCGCGGTGGGCCGGCCGTATCCCGGCGTGGAAGTTCACCTGGATGACGACGGCAGCGGTCCGCCCACACAGTCCGGCTCCGGTTCGGCTTCCTCGGGCGTGTCGTGGATCAAGTCCCCGGCGAACATGTTGGGGTATTGGGACAACCCCGACCGCACCGCGGAAGCTCTGGTTGACGGGTGGGTGAACACCGGGGACCTTCTGGACCGTCACGACGACGGCTACTTCTACATCAGGGGACGGTCATCAGAGATGATCATCTCCGGTGGGGTGAACATCGCGCCCGACGAGGTTGATCGAATCGCCGAGAGTGTCGCCGGCGTCGACGAGGCGGCCTGCTTCGAAATCCCCGACGAGGAGTTCGGTGCGCTGGTGGGTCTGGCTGTGGTCGCGTCGACCAGCATGGACCAGTTAGGGGCCAGGAAGCTCAAACAGGCCATTGCGGCTCGCTTCCGGCAGGAATCAGAACCCATCGCCAGGCCATCGACAATCAGGTTCGTGCAAGAGATTCCACGAACCCGGTCCGGCAAGATCATGCGAACGTCGCTGAGTGCTGGGACCGGCAGTGATACCGCCACGGTGACTGCCGGTGGCTGAGACACCGAGGGAGAGAATCCTCGCTGCACTCGCAGAGGTGCTCTACGTCGATGAGTCGGATCTCGTCGACGGTGACGCCACCGACCTGAGAGACCTCGGGCTGGACTCGGTTCGATTCGTCCTGTTGATGAAGCAACTCGGCATCGATCGGGAATCGGACCTACCGCGGCGACTGGCGGACAACCTGTCGATCGCCGGCTGGGTCCGGGAGTTGGAGAAGCTGGGTGAACCTGTCTGAAGGTGCTGATGCACCACGTATTCCGCTGAGTCGATCCCAACAGAACATCTACCGCGGGGCTCTGCACGACGATGATCCCGACCTCTACCTGATAGGTAGAAGTTACCGGTTTCAACCAATGCCGTCATCGGACTTCCTGTCGGCCCTGCGCGCCACGATCCTCGGCAACCCGGTTCAGCTGTGTGTCCTGGTGGCTCCGGCTGATGCCGGCGGATATCCGGATCTGGTACCCGGGCTGGATGTCGATGACATCGTGCACGTGTGCGGCGATGACGGAAGCGCAGAGCCCGGTCACGCGCTGGCCCAGGTGTGGGGATCCGGCATCCTGGCGAAACCGCTGGCACGCTACACCGTCTACGTTGACGGCGATGGCCTGGTGTATCGCCTCGAAGCCCACGCGCACCACATCTTGCTCGATGGTGGTGCAATCGGGATCGTCGAAGCCGACCTCGGACGTGCGCTCGCACAGGGTGACTCGCCCGAGGTCGGCTGTGGCGGCGACCTCCTGGCCGACATCGTCGCGGCGCACCGCCGGGAGTCGAGCCGTATCGACGAATCACGTGAGCGGCTCACCACCGCTGTGCAACGGGAGCTAACAGAGGCCACCGGCGGGAGCGGTCATGTACATCCTGCCGTCGAACATCCGGTAGCGGCAGCCCGGGGAACTCTGGCCGAGTCCGCGGTGATCTCCGGTGCGGACTACCACCACGTTCTCAACGTGGTCGAGCGTGAAAGCGTCCCGCTCAACGTACTTGTCGCGGCAGCGGCGACGGCAGTAGACGCGAGTGTTCGACAGCGGACCGAGGCCCTTCTGGTGCACGCGGTGGACAACCGCTTCGGCGCCCCTGATCTCGATGTCGCGACGTGCCTGGTCAACTCGGTGGCGCAGCCCGTTCGGTTTTCGGCATTCGCGTCGGTGGCGGACGTGGTGCGCACGGTGGATCGGGGTTACGTCAAAGCCGTAAGGCGCCGGTGGCTGCGTGAAGAGCACTACCGCCGAATGTATCTGGCGATCAATCGGACCACGTCGGTGGAAACACTGACGCTCAACTTTCTGCGCGAGCCCTGTGCACCTGAGTTGGCGCCCTTCTTGGCCGACGCACCGGTGACGACGCATATCGGCCCGGTCGAGGGGGTGACCGTGGCGGCTGTCCTCGACGAGCGACGACACACACTCACTCTGAACATCTGGAACCGAGCCGATCTGTCACGTCGGACCGTCGGTGTGGCGGACCGGATCGCGACCGCCCTGAAATCCATGTCGAGGATGTGGGATCTGCCCATTGCGATGACCGTCGATGAGTGGTGCGGGATTGCCGACGACGGGACACGGTGCTCGGTTGCACCGGTACCTGTCCGCAGCGGTCTGCCGGCACCCGCGTGGTTTCTGGATCGCCCCGAGGTCATCGACGAATGTCGTCAGCGTCGCCCCCGAGTCGATCCGTGGATTTCCTGGTTGCTCGAAATCCGCGCTAGGCCTGGTGATGTGGTGGTCTTCACCGACGACGACACCGACACGACCATCGACCTCCTGATCGCGTGTCACCTGGCCGGCTGTGGCTACAGCGCCTGCGACAGCAAGGATCAGCTGGGAGAGCGGGCACAAGGGATCGACGAATCCGGCAACGGTATGTCAGTGCATATCGTCGATGTCGACTCAGCGACCATCCCGCAACGCCTCGACGAGGACCATCGACGTCGGGTGAAGGCCCGCGTCGACGAGGCGATGACGGATCCGCACCTCGCCACCAGGACCGCCTACGTCATGCCCACGTCCGGATCGACCGGGGAACCCAAACTCGTGCACGTCAGCCACGGATCGCTGGCGGCGTTCTGCGTTGGGGCGGTACGTGCCTACGGTTGGGGCCCGCACGACACCATCGTGCAATGCGCACCGCTCACGTCGGATATCAGCGTCGAGGAAATCTTCGGTGCTGCCCTCAGCGGAGCGGCGTGCGTCCGTTCGGCCGCTCTGAAAGCCGGTGATCTGCAGGCACTTACCAGCGATCTGGTCGCATCCGGGGCCACCATTGTCGATCTGCCGACCGCGGTGTGGCATCTGTGGTGTGACGACGTCGACGCGATGTCCGTTGTCCGCGGCTCTGGGCTGCGGCAGATCGTGATCGGCGGTGAACCCATCCGCTCCGCCGCCGTCGACAAATGGATGAGTACGGTTGGTGCCGCACAGATCTCGTTGACATCGAGCTACGGCCCGACTGAGACCACCGTGGTGGTGACCTACCTGCCGATCATCCGTGACGGGCAGGTGATGGCACCTCACGCGCGCCTGCGACTGGGCCGGCCACTCGATGCGAACGCGGTGGTGATCGCGTTCGGCGAAGTCGTGGTGGTGGGGGAGGCGGTGGCCGACGGCTATCTCGGCGTGGACAGCGCCAGTTTCGGATTGGTCACCACTGCCGACGGCCGGCGGCTGCGCGCCTTTGCGACCGCCGATCGGGTAACGATCGACGGCGACGGATACCCGATCTTCGCGGGCCGTAAGGACGCCCTCGTCAAGATCTCCGGCAAGCGGGTCGACACCGCAGAGATCACCCGACGCATCGTGGCAGACCCGACGGTGGTCGATGTCGCCGTTGAGCTTCACAACGGCGGTCTGGGTGTCTGGTTCGAGACCCAGGGGACCCGCGACGGCGGCGAAGACCCCGCTGCGGCAGCACGTATCAGGAGCGTCCTGGTCGATTCGCGTGTCCCGTCGTTCGTCGTTTCGGGCGTCGCGCGCATTCCCAGAAAGCCCAACGGAAAAACCGACACGACCAGGCTGCGAACATCGGCCGTCTCGGGCGATGGCCTGCGAGTCGATGCCGACGCCGGAGAGCGGGCGGCCGGCCTGGCCGAAATATGGAGTGCTCACCTCGGTGCGTCGATCACGCCCGGCACTTCGCTGCTGTGCGAGGGCATCGGGTCGCTGGATCTTGTCCGCATCTTGCCCGATACGCGCAGGTATCTCGGTCGGCAGGTGTCGATTCTGGACCTGATCGGTGCCGATACCGCGGCGAACCTGGTGGCCGACATGTCGATTGCGGATGGCTGGATGGACAGCAGCACCGCTGCCGAGATCGAATGTGACTTGACCGCACTGTCCACGCGGCGCACCGGTGAGATGTCGAACCCACGGCGAGCATCAGCCCGTAGCGCAGAGCCCGTCCTGGTGTTGGGTGCGTCTGGAATTCTGGGCAGCGGATTCGCTGAGGCGATTCTGGAGCTGACACGATCAGGCGCGCCGCGTCCCGACATCGTGCTGGCCATGAGGTCAGCCACTCCCGATAACGGGGTCTGGACGGAGCTTCGCGGGACGCCGGGCGTGCGGATCGAACGCCTCGTCCCCGGTTTCGGTCCGGTCGAGTTGGGAAAGCTGATCCGCGAGACCGGCACCCGGACCCTCGTCAACTGCATCGGGAACACCAACGTGGTGGTTCCCTACCGTGAACTCCGTTCGGCCAATGTGGAATTGGTGGCGACCATGGCCGAGTCGTGCTCGGATTCGGGCGCCCGGCTGGTGCACCTGTCGACGTACGTCGTCAATGCGGACGTCAACGCACCACACGTGGTCGACCCGCGTCAGGCTCCGTACCCATACGCCGCCTCCAAGGCGCTCGCGGAACTGGCGGTGGCCGGGGCCGGCCGAGACCTCGATTTCACGGTGGTGCGCTTGCCCCGGGTCCTGGGGACAGCCGAACAGGTGCGGGGGTCCGCCGACATCCTGGTGTCCGTTGTGGATGCCTGCCATGCGCTACAGGCCTTTCCGGCGGTGGAGTTGACCGAGGAGGTGACGACCGGCCGCGCGGCGGCGGAGAGCATTCTTCGCAGGTTGCCGGACTTCGGTGGACCGGATGAGCTGGGATGCGGGATCGATGTGATGCGTGGGCAGTCAGTGGCGTACCGGGAATTGCTCGGCACGGTTGCCTGCGAAGAGGTCGCTATTCACGATTGGAAGGGTCGCTTGGATGAAAGTGATTGGGCGAAGGCCAATCCGCGTCGTTGGTCGGTGATCGACGCGTGGATCGGCTTGGGAATGACGCTCGACGGACGTTCCTACGCGGAATACCTTGCCGAGTTTCCGAGTCTTGCACTGGACATCGACTCGGTAGGCGAACTCGTGACGAGGCCGCCGTCGTTGCAGAATCTGCTCGCCGACGGATATTCGGGAACTCAACACGGTTGTCCAACGACCTATCAACCAGACGCCGTTAGACAGTGAGGGATGGCAGTGACAGACGTAGCCGCGCACCGTACCGAGACATCAGGTACCCGACGGATCCGACTCGACGTGACGGGAATGTCCTGCGGAGCGTGCTCGCGCCGGGTGGAGAACAAGCTGAACAAGATCGACGGAGTGCACGCCTCGGTGGCCATCTCCACCAAGATCGCTACCGTCGACGCCCGCCACGACATCAGCGTCGCCGACCTCTGCGAGGCCGTTGAACAGGCCGGTTACCACGCCGAAGAGCGCACCGCCGTCGATGACGATGAGACGCCTGCCGAGCCCGGTGGATCGCCTCAGACGAAGCCCTCGCTGGTGTCGAGGGCTATTCGCTGGGTGAGCGTCGGGCACATGGGCGGCTGAATAGCTGAGTATCCGCCGGGAACTGTCGAGGTGGCGCGAACGACCACTCTTATCGAGGACCGTTCGACCACTGAGGAGCCATGGGCCAGAATCCGTCGAAAGCCACCGATGAGAGCCCGACGTCACCGACGCCGGAGTCGTCGACCCAGCCCCCTGAGCGGACAGCGCACTACCGCGCGTTCTTGCTGCGCCTGCACTTCTACGCCGGGGTCTTCGTCGGTCCCTTCCTGCTGATCGCAGCCGTCAGTGGCGGGCTCTACGCCATCGCACCCACCATCGAGCAGTTCGCGTATCGCGATCACCTGCGAACGCACAGCAGCGGTGACATGCTGCCGGTCGCCGAACAGATTCGGGCCGCGCAGGCCGAACGGCCCGACCTCCCGGTGACCGCGGTACGTCCGGCGACCGGTCCCGGCGAGACCACTCGCGTGATGTTCGACGATCCGGCGTTGGGCGAGTCCGAACGCCACGCCGTGTTCATCGACCCGGTGACCGCGGCCTCACACGGGGACCTCACGGTCTACGGCAGCAGCGGTGCGCTGCCGCTGAGGACCTGGATCGATCAGTTGCACCGCAGCCTGCATCTCGGCGAACCGGGGCGGTTGTACAGCGAGCTCGCGGCGTCGTGGCTGTGGCTGATCGCGCTGGCCGGGGTCTTCCTGTGGTGGGGCAGATACCGGCGAATGTCGCGGCAAGGGGATCCGAAAGCCAGGCTGTTGACGCCGGAGCGCTCTGAGCCGGGCCGGACCCGGACGCTGAACTGGCATGGTGCAGTGGGGATCTGGATCGCCATCGGATTGCTGTTCCTGTCCGCGACCGGACTGACGTGGTCCCGGTTCGCCGGTGACAACATCACCGCTCTGCGCACCGCACTGTCATGGACGACGCCGACCGTGTCGACTGCCATCCACGGGGCGCCAGAAGTCGAAATGTCCGGCCACAAGGGCCATCACAGCGTCCCGGCTCCCGTCCCGGCTCCCGTCGCGGCGGACCAGACGGGCGCACACATGGTGGGCGAAATCGACCGGGTGCTGAAGGCTGCCCGCGACGCCGGTGTCGGCGGCAATGTCGAGGTCAGCGTTCCGGCCCGCGCCGATACCGCGTTCACCGTGGCGCAGACGCGACAGCCGTGGGTGATGTCGAACAACGCCGTGGCTGTCGACGGGGCGTCCGCAGCAGTCACCGACATCTCGTGGTTCGCCGACTGGCCCTTGGCGGCAAAGCTTTCCGCGTGGGGCATCCAGCTGCACATGGGATCGCTGTTCGGGGTTGCCAACCAGCTCGTGTTGTCGGGCCTCGCGGTCGCGTTGGTCACCGTGATCGTGCGGGGCTACCTGCTGTGGTGGCATCGCCGACCCACTGCCGGGGGCCGCCCCATGGGTAGTGCGCCACGCCGCGGCGTCCTCACGGGACTACCACCCGGTACCGCGGTGGCCGTGGTCCTCGTGGTGGCCGCGGTCGGCTGGTTCGTCCCGATGCTGGGTGCGAGCCTGATCGCCTTCGTGGCCGTCGACGTCCTGGTGGGGTGGCGGCAACACCGCCTGCGGCGTCGGTTGCCCTAACCGGTCAGGTCGTCCTGCTGGGCCGCCGCAATCAGGTCTTCGCGGGCGCGTGCCACCCGCGAACGGATGGTGCCGACGGGGCAGCCGCACACCTCGGCTGCTTCCGCATACGACAAGCCGAGGACCTGCGTCAGCAGGAGAGCGTGGCGCCGGTCGGGGTCCAGTCCGTCCAGCAGGAGGCGGATCTCCACCATCTTCTCGAAGCCGCCCACCGGGCGGTAGCTTTCGAGGACCTGCTCGACATCGACCCCGTGCTGGGTGCGGGGCCGGGCCTGCTTGTGCCGAATCTGGTCGACCACCACGCGCCGGGCGATCGACAGCAGCCAGGTACGGGCCGATGACCGGCCACTGAACCGGGGCAGCGCGGACATCGCGCGAATGAAAGTCTCTTGCGTCAGGTCATCGGCCGATCCGGCGTCACCCAGGTAGGCGACGGTTCGCCACACGTCGGTCTGGGTGGCCCGGATGAATTGCTCGAGCGCCGCCGAATCGCCGCGGCCGGCGGCGAAAGCCAGCCGCGTAACCTGGTCCTCGCCGCGTTCGGTAGTCACAGCCATCGACATTATTCGATGCCGCCCGGGAACTCAGCATTGGGCGGGGCCGACTATCTAGATGGTGACGTATGCCACCGGTGTGGTGAATGAGCAATTGGGAGTGGTGGTGACAACAGCAACTGTCCCTGACGAAGACGTGACCCAGCGCATTGCGCTCGATGTCTCGGGAATGTCGTGTGGGGCCTGCGCTGCCCGCGTGGAGAACAAACTCAACAAGGTCGACGGGGTACGCGCGTCAGTGAATTTCGCCACACGCGTCGCCACTGTGGAGGCCACCCCGGACATCGACGTCGAGCAATTGTGTGCGGTGATCGAGCGAGCCGGATACCAGGCGGCCCCCCGTGCCGAGCGCTCCGCGCCCGACGTCGATCCCGACGCCGACCACGCCCGCAGCCTGCTCCGGCGCCTCGCCGTGGCGGCCGTGTTGTTCATCCCCCTCGCGGACCTGTCGGTGATGTTTGCCGTCGTCCCCGACACCCGGTTCGCCGGATGGCAGTGGGTGCTCACCGCGTTGGCGGCGCCGATCGTGACGTGGGCCGCATGGCCGTTCCACCGCAGCGCGCTGCGCAATGCCAGGCACGGAACCTCGACCATGGAGACCTTGATCTCCATCGGCGTCACCGCGGCCACCGTCTGGTCGATGTACACGATCTTCTTCGATCACCAGACCTACCACGCTTCGGGTATCTGGCAGGCGCTACTCGGCAGCGATGCGATCTACCTCGAGGTTGCCGCGGGCGTCACGGTTTTCGTGCTTGCCGGTCGTTACTTCGAGGCCCGGGCACGTTCGCGCGCCGGGGGAGCGCTGCGGGCGCTTGCGGCACTCGGCGCCAAGTCGGTGACGGTGCTGCTTGCCGACGGCACCGAGCTCGTGCTGCCCGCAGACGAACTCAAGGAGGGGCAGCGTTTCGTCGTGCGTCCCGGTGAGGCCATCGCCGCCGACGGCCTCGTGGTGAGCGGGGCGGCCGCAGTCGACGTCAGCGCGATGACCGGAGAGTCGAAACCGGTACAGACACACGAAGGTTCAAGTGTCGTCGGTGGCACCGTGGTCCTCGATGGCCGCTTGATCGTCGAGGCCGCCGCGGTCGGACCCGACACCCGGTTCGCCGGGATGGTCCGCCTGGTGGAGCAGGCGCAGGCGCAGAAGGCCGACGCGCAGCGACTGGCCGACCGCATCGCCGCAGTGTTCGTGCCGTGTGTGCTCGTGATCGCGGCGGCCACCGCCATCGGCTGGCTGTTGGTCGATGGTGACGTCAACCGAGCGGTTTCGGCCGCCCTGGCCGTGCTGGTGATCGCCTGCCCCTGCGCGCTGGGGTTGGCGACCCCGACGGCGATGATGGTGGCATCGGGCCGCGGCGCTCAGCTGGGCATCTTCCTCAAGGGCCACCGCGCCCTGGAGGCGATCCGCGCCGTCGACACCGTCGTGTTCGACAAGACCGGCACCCTGACCACCGGACAGCCTCAGGTCATCTCCGTCGTCGCGGCCGACGGCTGGAACGAGGACGAGGTTCTCGCACATGCGGCGGCGGTCGAGTCGGCGTCCGAGCATCCGGTTGCCCATGCGATCGTCAGCACCCGCGCGGGCCGTGACATCGCCGAGGTCGACGACTTCCAAGCGTTCGCCGGCCACGGTGTCTCCGGTTCCGTGGGCGGTATCGCCGTGGCAGTCGGGCGTCCCGCCTGGGTGACGCGGGACCGGGTGGTGCCCGCCAATCTTGCGGCCGCCCGCAAGCTCGGCGAATCACGCGGCCAGACAGTGGTGTTCGTCGCCTGTGGCGATACCGTCTGCGGTGCCATCTGTGTTGCCGACGCCGTCAAGGACTCGGCGGCCGGTGCCATCGCAGAACTCCATGCCGAGGGCATGAAAACCATGCTGTTGACGGGAGACAACGCCGCGACCGCCGCCGCGATCGGCGCGGCCGTGGGCATCGACGATGTGGTTGCCGAGGTACTGCCGGAGGACAAGGTCGGCGCGATCGAGAAGTTGCGCGAGCAGGGCCGGGTGGTGGCCATGGTCGGCGACGGGATCAACGACGGTCCCGCGTTGGCTTGTGCTGACCTGGGCCTGGCCATCGGCCGGGGCACCGACGTGGCGATCGGTGCGGCCGACATCATCCTCGTGCGTGACAACCTCGATTCGGTTCCGCAGGCGTTGGGCCTGGCCCGGGCGACGATGCGGACCATCAGGGTAAACATGATCTGGGCCTTCGGGTACAACATCGCGGCCATTCCGATCGCCGCGGCAGGTCTGCTGAACCCGTTGATCGCCGGCGCGGCGATGGCGGTGTCATCTTTCCTGGTCGTGTCGAACAGCCTGCGGTTACGCAATTACGGGACGGTGCAACCGAACACGTTCGGTGATGCTCAGTTGCCGGCCGCGCGCATATCTGGCTGAGACGAGGCCAGTGGGGCCAGGCACACACCCAGCCATCCTGCGGTCAACGCCGCAACGGTGAGCGTGCCCAGTGCCGCCGGAATCCAGGAAGCGGTATGTGCGGTGTGATGCCACCAGAACGCCCCGGCCCCGTCCACGGTGGCGAGAGCGGACGCACACATCGCCATACAGCACCATCGAAATCGGCGACGCAGCAGAGCGAATGCCGATACCGATGCCGCGAAAGCAAATAGCGAGAAAGCCACCAGTGATATCCAGTGCCCGTTGCGCGTGACGCCGGCAGGTGCGTCGCCGGTCGCCCGCAGTGTCACGGCCAGCACCGCCAAGGCTGCGGCAAGTGCGGCCAGGGCGCGGGCGCGCGTGGCGCTGATCCAGACGTCTTCGAATACCCGGCGTTCAATAGCCCGCAGTTCGGTCTCGACAGTGCCGGTGCTCTGCCTCGAAGTCACCGAGATACCTCGCTCATCAATGTATTTGACCGCCTGACATCGACCGTTGGGGAGTCCATTGATTGGTCGGGAACACGACGGGATTAGTTCCGTTGCGACCTGATCAGCAACCCTTGGGCGTAATCTCACATGCATGACCAGCAATGAAACAGCCGAGTCGACGAAGTGCGACAACCCGAACTGTACGTGCGAAAACTGTACCTGCGGCAGCAACTGCAGCTGCGGTTCCGACACCGCCGAATAACCTAGCCATTGCCGCCATCCGGGCCGGATCGGTCTGGACGCGCGTCACCGACGGTTGCGTGCGAGCTCGCTGAGCATCGCGTTGTAGGCGTCGAGTTCGTCGTCGTACCCGCGATCGCTGTGGCGGTCCTCCCGCGCTCCCGCTCGGCGGTCTTGGCGTGCCCATTGGGTCACCAGGGCGATCACCACGATGATCACCGGCAGCTCGCTCGAACCCCACGCGATGGCGCCACCCATGTGTTGGTCGTCCGAAATGCTCTGCAGCCAAGGAAGGTTGACGGATCTGTAGAAGCTCTCGCCCAGGGATGACGTCATCGTCATCGTGGCGATGCCGAAGAAGGCGTGGAACGGCATCACGGCGAACAGCAGTCCGAGCCGCCCTAGGAAGGGGAGCCGCCGAGGTCCGGGATCGATGCCGATGATTCCCCAGTAGTACAGGTAGCCGGTCAGCAGGAAGTGCACGCTCATGAACTCGTGGCCCCAGTGATACCGGATCAAGGTGTCGAACAAGGGCGTGAAGTAGACGAGGTACAGCGACCCGACGAACAACATGAACGCCGTCACCGGGTGGGACAGGAATCGCGTCACCGGGGCGTGCACGAACCACACCAGCCACTCGCGGGGCCCAGGTGCCTCGCCTTTCGGCGCGGTGGGCAGCACACGTAGCGCGAGCGTGACGGGGGCGCCGAGCACCAGGAGCACCGGGACGAACATGTTCAGCGCCATGTGCTCACCCATGTGCACGCTGAACATCGCCGATCCGTAGGCACGCACTCCGGAACTGGTGGTGACCAGCAGGGCCGCGCAACCCAGGGACCAGGCAATCGTGCGTCCGAGCGGCCAGTGGTCACCACGTCGCCGAAGCAGCGCCACAGCGACGAGATAGCACAGCGCGAACACGATGGCCGCCGTTCCGATCAGCGGATCGAAACGCCACACGGTGAGCAGGCTGGCCGGACTCGGGGGTGCATCGAGCTGGTAGCCCAAAAAGACGTCCCACGTGGAGAACTCATGGACGGTGAACCGGGGCGGCACACTGCTCGCGGCGAGCGCCACCGCCGCGGTGACGACGATCATCCCGGCCGCAGACACAGTGTTGACCAGGCGCGAAGGCGTACTGCGCGTCAGCAGGAGTGCGCCGTCGCCAACCCACACCAGCACCAACAGCACCCCAGCGACCACCACGGCCCGCCCGTAGGCCGACTCCAGGATCGGCAATCCGCCCAACATCAGCGTGGCAAGGAGGGCGCCGTAAATGATGGCGACCGACCCGCATGCCAGCTGCAGCGCTTGGGTCCGGCGTCGAACTACTACGTCCTGCAATCCGGCGGAGGCGACTTTCGTCCCGGCCCATACCGCGATTGCCACGCAGAAGACGATCACGGCGCTCGTAGCGATGTCATGGTCCGGCCCCTGCCCGGCGTTCCCGGTCACCGGTACTGCCACCACTCCGACCAGGGCCGGCAGCAGGGCGACGCAATGTCCGATCCAGCGGAGCGTGAAACGCACGCCGACGGCCAAGATCAGCGCGCACAGCGCCGCCACGCACCACCCACGTGCACTCTCTGACGCGGCGATGGCGCTGCCGAGGCCAGGACTGCTGATGAGCCGGCCGATCGGGATTCCCGCATCGGCCGACGCGGAGACGACCACCATTGCAGTGGCGCAGCAGGCCCACACGACAGCGACGCGTTCGACAAGGACGTGCGCAGAAAAGGACTGTGCGTCGATTCGCCCGTCGTCTCGAGGTGTCGCGGTCGTCACAATCCAGACAAGCACTCCGGTGCACACTGCGGCCGCCAAGGTCGCTGCCCAGTGTCCGAGGAGCCGAGCCGCGCTGGTGGCCGTTCCCGGGTCAGCGATTCCCGCGGCCGCCAACCGCTGTGCACCCAGCTGCACGGCACACATGAACAGCACCGCAGTGCAGGCTGCGACAGTGGCAACCAGCGTCAGGCGTGCCCGCCGCACGCCGGCGGCAACGGGCATACGCACACGCGCCATAGTCGGACCGGCCTTCCGCCGCGAAAATGAACGAAACGTCGCGGCCATGCGAGTCTACGACAATGCGTCGTAGCGCTGGCGGGTGCGGGAACTCTGGCGCCGCCTCCTGCGACCAAAGGAGGATGGCCTCGCCCGACGACCCTCGCAGACAGGACCTGGAATGATCGCCGATCTTGCACTTCGTTGGGTGGTGACGGTGTTGTTCGCCCTGAGTGCGGTTGAGTGCACCTACGCCTTGGTGGGCTCTCGTGGCCGCCTTAACGCTGCGGTGAGCCAGTTACTCCACCTGGCAATGGCCGTCGCGATGATGGTGATGGCCTGGCCCCGGGGAGCTGAGCTGCCCACACTCGGCCCGATGTTCTTCTTCCTGGCTGCCGGTCTGTGGTTCCTGGTGTCCTTGCTGAGGTCAGCTTCATCTGAGGCCCGCCTGCTCAACGGCTACAACGCCGTGATGATGGTGGCGATGGTCTGGATGTATGCAGTCATGAACGGCAACGTGCTTCCGCGCCATGGCGAAACGATCGCCGCGGGCAGCCATGACATGGATGCGATGCACATGACCGGACACGATGCCGGTGGCCCGGCGATGGCCATGGAACACGCCTCACTGCAACCACTTTGGATCCCTGCCGTCAACTGGCTGGTGACGATCGGTTTCGTGATCGCCGCGACCGTATGGCTGTACCGCTACTTCGCGGCACGTCAGCAGTCGGAGACGTCGCCGTTCTCACATTTCGGCACGCTGTGCCGGGCGATGATGGCCGCCGGCATGGCGATCATGTTCGGCGTCATGTCGTAGTGGCTCACGCGGCGGGGTCGTCGGCCGCCCGCAGATGACGCCGCCTGGACGCCGTCGGGCCCGGCTCATCGTCTCCACGTGCCCTGGGCGACGGGTCGCGCGGTCGTTGTGTGCGCGAGGCCCACACGGAGACGATCGCGGCCAGCGCCACCGGCACATGACTCACTACCCGGACCGGGGTTACCTGTCCCACGAGCGCATCTGACACGACGTAGTAAGCGAGGAATCCGCAGTAGATCACCAGCACGCAGGCGAGTCCGGGCGCGATGCGACGGCGGAAGGCCATGGCGATCGTCGCGATTCCCAATGCTGCCGACCACGCCGTGGACTCGTTGAGCAGGTGGGCTCCGCTGGCCGACCCGTGGTGCGCGGCAACCATCCCGAAATTCGTGCCTGCCGCTTGCGCGACCGCCAATCCGACCTGGACAGTTCCGATGACGACGATTGCCGTGGTCATCACGCGTTGACTCAACCGCTGCCACAGCTCGGTCAGGGCGCTCGTCCTGCGACCAGGCGTGTGCACTGTGCCGATCAATCCGGTGTTGGCCAGATCGCGCAGTTGCAGGGCTTGGACTCCGGCCCGGTCATACCAGGTGGTGCAGTCCGGGCAATCACGCAGATGCTCGTCGACGCGCGCAGAGGGGACGGGCTCACGCTCCCCGTCCAGGCGCGCCGAAAGCGCCTCTCGTGCCACCACGCATTCCACCGGGCCATTCTCCCGCATTGACCTCTGACATTGCACACCCGCTCGCACCCGCGTCCGACGCGCCCGCGGCGACCCCTACGCGGTCGGGGAGTACGGCAGATTGCTGCTGGTCTGAGAGTCGACATGCACCGGCCTGCCCACATAGGGGAAAGCGCGTTGCGGGCAGGCCGGGCGGTCGCAGATCCGGCAGCCCGCACCGATGGGGACGGTGGCCTCCGGGTCGGTGAGGTCGATGCCCACCGAGTAGACGAGCTTGTCGGCATGGGTGAGGTCGCACCCGAGTCCGATGGCGAAACTCTTGGGAGTACCCAGGTACCGGCTCGGTGCCGAGGCCGAGGTTCTCGCGACCCAGAAGTAGCTGCGGCCGTCCGGCATCTGGGCGACCTGAGTCAGGAACTCGCCAGGACGGGAGAACGCCTGGTGCACCACCCACAGCGGGCAGTTTCCACCCACCCGGGAGAAGTGAAAAGCTGTGGCGGACTGGCGCTTCGAGATGTTTCCGGCACTGTCGGTGCGGACGAAGATGAACGGGATGCCGCGCGCGTCCGGCCGCTGCAGGGTCGACAGCCGGTGGCAGATGGTTTCGAATCCCACCTCGAATCGCCGGGCCAGCTGGTCGATGTCATAGCGAAGCTCGTCGGCGGCAGACAGGAACATCCGGTAGGGGAGCAGCAGGGCGCCGGCGAAGTAGTTGGCCAACCCGATGCGGGCGACATCCCTTGCCTCCGGGCTCAATTGATCGTCGGTCGCGACAATGGAATTGATCAGCTCGGAATGCAGCAGCAAGGCGATCTGGGTGGCGAGCTGGAATGCACGCTGGCCGGCCAACAGCCATCGTGCGACATGCAGCGTCCCGGCCTCGGGCTGGTACCGCCGTTTCACGCTGGAACCCAGCACATCTCCGTCGTCGACCACGACCGCGATGCCGAACTCAGTGGACAACAGGTCGGCCAATTGCCGGTCCAGGCCGCCGATCTGCAGTCGGTGTCGGGTGAACATCTCCTCCGCGGCGCGGTCGAGTGCGTCGATGTAGTTGCGGCGGTCGTAGAAGAAATCACGCACTTCCTCGAACGGCATCGGCTGCTGTGTGCCGGCCTGCGAGTCCAGGTTGGCCCGCCCGTGCACGGCCTCCAGCTCGGCGGTGGCGTCGTGCAACCGGCGGTGCATGCTCACCATGGTCTGGCCGACCTCGGGCATGCGGGCGACGAGCTCTTCGATCTGCGCGGTCGTGGCCGGGCTGTCCGCCAGGATCTCGCGCAGATCCGAGACCAGGCGGGCGTCGGTGTCCGGTGCGAAGTACTGCGTCGGGAGATCGAAGCGATCGGCCAGGGCCAACAACACCGGGACCGTGATCGGCCGCTGGTCGTTCTCGAGTTGGTTGACGTAGCTGGTCGACAGTCCCAGCGCACGCGCCAGTGCGACCTGTGTCAGGCCTCTCTCGTCACGTAGCCGTCTCAGCCGGGCGCCGGCGAATGTCTTCGTCACCGCTGCCGAGACTACGCCGATTCGGTTTCGCAACATTCGCAAAACTGCCCATCAAAGGACACAAAAATACGCATTTACAGGTGGTTCCGTTGTTGATCGCATCTGCGTACCGTGCGGATCATGCTGGAACACAACGTCAGAACACGGCGCAGCGCCGAGGACTTCCCGCGCAGCGAGCACTTGGCTTGGAGGATCGCCGAGATCGCCGCCGACCCGATTGCGGTGCCGACCGAGACCGAGGCGATGGTGATCAACCGCATCATCGACAATGCGGCGGTATCGGCCGCGTCGGTGATCCGGCGGCCGGTGACGGTCGCGCGAGCGCAGGCGCTCGCCCACAGGACGCCGCGGGGTGCCACTGTGTTCGGAGTCCACGGCACGGTCTCACCCGAATGGGCGGCGTGGGCCAACGGTGTCGCTGTCCGCGAACTGGACTTCCACGACACCTTCCTGGCCGCCGAGTACTCGCACCCGGGTGACAACATCCCCGCTCTGGTCGCGGTGGCGCAGCAGCTCGGCGTGAGTGGCGCCGACCTGATCCGCGGCGTCGCCACCGCGTACGAGGTGCAGGTCGACCTGGTCAAGGGAATCTGCCTACACCAGCACAAGATCGACCATGTCGCCCACCTGGGCCCATCGGTCGCCGCCGGTTTGGGCACGATGCTGCGGCTCGATCCCGAAACCATTTATGCCGCAATCGGTCAGGCGCTGCACCTGACCACTGCCACCCGCCAGTCGCGGAAGGGGCTGATCTCCAGTTGGAAGGCGTTCGCGCCGGCGTGGGCGGGCAAGGTCGCGATCGAGGCCGTCGACCGGGCGATGCGCGGCGAGGGGTCGCCCGCCCCGGTCTGGGAGGGCGAGGACGGGGTGATCGCCTGGCTGCTGTCGGGCCCGAACCACACCTACCGGGTTCCGCTACCGGCCCCGGGAGAGCCCAAGCGCGCCATCCTGGACACCTACACAAAGGAACATTCGGCGGAGTACCAGAGCCAGGCGCCGATCGACCTGGCCCGCCGGATGCGTGAGCGCATCGGAGATCTGGACCAGATCGCCACCGTCGTGCTGCACACCAGCAACCACACTCACGTCGTGATCGGCACCGGATCCAACGACCCGCAGAAATTCGATCCCGACGCGTCCCGCGAAACGCTCGACCACTCGGTGATGTACATCTTCGCCGTCGCGCTGCAGGACGGAACATGGCACCACGAACGGTCGTACGCGCCCGAGCGGGCGCACCGGCCCGACACCATCGAGCTGTGGCGCAAGATCTCCACGGTCGAGGACCCGGAGTGGACCCGGCGCTATCACTCGAACGACCCGAACGAGAAGGCCTTCGGCGCTAAGGCCGTCGTCACCCTCAAGAGCGGTGAGACCATCGTCGATGAACTCGCGGTCGCCGATGCCCACCCGCTGGGGGCACGCCCGTTCGAACGCGAACAGTACGTCGCCAAGTTCGCCGAGCTGGCCGAGGGGGTTGTGGAAACCGAAGAGCAGCAGCGGTTTCTGACTGCGGTCGAGAACGTTTCGGCGACCAAGGCGGGTGGCCTCGGTGCGCTCAATGTCCGCGTCGATCCGCGGGTATTGGACGAGGCGCCGACGATTCCCTCTGGGATCTTCCGATGAGCGCTTGCGGGTTGCTCGGCTCTGACGTCCCGGCATCGGAGAAGCGCCGAAAGTTCCGCCGCGGGTTGGAGTCCGGTCGGCTCCTGCGCTTTCCTGGTGCGTTCTCCCCGCTGGTGGCCAAACTCGTCGCCGAGATCGGCTTCGACGGCGTCTACGTATCCGGCGCGGTGCTCTCCGCCGATCTGGGCCTGCCCGATATCGGGTTGACGACGCTGACCGAGGTGACTGGACGCGGCGCCCAGATCGCCTCGGCCAGCGATCTTCCGACCCTCATCGATGCCGACACCGGTTTCGGCGAACCGATGAGTGCGGCGCGCACCGTCACACTGCTCGAAGACGCGGGGCTGGCCGGGCTTCACCTGGAAGATCAGGTGAATCCCAAGCGGTGCGGGCATCTCGACGGGAAGGCCGTGGTCGAGACGGCCGAGATGGTCAAGCGACTGCGTGCCGCTGTCTCGGCGCGTCGTGATCCCAACTTCATCATCTGCGCCCGTACCGATGCCGCGGGGATCGAGGGGATTCCCGCGGCGATCGACCGGGCCAAGGCTTACGCCGACGCCGGCGCGGATCTGATCTTCACCGAGGCCCTGCACACCCCGGCGGATTTCGAACAGTTCCGGGCGGCGGTCGATGTTCCGTTGCTGGCCAACATGACCGAGTTCGGCAAGTCCGAGCTGCTGACGACTCAGCAGTTGTCCGAGATCGGCTACAACATGGTGATCTACCCGGTGACCACGCTGCGCCTGGCGATGTACGCCGTCGAAGTCGGCCTGCGCGAAATAAACACGGCGGGAACACAATCCGGTCTCCTCGATCAGATGCAGCACCGAAGCAGGCTGTACGAGCTCCTGCGCTACAACGCCTACAACCAGTTCGACTCGGATATCTACAATTTCTCGCTGCAAGGGGCGACACCATGACCATTACCGCCAAGGACGCAGTCCAGCCGAGTATCCACAAGGGCCTGGCCGGCGTGGTGGTCGACACCACTGCGATCTCCAAGGTTGTCCCGGAGACCAACTCACTGACCTACCGGGGTTACGCCGTTCAGGATCTGGCCGCGCACTGCAGCTTCGAGCAGGTCGCCTACCTGCTGTGGCACGGGGAACTCCCCACCGATCAGGAGCTGGCTCTGTTCACCCAGCGTGAGCGGGCTTCCCGCCGCATCGACCGCTCGATGCAGTCACTGCTGGCCAAGCTTCCCGACAACTGTCATCCGATGGACGTGGTACGTACCGCGATCAGCTACCTGGGCGCCGAAGACCCGGAAGAGGACGACAGCACCCCCTCGGCCAACTTCGCCAAGTCGTTGCGAATGTTCGCGGTGTTGCCGACCATCGTTGCGGCCGATATGCGGCGGCGTCGGGGGCTGGAACCGATCGCCCCGCACAGCCATATGAGCTACTCGGAGAACTTCCTCAACATGTGCTTCGGCGAGGTACCGAACCCGGTGATCGTCAACGCTTTCGAGCAGTCGATGGTCCTCTACGCCGAGCACAGCTTCAACGCCTCCACGTTCGCGGCGCGCGTGGTCACCTCGACGCAGTCCGATATCTACAGCGCGGTGACGGCGGCGATCGGTGCGCTGAAGGGCTCACTGCACGGCGGCGCCAACGAGGCCGTGATGCATGACATGCTCGAGATCGGCAGCGCCGGGGATGCCGCGGAATGGTTGCACGGAAAACTGTCCCGCAAGGACAAGGTGATGGGATTCGGGCACCGCGTCTACAAGAACGGCGATTCCCGGGTACCCACCATGAAAGCGGCCCTGCACCAGGTTGCGGCTGTGCGTGACGGGCAGCGGTGGCTCGACATCTACGACCGCCTCGAACAGAACATGCTCGCCGCCACCGGGATCAAGCCCAACCTGGATTTTCCGACCGGGCCGGCCTATTACCTGATGGGCTTCGACATCCCCAGCTTCACACCGCTTTTCGTGATGAGCCGGATCACTGGCTGGACGGCGCACATCATGGAGCAGGCCGCGTCCAACGCGCTTATCCGCCCGCTCAGCGAATACAGCGGGCGCGCGCAGCGGACCTTGGCGTAGCGATACGCGGGATCCGAAACGAAACAGCGGTCGATCGGGCTCTGTCGACTTGGCTGTGATGAGCCGGCGGCGGGGAAACCCGACGGCAACCACCCTGGCTGTTTCACAGCGTTGTTCGCCGAGGTGGTTCGCCTGCACTGAGCGGCGCCTGTCGCCAGGGGCGAATGTGGCCGTTGTGTTCTGAAGGCGTGTGTGCATTGCTGAGGGTGCGAAAACCCCTGTTGTTATGTGCTTTTGAAGTTCGCGTCGAATATTGACGGCCGCTGTGGGCGGTCGATGACGGGGCGCATCCGCCGAAAAGGAACGCCCCACCACCAAGAAATCATTGGTTAGGCTCCCCTCGCTGGTCGAAGGAGGCCGCGGGTTTTGCGTGGCGCGCACAGTGACGTGGCGCCCCGGCCTGCGCCCGAGACAGGGGGATGGGGCTTTGACGTGTGATGAAGTGCTGCAGCGCAGCGTAACTGGTGTTTTCGGTCCTCGAACGCGGTGCGCGTGACGAACGTACCGACGCGGGTGCTACCACGGGAACTCAAGAACATTTCCGATGCTGTACGGCGCACGCCAGGACCGCCGAAGCCGCAACTGTTGCGGCCGAGCAAGATTCGGGTGGCCACCGATGGCGACGCCGCCATGATCGCCGAGTGGATGAACCGGCCGCACCTGGCCAGGGCCTGGGAATATGACTGGCCGGTTGAGTGCTGGCGCGAACACCTGAAAGCTCAGGTGGAGGGCGATTATTCACTGCCGCTCGTGCTGAGCATCGGCGGGGTGGATCGCGGCTACCTCGAAATCTACCGCGCAGCCAAAGATTCCATTGCTGACCGGTATGACAGTGAGCCCCACGATCTCGGGTTGCACGGGGCGATTGCCGACGAGGAATTGGTCAACCGGGGTCTCGGCCCGATGCTGCTACCCAAGATCGTCGCCAGTGTCCTGGCCGCGGACCCCGACTGTGAACGGATCATGTTCGACCCGGACCACCGCAACACCACGGTGCGCGGATTATGCGAATTCACCGGTTGCCGGTTCCTCGGCGAGCACGAGATGTCCAACCGCAGGATGGCGCTCTACCAACTCGACCGGGCCACCGCCCGGAAATGGATGGCCTGAGTCCAGGCTTGCCGATCCGGCTGGCTACCAGTCGGTTTCAATGCAATCAACCGATCCCGTACCGGAAACGAAAGGTGAGGTTGGGTCTCGTCGACCAGCCGATACAGCAAATATGACCGCTACCGATTCATCCGCAACGCCCGCTGTGACCGACGGGCTGGTCTCCCTCCTGCGTGACGATCTCGAACTACCATGTCAATCACTCAGTCCCAGTACACGTCTTGTCGATGACCTCGGGATGGATTCGGTCTCGTTCGCCGTCGGTCTGGTGACGATCGAGGAGAAGTTCGGTGTGCAGCTCAGCGAGGAAGACCTCATCACCTGCCGCACGGTGGGCGATCTGCAGTCGGTGATCGACCGCAGGAGCGCAGCATGAACCCGCTCGCCGGCGCCCTGCGGGAGGCGATGGCCGGCTCACCGCACGACCTGGTGGTCCTGGACCGAGACACCGAAACCTGGCAGCGCCGCCCGTGGCCCGAGGTACACGGGACCGCCGAGCACATCGCGGCCTACCTGCTGGGACGCGACCACCCCGGCGCGGTGGGGCTGGTCGGCGAACCGACGGTGGAACTGATTGCCGCCATTCAGGGTTCGTGGCTGGCGGGTGCGGGGGTGTCGATCTTGCCGCGGCCGCAGCGCGGCGCCGAGCCGTCGGAGTGGGCGCGAGCCACGTTGTCCCGGTTCAGCAGCATCGGTGTGACAACGGTGTTCAGCTACGGCATTACCCTGCAGCTGCTGCGGGAGGCGGGCTCTCCGCTGACGGTGTGCGATGTCGGAGACGCCGCACGCACACCGACCTCGACGCAACTGCGGTATCCCGACACCGCAGACGTGGCCATCCTGCAGGGCACAGCGGGATCCACCGGTACACCGCGTACCGCGGTGTTGCCGCCGGAGGCCGTACTCAACAACATTCTGGCCGCCACCCAGCGATTGTCCCTGGGCCGCAACGATGTCGGCTGTTCCTGGTTGCCGATCTACCACGACATGGGCCTGGCGATGGTGCTGGCGTCGACGATGTCCGGTATGCCGCTGTGGCTTGCGCCGACGGGCGCCTTCTCAGCTTCCCCGCTGCGCTGGGCCGAATGGCTGTCCGAATCGTCGGCGACCTTCACTGCGGGGCCGAATTTCGGATACTCGGTGCTCGGCCGGTTCGCCAACCGTGTCTCCGACGTCGACCTCGGTTCGGTGCGGATCGCGATCAACGGGGGTGAGCCCGTCGACTGTGCCGGTGTCGATCGATTTGCCATCGGCATGAGCAGGTTCGGTTTCGACGCCGCGGCAATGGCGCCCTCCTACGGGATGGCCGAGTCGACGTGCGCGGTGACGATTCCCGCACCCGGCGAAGGACTGCGCATCGATATTCCAGACGCCACGGACACCGGCCGGCGCTATGCGTTGCTCGGGCGTCCGGTGCCCGGCATGGAGATTCGTATCGTCCCGTCTGCGCACGACGAGACGGGTGCGTCGGGCGAGGTCGAGATCCGTGGCTCGTCGATGATGACGTCCTACCTGGGGGATGCACCCATCGATGCGGGCGGCAACGGCCAGTGGTTCCCGACGGGCGACATCGGCTACCTGGTCGACGGTGCGCTGGTGATCTGCGGGCGCTCCAAGGAGATCATCACGATCGCCGGACGCAATATCTTTCCCACCGAGATCGAGCAGGTGGTGGGCGAGGTGGACGGCGTCCGTGAAGGAGCGGTTGTGGCTGTCGGCTCGGAATCCGGCGCCGCGCAATCGCGGCTTCTTGTCGCCGCGGAATTCATCGGCACCGAGCAGGACGCCACCCGGAGCGCGGTGATCCGGCGCATTGTGTCGGTGTGCGGAGTCACCCCTGCGGAGGTCGTGCTGATGTCGCCGGGATCGCTGCCACGCACATCGTCAGGCAAGCTCAGGCGACTGGACGTCCGTCGTCAACTGGAAGCCGCGCGGTAGTCGTCTCGCAGGTGCGATGAGTTTTACCCTCGTCCCGAGTCAAATCAGCATCCATTGACGAATCACCGGGAGAGAACACGTGGCCCAACTGCTCAAAGTCCAGAACTTCAATGTCTCCAGCGACGGTTTCGGGGCCGGCGAGAACCAGAGCTTTGAGCGTCCGTTCGGTCATGCCGACCCGGGGGAGATATTCGCCTGGGCCGGCGCCACGGCAAGTTGGCCCAACCGCACCGACCCGGGTGGAAGTCGTGGCCTCGACGACTACCTGGTCCGCGATTTCCACAACAACATCGGTGCCGAGATCATGGGTCGCAACAAGTTCAGCCCGCACCGCGGCCCGTGGCAGGATCACCCCGACTGGCAGGGCTGGTGGGGTGAGGTGCCGCCGTTCCACACCCCGGTGTTCGTGATGACCCATTACGAGCGACCGTCGTTCAGCCTGTCCGACACCACGTTCCACTTCGTCGACGCCGACCCGGCGACCGTGCTCGAGCAGGCCCGGGTTGCGGCGCAGGGCAAGGACGTGCGGTTGGGCGGGGGAGCGAGCACCATCCGGGAGTTCCTGGACGCCGACCTGATCGACACCCTGCACGTGGCGGTGTCGCCGGCCGAGTTGGGCAGCGGGTCTCGCCTCTGGGAATCACCCGATGAGTTGAACGACCGGTTCCACCACGACGTCGTGCCCAGCCCCGGCGGCCGGGTCACCCACCACCTGTTCTGGCGACGCTGACGCCCCGCGAGCGCGGGGGCGTCAATCGCGGCAACGCACCCCGCGCTCGAAGGTGCGAATGACGGCAGGAGCCGCCGCGTGCTGCGGCATCAGGCCGTTCTTTGAGTCCTGGCAGGCCCACATCACCAGACCGTAGAGCGCATGCTCGAGCCACTGCGTGCTCGATTCGGGATCGAACACACCCTCGGCCTGGCCGCGTTCGATCAGGCTGGTCAGGTAGCTGTTGTCAGGCACCGCCTCGGGTGGCAGGCCGCGGACAACGGTGGGGTCGTCGAAGAGGAACAGCAGCCGGTTACCGACCGAGATCATCGCGTTGATGACGCGCCGCATCGCCTCGATCGCGCAGCCGTCCTCAGGTGCCGCGGCGGCCACGGCGGCGGTCAGGACCTGCACCGAGTCGAGAATCGTCGCGTTGATCAGGCTTTCCCGGTCCGGAAAATAGCGGTGCACCGTGGTGCGGCCGACCCCGGCCGCCTTGGCGATATCGGGCAAGGTCGCGGTCCGGTCGTCAGCCAGAACTGCGGCGGCGGCCTCGATGATCGCACCACGGGTACGCGCCTGGGTGCCCGAGAGCTCGCCTGTGCTCATGCGCAGATGATAGCGACGCAGTCTCCCAGCGAACCTTCGATCACGGTCTCGCGACCGGTATCGGCGCGGTCCGGTCCGAGAGGAAACGCGCCGGACGCTGGCGCACGGGCAGCGGCCACCAGAACCAGCGGCCGAGGATCGCAGCAATCGTCGGTGTCATGAGCGAGCGAACGACGAGAGTGTCGAACAGCAGGCCCAGGCCGATGGTGGTGCCGCCCTGTCCGATGGCGATCAGATCACTGGTCGCCATCGAGGCCATCGTGAACGCGAACACCAGGCCGGCCGCGGTGACCACGCCGCCGGTGGCGCCCATGGCCCGGATGATGCCGGTATTGATGCCCGCGCTGACCTCTTCCTTCATCCGCGAGACCACCAGCAGGTTGTAGTCCGATCCGACCGCCAGCAGGATGATGACGGAGAACGCCAGTGTCATCCAGTGCAGATCGATTCCGAACAGGTACTGCCACACCAGAACCGACAGGCCGAACGATGCCGCCAGGGACAGGATCACGGTGCCGACGATGACAAACGATGCGATCAGGGCGCGGGTGATCAACAGCATCACGATGAAGATCAACGTGATCGCGCCGCAGGCCGAGATCAGCAGATCCCACTGGGCGCCGACCTGGATGTCCTTGTAGGTGGCCGCGGTGCCGCCGAGGTAGATCTTGGCGTCGGCCAGCGGTGTCGTCTTGATCGCCTCGCGTGCCGTCTTCAGGAGCGGGTCGACGTGCGAAATACCTTCGGAGGTAGCCGGATCCACGTCGTGGGTGATGATGAACTGTGCCGCCTGACCGTCCGGCGAGACCATCAGATCCAGCCCACGCTTGAAGTCCGGGTTGTCGAACGCCTCCGGCGGCAGGTAGAACGAATCGTCGTTGCGGGCGTCGTCGAACGCCTGGCCCATCACGGACGCGGTGTCGGTCATCTTGCCGATCTGGTCGACCAGCCCGTTGAACGTGCTGAACATCGTCTTCATCGTGCCCTGCATCGACTTCGAGATGGCGATCATCGGCGGCAGTTGCGCCACCAACTGAGGCATCAGCTGATCCATCTCGTTCATGTTCTTCACCGAATCCGCGAGGGTTTCGGTCATGGTGTCGATGCCGTCGAGCCCGTCGAACAGCGAGCGCATGGACTGGCACATAGGGATGTCGTAGCAGTGCGGTTCCCAGTACAGGTAGTTCCGCATCGGCCGCATGAAATCGTCGAAATCAGCCATGTGATCCCGCATTTCGTTGGTGCTCGCCTGCATGGCGTTCATGCTTCCGGTGAGCTCGTGGGTGATGCCGGTCATCCGGTTCATCAGGCCCAGCATGTTCTCCATGATCCCGATCATCCGGCCCAGATCATCGGTGAGCGTATTCATGTCGCCCATCCGCTCCCGCAGGAACTGCAGGTTCTCGGTCATCGACACCGACTGCATACTCACCTGGAAGGGCACCGAGCTGTGCGCGATGGGACGGCCCAGCGGGCGGGTGATGCTCTGCACACGGGCGACGCCGGACACCCGGATCAGCTCCCTGGCGATCTTGTCCAGCACGATCATGTCGGCCGGGTTGCGCAGATCCCGTCCCGCATCCACGAGCAGCAGATCGGGATTCATTCGAGCGGCCGTGAAATGGCGTTCGGCGGCGGCATATCCGACGTTGGACGGCAGATCCTTGGGGATGTAGAGCCGCTCGTTGTACGAGGTCTTGTAGCCGGGCAGGGCCAGCAGTCCGACGAGCGCGACGGCGATGGCCGCGGCGAGAATCGGAACCGGCCAACGCACCACAGAGGTACCGAGCCGACGCCAACCGCGCGAACGGATCTCGCGCTTGGCATCGAGCAAGCCGAACCGACTGCCGACCACCAGCATCGCCGGCGCAAGTGTGAGTGAGGCGAGCACCACGACGGACATGCCGATGGCGCTCGGCACACCCATCGAACTGAAGTAGTTCAACCGGGTGAAGTGCAGACAGAGCATGGCGCCGGCAACCGTGAGACCGGAGCCGAGGATGACGTGCCCGACACCGTGAAATGCGGTGTAGTAGGCGTCTTCTCGTTCCTGGCCCTTCTGCCGGGCCTCTTGGTATCGGCCGACGAGGAAGATGGCATAGTCGGTTCCGGCCGCGATGGCCAATGAGGTCAGCAAGCTCACCGAGAACGTCGACAAGCCGAGCAGACCGGCGTGGCCGACCGCGGCCACCACACCGCGCGCCGCCGACATCTCCAGCAGGACCACGATGAGCATCAGCAACATGGTGGCGATCGACCGGTAGACGACGATCAGCATCACCGCGATCACGGCGATCGTGACGAAGGTGATCTTGATCATGCTCTTGTCGCCGGCCTCGTTCATGTCCGTGGTGAGCGGACCTTGGCCGGTGACATAGGCTTTCACGCCCGCTGGCGGGTGCGAGTCGTCGATGATCTTGCGGACTGCGGCAACCGATTCGTTGGCCAGCGTCTCGCCCTGGTTGCCGGCGAGGTTGACCTGAACGTAAGCGGCCTTGCCGTCGGTGCTCTGGGAGCCCGCCGCGGTGATCAGGTCGCCCCAGTAGTTCTGTACGTGCTGAACGTGTTCGGTGTCGGCCTGCAGCGTGCGGACCAGCTCGTCGTAATAGTGATGGGCTTCGGTGCCCAGGGACTCGTCGCCCTCCAGCACCACCATCGCGATCGTGTCCGAGTCGAATTGATCGAAGCGCTCGCCGATCTTCTTCATCGCCACCAGTGCCGGCGCGTCCTGCGGTGACAGCGAGACGGCGTGCTCGTGGCCGACGACTTCGAGTTGCGGGACAAGGGCGTTCAGGACGATGACGAGGACGACCCACGCCAGGATGATGGGGATCGACGCGACGCGGATGACGCGGGCGATGCCCTTGTGTTCAGGGGTGGCGGCGTGGTTACTCATGCGGCCTTGTCCAAGCAGAAGGCCTGGGCGTTGTGCTGATTCACGGTCTGCTCATCACGGACGTCGCCGTTGACGATGATCCGGCAGGTGATCACGTCGCTGTCTCCTTGTGCAACCACATTCGCGAACACCGTCGGCAAGGTGGTGACCACCTCGTGCCGCCAGGGCAGCGAGCTGAAACTCTCGGTGTGCGGTTGGGCGTCGGCATCCAGGAAGCTGACGTGCCCACTGGTCCCACTCGGGCCCTCGATCTCGTAGACGACGCGCTTGGGGTTGAACTCCACGATGTCGTCGCCGGCGGACTGGCCCGGATCGGTGTTGATGTGGGTCCCGAAGATCCCGTGCATCCGGTTCATCGCGAACCCGCTGACCGCAAGGGCCGCCACCAATACCAGGGGAATCCAGAAGCGCCTTGCAAGCCCAAACAGGGAAGTCACGGCAAAATCCACCTCTCCGATTCGGCGCATGCCGACGGAAACCCCATCCGACCGCATTTTGATCGGCTGAACGTAACAGGCCCTTAGTGGATCGACAACGTTCCATTAAGGAATGTTGATCTTCCTCACAGTTACTTCCCAAACGGAATTTTTAGCCCCCCACGACGCAGTCTGCAGCGCACACGTTCTTCGGGATCTGGTTCCAGCGAACAAGATTGGGCCTCGAAGTCTGCTGCCCTGGAAACGCGCCGACGCTGTTCGCGGTTTGCCGCCGCAATCGCGTGGGCGCACATCTCTCGATTCCGCCATTGGCCGGCGGCGGCTTGTGCTGACTTTCTGAAGAGAGAATGTGCTCTACGCGGTGAGCAGGCGCACCGGGGCGCCGGCACAGTAGGCCGCGATGTCCTCGACGATGTCGCGGTAGAAGATCGTCATCACGCCTTCGGTGACGTAGCCGAGGTGCGGGGTCAGCAGCGTGTTGGGCAGGGTCGCCAACGGGTGTCCCGGCGGCAGCGGCTCGTGTTGGTAGACATCGAGTGCCGCACCGCGAATCCGGTGGTTGCGCAGCGCTTCGGTCAGGGCGGGCTCGTCGATCAGGCCGCCACGGGAGGTGTTCACCAAGATCGCCGACGGCTTCATCGCGTCCAGTTCGGCCGGCCCGATCAGACCGCGGGTCGAGTCGGCGAGCACCATGTGCAGCGAGACCACGTCGGCATCGGCGAACAGGGTGTCCCGATCCACCCGCGTGACACCGGCTTTGGCGGCACGCTCGTCGGTGAGGTTGGGGCTCCACGCGATGACGTCCATGCCGAATGCCTTGCCGATCGCGGCCACCCGGCTGCCGATCCGGCCCACCCCGACCAGCCCCAGGGTGGCCCCGGAGAGGTCGGTACCCACCGTGGTCTGCCACAGCCCGTTGCGGATGCGCTGATCCTCGACGACCAGGTGGCGCTGCAGTCCGAGGATCAGTGCCCAGGTGTGTTCGACGGTTGGGGTGATGGCGCCGCCGGTGCCCGACACGGTGATTCCGAGGCGGTGTGCCGCGGCGACGTCGATGGCGGCATTGAAGGGTCCGGTCGTCACCAGCAGTTTCAGGGCCGGTAGTTGGGCGAGCAGTGTCGCATCGAGGGGGGTGCGTTCCCGCATCGCGACGACGACCTCGTAGCCGGCCAGAGTCTGGACCAGCGCCGGGCCGGGTGCGATGTGTTCTCGCAGTGACGTGATCTCGGCGGCGCACGGAATCGGTGACCAGTCGACGGTGTCGGCGATTCCCTGGTAGTCGTCGAGGACGGCGATGCGCAGCGGTTCGGTCATGAATCAGTAGGCGTTCGGATCGTTCTGCACGGCCGGCGGCACCGGGTGCTGGTAGAGCTGGGATGCGTTCTCCCAGGTGATCTTCCGGATCACCTCGGCGGGCAGGCCCTGGATCTGTTCGTGGATGGTGCGTTGGGTGTGCGGCCAGGTCGAATCGCAGTGCGGGTAGTCGGCTTCGAGCAGGATGTTGCCGGTGCCGATCCGTTCGTGCTGGACGAACGAGGACTGGTCCTCGACCGCACAGAACCAGAAGTTCCTGGTGAACACCTCAGCGGGGGAGAGGGTTTCGCCCAACGCCTTCCAGGTTCCGTACATCTGGTGGTAGCTGAGCATGTGATCGAGCCGATCGAGTAGCCCTGCCACCCAACCGATTCCACCTTCGGACAGGCAGATCTTGAGGTCGGGGTACCGGCTGGGCAGACCCGAGTACAGCCAGTCGACCGCGGCAGTGATGGCGTAGGCGAAGAACAGCACACCCTGCACATCGGGCGGGGCGTCGTCGGTGGTGGACGGCGCCGAACCGGAGGAGCCGATATGCAGGTTGACCACGGTGCCCGTCTCGGCGCACGCGGCCATGATCGGTTCCCAGTAGCCCGAGTGGATGGTGGGCAGCCCGAGCATGGCCGGGTTCTCGCTGAACGTCACGGCGTGGAAGCCGCGTTCAGCGTTCTCGCGGATCATCTGGGCGCCGACCTCGGGATCGAGCAGCCAGGGCAACTGGCACGGGATGATCCGATCGGGATAGGCGCCGGCCCACGCCTCGAGATGCCAGTCGTTCCAGGCCCGCACCGCGGCCATCGCCAGGTCCCGGTCCTTGGTCACCTGCTGCAACCGTTGGCCGGCGAATCCGGGTAGGAACGACGGGAAGTTGAGCGACGCGTACACGCCGTTGAGGTCCATGTCCTTGACACGTTCGTGAATGTCCCAGGCGCCCCGGCGCATCTCGTCGAACCGGGCCGGTTCGAACCCGTACTCCTCGACCGGCCGTCCGACCACGGCGTTGAAACCGACGTTGGGCAGTGACTGCCCGTCGTACATCCAGGTCTGCCCACCGTTTTCGGTATCGACGACCTTCGGGGCGCGGTCGGCGAACTTGCTGGGTACGCGTCCGGTGAAGGTGTCCGGCGGTTCGACGATGTGATCATCGACGGAGATCACCGTGTAGAGCCGTTCGGCCCGCTGCGGTTCGGGCAGAAACGTGACCGTGCGCTCGGCGCCGTTGCGGGCGGTGGTGAAGTCGAGATTGCCGGCGAGTTCGTCGATGGACTTCATGGGGCTGAATCTCCTTGCTGCGTCAGGTCAGAACTTCAGGATCGGCCTTGATGGTCATGCGGGCCGCCCCGGCCCAGTACACATCGGCTGCGCGCTCGATCAGCGAGGCCTTCATGCCGTACATGTCGGCGCGGTTCATCGCCGTCGGTTCCCGCCCGGTGAGCATCACCTGGTAGGCCAGTTTGCACACCCGGTCGATCGACGCGGCGCGGTACACGGCCTCGGCCACGGTGCCTCCCGTGGTGATGACGCCGTGGTTGGCCAGGATGGTGAGGTTGGCCGTGCCGATCCGTTCGGCGAGCTCGCGGGCCCGCGGTGCCGAATCGACCTCACCGTCATAGGTTTCGACCAAACACATGTCGTCGAGGAACAGCGAGCCGGTCTGGTGCACCAGGTCCGGCAATTTCCCCAACGCCGCGATGAGGCTCACGTAATAGGGATGGTTGTGGATGACGACGCGGGCGTCGTCGCGCATGCGGTGCAGTTCGGTGTGGATGTGGATGGCCGGGGTGACATCCCAGCGGCCCCGCACCACGTGCGCATCCTCGTCGACCACACAGATGTCGGATGCGGTGAGCTCCTGCCACCACAATCCCCACGGGTTGACCAACATCTCGGTGCGGCCCTGTGGCTGCCAGGTGATGTGGCCGGCCATGTTCTCGGCGAATCCGATGGAGGCCAGGTGCCGGAACGCCACGGCCAGCGCTTGTTCCTCGGTCAGGTCGACGCCGATCGGTGGGGTGACCGACGGCGACCACACTTTCAACCCGCCCTGCCGCACCTCACCGACGCTCATAACCGTCTCCCAACCGCATCCGGATATCCTCGCGGAGTTGACCTTTGGCGATCTTCCCGCCCGACGACCGGGGCAGCTCATCGAGCACGATCAGCTTCTCGGGAAGCAGTTCTTTCGACATCCCCTGGGTCAGCAGGTGCTCGACGAGCTCCGGCAGATCGATCGTTTGGCTGTTGGCGGGTGCTACGGGCTCGACGTAGATGCAGACCTTCTCGCCGAAGACCGGATCGGGCATGGCCACCGCGGCCGCGACGGCCACCGCGGGATGCGTCGTCACCGCATCCTCGACCTCGCCCGCACTGATGTTCTTGCCGCCGCGCACGATGAAATCCGAGGTGCGGCCGGTAACCGACAGGTAGCCCTCGGCGTCGACCTCGCAGACGTCGCCCATCCGCATCCAGCCGTCGGGCGTGTAGAGCTTGTCGTGGTCCACCCCGCCCAGATAGCCCAGGCTGGTGGCCGGCCCGCGGCAGGCCGGCTGGCCGCGTCCGGTCGAGGTCACGTCGTCGTCGCCGTCGAACAGGCGGACCGCCATCTCCGGCACCAGGCGTCCGGCGGTCCGCAGCCTGCGCTCCCGGGAATCCTGCAATGTGGTCCCGCTCAGCAGGCCGGTTTCGTTGGAGCCGTAGAACTGCAGGATGGTGGCGCCGGTGAGCTCCTCGAAGTCGGCGGCCCGCTGATACGGCAGTGCCTCACCGCCGGTGAAGACCACGCGCAGCGAGCTCAGGTCGTTCTCGCGCGACGCCCGGTCGGCCATGATCATCATCAATTGGGTACTGACACAGCACAACACGCTGACGCGGTGGCGAGCGATCGCCTCGCACGCGGCTGCCGCGTCGAACCGTTCGAGCAGGACCGTGGTGGCGCCGAGGTAGATCGGGGTGGTGTGGGCGGTCCAGATGCCGAACCCGAACGGAGCCGGGATGACCGGCAGGAAGACATCGTCGGCGGTCAGGGCGCCGTTGGCAACCGCCTGCTGATGGAAGTAGTGCCACCGGTTCTGCGTGTGCACCACACATTTGGGAAGGCCCGTGGTGCCCGAGGTCGAGTTGATCAGGAACACGTCGTCGGCTCCGACGCCCGCGGCCGGTGGTCGCGAGGGGGTGTCAGTGTCGAGGGACAAACCGTCCAACACCAGTGCGCTGATCTCGGGCGTCAGTCCCGACCCGGTGGCTTGTGCCGACGAGTGCCGGGCCGCGTCGCTGATAAGCAGGCGCGGCTGGGTGGTCCGCAGGATCTGAGTGGCCTCGCGGGTCCCGGCGCGGGCACCGATCCCGACCACGACGGCACCGCACCGCTCGATCGCCACGAACAACACATGGATGGCCGCGGTATCGCCGTGCCAGACCGCGACGCGATCGCCGGGTGTGACACCCAGTCCGGCCAGCTGGGCAGCGAGTAGCAATGCAGCACAGTCGAATTCGTTCCAGGTGAACGTGGTGGCGGGGTAGTCGACATAGGCCGGCTTGTCGGGGTGGGTGCGGGCGTGTTCGCGCACGGTCTGCGACAGTGTGCGGTCCGACCACCATCCGGCCGCGCGGTAGTGGGCCGCGTCTGCAACATGGGCGGCGTCGCCAGCCTTCATCACCAAATCATATGAAAATAAGGATCTGTGTCAACGGTCGCACCGCGGCGGCCCTGGTTTCATGGTCGCCGAGGGCTCGACTGCGTCCAGGTGCGCACCATCGTCGGGTCGACGACGCCTTCGACACCCGGGTACTGCTGGGCGTTGACGAGATGCGCCGCGGCCAGATCGCGGGCCCGCTGCGCGTCGCCCATGTCGATCGCGTCGATCACCTGCCGGTGATCTTCCAGGACCGCCCGGCGTTCCTCGACGGGCACCGTCGAATGATCCGTCACCTGGGCCGACCAGTTTTGCTCATGGGCGGACCACAATGCCTCCAATGCGCCCGCCAGGATGATCATCGTCTCGTTCCCGCAGTGGCGCACCAGCGCTTCGTGATACCGCCGACTCGCCGAGGTGGCCTGCAGCAGATCCGATACCGATCGGACCGATTCTTCGTGTAGCTCACGGAGAATGGGGACGACCGTGCGTTTGCGGTCCGCGCGTTGGGCGCAGAGTGCGGCGCATGCCGGTTCGACCTGCAGCAGCGCGGTACCCACGTCGGCGAGGCCGACCTGCCCGGCACCTAGCACCAAGCCCATGGTGTAGGCGAGGTTCGCGGAGTCGGGTCGGTGGACCACCGCACCGCCGAGCTTGCCGCGTCGTACCGTCAACAGCCCCTCGGCCTCGAGGATGCGCATCGCTTCGCGCAGAGACGGCTTGCTGATCGGGTACTCGACGAGAAGTTCGTCCTCCTTGGGGAGGATGCTGCCGTCGGGCAGTTCCCCGGTGAGGATCCGGCGCCGCAACTGGTCGGCGACCTGTTCGGCTAGTCGCTGGAACCGGACGTTTGGCTGCGCCACGCATCGAGTGTGCCAGATGGCAGGCAGTTGAGGACGTCGCGCCGAGCCTTGTATCCAAATGATTTGTCTCATACGGTGAGCCATGCAGAAGTGGACCATCGGCGCGGTGACAGTTCATTCGGTCCTGGAGACGGTGGTGCCGACCCGGCCTGACCGGGTGTTTCGCGGGCTGCCATCGGAACTCCCGCACTGGCTGTATCCCCATTACGTCGATGACGCCGGAAATCTGCTGGTGGCCATCCAGTCGTTCTTCATCGAATCCGGCGACGACCTCGTCGTGGTCGATTGCTGCTTCGGCGAAGGCCACGACCTGCCGTACCAGATCCCCATGGACCCGGACCAGTACCGGCAGTCGCTGGCCGCGGCCGGATTCACTCCCGATGAGGTGACCACCGTCGTCTGCACCCACCTTCACCTCGACCATGCCGGACGCCACACGACCCGGCATGACGGCGCCTGGATCCCCACCTACCCCAACGCGACGTACCTGCTCACCGCCGAGGAGTACACGTCGTGGCGGCATTCCTCGGCGCCGAACCGGGCGGCCGCCGAGACCGTCGAACCGCTTGTCGCACAAGATGTTCTGCGGCTCACCGAGATGGACCACGCGATCACCGACGAGATCCGGCTGATCGCGACGCCCGGTCACACACCGGGGCACACCGCGGTACGGATCGAATCCGGCGGTGAGGTGGCGGTGATCAGCGGGGACGTCATCCACCATCCGCTCCAGATCACGCATCCAGACGTGCAGGCTCTGCCCGATGATGATCCGGCCGCGGCCGCGGTGACCCGCGCGCGGCTGCTGCATAGCGTCGTCGACGAGCAGGCCCTCCTGCTCGGCACCCACTTCGCCGCCCCGACCGCAGGCACCGTCATCGCCGATGACGATCGGCTGATGTGGGTGCCGATGTAGGCGGCGCGTCCTAGTTCGCCGTGTGGACGATGAGGATGTCGATCTTCACTCGACGCGCGATGGTGGCAGGCACCGAACCCAACAGGCGCCCGGCGACCGAGTCCAGTCCGATGTCACCGACGACGATCAGATCTGCATCGACCTCTTTGGCGAGTTTCACCAGGGCGTCGACCGGGGCACCTTCGACCGCCCGCTCGACGATATCCGAGGCGCCCGCGGCTTTCGCGCGGTCGCGTGCCGCCTGGAGGATCTCGTAGACCGGGGCCGCGCCGTGCATCCGGTAGCCCTCGCTCTTGAGGCTGTCCTCCGCGCGGGTGTCGACCACGTGATCGGGCGACGGCGGTCGCGACCAGCCGCCCTTTTCGGCCACGGGTTGATGAGCACTCGCGACGATCAGCTTCGCGTTCTCCTGCGCGGCGATCTCGGCGGCGCGGTGGACCGCTCGTAGCGACGAGTCGGAACCGTCGGTCCCGACAACGATCGTCCGATAGGTGCTCATGTCGTCTCCGAACTGTTCGACTACCAGGACAAACAGGACCTTAATGCCTGATGGGTCTCAGCCGGCACAGAAACGTCCAGCATCACCCGCCGTCATACAAATGAAAAGCGCCCCCGGCAGGAATCGAACCTGCGACCTAGGGATTAGAAGGCCCTTGCTCTATCCGACTGAGCTACGGAGGCAGCGCTCGACGAGTCTATCGTGCCTGTGCTCAACACCACGCAAACCGTGTCACCGGCAAAGCCGACCCCCGGGGCCGGTGGCGGACTAGCGTGGACGCTGCACTGGCGGCCGGGGAGGGGAGAGGGACCACGCTATGAGCGACGTGCCGGAGTTGGACGCGGCCGGACTGCCCGAAGAACTGAGCGCAGTCGATCAGCTGTTGCATCGAGGCGAGGCAAACCCCCGCACCCGGTCCGGGATCCTGGGAGTCGAGATCCTCGACACCACACCGGATTGGGACCGTTTCCGTGCCCGCCTGGATCATGCGTCGCGCAAGGTTCTACGGCTGCGCCAGAAGGTCGTCATGCCCACCCTGCCCACGGCAGCCCCGCGCTGGGTCATCGACCCTGACTTCAACCTCGACTATCACGTGCGGCGGGTACGGGTTCCCGCTCCCGGCACTTTGCGCGATGTGTTCGACCTGGCCGAGATCGCGCTGCAGTCGCCGATGGACATCAGCCGTCCGCTGTGGAGCGCCACCCTGGTCGAAGGGCTGGCCGACGGGCGGGCGGCGACCATCCTGCACCTGAGCCACGCGGTATCCGACGGCGTCGGCATCGTCGAGATGTTCGCCAACATCTACGACCTCGAGCGTGACCCTGAACCGGCCGCCGCGGTACCGCTGCCCATCCCGCAGGATCTGTCGCCCAACGACCTGATGCGGGAGGGCATCAACCGACTTCCCGGATCGATTGCGGGCGGCGTGCTCGGTGTGCTCGGACAGGCGGCCCGCGCGGTGACCAAGGTGGTGCGCGACCCCGTCTCGGTGGTCAGCGGCGCCGTCGACTACGCGATGTCCGGCGCCCGCGTGATGGGCCCGGCCGCCCATCCGTCGCCGCTGCTGCGCCGCCGGAGCCTGTCATCGCGCACCGAGGCGATCGACATCCCCTTCGGCGACCTGCACCGAGCGGCCAAGGCCGCCGGCGGTTCGATCAACGACGCCTACCTGGCTGGGTTGTGCGGCGCACTGCGCCTCTACCACGACGCCATGGGCATCTCGATCGAGACGTTGCCGATGGCCGTGCCGGTCAACCTGCGTTCCGAGGATGATCCCGCCGGCGGCAACCGTTTCGCCGGCGTCAACCTCGCCGCGCCCGTCGGAATCGTCGACCCGGAGACCCGGATCAAGGCCGTGCGGTCCCAGATGATGAGCAAACGCGAGGAGCGCGCCATCGACGTGGTCGGCGCCATCGCGCCGGTGCTCAGCCTGCTGCCCGATGCCGTGCTGGAGACGGTGGCCGGGTCGGTGGTGAATTCCGACGTACAGGCCAGCAATGTCCCGGTCTATCCGGGGGACACGTTCATCGCCGGGGCAAAGATCCTGCGCCACTACGGAATAGGTCCGCTGCCCGGGGTCGCGATGATGGTGGTGTTGATCTCGAGGTCCGGGTACATCACGGTCACCACCCGATACGACCGCGCCGCCATCACCGACGAGCAGCTGTTCGCCCGGTGCCTGCTGGCGGGATTCGACGAGGTGTTGGCGCTCGGCGGCGACGGCCGCGCGGAGCCGGCCTCGTTCAGTGGCGATACGTCGGCGACGAACGGGAGTGCTGCACAGTGACTTCGAAAGATCCGTCCCCGAAGCCCCGCGGTACCAAGCAGATGCGGCTGCCCGGCACCCTGGCCGAGATCGAGGGCAGTCCGGAGGGTCCGGAGATCGGCGCGTTCTTCGACCTGGACGGAACCCTGGTGGCCGGCTTCACCGGGGTGATCATGACCCGGGACCGGTTGCGCCGCGGTCAGATGGGCGTCGGCGAGTTCATCGGGATGGTGCAGGCCGGGCTCAACCACCAACTGGGGCGTTCGGAGTTCGAGGACCTGATCGGTAAGGGCGCCCGGATGCTGCGGGGCAATTCGCTCAGCGATCTCGATGAGCTGGGCGAGCGGTTGTTCGTCCAGCATGTGCAGGGCCGCATGTACCCGGAGATGCGTGCGATGGTTCGCGCGCACATGGCCCGTGGCCACAGCGTGGTGCTGAGCTCCTCGGCGCTGACGGTTCAAGTCGAGCCGGTGGCACGTTTTCTCGGCATCGACAACGTGCTGTGCAACAAGTTCGAGACCGATGAGGACGGCCTGATCACCGGGGAAGTGATGAGACCGGTCATCTGGGGTCCGGGCAAAGCCCGTGCGGTGCAGAACTTCTCGGCGGCCAACGGGGTGGACCTGACCAAGAGTTACTTCTACGCCGACGGCGACGAGGACGTCGCCCTGATGTACCTGGTGGGCAACCCGCGGCCGACGAATCCGGCCGGCAAGTTGGCCGCCGTCGCAGCCAAGCGCGGCTGGCCGGTGCTGAAGTTCAGCAGCCGCAGTGGCAGCAGTCCCGTCTCGCAACTGCGCACTTTGGCCAGCCTGGCCGCCATCCCGACCGTTGCGGCAGGCGCGATCGGACTGGGGCTGTTGACCCGCAACAAACGCACGGGGGTCAATTTCTTCACCTCGAACTGGAGCAAGCTGCTCATGCTCGCCACCGGCATCGAGCTCAACGTCCTGGGTGAGGAGAATCTGACCGCGCATCGCCCTGCAGTGTTCATCTTCAATCACCGCAACCAGGCCGACCCGATGATCGCGGGCCGACTCGTCGGGGTGGATTTCACCGGTGTCGGGAAGAAGGAGCTGGAACGCAACCCGCTGATGGGTCCACTGGGCAAGGTCATGGATGCGGCATTCATCGACCGCGACGACCCGGAGAAGGCCGTCGAAAGCCTGCATCGCGTGGAAGAGCTTGCCCGCAAAGGCTTGTCGATCCTGATCGCCCCCGAGGGGACCCGGCTGGACACCACCGAGGTCGGCCCGTTCAAGAAGGGGCCGTTCCGCATCGCGATGGCCGCGGGCATTCCGATCGTGCCGATCGTGATCCGCAACGCCGAGGTGATTGCGGCCCGCGATTCCAGCACGTTCAACCCGGGCACGGTGGATATCGCGGTGTATCCGCCGATATCGGTCGACGATTGGACCGTCGACAACCTCACCGACCGCATCGCCGAGGTCCGCCAGATCTACCTTGACACCCTCGGATCCTGGCCGCAGGACGAGCTGCCCACCTTCGACATCTACACCCGTACGCCCGCGAAGCAGGCGGCCCCGCGCCGGGCGGCCAAGAAGGCCCCCGCGAAGAAGGCGCCCGCGAAGAAAGCCCCGGCGAAAAAGGCTGCGCCCAAACCGGATACCTCACCCTCCGGCTCGTCCTCGCGGTCGACTCCCAAGGGCCGACCGTGACCACGGGAATCGACGATTACCCCAGCTTCAGTACCACCGACGACGCGCTGGTGCTCGCATCGGCGTCGTCACCGGCCGAGCTCGAACTGCTCAACGACTGGCTCAAGGCGCAGCGGCGTGAACATCCCGACACGACCGTCGAGGTACTGCAGTTGCCGGCCACCGACGAACCTGCCCCCGGGGCGGTGGCAAGGCTGGTCGAGGAGCTGGAATCGGACGAGGACCGGCTGGTGGTTCCGGTCCGGGTGTTCTGGGTGCCCGGCGGGTTACCCACCCGGTTGAAAGTCGTCGGGTTGATCTCCGGCCGTGACACCTACCGGCCGCCGGAGGTCCTGCAGCGGCGCATCCTGCGCAAGAACCCGACGCGCGCACGGATCGTCGCTGGGGAACCGGCCAAGGTGTCCGAGCTGCGCAAGCAGTGGAGTGAGACCACGGTCGCGGAAAATCCCAGGGAATTCGCACGATTCGTGCTCCGCCGGGCGGTGCTGGCGATCGAGCGGGTGGAGCTTCGCCTGCTCGGTCCGGAATACAAGTCACCGCGGCTGGTCAAGCCGGAGATGCTCGACTCGGCGCGCTTCCGCCAAGGCCTGGAGCAGATTCCCGGCGCGACGGTGGAGCAGGCCGGCGAGATGCTCGATGAGCTCTCCACCGGGTGGAGTCGCTTCTCGGTGGATCTGATCCCCACCCTGGGCCGAGCGATCTTCAGCCGTGGATTCGATCCGCGCATCGACTACGACCGCTCCGAGATCGAATCGATGCGTCATGCCCTGGAACAACATCCGGCGGTGCTGCTGTTCTCCCACCGGTCCTACCTCGACGGGGTCATCGTCCCGGTGGCCATGCAGGAGAACCGACTTCCTCCGGTCTACACGTTCGCCGGGATCAACCTGTCGTTCGGCCTGATGGGGCCGTTGTTCCGGCATTCCGGCGTCATCTTCCTGCGTCGCAAACTCGATGACCCGCTGTACAAGTACGTGCTGCGGCAGTACGTCGGCTACATCGTGGAGAAGCGGTTCAACCTGAACTGGTCCATTGAGGGCACCCGGTCCCGGACCGGAAAGATGTTGCCGCCCAAGCTCGGACTGCTCGCCTACGTCGCCAATGCCTACCTCGACGGCCGCAGTGACGACATCCTGCTGCAGCCCGTGTCGATCAGTTTCGACCAGCTGCACGAGACCGCCGAGTACGCCGCATACGCCCGCGGCGGCGAGAAGACACCCGAGGGCCTGAGCTGGCTGTACAACTTCATCAAGGCGCAGGGCGAACGGAACTACGGCAAGATCTATGTCCGCTTCCCCGAAGCGGTGTCGATGCGTGAGCACCTCGGTGAGCCGAACGGTGAGATGGTCCACGACGAGGCGGCCAAACGCCTGGCCATGCAGAAGATGGCCTTCGAGGTGGCCTGGCGGATTCTGCGGGTCACGCCGGTCAACGCCACCAACCTGGTGTCGGCGCTGTTGCTGGGCGCCCGCGGAGTTGCGCTGACCCTCGATCAACTGCACCACACACTGCAGGACTCACTGGATTACCTGGAGCGCAAGAACACCCCGATGACCAACAGTGCGCTGCGGTTGCGGACCGCCGAGGGAGTGCGTTCGGCCGTCGACGCGCTCTCCGGCGGGCACCCGGTGACGATGGTCGACAGCGGGCGCGAGCCGGTGTGGCGGATCGCCCCCGAGGACGAACTGGAGGCGGCGTTCTACCGCAACTCCCTGATTCACGCCTTCCAGGAGACCTCGATCGTCGAACTGGCCCTGGCCCATGCCGCACGCGTCGCCGGCGAACCGCTGCAGGTGTTCTGGGACCAGGTGATGCGGCTGCGTGACCTGCTCAAGTTCGACTTCTATTTCGCCGATTCGGAAGCCTTCCGCGACAACGTCGCCGAAGAGTTGTCGTGGTACGACCGCACGCCAGAAGGACAGGCGGCCGGTGGCTGGGAGGCGAAGGTCTCCGGTGGAGGCGACGAGATCTATCAGATGTTGCGCAGCAAGCGACCGCTGTTGGTGGGCGCCATGCTGCGTCCGTTCTTCGAGGCCTACGCGATCGTCGCGGACGTGCTGCGCGATGCCCCTGCTGAAATCGGGGAGCGGGATCTGACGAAGCGGGCGCTCGGTGTGGGGCGGCAGTACGTCGCCCAAGGGCGGGTGAGCAGCAACGAGTCGGTCTCGGCATTGCTGTTCGCCACCGCGCGGCAGGTGGCGGCCGACCAGAACCTCCTGGTCAACGGCCCGGATCTGCAGGCCCGCCGCAATGCCTTCCGCGACGAACTGCGCGGGATCGTCGCGGATATGGACAAGGTCGACGAGATCGCGCGTGAGCAGTTCTACTTCCGGGAGAAGCAGCGCCGCGCCCCGCGAGGCCCGTCCGGCTAGGGGCTCTCACCGAGGTTTCGCCTGGCGGCGAGGGTGTGGTGTCGCCCACGCCATACCCTTGGACCATGACTTCTGCCGGCCGGGTGGCCGCAACCAGCGTGCGTAACAGCGCGGTGTGGCCGGTGCTGGTCGGCGTGGGCCTGTTGGCCGGGGCAGTGGCCGCGGGCATCGGCGCGCTGTCACTGGCGGACGCGCTGACCGCCACCGGCCTGCCTGACCCCGGCCCCGTCACCACCTACGGTCTGCCGTTCGTCCGGGCCGCCGGCGAGATCGCTGCCGTCGTCGCAGTGGGGGCCTTCCTGTTCGCGGCGTTCCTGGTCGCACCCCAGACCAACGGTGTGCTGGATGTGGCCGGTTACCGGGCGCTGCGGCTCGGTACGGCGGCCTCGGGCGTGTGGACGGTGTGCGCCGCGCTGCTGGTTCCGTTGACGATCTCCGACGTGTCCGGGCAGCCGCTGCTCGATCATCTCGGCCCGGTCGACGTGTGGTCGGCCGCGAGCCTCGTCGACGTCTCCGCCGCCTGGCGCTGGACGGCGATCCTGGCCGCCGGCGTCACCATCGCGAGCCTGCCGGTGTTGCGGTGGGGGTGGACACCGGTGTTGCTGGCCGGATCCCTGCTCACTCTGATGCCACTGGTCCTGACCGGACACTCATCGGCCGGCGGTGCCCACGATCTGGCCACCAACAGCCTGTTCATCCACCTGGTGGCGGCCGCGCTGTGGGCCGGCGGACTGATGGCGCTGTTGGCCCACGCCATCCGTGCCGGGCGCGGGGCCGACGGCTCCAACACCGCCCTGGCCGCGCGACGCTTCTCGGCACTGGCGCTGTGGTGTTTCATCGCGATGGCGATCAGCGGGGTGCTCAATGCACTGGTGCGGATCCAGCTTCCCGATCTGGTGCGCACCAACTACGGCTGGCTGCTGGTGGGCAAGGTCGTCGCGCTGAGTCTGCTCGGCGTGCTGGGGTGGCGACAGCGCCGCGTCAGCCTTACCGCCCTGGCCACCGACCCCGACGCGCGCACGCCGCTGATCCGGTTGGCACTGACCGAGGCTGCGCTGTTCGGCGTCACGTTCGGGATCGCCGTCGGGCTGGGCCGTACCCCACCGCCGCCGGAGCCGAGGATTCCCAGCGCCACCGAGGTCGCGATCGGATACGACTTCGCCGGGCCGCCGACGGTCGCCCGGGTGTTGTTCGACTGGCGGTTCGACCTGCTGTTCGGGACCGCGGCGATCGTCGCTGCGGCGATGTACCTGGCCGCGGTGTACCGACTGCGCCGACGTGGCGACGCCTGGCCGGTGGGTCGCACGTTCGCCTGGCTGCTGGGCTGCGCGGCCCTGCTGTTCACCACGTCATCGGGGCTCGGCCGCTACATGCCGGCGATGTTCAGCATGCACATGATCGCCCACATGTTGCTGTCCATGCTGGTGCCCGTCCTGCTGGTGCTGGGCGCCCCGGTGACCCTGGCGCTGCGGGCGCTGCCCGCTGTGGGCCGCGGATCGCCGCCCGGCCCCCGGGAATGGCTCCTCGCAGCTCTGCACTCGAGGGTGTCTCAGTTGCTGACCCAGCCCGTCATCGCGACCGTGCTGTTCGTCGCCGGGTTCTACGGTCTGTACTTCGGCGGCATCTTCGACGCCGCGGTCAGCAACCACGCGGCGCACATCCTGATGAACGTGCACTTCCTGTTGTCGGGATACCTCTTCTACTGGGTGGTCATCGGTGTGGACCCGACCCCGAGGCCCGTCCCACACCTGGTCAAGATCGGTATGGTGTTCTCCTCGCTGCCACTGCACGCCTTCTTCGGCGTGGTGATGATGGGCATGCAGACCGTGCTCGGCGAGAGCTTCTACCGGTCACTGCAATTGCCGTGGCACACCGATCTACTCGGAGACCAGCACCTCGGCGGCGGCATCGCCTGGGCGGCCGGCGAGGTCCCGCTGGTCATCGTGATGCTGGCGCTGCTGATCCAGTGGCGGCGCAGCGATCAGCGCACCGCCAAGCGACTCGACCGGGCCGCTGACCGCGACGACGACGCCGATCTGGCGGCCTACAACGCCATGCTCGCAGAGATGGCGCGGCGCGACGGTCCATCCGGTTAGTCACCGGTAGTAATCGGGGTTATCCCCAGCCTGCGTTTCATCCACATCCGACGGGTGCGTCGGGTCCGGTGCGTGTCTCCTGTCGGAGTGCCGACGGTCAATGGCTGCGTAAGGCGGTCGACGCTTCGGCACCAGCCGCCGGAATCGATGAAGCGAAAGGAACCAGAAAAATGTTCGAGACCCCGTTCAACATCGTCGGCACCATCGTCACCAACCCGGTCCGGCTGCGGTTCGGCGATCAGGAGCTGTACAAGTTCCGGGTGGCCAGCAACTCACGCCGGCGCACCCCCGACGGCAGGTGGGAGCACGGAAACTCGCTGTACGTCACGGTCAACTGCTGGGGAAATCTGGCCACGGGCGTGAGTGCCTCGCTCGGGCGTGGTGACGCCGTTGTGGTGGTCGGTCACCTCTACACCAGCGAATACGACGACAAGGAAGGCGTGCGCCGCTCGTCGGTCGAGGTCCGGGCCACCGCCGTCGGCCCCGATCTGTCTCGTTGCACGGCCAAGGTCGCACCCTTGCCGAAGCCGGCGGTCGAACCGGCGCCTGAGGTGGAGCCCGGCGAACTGACCGATAGCCCGGATGGCGCCGAAACCGAGCCGGACGAGGGTGAGCTGCCACTGTCGGCCTAGCCGGTTTCGGTCGCGCATAGGATGGGCGCGAGTGAGTTGGGCTTGACGCACCCGTCGCGCAAGCGCCCATCCGATATCCCCGAAGAATTTCAGAAAGGCACATCACGGCATGGCCGAATTCATCTACACGATGCGCAAGGTCCGCAAGGCGCACGGCGACAAGGTCATCCTTGACGACGTCAGCCTGAACTTCCTGCCCGGCGCGAAGATCGGCGTCGTCGGTCCCAACGGGGCTGGTAAGTCGAGTGTGCTGAAGATCATGGCCGGTATCGACCATGCCAACAACGGCGACGCGCTGCTTGCACCCGGCGCCTCCGTCGGCATCCTGATGCAGGAGCCGCAGCTCGACGAGACCAAGACGGTCCGCGAGAACGTCGAGGCCGGCGTGGCGATCAAGGCCAAGCTCAACCGGTACAACGAGGTCGCCGAGCTGATGGCTACCGACTACACCGACGAGCTCATGGAAGAGATGGGCCACCTGCAGGAGGAGCTCGACGCCGCCGACGCCTGGGACATCGACTCCCAGCTCGAGCAGGCCATGGACGCGCTGCGCTGCCCGCCGCCCGACGAGCCCGTCACCCACCTCTCCGGTGGTGAGCGCCGCCGCGTGGCGCTGTGCAAGCTGCTGCTGAGCAAGCCTGACCTGCTGCTGCTCGACGAGCCCACCAACCACCTCGACGCCGAGAGCGTGCTGTGGCTCGAACAGCATCTGGCCAACTACAAGGGCGCCATCCTGGCCGTCACCCACGACCGCTACTTCCTCGACAACGTCGCCGAGTGGATCCTCGAACTCGACCGCGGCCGGGCCTACCCATACGAGGGCAACTACTCGACCTACCTGGAGAAGAAGGCCGAGCGCCTCGAAGTCCAGGGCAAGAAGGACCAGAAGCTGCAGAAGCGGCTCAAGGACGAGCTGGCCTGGGTGCGTTCGGGGGCCAAGGCCCGGCAGGCGAAGAACAAGGCCCGCCTCGGCCGCTACGAGGAGATGGTCGCCGAAGCCGAGAAGACCCGGAAGCTCGACTTCGAGGAGATCCAGATCCCGACCCCGCCGCGACTGGGCAGTGTCGTGGTCGAGGTCGAGCACCTGGACAAGGGCTTCGAAGGCCGCCAGCTCATCAAGGACCTATCCTTCACGCTGCCGCGCAACGGCATCGTCGGCGTCATCGGTCCCAACGGCGTCGGCAAGACCACGCTGTTCAAGACCATCGTGGGCCTCGAGCAGCCCGACAGTGGTGAGGTCAAGGTCGGCGATACGGTCAAGCTGAGCTATGTCGACCAGAGCCGCGCCGGCATCGACCCGAAGAAGAACGTCTGGCAGGTCGTCTCCGATGGACTGGACTACATCGAGGTCGGCCAGAACGAGATCCCGTCGCGCGCCTACGTGTCGGCATTCGGGTTCAAGGGACCGGATCAGCAGAAGCCCGCGGGTGTGCTGTCCGGTGGTGAGCGCAACCGGCTCAACCTCGCCCTGACTCTCAAAGAGGGCGGCAACCTGATCCTGCTCGACGAACCGACCAACGACCTCGACGTCGAGACGCTGTCCTCACTGGAGAATGCGCTGGAGCAGTTCCCCGGCTGCGCCGTGGTGATCAGCCACGACCGCTGGTTCCTGGACCGCACCTGCACGCACATCCTGGCGTGGGAGGGCGACGACGACAACGAGGCCAAGTGGTTCTGGTTCGAGGGCAACTTCGGTGCCTACGAGGAGAACAAGATCCAACGTCTCGGTGCCGAAGCCGCACGTCCGCACCGGGTGACCCACCGGAGACTGACCCGGGACTGACCCGTGACGGGATAATGGGCGCAGCAAGCTCGGGGACGCTACTAGTGTCGCAGCTACGCACCGATGCCGGTGTGTGGGCGTGAGTCAGGAGTGATCCGTATGGCGACCGAACCGGGAGCTGGTTCAGGGCAGGGGATTAGCGGCTTGGAGGACTTGCAGGCGCCGCCTGAGGTGATCCACCGGCTTGCCCTGGCATTCCTGTCCACCTATCGGGCTCCGCAGGCCGATGCGCCCGGAATCGCCGCCACCGGTCCGCAGGCCGCCGGTGCCGCCGAGCGTCTGGTCTCCGACGGCACGGTGGCCGCTCAGTACGCGCTGGGCAGCCGCCGGGCACCGGGGGAGACCAAGGTCGAGGTGTATCCGGGCGACGCCGACTCGGGCCCGGCTCTGCAGATCGTCACCGAGCAGGCTGCGATGCTGGTCGACTCGGTGACGGTGCTGCTGCACCGGAACGGCATCGCGTACCCGGCCATCATGAACCCGGTCTTCCGGGTGCGCCGCGACGCCGATGGCACACTGCTGGACTTCCAGCCTGCGGCCGAGGCCACCGGCGGTGACGGTGTCGACGAGTCCTGGATCCTCGTCCCGGTGATCGGGGCGGCCGACGGCTCCGCACTCACCGAGGTGGTTCGGTTGCTGCCCGGTGTGCTCGCCGAGGCCCGCCAGATCGGGCTGGATTCCGCGGCGATGGGCGCCGCGCTGCATGCCCTGGCCAACGATGTAGCCACCGATGTCGACGGCCGGTTCCCCAATGCCGACCGCAGGGATGTCGCCGCGCTCCTGCGCTGGCTGTCCGACGGGCATTTCGTGCTGCTGGGTTACCAGCAGTGCGCGATCAGCGACGGGCTCGCCTCGGTCGATTCAGCCAGCCGGCTCGGTGTACTCAAACTGCGCGAAGATGTGCTCCCGCCGCTGACTGCCGCCGATGATCTGATGGTGCTGGCGCAGGCCACCATGCCCAGCTATGTGCGCTACGGCGCCAATCCGTACATCGTGGTCGTCCGTGAGAGCGGCGCCCGGGTCGTCGAGCACCGTTTTGTCGGCCTGTTCACCGTGGCCGCGATGAACGCCAATGTGCTGGATATTCCGTTGATCTCGCGACGCGTCGAGGAGGCGCTGGCCATTGCCCGGCGCGACCCCAGCCACCCCGGTCAGCTGCTGCGTGACATCGTCCAGACCATCCCGCGCCCCGAACTGTTCGCGTTGAGTTCCAAGCAGCTGCTGGACATGGCGCTGACCGTGGTTGACCTCGGGTCGCGCCGCCGCACTCTGCTGTTCCTACGCGCGGATCAGCTGGCGCACTTCGTGTCCTGCCTGGTGTATCTGCCCCGAGACCGCTACACGACCGCGGTGCGGCTGGAAATGCAGGACATCCTGGTGCGCGAGCTCGGCGGTGAGAGCATCGACTACTCGGCCCGGGTAAGTGAATCACCGTGGGCGGTAGTCCATTTCATCGTGCGCCTGCCCGACGGCACGGTCTCCCACACCGTGGACACCTCCAGTGAGAACGAGACCCGGATCCAGAACCTGTTGACCGAGGCCACCCGCAACTGGGGTGACCGGATGACCAGCGCGGCAGCCCACACGGCGCTCACCCCGGCGGCCGTCGAGCACTATGCCTCGGCCTTCCCGGAGGACTACAAGCAAGCCGTCGCGCCGGCGGATGCCATCGCCGACATCGCGATAATCGAAGCGCTGCAAGACAATTCGGTGAAACTGGTGTTCGCCGAGGGTGGGGATGACGGCCTTGCCCAGCTCACCTGGTACCTGGGCGGCCAGTCGGCCTCGCTGAGTGAACTGCTGCCGATGCTGCAGTCGATGGGTGTGGTGGTGCTCGAGGAGCGCCCGTTCACGGTGCGGCGGGCCGACGGCCTGCCGGTCTGGATCTACCAGTTCAAGGTCGCCCGGCAGCGCAGCCTCCCCGGGGCGCCCGATGCGGCTTCGCGCGAGGCCACTGCCCAGCGATTCGCCGATGCGGTGACCGCGATCTGGCACGGCTGGGTCGAGGTGGACCGGTTCAACGAACTGGTGCTGCGCGCCGACCTGACCTGGCAACAGGTGGTGATCCTGCGCGCCTACGCGAAGTACCTGCGCCAGGCCGGTTTTCCGTACAGTCAGTCGCACATCGAGTCGGTGGTCAACGAGAACCCGCACACCACGCAGTCGCTGGTGCAGCTGTTCGAGGCGCTGTTCGACCCGTCCGAGGACACCGCGGGCACCCGCGACGCCCAGGGGGCGGCTGCTGCGGTGGCCGCCGACATCGACGCCTTGGTGAGCCTGGACACGGACCGGGTGCTGAGGGCCTTCGCCACCTTGATCCAGGCCACCCTGCGCACCAACTACTTTGTGCAGCAGCCAGATTCGGCGCGTCAACGCGGTGTGGTGTCGATGAAGCTGAACCCGGGCCTGATCAACGAACTGCCCCTGCCGCGACCCAAGTTCGAGATCTTCGTCTACTCGCCCCGCGTCGAAGGCGTGCACCTGCGGTTCGGGTTCGTGGCGCGCGGCGGGTTGCGCTGGTCGGACCGTCGCGAAGACTTCCGCACCGAGATCCTCGGCCTGGTCAAGGCCCAGGCCGTGAAGAACGCCGTCATCGTGCCGGTCGGCGCCAAAGGCGGGTTCGTGGTCAAGCGGCCGCCCGAGCCGACCGGCGACGCCGCCGTCGACCGGGAAGCAACGCGCGCCGAAGGCGTTGCGTGCTACCAACTTTTCATCTCCGGGCTGCTCGACGTGACCGACAACGTCGACAAGGGAACCGGTGCCGTCGTCACGCCACCGGAGGTGGTGCGTCGCGACGGGGAGGACGCCTATCTGGTGGTCGCGGCCGACAAGGGCACGGCCACGTTCTCCGACATCGCCAACGAGGTCGCCAAGTCCTACGGGTTCTGGCTGGGCGACGCGTTCGCCTCGGGCGGTTCCATCGGTTACGACCACAAGGCCATGGGCATCACCGCCAAGGGTGCCTGGGAGTCGGTGAAGCGGCACTTCCGGGAGATGGGGGTCGACACCCAGAGTCAGGACTTCACGGTCGTCGGCGTCGGCGACATGAGCGGTGACGTGTTCGGCAACGGCATGCTGCTCTCAAAGCACATCCGGCTGATCGCGGCCTTCGACCACCGGCACATCTTCGTCGATCCCAACCCCGACGCCGCCCGGTCCTGGGTGGAACGCAAGCGCCTGTTCGACCTGCCCCGGTCCAGCTGGGAGGACTACGACAAGGCGTTGATCAGTGAGGGCGGCGGTGTCTTCAGCCGTCAGCAGAAGTCGATCCCGATCAGCCCGCAGGCCCGCGCCGCACTCGGGCTCGATTCAGACATCGAGGAACTCACGCCGCCCACGCTGATGAAGGCCATTCTCAAGGCTCCGGTGGACCTGCTGTGGAATGGCGGCATCGGCACTTACGTCAAGGCCGAGACCGAGGCCGACGTCGGCGATCGCGCCAACGATCAGATCCGGGTGTGCGGAAACGAGGTGCGCGCCAAGGTCATCGGCGAGGGCGGCAACCTCGGCGTGACGTCGCTGGGTCGTATCGAATTCGACCTGGCCGGCGGCCGGATCAACACCGACGCGCTGGACAACTCCGCGGGTGTCGACTGCTCGGACCACGAGGTCAACATCAAGATCCTGATCGACTCGCTGGTTACGGCGGGTCGGATCGAGCCCGGTCAGCGCACCGATCTGCTGCTGTCGATGACCGACGAGGTCGGGGCCCTGGTTCTGACCGACAACAAGCACCAGAACGATCTCATGGGCACCAGCCGGGCCAACGCCGCGAGCATGCTCTCGGTGCACGCCCGGATGATCAAGGAGTTCGTGGCCAACCGTGGGCTCAACCGCGAGCTGGAGGCATTGCCCTCGGAGAAGGAGATCCGGCGCCGAGTCGACGTCGGAATCGGTTTGACCTCACCGGAATTGGCCACCCTGATGGCCCACGTCAAACTCAATCTCAAAGACGACGTGCTGGCCAGTGACCTGCCCGATCAGGAGGTGTTCGCGTCCCGGCTGCCGCAGTACTTCCCGAAGAAGCTGCGTGAACAGTTCACCGGTGAGATCCGGTCGCATCAGCTGCGCCGGGAGATCGCCACGACCATGCTGGTCAACGATCTCGTCGACACCAGCGGGATCAGCTACGCCTACCGCATCACCGAGGACGTCGGGGTCGGCCCCGTCGACGCGGTGCGCAGCTACGTCGCCACCGATGCCATCTTCGGGATCGGTGAGTTGTGGCGCCGGATCCAGGCCGCAGGCGACGCCGGGGTTCCGGTGTCCGTCACCGACCGGATGACACTGGACCTGCGCCGGCTGGTCGACCGGGCCGGGCGCTGGCTGCTCAACTACCGTCCGCAGCCATTGGCAGTCGGCGCCGAGATCAACCGGTTCGCGGCCAAGGTGTCCGCCCTGCGCCCGCACATGCCGCATTGGCTGCGCGGTGACGACAAGGCGATCGTCGAGAAAGAGGCCGGCGAGTTCGTCGTGCAGGGCGTCCCCGACGATCTGGCCTATGCGGTGGCGACCGGGCTGTACCAGTACAGCCTGCTCGACGTGATCGACATCTCCGACATCGTGGACCGCGAGCCTGCCGAAGTCGCCGACACCTACTTCGCGTTGATGGACCACCTCGGCTCCGACGGGCTGCTCACCGCGGTCTCCCGGCTGGGCCGGGACGATCGGTGGCATTCCTTGGCGCGGTTGGCGATTCGCGACGACATCTACGGTTCGCTGCGTGCGTTGTGTTTCGACGTGCTCGCGGTCGGTGAGCCCGACGAGACCGGTGAGGAGAAGATCGCCGAGTGGGAGCTGACCAACAGCTCCCGTGTGACCCGCGCCCGCCGCACGCTGACCGAGATATACGAAGATGGTGAGCAGGACCTTGCGACGCTGTCTGTGGCGGCGCGGCAGATCCGCAGCATGACAAGAACGAGTGGAACGGGAACGACTGCGTGAGCTTTACAACGCCGGTGCATGTGCGCTGGTCGGACATCGACATGTACCAGCACATCAATCACGCCACGATGGTGACTCTTCTCGAAGAGGCCCGGATACCGTTTCTGCGTGAGCCGTTCGGCGCCACAATCGAAACGATCGGCCTGCTGATCGCCGAGGTCAACATCGCCTACAAGGGGCAGCTGCGGCTCGTGGACTCACCGCTGCAGGTGACCATGTGGTCCAAGCGGGTGCGGGCCGTCGACTTCACCATCGGATACGAGGTGCGCTCGCTGCACGCCGCTCCTGATTCCAAGCCGTCGGTGATCGGCGAGACCCAGCTGGCCGCGGTGCACATCGGTGAGCAACGTCTGGAACGTCTGACGGCCGAGCAGCGCGGCTATCTGGAGAGCCACCTGCGATGACCGCCCCCGAGCGCGGTCTGTGGATCGATGACCCGCGGGACCGTGAGGATCTCGCGACGTTCCTCGACCGTGCGCTGCGGTTGGACGATGCCGCGGTGGTGCGCCTGCGGGAGCGGACCGGTACCGGCGCGGCCGTGGCCTGGGTGGCGACCGGGCTGGAGGTGTTGGCCAGCCGGGTGGTGACCGGTCAGGTGCGCCCATCGGATCTGTCCGCCGGAGCCGACGCCCTGGTGGCCGGGTTGTCCACTGCGGGAGACGGATACGTCGACCCGGGCTTCCCGATGGACTCGGCCTGGCGCGGTGGTCTGCCACCCGAGGACGGATTCGTTCACCTCGACGACGTCCCCGCGCGGGTGATGCTCGACCTGGCTCAGCAGGGCGGCGCACTGGCCCGTGAACACGGCAGTGCCCACGGCCCGCCGGCGTCACTGCTGGACCAGGAGGTCATCGCGGTCAGCGCGGGCGACGTGGCTGTCGGAGTGCCCATGCGATGTGTTTTCGCGTTGACCGCCATGGGTTTTCTGCCGCAGACCGGCAACGAGGTGAGTGAAGAGGAGATCGTCCGGGTCCGCGCACACCCGTCGTGGCTGCGCATCGACGCCCGGTTCGGGTCGGTGTTCCGCCGCCGCGACCGTGCCGCCCTGATCCTGGGCTGACCATCGGGCGTGAAGGCGTGACTTCGGGCGACTTCGACTTGAGCATGGACGAATTGCGAGTTGTTGCCCGCTATGTGGTGGAGGCGGCGGAGGACGTTCTTGCCGTGTTCGAGGACGCCCGTCCCGATGATCCTCGGCCGCGAACCGCGGTCGCTGCCGCGTGGCAGTTCGTGCACGGCGCACCAAGATCCAAGCTGCAGCGAATCGCCTCGCTGGACGCGCACCGGGCCGCAAAGGAAGCCGGCACCGAGGCCGCGCGCCTGGCCGCGCAGGCGGCCGGTGATGCCGCCTCGGCGGCCTACCTGCATCCGATCTCGAAAGCTCATCAGGTCGGCCACATCCTGCGTGCCGCGGCGAGTGCGGCCCGCATCTGCGAGATCACCGGCGGCGGTGATCCCGCGGCCGGCGACATGATGCTGCAGCGGGCCAGGCAACGCGCCACCCCGGTCTTGATCGACGTTCTCCGCCGCTACCCGCCTGCGCCGGCCGGCAACGGTCGGGTGGCCCAGCTGATGACGACCTTGGACGATTCCCTGCGGGCGTCGCGTTGACGCCTCACCACTAGACCAGCCAGGCGGCGGTATCGGGGCCGAGACGACCATCGGCCGATTGGCCGCTGCTCAGCAGTACCTCGCCGGGCGGCAACGGCACGGGCTCGCTGCCGGTGTTGAGGACACACACCAGGCCACCGGCACGGCGGAACGCCAGATGTCCGGCCGAGGCGTCCAGCCACTCCATCCCGCCACCGGCGAATTCCTCACGGCTGGAGCGTAATTGGATGGCCCGCCGATAGAATTCCAGGGTCGATTCCTGATCGCCGAGCTGGCGCTGCACCGTCAACGATGCCCACTCGGCCGGCATCGGCAGCCAGGTGTCGGCACTGGAGGAGAACCCGAACGGCGGGTTGTCACCCGACCACGGCACCGGAACCCGGCAACCGTCGCGCCCGCGTTCGGTGTGACCCGAGCGCTCCCACACGGGATCCTGGAGCACGTCGTCGGGCAGATCGACGTTGGGCAGCCCGAGTTCCTCACCGTTGTAGACGAATACCGCTCCCGGTAGCGCCAGCATCACCAGGGCCATCGCCCGTGCTCGAGCCAGTCCCCGGGCGCCACCGCCGTACCGGGTGACCTCGCGTTCCACGTCGTGGTTGGACAGCGTCCAGGTCGGAGTGGCCCCGGCCAGGCCGGCAGCGGCCATCGCGTTGTCGATCGCATCGTGGACCTCGCCGGCGTCGAAATCAGCTTGCACCAGACGGAAATTGAAGCCGAGGTGCAGCTCGTCGGGGCGCAGGTATTTCGCGAAGCGTTCATTGCCGTGCACCCATACCTCGCCGACGGCCACCGCGTCGGGATAGTCGTCGAACACGGTGCGGATGAAGCGGTGGATGTCGTGCACGCTGTCGTTGTCGAACCGCGGGTCGTCGTCGCTGTTGCGCAGCAGCGCGGTGTTGGTGACCGCCATGTCGGGCAGCTCGGGTGGCTTGGCCATGCCGTGCGCGACGTCGATGCGGAAGCCGTCGACCCCGCGATCGAGCCAGAACCGCAAGGTCTTCTCGAGATCCTCGAACACCTCGGGGTGGTTCCAGTTCAGATCGGGCTGGGCGGGGTCGAACAGGTGCAGATACCACTGGCCGGGCGTGCCGTCGGGCTCGGCGACGCGGGTCCATGCCGGACCGCCGAACACCGACACCCAGTTGTTGGGCGGCGTGTCACCGTGCGGGCCACGGCCGTCGCGGAAGATGTATCGGTCGCGTAGCCGCGGATCGGCCAGGGCTTCGACGAACCACGGGTGCGCCGAACTGGTGTGGTTGGGCACCAGGTCCATGGTGAGGCGGATGCCGCGGGCGTGGGCGGCATCGAGCAGGCGGTCCAACGCATCGAGACCGCCGAACAGCGGGTCGACGTCACGCGGGTCGGCGACGTCGTAACCGTGGTCGGCCATCGGCGAGACCATGACCGGATTGAGCCACAGGGCGTTGACGCCGAGCGCCGCCAGATACTCCAGCCCGGCGCCCACCCCGTCGAGGTCACCGACCCCGTCGCCGTTGCTGTCCCGGAACGAGCGGGGATAGACCTGGTAGAAAACCGCGTCCGCCCACCACCGGCGCATCTCAGAACGCCGAGTTCACCATCGAGTCTGCGGCCATGTTCAGGTACTCCAGCAGCGCTTGCCGGTGCGGCTCGTCGAGCGTCGCCGAGTCGATGGAGGCCACTGCGGTGTGCATGCAGCGCAGCCAGGCGTCACGCTCGAGGTACCCGATCCGGAACGGGGCGTGCCGCATCCGCAACCGCGGATGGCCGCGCTGGTCCGAGTAGGTCCTGGGCCCACCCCAGTACTGCTCGAGGAACATCCGCAGCCGTTCCTCGGCGCCGTCGATGTCGTCCTCGGGGTACAGCGGGAGCAGGATCTCGTCCTCGCGCACCAGTTGGTAGAACCGCGACACGATCGCTGCGAACGTCTCGTGGCCCCCGACTTCGTCGTAGAAAGATCGCTGCACCTGTGTCACGTCACTCATTGTGGTCCATTGTGGCCCGAGCGGGCGTCGGGGCCGGTCACGGCGGCCTGGTCACCTCATGTTCATTGGACTGACCTGCGAACACCCGAAGAATTTTCGTGCGTATTGCGGGGATCCGTGGTGGACTGTCTCCTCGGAGGCTCCATGGCGCACAGCAAAAAAGGCCATATACGACGGACCGGCCACATTCCCGGCCCATCGGGACCCCATGTGCCCAATCGCCCTCTACACAGCGTCGAGGTACTCCCCACCAGCGCTCCCGACGCGTCCCTGTGGGGGCGCCGCCGCGTCCTGCTGCTCAACTCGACCTATGAACCGCTGACCGCACTTCCGCTGCGGCGCGCGGTGATCATGGTGATGTGTGGCAAAGCCGACGTCGTGCATGACGACCCGTCGGGACCCCTCATCCACTCGGCCACCCGCACGATCGTGGTGCCCTCGGTGATCCGGCTGCGCGCGTTCGTGCGGGTGCCGTACCGGGCGCGCATCCCGATGACCCGCGCGGCGCTCATGCACCGCGACCGCTTCCGCTGCGCGTACTGCGGCGGGCGTGCCGACACGGTCGACCACGTGATCCCGCGCAGCCGCGGTGGCGAGCATTCCTGGGAGAACTGTGTGGCGGCGTGCGGGCCGTGCAACCACCGCAAGGCCGACCGGTTGCTGGCCGAACTGGGCTGGTCACTGCGGTGCGTGCCGATGCCGCCGAAGGGGCAGCACTGGCGGCTGCTGGCGACGATCAAGGAGCTCGACCCGGCGTGGGTGCGCTATCTCGGCGAGGGCGCGGCTTGATGCCCGACTTGCTGGGCACACTCGGCGCGCCGGCGCATTGCGGCTGATACGGTTTGCGCGTGAGCACAGCACTTACCCATTCCCTCCTCGGAGGGGTTCCGCTGTTGTTGTTCGTGGTCCTGGCGTTGATCTTCTTGGGCCGCCGGGGACCACACCCGGCTACCTACAAGATGTCCGAGCCCTGGACCCACGAGCCCATTCTGTGGGCTGCCGAGGAGCCGCAGGATCACGGGCACGGCGGGCATGATTCACACGGCGTGACGATCGGAGGCGGCGCAAGTGGCAAGTGGTGAACTGGCGACTGCCACGCAGGACCTGGACCTGCCCTACGGCTACGCCCTGACCTACAGCGGTCGGATCTCGGGAGTCACCGAGCCCGGTGAGCTGTCGGTGCACTACCCGTTCCCGACGATGGATCTCGTCGTCCTCGACGACGCCCTGAAGTACGGTTCGCGGGCGGCCGGAGCCCGGTTCGCGATCTACATCGGCGACCTGGGCGCGGACACCGCGGCCGCGGCACGCGAGATCCTCGCCAAGGTGCCGACCCCCAACAACGCGGTGCTGCTCGCGGTTTCACCCGACCAGCACGCGATCGAGGTGGTCTACGGCGCCGACGTCAAGGGCCGTGGCATCGAAGAGGCTGCCCCGCTGGGCGTCTCGGCGGCTGCCGCCTCCTTCAAGGAAGGCAACTTGATCGACGGTCTGATCAGCGCCGTGCGCGTGCTGTCGGCCGGCGTTGCCCCCGCCTAGTTTTCAACACCTTCTGCTTTTGCACCGCGAATGTGCGTGTCTGCTGTCCGACACGCCGCTCGCGGTCGGCGTTTCGCGCACGTTCGCTGACCGGCGAGGTCACGACGCCAGGCTGGCGCGGATCTCCACATAGCGCGTCAAGAACGTCCGCTCGTCGAGCCGCTTGCGCCGCATCCAGGTGCTGACCTCGAAGTTGCACTTGCTGGCATTGCACGATCCGCACGCCGGCACCACGTTGTCCACGGTGTAGCGCCCGCCGCGCGAGATCGCCATCACGCAGTCCTTCTGAAACGGGCCGCCGCTGCTTCCGCAGTAGGCACACCCACCCCATGCCGCCTTGATGGCTTCCCACTGCTCATCGGTGAGGTCGTGGACCACAAGGTCCATTCGGCGCTTGCGCTTGCGGGCAGCCCGTGCCGCGCGGGTTCGACTGACCGCCATGGGCACAGCGTATTTGCCCCGCGAGCGACCGCGTCTGTACAGCGATCACGGCGTGTCGCCGTACAGACACGGTCGCTCGGGGTGTCGACTTAGCTGACGTCGAAGGCGCGGGCGCGCAGCGAGCGCTCCACACCGGCACGGCCCTCGATCACCAGGCGGCGCAGCGCGGGCGGCACCTCGGGATCGGACAGGAAGGCGTCCGCCGCGTCGAGCCCGTTACGGCTGATGTCCCACGACGGGTACAGCCCGATCACCACGGTCTGCGCGACCTCGCTGGACCGCCGCTCCCACACCCCGGAGATCGCGGCGAAGTAGCGAGTCGTGAACGGCGCCAGCAGCTCGGCCTGGCCGGGCTGCACGAAACCACCGACGATGGCGCGGGTGGTGATGTTGGCGATGGTGTCGTCCTCGATGACCTGTTCCCACGCCGCGGACTTCACCTCGTCCTGCGGGCGGGCCGCCGATGCCGCGGCGGCGTGACGCTTGCCGGCCGCGGTCGGGTCGGCCTCGGCCTCGGCGTCGATGAACGGCGTCTCGGGTCCGTCGGCGTCGATCTGCCCGTTGCGGGCCAGTGCGGTGACGATCCGCCAGCGCAGGTCGGTGTCGATCACCAGGCCGGACATGTTCACCGCGGCCGGTTCGTTGTCGAGCAGTGTCGACAGCACGGCGACGTGGTTCGGCGACAGCGCCGACGTGCACAGCGCGTTCACGAAGGCGAGTTGGTGATCAGAACCGGGGGCGGACTCCCGCGCCCGATCGAGCAGCGCATCGCCGAACGCCGGCCAGCCGGTTTCGGCGGCCCACGCGGGATCGGCGTAGGAGCCGAGTGCGGTCTGGGCCTGCATCAGCAGGCGCTGCGCGACGCCGACCTCGGATTCGGCGTGGATACCGCTCATCACCAGGGCGACGAAGTCGCGGGCCTTCATCTCGGCCTCGCGCGTCATCTCCCAGGCCGCCGACCAGGCCAGGGTCCGGGGGAGCGGATCGGCGATGTCGGCGATCCGCGACAGCACGGTCGACAGCGAGGCCGGGTCCAGCCGCAGCGAGCAGTAGGTCAGGTCGTCATCGTTGACCAGGATCAGTTTCCCGCGCGAAACGCCCACCAGGGCAGGAACATCCGTGACCGGTCCCTCGACATCGAGCTCCTCGCGGTGTACCCGCACGAGCTTGCCCGAGCCGGCCGGGTCGTCGTCGTAGATGCCGACGGCCAGCCGGTGCACGCGGGTCTCCCCGGCGCCGGGTGCCGCCCCTGACTGCGCGATGGCGAACCGGGTGAATGCGCCCGAATCGTCCACGTCGAAATCAGCCCGCAGCGTGTTCAGACCCGTTGTCTTGAGCCATTGTTGGCCCCAGCCGGACAGGTCACGCCCCGAGGACTTCTCCAACGCGCCCAGCAGATCGCCGAACGTGGCGTTGGCGAAGGCGTGGTCGCGGAAGTAGTCCCGCAGTCCGGAGAGGAACTCTTCGAGCCCGACGTAGGCCACCAGTTGCTTGAGCACCGAGGCGCCCTTGGCGTAGGTGATGCCGTCGAAGTTGACCTCCACGGCGGCCAGGTCCGGGATGTCGGCGGCGACCGGATGGGTCGAGGGCAACTGATCCTGGCGGTAAGCCCAGGACTTCTCCACGTTGGCGAAAGTGGTCCACGCCGTGGTGTATTCGGTGGCCTCGGCCTGGCAGAGCACCGACGCGAACGTCGCGAAGGACTCGTTGAGCCACAGATCGTCCCACCACTGCATGGTGACCAGATCGCCGAACCACATGTGCGCCATCTCGTGCAGCACGGTCTCGGCGCGGCGCTCGTAGGAGGCCCGGGTCACCTTGGACCGGAAGACGTAGTCCTCCAGGAACGTCACCGCGCCCGCGTTTTCCATGGCGCCCGCGTTGAACTCGGGAACGAACAGCTGGTCGTACTTGCCGAAGGCGTACGGCGTGCCGAAGTTCTTGTGGTAGAAGCCGAAACCCTGTTTGGTCTCGGTGAAAAGCCGCTCGGCGTCCATGAATTCGGACAGCGAGGCCCGGCAGAAGATACCCAACGGGATCTCGCCGTGAGAGTCGGAGTACGAGTCCCGCCACACCGCGTACGGTCCGGCGATCAGCGCGGCGAGGTAGGTGCTCATCTTCGGGGTGGTGGCGAAGGTGTGCACCGTGCCCGCGCCGTTGGGCTCGGCGGTGGTGGTGGCTCCGTTGGAGATCACCTGCCAGTGCGAGGGCGCGGTGACCCGGACGTCGAAGGTGGCCTTGAGGTCGGGCTGGTCGAAGCAGGCGAACATCCGCTTGGCGTCGGCGGTTTCGAACTGCGAGTACAGGTAGACCTCGTCGTCGACCGGGTCGACGAACCGGTGCAGGCCCTCACCGGTGTTGGAGTACAGGCAGTCGGCATCGACCACCAGGACGTTGTGCGCGGCCAGCCCGGACAGCGTGATGCCGGTGGATTCGTCGTAGCCGGACACGTCCAGCGCGGCGCCGTTGAGCGTCGCGCTGCGGACGGTATCGGCCGCCAGATCGATGAAGGTGTCGGCGCCGGCGAGGGCATCGAACTTCACGGTGGTGGTGGACCGGAAGGTGCGTTCGCCTGGTTTGCCGTTGCCGTCGGTGAGGTCGAGGACGACGTTGTAGTTGTCGACGGTCACCAGAGCTGCGCGCTCTACGGCCTGATCGCGGGTGAGATTGGGAAGTGCCACCCGTCCAACCTAGTGGCTGGACATCGGCTGGACCCGGGCTACCGGGGGAAGCCGGCGATCCCGGCCAGTCCGTCGAGGGCGCCCAGGTTGTTCAGAATCGAACCGTCGCTGATCGACGACATCATCTGCGGGCAGTACATCTGGATGGCGATGCCGGTGAAGAACGAGGCCATCTGTGGCGACATGCCGCCGTCCCCGCGCATCTGTGAGGCCACCGACGCGAAGTCCTTACCAGGCTCGACCAGCATCGGACAGACGTCCTGGCCCATCTGGACGGCGGTGTTGGGGTCGCCGTAGCCCACCCCGGCGTTGTTCAGTGCGTTCAGGAACGAGCTGTCGGTCGGATCGTTCGGGGCCGGGTCGGCCTGCGCTGGAACAGCCAACGCGAGGGCGACGGAGACGACACCCACGGTCGTCAGAAGGGCGCGAGCGGCCATATTCAGCTCCTCAGCTATCACGCAGAACTCTTACGACGCTCTGCTCACTTGGGCAACAGTGGTTTACCAGGGTCACAGGAACAACACGTTTCGATAAAGGTTCGCGCACTATGCGTTTCCTGTGCTGCTGCCGTGACTTCAGCATGCATGTCGACATGCCGTCGACATGTCAGCCACCTTGATTGTCGCAATCGCTGCCCGGATAGTTACTCGCATCGGGAACATCTCGACACGGGTGCACAGTTGTGCTGAACGAAGCTGTGCCTTGAACCACATCGAGAGGAACGCGTAGATGGCTCCCAAAGATCAACCGAAAGATCAAAAGGACACCGCCGGCTTCTGGTTCGACCCGCTGTGCCCGTGGTGCTGGATCACCTCGCGCTGGATTCTCGAAGTCGAGCAGGTGCGCGATATCGACGTCGAGTTCCACGTCATGAGCCTCGCGGTGCTCAACGAGGGCCGCGACCTGCCCGAGAACTATCAGGAACTGATGAAGAAGGCCTGGGGCCCGGTCCGTGTCGCCATCGCCGCCGAGCAGCTCAAGGGCCCGGAGATCCTCGGACCGCTCTACACCGCGATGGGCTTCCGGATCCACAACCAGGACAACAAGGACCTCGACACCGTCATCGAGCAGGCTCTCGAAGAGGTCGGCCTGCCCGCCGACCTGGCCGAGGCGGCCAACACGGACAAGTACGACGATGCGCTGCGCAAGAGCCATCACGCGGGCATGGACGCCGTCGGTGACGATGTCGGCACCCCGACCATCCACGTCAACGGCGTCGCGTTCTTCGGCCCGGTACTGTCGCGGATCCCGCGCGGCGAAGAGGCCGGCAAGCTCTGGGACGCGTCGGTGACGTTCGCGGCGTACCCGCATTTCTGGGAGCTCAAGCGCTCCCGTACCGAGGCTCCGCAGTTCGACTGACGGGTAAACCCCGGCCAAAATCACGATTCCGGTTGCGTAACATCGTGGCTCACGCCACGGTGTACGGATGACAGCGGCTGAGCCCAGCACCGACGGCTCGTACCGGGACCGAATCGCCGCCGTGGAACCGGGCGGCAACGAGCACATCGCCGACGCCGACCGGCACGGAAAACCCAGCCAGTTGTTCTGGACCTGGACGTCGCCGAACCTGGAATTCGCCACCATCTTCCTGGGCGTGCTGGCGGTCTCGGTCTACGGCATGACGTTCTGGCAGGCGGTGGCAGGCCTGGCCGTCGGCACCGGTCTCGGCGCGCTCGCGCATTACTTCCTGTCCAAGCGCGGGCCACTGCACGGAGTGCCGCAGATGGTGCTGGGCCGGCTGGCGTTCGGGTTCAAGGGCAACGCCGTGCCCTCACTGCTGATGACGGTGACCGCGGGCATCGGCTGGTTCGCCACCAACAGCGTCAGCGGCGCATTCGCGTTGTCCACCCTGTTCGGTGTGGCACCGGTGCTGGCCCTGGTACTCGTCGTCGTGGTGCAGACCGCGCTGGCGGTGTTCGGGCACAACCTGGTGCAGGCCTTCGAGCGCTGGGCGTTCCCGGTGCTCGCAGTCATCTTCGCGATCACCTCGGTGGTGATCCTGACCAAGGCCGATCTCGGCGCGCCCGCGGTCAGTGGCGGTGTCGGCGGCATGGGCGGTTTCCTGCTCACCGTGGGTACCGCGTTCGGCTACGTCGCGGGCTGGGCCCCGTACGCGGCGGACTACACCCGGTACCTGCCGCGGTCTGCGGCCGGCCCGCGCACCGGGTTCTTCGCGGCCGCAGGGCTGTTCGTGTCATGCATGCTGCTGCAGACAGTAGGCGCGGCCTCGGTGACGATCGGCCCGGCGGTGTCCGACAACCCGACATCGGCATTCACCGCGGAGTTGGCCCCGTGGCTGGCGAGCCTGACCCTGCTGGCCATCGCGATCGGGGCCATCGCCGCCAATGCGATCAACATCTATTCAGGCGCAATGGCTTTCGTGACCATCGGGATCAAACTGCCGCATCACATCGCCCGGGCCCTGGCGACCGCGTTCTTCGGGATCGTCGGCTTCCTCATCGCCTGGTGGGCGCTGGCCGACGCGGCGGCAAGCTACGAGGCGTTCCTGCTGATCATCGCCTACTGGATCGGGCCGTGGCTGGGTGTGGTGTTCGCCGACGAGTACCTGCGTGGGGACCAACCCGTCGCGCAGTTCCTCTACGACCGGTCCTATACGAACTGGCCCGGCCTGGCGTCGTTCCTGGTCGGCCTCGTGGTGTCGGTGGCGTTGTTCTGCAACCAGACGAAGTTCGTCGGGTATATCGCGCGGGAGGTGCCGCAGTTGGGCGACATCACGTTCTTCGTCGGGTTCCTCATCGCAGGCGGCAGCTACCTGGCGTTGTGCCGGTCCAAGCTGACCGCGGAACGAAAGGTGCCGGCGTGACCCCGGAACAGATGCTCGACGTCGCCGTAGCGGAGGCCCGAAAAGGGTTGGCAGAAGGCGGTATTCCGATCGGTGCCGCCCTGTTCAGTTCGGACGGCACCCTGCTGGGCGCCGGGCACAACCGGCGGGTGCAGAACGACGACCCGTCGATCCACGCCGAGACCGACGCCTTCCGGGCCGCCGGGCGTCAGCGGGGCTACCGGTCCACGATCATGGTGACGACGCTCTCGCCGTGCTGGTACTGCAGCGGGCTGGTGCGTCAGTTCAACATCGGCGCCGTGGTGATCGGGGAGAGCCGAACCTTCACCGGCGGTCACGACTGGCTGGCCGAGCACGGAGTAGCGGTTACCCTGCTCGACGATGAACGCTGCGTGGCGATGATGGAGGACTTCATCGCCGAGCGGCCGGATCTGTGGGCGGAGGACATCGGCGAATGAGCGCCATCGCAACTGTGGACATCTCTCGCTGGTACGCCGGTGGGGCCGAGGCCGACGCGGTCGCCGCCGAAGTCGACGCGGGCCTGCAGCGCGCCGGGTTCGTCGTCGTCACCGGCCACGGCGTCGACACCGGATTGGCGGCACGGGTCCGTGCGGCCAGCCGGGAGTTCTTCGCACTGCCCGACGAGGTCAAGGAGCGCTACTCGGTACCGGTCGGCGGTCACGGCTGGATCGGGCCGGGAGCCGAGGCCAACGGCTACGCCGAGGGCACCGAGACCCCGCCGGATCTCAAAGAGAGCTACAGCCTGGGCGCCGAGACCGCCACCGGCGACCTCGAGGTGGACCGGATCTGGTTCGCCCCCAACGTGTGGCCGGCCGAAGTGCCTGCGCTGCAGTCGTTGGTCGACGAGTACACCGCCGCGATGCGCAAGCTCTCGGACGACCTGCTGGCACTGTTCGCCCATTCGCTCGGATTGACGGTCAATCCCTTCGTGGCCCTGGCCGACCGGCCGACGTGGACCATGAACATCAACCACTATCCGCCGGTCAGTGTGGTGGGGGAGCCAGAGCCCGGCCAATTCCGCATCGGCCCACACACCGACTTCGGCACCGTGACGATCCTGGACCGTGAGCCCGGCGCGGGCGGGCTGCAGGTCTACTCCGAGCAGGAGGGCTGGGAGGACGCGCCGTGGGAGCCGGGATCGCTCACGGTCAACATCGGTGACCTGCTGGAGTACTGGAGCGGTCGGCGCTGGCCGTCGGGCCGGCACCGCGTGCTGCCGCCGCAGTCGCACGCCCCCGAGGAAGACCTGGTCTCGCTGATCTACTTCTACGAGGCCAACCACGACGCACTCGTCACACCGCTGGAGCCGCCCATCGGCAAGGTCGCGGGCCTGGAGCCGGTGACGTCGTCGGCCTTCATCAAGGAACGCCTCGACGCCATCACCATCGGCTGACTCGCTACGGCCTGGGGGTCGGGCCGTCGTGATCGAGGGTGAAGAATCCCGTCGTCAACGGTTTGCCGCCGCTGCGGTGCTCGGCTGCCACTACCTCGGTCATCGCCGCGCCGGCCTGTGCGCCGAACAGAAAGAGCAGCTCGCGGTGAGGCACGGCCGCCAGGATGTCGTCGCCGAGAAACCGGGTCATGCGCTCGTAGAGCCCGGGGGCCACCAGTGTGGTTGCTGCCAGCCAACTTCCGCTCACAACGACGGTGGGTGCTCCGGCCGGTCCGCGGTCGAAGAACTCCAGCGCGATCTGCCCAGCCGACAGCGCGGCGGACAATGCCTGATCGGCGTGGCCATATGCAGTCGCCAGATCGATCCCGGCGCCGGCCAGGTTGGCCGATCCGACCGCCCCGAGGATCTGCGCATCAGCCGGGCCCGTCGGTGTCACCAGCGCCACCGAGAGGCCGTGACCGATCCGGCGCTGAGACTGCGCACCGGTCGACAGCGCGTCGGGATAGTCCTCGGGAACCAGGTACGGGTAGATCTGATCGACGTCGATCGCCGATGGTGCCGCGTCTCGCCGTCGGCGGAGCCAACCGCTCATCTCCATACCGTCATCCTGCGCTATGGCCAAGCGGCGTTGCTGACCAGTTAGGGTTACCGACATGCGCGTCTACATCGGTGCCGACCACGCCGGATTCGAGTTCAAGCAGACCATCATCGAGCACCTCAAGAAGACCGGCCACGAGCCGATCGACTGTGGCGCCTACACCTACGACGCCGATGACGACTACCCGGCGTTCTGCATCGACGCGGCGGTCAGGACGGTCGCCGATCCGGGCAGCCTGGGCATCGTGCTCGGCGGCTCGGGCAACGGTGAGCAGATCGCCGCGAACAAGGTGCCCGGCGCCCGCTGTGCCCTGACCTGGAGCGTCGAGACCGCCAAGCTGGCCCGCGAGCACAACAACGCGCAGCTGATGGGCCTGGGCGGACGCATGCACACAGAGGAGGAGGCGCTGGCCATCGTCGACGCTTTCCTGTCGACGCCGTGGTCGGAAGCCGAGCGTCACCAGCGCCGCATCGACATCCTCGCCGACTACGAGAAGGACCACGTGGCCCCGCCGGTTCCCGGCGCGCCTGCCTGACCCATGCCCGAAGGGCACACCCTGCACCGGCTGGCCCGGCTGCACCAGAAGCGGTTCGGCCGGGCACCGGTGCTCGTGTCCAGCCCGCAGGGCCGCTTCGCAGACGGTGCGGCCGCGGTCAACGGCCAGGTGTTCAAGCAGGCCGACGCCTGGGGCAAGCACCTGTTCCACCACTACGACGGTGGCCGGGTGGTGCACATCCATCTCGGCTTGTACGGGACGTTCACCGAAGGCCCTGTCCCGCTGGGACTGCCGGTCGGCCAGGTCCGGATGCGAATCGTCGGCACCGAGTACGGCACCGATCTGCGTGGCCCCACCGTGTGTGAGGTGATCGCCGAGCCCGAGATCGCCGATGTGGTAGCGCGTCTCGGTCCCGACCCGCTGCGTAAAGACGCCGACCCTGGGTTGGCCTGGGCGCGAATCAGCAAGTCGCGCAGATCAATCGGTGCATTGTTGATGGACCAGTCGGTGATCGCCGGGGTCGGAAACGTATACCGCAGCGAGCTGCTGTTCCGCCATCACATCGACCCGTACCGGCCGGGTACGCACATGGGGCAGACCGAATTCAGCGACATGTGGACCGATCTCGTCGAGCTGATGAAGGTCGGCGTACGTCGAGGCAAGATCGTCGTCGTCCGCCCCGAACACGACCACGGGCCGCCGGCCTACGGTCCGGGCCGTCCCCGCACCTACGTCTACCGCCGGGCGGGGGAGGCCTGCCGGGTGTGCGGAACCACCGTGCGCACCGCCGAATTGGAAGCCCGCAACCTGTTCTGGTGCCCCACCTGCCAGGTGTGAGTGAGCGGCCTCGGCGTGGACACGGGACAATCTCCCGGTGGAATTGATCCTCGTCGTCGTCGGAGCCATCCTCGTCACAGCAATCGCGCATCGGCGAGGCCAGGAACCCGCCCTGATCATCGTGGTCATCGGCAGCGTGGTGTCGTTCATGCCGGGGTTCGAACCGCCCGAACTGGATTCGCACATTCTGCTGACGGTGGTGTTGCCGCCGCTGCTGTATTCGGCAGCCCTCGACTTCTCCTTCCCGACGTTCTTCCGCAACATCCGCCCGATCCTGGGTCTCGGTGTCGGGCTGGTCGTGGTGACGGCCTTCGCCGTGGCAGCGGTGTCGTCCTGGTTGGTGTTGGTGCCGTTGACCTTCGGGCTGGCACTGGTGCTCGGCGCGATCGTCGCACCGCCCGACGCCGTCACCGCCGTAGCGGTGGGACGCAAGCTCGGTCTGCCCAAACGGGTGATGGCGATCCTCACCGGGGAGAGCCTGATCAACGACGCGGCCGCACTGACGCTGTTCTCCATCGCGGTGGCACAGGTGGCCGGCAGCCACACCTTCATCGAGAACCCGTTCCTGCTGTTCGGCTACAGCGCCACCATCGGTCCACTGGTCGGGGCACTCCTGGGCTATGTGACGCTGTGGATTCGCAAGCACCTGGACAACCCGGGTCTGGAAACCGTGCAGGGACTGGTGGTTCCGTTCGCGGCATTCATCACCGCCGAGGAACTGCACGCCTCAGGAGTGTTGGCGGTGGTGGTCGCCGGCTTCGTTGTCGGCAACGGCGCGATGGGTGCCGGGTATCAGACGCGGCTGCAGGAGCGGTACGTGTGGAACTCGTTGGACGTGTTGCTCGAGGCATTCGTGTTCGCCTACATCGGTCTGCATCTGCGCTTCGTCCTGGAGCATCTGAACGAAGCCCACGAGTCGCTGGCCGAGGTCGCGATCGCTTCGATGATCGTGTTGGTGATCGTGCTGTTCATCCGCCCGCTGTCGGTGTTCCTGATGTTCGGCCGCAACAAGCTGTCCCGGCACGTGGAGAGCAAGTTCAGCGTGCCGGTTCCAGACGGCGCTCGCGGTGCACTGGGCCGTCGTAAACGAAAACCCAAGGCGGGCTGGCGCACACTGATCGACCGCCGCTCGTTGAGTTGGCGGGAGAACATCGTCGTGTCCTGGACCGGGATGCGCGGCGTGGTGACATTGGCCGCGGCCGCCGCGATCCCGGCCACCACCGCCAGCGGCGAACCGTTCCCGGAACGCGCCACCATCCAGGCGATCGCTTTCGTGGTGAGTGTCGGCACCCTGCTGATCCAGGGCTGGACCCTGCCACTGCTGATCCGCCGGCTGAACCTGTCCCGGTTCTGCGACGACCACGCCGCCGACCGGGAAGAGGAAGTCAAGGCCGAACGGGTGGTGCACGATGCGGCCGACGCGGTGCTCGACGCGTTCGAGGCGGACCCTCCCGACGGTTTGGATCCCCGTGTGGTGACCGAGATTCGCGCCGTGATCGCCCGGCATTCACAGGACGCCGACGAAATGCCCGATCCCGAGGCGCTCACCAAGCGGGCCACGGTGTTCTCGGGCCTGTACCGCAATGTGCTTGCGGCGCAACGCGGTGCGCTCATCACCGAGCGCGACGAGGGCCGGATCGAAGACGAGGCAGTGCGCGCCATGCTGGAGCGTCTGGATCTGCAGGAAGCCGGTGTGTCGGCGCGTCTGGAGAGCCGCCTCTAACGGCCGTCAGCCCGGCAGCGGGTCAGAAGCCCCCGAAATCACCGCCGAAGTCGCCACCGTCGAAGCCGCCGCTGTCCCAGCCGCTGGCGTCCGTGCCACCCCAGTCACCGCCGCCGTCGCCGCCGCCGGTGTCGCCACCGTCGAAACCGCCGGCGTCCTGGCCCGCGGCGAGCCCGTCGGAATAGCCGTCACCGTAACCGTTCTCGAAACCCTGTGCGCCGTAACCGACTCCGTGCATCCCGGAGAACATCGCATCGAACAGCAGCACCGAGCCGAGGCCCCAGGCGCCGGCGACCAGGGCCGGCTTCCACCACGGTTCGGAGTACCAACCGGCCGGCACCGGACGCCCGGCCACCCGGCCACCGGGGTAGTAGTTCGGGGTGCGCTGCGACGGGGCCGGGGAGGCCTCGATCTCGCGGCCCTCGAAATTGATCCGACGGTCCTCGGTGACCTCGCCGGCCGAGCGCTGCCCGGTCAACGACTCCAACTCGGGACCCGGATCCATGCCCATCGCGGTGCGGGCCGCGCGCACGTAATAGAGCCCCTCGATGGCGCTCTCCTTGGCCAGCACGGCCTGCTTTGCCGTGGTGGCCTGATCGATCTGCGAGGACGCCGCGGTGTAACGCTCGGAGGCGTCGGCCAGCGCCTGCTTGGACGCGTCGTCGGAACCGGTCAGGTTGAGCACCTGCCCGCCGAGACGCTCGATCAGCCGGCGGGCGTCAGCCTTGGCGTCGGCCAGCGACTCTGCCGAGCGGCGGCCGTTGGCCTTCGACGAGCTGTAGACGGCGAATGCGATCGCGGCGATGACAAGGACGATGAGTACCAGCAAAACGCTGTTCATGGCGTCCAGCGTACCGACGGGAAACGGTGCTACCGGGTCCTCGAAGAGAACTCAAATTACGCCGAGAGCGGAGTACACCTCGTTGGACAGTGCGACCGTGCGCGGGTCGGCATTGCACTTGGTGGCGTCGAAATGGTTCATCACGTAGGCGTAGCCGATCCGGTGCTCCAGATCGACGAAGGCGAACGAGCCACCCGACCCGCCGTGCCCGAAAATTCGGGTGTTCGGCCCGGCCACACCGCGCTGGTTGAGCATGTAGCCCAGACCCCAGCCGTGATCGGCGACCCGCGCACCCAGCACCACGTCGGCGTCGAAACCGCCCTGGGAGATCCGGCAGCGTTCCATGTGCTCGCGGGTCAGCAGCTTCTCCTGGGCCAGCGCGTTGTAGAAGGTCGCCATGCCGAGCGCGGAGACGTGCGCGTTGGTGCTCGGGAACTCCGCCGCGCGCCACGCGTCGAGGGCTTGCACGCCCAACTCGTCATCGGGCACGAAGTCCATCGACACCGCCCAGCCGGCCATCGGATGGTCGTCGAGGGAGGCCGGCGGTTGGTTGACGTGGTTGTCGGCCAACAGGCTGCGCACGGAGGGCTTGTTCACCATCGCCGCGCACCGGTGATGGTGCCATGCAGGCAAACCGATGTGGATGTCGGCGCCCAGCGGTTCGGCGATCTCGGTGCGCAGATACTGACCGATGGTGCGGCCGGTGACGCGGCGCACCACCTCGCCGAGGATGAAGCCGAAAGTCACCACGTGGTAGCCCTGCGCGCTGCCGGGCGGCCACCACGGTGTCGCGGCGGCGATCCGGGCGCACACCGCGTCCCAGTCGGTCACCTGCCGCCAGTCCATCGGTTCGCGCGGGCCGATCACCCCCGAGCGGTGACCGAGCACCATCGCGATGGTGATGTTCTGCTTTCCGGCCTGGCCGAACTCCGGCCAATAGCGGGCGACCGGGGCATCCAGGTCGATCTCACCGCGGTCGGCCAACAGGTGGATGCACGTGCTGGCCAAGCCTTTGGATCCGGAGTACACGCTGGCCAGGGTGTCCTGCTGCCACGGTCGGGTGCCTGCTGCGTCGGCCGATCCGCCCCACAGGTTGACCACCAGATCGCCCTCGACCCAGACCGCAACGGCGGCGCCCACCTCGCCACGATGGGCGAAGTTGTCCTCGAAGGCATCGCGCACCCGGTCGAACTCCGGGGCGCAGGTGCCTGCGATACGGCTCATGACGGGCATTCGACTCCTGCACAGGTGCGGCGGCATTGCGGCAAGCGATACGCGTAGCTGCCTGAACGCGCGGCCGTCTGCTAAATCGGTTGGCAGTCCCCACCCGTTACCCACGGTAGGTCGACCGCAACTGCGAAACATCCCTGCGGTACCGATCGCAAGCGATTCGAGACGGGGTCGTGATGGTCGAGCCGGCTGATCCGACGGGTTCAGTGGGGCGCCGAGCAGCACATCAGACGCCGCGTTCCACGCCAGGGTCGCGGACTGCGCCGGGTCACGACCCTCGGGTAGAAATCGAGGCGGATTATCCGTCCGGCCCAGCTGAGCGGAGCCACCACTTGTCGGGCTCGAAACAGCACGTAGATCGCTGTGACCGCGCGATAATCGGCCTCGTGTCCGTTGCGCTCTGGGTGCTTGCCGCGGTGTTCGCCATCGGTGCCGTCGCCGGTGGGTTGTTGCGGATTCGTGCCTGGCTCGACAAGCCGGTGCCGCCCGAAGTGATCGAGGCTGCGCACCGTGATGACGACAAGGACGAGTAGCGCCATGAAAACGATGATCGTCGGAGCCCTGGCTGCCAACGTTCTGATGATCGTGTCTCCGGTCGCTCATGCCGATCGAGCCGAACCTCCGCCGCTCTACGGGCACTACAACCTGTTCATCGACTTCTCGAAGCAGACGTTCAACGGAGTGCCGACACCGATGAATCCGATTACGGTGCCGGTCGAATTCACCACCAACTGTGATGTGAACGGATGCGTTGCGCGCATGGACAATACGGACGATCACGCCCGCAACCCAGGCGCTCCCGTGGCATATGAGTACCGCTGGAACGGCAATCGTTGGGATACGAGCGGCGAGTATCCCTACTTTTGCGATCGCAGTAACCCGACTAGTGCAGTGCAGGCCCGGCGCTCGGATTACTGGACCCCGAACCCCGACGGCAGCTTCTACGGAGAGCGCACCCTCATCACCGAGGGGGTCGGTTGCCCGGGTGACGGGCCAGGCACCCATTGGCTGCCGATATCGCTGACACCCATCGATCCACCCCAGGGCGGCCCGGGGCAGTGAGCGGGCTCGGCGGCGTTTTGTTCCGTTACAACCTGCGATGATCGCCCGGAGAAACAAAAAACCGCCCTATCAGGGCGGTCCTTGTGGAGCGGGCGACGGGAATCGAACCCGCGTAGCTAGTTTGGAAGACTAGGGCTCTACCATTGAGCTACGCCCGCATGTGCAGCATCAGCACTGTACCGGTGTGCCCCCGACCAAAGCCAATTGAATGCCCCGTGCCGTGAGCACGTAGTATCTCGCGTGGTCCGTTTGTGGGTTTTGCCGCAGCGGATCGACCACCACGGGGTGTAGCGCAGCTTGGTAGCGCATCCGCTTTGGGAGCGGAAGGCCGCAGGTTCAAATCCTGTCACCCCGACTCACCCGCCAGTACGAAAGAACTATCTAGGAGCAGGAAGAGTGAAGAGCACAGTCGAGCAGTTGAGCCCCACCCGGGTGCGCATCAATGTGGAGGTGCCCTTCACCGAGCTTGAGCCCGATTTCGAGCGCGCATTCAAGGCGCTGGCCCAGCAGGTCCGCCTGCCCGGGTTCCGCCCCGGCAAGGCCCCGCGCAAGCTGCTGGAGGCCCGTGTCGGCCGCGGCGCAGTGCTGGAGCAGGTCGTCAACGACGCACTGCCGAGCCGCTACAGCGAGGCCGTCAGCGCCTCCGACGTCAAGCCGCTGGGTCAGCCCGAGATCGAGGTGACCAAGCTGGAGGACGGCCAGGAGCTGGCGTTCACCGCCGAGGTTGATGTGCGTCCCGAGATCACGCTGCCCGAGTTCGACGCACTCAAGATCACCGTCGATCCCATCGAGGTCGACGATGAGGCCGTCGATGCCGAGCTGCAGTCGCTGCGTGCCCGCTTCGGCACCCTGACCGGCGTCGAGCGCGGTGCCGCCGAAGGCGATTTCGTCTCGATCGACCTGTCGGCCACCGTCGACGGCACCGAGGTGCCCGAGGCCGCCACCGAAGGCCTGTCGCACGAGGTCGGTTCCGGTCAGCTGATCGAGGGCCTCGACGACGCGATCACCGGTCTGAAGGCCGGCGAGTCCAAGGTCTTCACCACCAAGCTGGCCGCCGGTGAGTACGCCGGCAAGGATGCCGACGTGACGGTGACCGTCAAGTCGGTCAAGGAGCGCGAGCTGCCCGAGGCTGACGACGACTTCGCCCAGCTGGCAAGCGAATTCGACACCATCGGCGAGCTCAAGGAGAGCCTCACCGACCAGGTGCGCCGGGTCAAGAGCGTGCAGCAGGCCGAGCAGATCCGCGACAAGGCCATCGAGGCGCTGCTGGAGCAGACCGAGGTTCCGCTGCCGGAGAAGATCGTTCAGGCTCAGATCGACGACGCCCTGCACAACGCGATCCACGGCCTGGAGCACGACGAGGACAAGTTCGCCGAGCAGCTGACCGAACAGGGCAGCAGCCGTGAGGAATTCGACGCCGACAACAAGTCGAATGCCGAAAAGGCCGTCAAGACGCAGCTGTTGATGGACGCCGTCGCCGACAAGCTCGACATCCAGGTCGGCCAGAACGATCTCACCGAGCGTCTGGTGCTGATGTCGCGTCAGTACGGCATCGAGCCCCAGCAGCTGATCCAGATCCTGCAGCAGAACAACCAGCTGCCGGCCATGTTCGCCGACGTGCGGCGCGGGCTGACGATCGCCGCTGTCGTGCACGCCGCCACCGTCACCGACACCGACGGCACCGTGATCGACACCGCGGAGTTCTTCGGTCCGGCCGAAGCTGCACAGGTCGAGGGTGCCGACGACGCTCCTGCTGACGAGTCCGCCGAAAAGGCCGCTGACGCCGCCGAGTGACGCTGTGAGCGAACGCGCCCCCGTACGGGAGTGCGTGGCGCCGCAGTTTCGTTAGTGTCGTCAGTACCAATGCGTAAGAGAAAGCAGGTATCCAGTCGTGACTGACATGCGTTCGAACGGGAGCGGGTTCAGCCTCGTCGACTCCGTCTATGAGCGCTTGCTTGCCGAGCGGATCATCTTCCTGGGGTCGCAAGTGGACGACGACATCGCCAACAAGCTGTGCGCGCAGATCCTGTTGCTGTCGGCGGAGGATCCGACCAAGGACATCCACCTCTACATCAACTCGCCGGGCGGTTCGATCAGCGCCGGTATGGCCATCTACGACACGATGGTCCTGGCGCCGTGCGACATCGCCACCTATGCGATGGGCATGGCGGCTTCGATGGGTGAATTCCTGTTGGCCGCGGGCACCAAGGGCAAGCGTTACGCCCTGCCGCACGCCCGGATCCTGATGCACCAGCCGTTGGGTGGTGTCACCGGTAGCGCCGCGGACATCGCGATCCAGGCCGAGCAGTTTGCGGTCATCAAGAAGGAAATGTTCCGGCTCAACGCCGAGTTCACCGGACAGACGATCGAGCGCATCGAGGCCGACTCGGACCGCGACCGCTGGTTCACCGCACCGGAAGCCCTGGAGTACGGGTTTGTCGACCACATCATCACCAGCGCCAATGTCAACGGCACCGGACCGGGAGCAGGACTAGACAAATGACCGACCACACTGATCCCCGCCTGGCGCCGCAGGCCCGCTACATCCTGCCGTCGTTCATCGAGCACAGCAGCTTCGGCGTCAAGGAATCCAACCCGTACAACAAGCTGTTCGAGGAACGCATCATCTTCCTCGGCGTGCAGGTGGACGACGCGTCGGCCAACGACATCATGGCCCAGCTGCTCGTGCTGGAGTCGCTGGACCCCGACCGCGACATCACCATGTACATCAACTCGCCCGGTGGATCGTTCACCTCGCTGATGGCGATCTACGACACCATGCAGTACGTGCGCGCCGACATCCAGACGGTGTGCCTCGGTCAGGCCGCCTCGGCCGCCGCGGTGCTGCTGGCCGCCGGTACCCCGGGTAAGCGTCTGGCCCTGCCGAACGCCCGGGTACTGATCCACCAGCCGTCGCTGGGCGGCGTGATCCAGGGCCAGTTCTCCGATCTGGAGATCCAGGCCGCCGAGATCGAGCGGATGCGCACCCTGATGGAGACCACCCTGGCCCGCCACACCGGCAAGGATCCCGAGGTCATCCGCAAGGACACCGACCGCGACAAGATCCTCACCGCCGAGCAGGCCAAGGATTACGGGATCATCGACACGGTCCTCGAGTACCGCAAGCTGTCCGCCCAGGCCTAGCGCCACCGCGGCAACTTCCAGCCCGATGACACACGCCCTGCCCGGTCACCTCCGGTGCGGGGCGTGCGTCGTCAGGGCGGAGGCGGAAATTCTGTTGACCTGCGTTTGCGCCGCCGTCCTAGAGATGCCCGGTATCCTCGACCACGGCAAATGCCGGGCAAGGACCGCGGCGCTCGACTGTTCGCCCGCGTTCCCCAACGACACGCCAAGGACACGGTCAGCGCGCCGAGGGGTGACGAGCCGCCAGGAGAGATATGTTCTCCTGCACACGAACAAATACCACCGGAGCGATTCGGCCTTATCGGTCGCACCGCGACGGAACGAACGGGTAGCGTCGGGTTTACGCCCGAGGTAACCGAGCAAGTGGCGTAACGACCGACCTGCGAACAGGAAGTAGGACCTCCCCATATGGCGCGCATCGGAGACGGCGGTGACCTGCTGAAGTGCTCGTTCTGCGGCAAGAGCCAAAAGCAAGTCAAAAAGCTCATTGCTGGTCCCGGCGTGTACATCTGCGACGAGTGCATAGACCTGTGCAACGAGATCATCGAGGAGGAACTCGCCGACGCTGACGACGTCAAGCTCGACGAGCTGCCCAAACCGGCTGAGATCCGGGACTTCCTCGAGGGCTACGTCATCGGTCAGGACACGGCGAAGCGGACGCTGGCCGTGGCCGTCTACAACCACTACAAGCGCATCCAGGCGCAGGAGAAGTCTCGCGATTCGCGCTCCGAGCCGGTCGAGCTCACGAAGTCCAACATCTTGATGCTGGGCCCCACCGGCTGCGGTAAGACCTACCTGGCCCAGACGCTGGCCAAGATGCTCAACGTGCCGTTCGCCATCGCCGACGCCACCGCGCTGACCGAGGCCGGCTATGTGGGCGAGGACGTCGAGAACATTCTGCTCAAGCTGATTCAGGCCGCCGACTACGACGTCAAGCGTGCCGAGACCGGCATCATCTACATCGACGAGGTCGACAAGATCGCCCGCAAGAGCGAGAACCCGTCGATCACCCGTGATGTCTCCGGTGAGGGCGTGCAGCAGGCCCTGCTGAAGATCCTGGAAGGCACGCAGGCGTCGGTTCCCCCGCAGGGCGGCCGCAAGCATCCGCACCAGGAGTTCATCCAGATCGACACCACCAACGTGCTGTTCATCGTGGCGGGTGCGTTCGCGGGCCTGGAGAGGATCGTCTCCGACCGGGTCGGCAAGCGCGGCCTGGGCTTCGGCGCCGAGGTGAGGTCCAAGGCCGAGATCGACACCCAGGACCACTTCGCCGAGGTGATGCCCGAGGATCTGATCAAGTTCGGTCTGATCCCCGAGTTCATCGGCCGCCTGCCGGTCGTGGCCTCGGTGACCAACCTGGACAAGGAGTCCTTGGTCAAGATCCTCTCCGAGCCGAAGAACGCTCTGGTCAAGCAGTACGTCCGGCTGTTCGAGATGGACAACGTGGAGCTGGAGTTCACCGAAGAGGCGTTGGAGGCGATCGCCGATCAGGCCATCCACCGCGGTACCGGTGCCCGCGGCCTGCGCGCCATCATGGAGGAAGTCCTGCTGCCGGTGATGTACGACATCCCCAGCCGCGACGACGTCGCCAAGGTGGTCGTCACGAAGGAGACGGTGCAGGACAACGTGCTGCCGACCATCGTGCCGCGTAAGCCGCCGCGTTCGGAGCGCCGCGACAAGACCGCTTAGGTCCACGCCGACATTGCACTCAGGGTCGTGATCCCAACCGGATCACGACCCTGAGTGCATTTCGGCGAAGCTCTAACTGCCCGGAACCGGCGTCACCGATCGGAGTAGATGCTGCGCGGACGCCAGGTCGTCGCCACTGTCGACGTAGAGCGCCAGTAGCAGGTGGTTGCCGTCGGCCGCGGCGTACCCGTAGAGCGCAGGCAGTCGCGCGTCGTCGCTGTCTTCGGCCAGCCGATAGGACAGGCACGACGCCGCGCCGGACTCCCACTGCGCATGGTCGTAGGCACGTGGGTTGACCTTCGATTTGAACTCGTCACGCCGTGCTTCAGCGCTGGCTGTCTTGCCGTCGCCCCACGCGGTCAACCAGGCCGTCAGTCCCGGCCGCCAGAAGACCAGGCTTCCATCCTCGATGCGCCGGTTCATCGGCTCGGGCAGGGTCAGCACCCAGTCCCGCGAAATCTGGAGCTGGCCCACACACGTCGGGAAGTTCGGATTCAGCTGCGGCGGAGTTGCCGCATCGGGGTCGCCGGGTGCGCCCTCGGGATCCTCGACGAAGCCGGCACTTTCCCGGATGAATGCCGCGCCCGGCGGAGCGTCCAAGTAGGCGATGATGGCCCGGTCGTAGTTGGCCAGGACGTTCAGCGAATACAGGCCCAGGTTCGACGGGTCGTCGACGTACGCCTGATCTTCGTCGCCGGCCATGAAGGTCCAGCCTTCGCCGTCGCGGTACATATATCCCACCGGCGCACCGTCGACCATGATGCGGTCGGATGCGAAGCACGCGTAGTGGGGTGCGAGGCCGTCGACGATCCGGTCGGCGGGCAGCCAGAACTTCTTCGCCATCAGCGGGTGACGCGATCCGGGCGGGTGTAGACGTTCATCGAGTCGCCCCGCAGGAAGGCCACCAGGGTCAGCCCCGATTGACTGGCCAGATCGACGGCCAGTGAGGACGGCGCCGAGACGGCGGCCAGGATCGGGATGCCCGCCATCACAGCCTTCTGGGTGAGCTCGAACGACGCTCGGCCGCTGACCAGAAGCACTGTGGCAGTTGACGGAACCCGGTTGTGCTCCAGTGCCCAGCCGATCACCTTGTCGACGGCGTTGTGCCTGCCGATGTCCTCGCGGACGACGAGCATGGTGCCATCGACGGTGAACAGTGCTGCCGCGTGCAGGCCGCCGGTGCTGGCGAAGACCTTCTGGGCATCGCGCAGCTTCGCAGGCATCGTCGAGAGCAACGCGGCGGGAACTGTGGACGGGTCATCGCCGGGGCAGTGCCTGCTGCTCAACCGCACCGCATCCAGCGAGGCCTTGCCGCACACCCCGCATGACGAGGTGGTGTAGAAGTTGCGGGTCACGTCAACCTCAGGCTTGGGCACATCCGGGGCCAAGGTCGCGTCCAACACGTTGTAGGTGTTGACCCCGTCCTCGTCGGCACCCCGGCAGTAGCGCACCGACACCAGATCCTCACGCTGACGGATCAACCCCTCGGTCAGCAGAAAACCTTGGGCCAATTCGACATCGGCGCCCGGGGTCCGCATCGTGACGGTGATGGGTGTGCCGTCGACCCGGATCTCCAGGGGTTCCTCGACCACCAGGGTTTCCGGCCGGGCCTCGGCCGTCGCACCGGTGAGGTGGTGGGCGCGACGGCGAGCGGTCACCCGTCCCACTAGGAGCCTCCCGTTTCGCGTCGCTGCAACCGGATGACAACGGCCTTGGACACCGGTGTGTTGGACTTTGCGGCCGTATGATCCAGCGGCACCAGCGGATTGGTTTCCGGATAGTAGGCCGCGGCGTTGCCGGCCGGCGTGGAGTAGGGCACCACCAGGAAGTCGTCGGCGCGGCGTTCCTGGCCGTCGAATTCCGACACCAGGTCCACGCGCTCGCCTGCCCGGAACCCCAACCGCTCGATGTCGGCGGGGTTGACGAACACCACGCGCCGTCCGCCCTTGACGCCGCGGTAGCGGTCGTCCAGGCCGTAAATCGTGGTGTTGTACTGGTCGTGGCTGCGCAGGGTCTGCAGCACGAGCCGTCCCTCGGGCACCGGCACCCACTGCAGGGGGTTCACCGCGAAGTTGGCTTTGCCGGTGGTGGTGGGGAATTCGCGGGAATCGCGCGGCGGGTGGGGGAGCTGGAACCCGTCGGGCCGGCGCACCCTGGTGTTGTAATCGGCGCAGCCGGGGACCACCGCGGCGATCGCGTCGCGCACGGTGTCGTAATCGGCGGCGAAGGTCTCCCACGGCACTGGATGGTCCGGGCCCAACAGGGTGCGGGCGAGCTCACAGACGATGCCGACCTCGCTGCGCAACTGATCGCTCGGCGGGTGCAGGCTGCCACGGGACAGGTGCACCATCGACATCGAATCCTCAACCGACACCTGCTGTTTGTGTCCGGCGACGATGTCGCGGTCGGTGCGGCCCAGGGTGGGCAGGATCAGTGCGGTCTGACCGTGCACCAGGTGACTGCGGTTGAGTTTCGTCGAAATCTGAACCGTCAGAGCGCAACTGCGCAACGCGGCCTCGGTGACCTCGGTGTCGGGGGTGGCCGAGACGAAGTTGCCGCCCATCCCGATGAACACACTGGCCCGGCGGTCGCGCATGGCGCGGATGGCGTCGACGGTGTCGTAGCCGTGCTTACGCGGGCTGGTGATGCCGAACCGGTTGTCGAGCGCGTCGAGGAACGGTTCGGGCATCTTCTCCCAGATGCCCATGGTCCGGTCGCCCTGCACGTTGGAGTGGCCGCGCACCGGGCACACCCCTGCTCCCGGCTTGCCGATCATGCCGCGCAGCAGCAGCAGGTTGGTGGCCTCGCCGATGGTGGCCACCGCGTGATGATGCTGGGTGAGACCCATGGCCCAACACACCACGGTGCGCTGGGAGCTGGCCAGCAGGTCGGCGACTCGCTGCAACTGGGCACGGTCCACGCCGCTGGCCTCGGTCACGGTGTCGAGGTCGACGCCGCGGGTCTGGGCGGCGTACTCGTCGTACCCGGCGCAGTGCGCGGCGATGAACTCGTGGTCCAAAACGGGCGCCGCGGCTCCACCTCGTTCATCGGCCTCCAGCAGCAACCGGCCCAACCCGGCGAACAGCGCCATGTCCCCGCCGATGCGGATCTGCACGAACTCATCCGCGATGGGGACGCCGTGCCCGACGACACCATGTACCTTCTGCGGATCCTTGAATCGGATCAGGCCCGCCTCGGGTAGCGGATTGATCGCAATGATCTTGGCGCCGTTGGCTTTCGCCTTCTCCAGCACCGACAGCATGCGGGGATGGTTGGTGCCCGGATTCTGTCCGGCGATGAGGATGAGGTCGGCCTCGGTGACGTCCTCGACGGTGACCGAGCCCTTGCCGATGCCGATCGATTCCGTCAGCGCGGTGCCCGAGGACTCGTGGCACATGTTCGAGCAGTCCGGCAGGTTGTTGGTGCCGTAACTGCGGACCAGCAGTTGGTAGAGGAACGCGGCCTCGTTGCTGGTGCGCCCGGACGTGTAGAACAGCGCCTCGTCGGGGGAGGCCAGCGCGTTGAGGTGCTCGGCGATCAACCGGTAGGCGTCGTCCCAGGAAATCGGGCGGTAGTGGTCGTGGCCCGGCGCCAACACCATCGGATGGGTGAGCCGACCTTGTTGTGACAGCCAGTATTCGGGCTTGGAGTCGAGTTCGGTGATGCTGTGGCGCGCGAAGAACTCGGGTGTCACCACACGTTTGGTGGCTTCTTCGGCGACAGCTTTGGCGCCGTTCTCGCAGAACTCGGCGAGTTTGCGGCCGCCGTGCTCCTCGGGCCAGGCGCAGCCCGGGCAGTCGAAGCCGTGTCGCTGGTTGAGTCGGGTGAGCGCGGCGGCGGTTCGCAGTGGCCCCATCTGCTCGAACCCGCGCTGCATGGACACCATGACGGCCTTGACCCCGGCGGCCTCGTCCTTGGGTTCGGTGATCAACGCGGCGTGCTCGTCGTAGTCGGCATCGATGTCCCTGGCGCTGGTCATGAGCCCAATCTAGTCCCCGAAAACCGGGGGATGCGCCGCTTGGCTGGCGTCGATATTCGATATTTCACATGCAGTGATAGATGCTTTCTATCGAACTGCGACGAATGCGGGGAGCCATGGCGAGTGACGTGCTACTTCAGCAGCTCGACTATCTGCTGGCGCTCGCGACCGAGAGGCACTTCGGCCGGGCGGCCGCGCGGTGCCACGTCAGTCAACCGACGCTGTCGGTGGCGATCCGCCGCCTGGAGCGCGAGTTGGGCATCGTCATCGTGCAGCGGGGCCATCGGTTCGAAGGATTTACCGAAGAGGGTCATCGCGTCGTGACGTGGGCCCAGCGGATCGTCGCGGAACGCGACGACATGCTCGCTGATATCGACCGCATGCGCGGACGGTTGACTGTCACAGCCCGGATCGGTGCGATACCGACAGCGGTGCCCACGGGCCCGTTTATCACCACTGAATTTCTGCGCCGCAATCCGGCCGCGTCGGTGCGTATCGAGGCGTTGTCATCACGCGAGATCGCCCGGCGGCTCGCTGATTTCGAGATCGACGCCGGGTTGACCTATCTCGATGACGAAGCCCCGCCCGGAACCAGGTCAGTGGAGATGTACCGGGAGCGCTATGTCCTGGTGGCGCCGGCCGACCATGCACTGATGCGTCACCGTGAGATCCCGTGGTCGGATGCGGCCGGACTGGAACTCTGCGTGCTGAACACCACGATGCGCAACCGGCGCATCCTCGATGCCAACATGGCCGCTGAAGGGGTGCGCTACCGACCTGTGGTGGAGGCGGATTCGGTCGACGCGCTGTATGCGCACCTGACGAACTCACCGCGCGCGACCATCGCCTCCACGGCATGGCTGCCACAGCTCGGGATGCCGTCAGGCTTCGCCGCGCGGCCGATGGTGCAGCACGGTCCGCGCCCGGCGATCGGACTCGTGGTGCTCGACCGTGCGCCCGCATCGATCGTGGCCGCCGCGCTCGTCGAGGTGGCCACCGATGTGGATATCGGCGCACGCATCGACCGCTGGTGGGACGAGACGGGACAGGCGGGCGCCGAGAGCTTCCGGTAGGAGCCCAGTACTTATCCGGGCTCTGCCGTGGGGGCCGGCTGGGCCTTGACGGGTGGCGTGGCGGCCGGTGTCTCGGGTGCTGACGGCGCGGCGGACTGGGTCACGGTCTCGCCGAATTGCATGGTGGCTTCGGCTGCGGGTACTGACATTTCGGGTGCGGTGTGGACCTGGGCGGTATCGAGCCCCAGCACGGCCATGGCAGCTACTGCTGCAAAGCCGGCGGTACAGAGGAGGAGCTTGGTTCTCGAACCCGTACGCATTTCGCAACACCCTTCGTCATCACATCGATTACCTATGTGATTTCCAATGCATATCGGGCGTGCGGTATTCCATGTCATCGGGCGACTGAGTCACATTTCGATCTCGGGTCGGGGGATCGGACGGGGCCGGGGGGCGTGGAGATCGCCCTGACCGGGAGACTTCATCCATGTCACGAGAGCTAGTCCCCGGGGTAACGGTGCTCGGCAACCTCGCGATCGACATCATCAACGGGGCGCCACCCAGTCCGGGGGGATGTGCCTCGTTCGCCGGGGTGGCTCTGCAGGCGGCGGGTGGACCCGGCCGGATCGTCGCGATGGGTGCCGAACGCGATCACGTTCTGTTCGACGGACTTCGCGCGCGGTTCGGGTCGCTGGTGCAGATCCTGCCCTCGGAGGCGACGAGTTCGTTCCGCCTCGACTACGACGACACCGATCACCGGCACATGGGTGTGCAGGCGATCGGCCCGGTGTGGACGGACGCGGACATCGACGTAGCCGATCCGACGACGACATGGGTGCACCTGGCTCCGTTGCTGCGCACCGATTTCCCGGCCGAGACGCTCGCGGCCCTGGCGGCGCGCGGCCATCGGGTCGCCTATGACGGGCAGGGCCTGGTGCGGGCCGAGCGATTGGGGCCGCTGGTCGAGGATCGTCACTTTCCCGCAGACCTACTGGTCAACGTCGACATCCTCAAACTCGCCGAGGACGAGGCGGTGATCGTCGCCGACGGCGCTTTCGACGCGTCGACTGCGGAACGACTCGGCGTCGCGGAGATCCTGGTGACCTACGGCTCAGAGGGATGTGACATCTATATCGACGGTGCGGTGCAACGCGTGCCGGCCGCCTGGCGGGTTCTGGATGTCCAGACCACGGGGGCGGGGGACATGTTCACCGCTTGTTATGTGGCACACCGCGCGGCGGGCCACGATCCGCATCGCGCCGCGGAGGCGGCCAGCGCACTCGTGGCGCGGGAGTTGGACAAGCGTGTGCACGCCGGTACTGCCGATCACGGGTGAACGCCGGCCCGGGTTAGACTCGACAGGTGTCAAGTTTATGCTTGCCGGTGCTAGCGGAGAGCTACCGGCCGGTAGCCTTTTCCTTAGAGAATGGCATTCTCCTAAACGTGACGAAAACCACAGTCTTGTCTCAAATGGGGCTTGTTCACGTCGGTGAACTGCATCTTCGTCGGGATCTCACCCGCGTGTCGGGGCACAACGCGGTGAAGCCCAGCCTAAGAGCAGTGCAATAATCGGTACTGGTAGTGACATCAAAATTCGGTGGACGTTCGATCCGGCGGCAGGTTATGTGACAGCGGCCCGGAAAGACGTGGTCAAAGCAGTGTGAAAGGCGGTAGCCGTGGGTGAGAACGGCAACGGCAATGGCGCCGCGCCGCGGCAGAAGCTCGAGAAGGTCGTCATCCGCTTCGCCGGCGACTCCGGCGACGGTATGCAGCTGACCGGTGACCGCTTCACTTCTGAAGCTGCACTGTTCGGCAACGATCTGGCGACCCAGCCGAATTACCCGGCCGAGATCCGCGCGCCACAGGGCACCCTGCCCGGTGTGTCGTCGTTCCAGATCCAGATCGCCGACTACGACATCCTCACGGCCGGTGACCGCCCCGACGTGCTCGTGGCGATGAATCCCGCCGCGCTCAAGGCCAACGTCTCGGATCTGCCCCGGGGCGGCCTGATCATCGCCAACTCCGATGAGTTCACCAAGCGCAACCTCGCCAAGGTCGGATACGACAGCAATCCGCTAGAGGATGACACGTTGTCCGACTATGTGGTGACGTCCGTGGCGATGACGACGCTGACTCTGGGTGCCGTCGAGGTGATCGGCGCCACGAAGAAGGACGGCCAGCGCGCCAAGAACATGTTCGCTCTCGGTCTGCTGTCGTGGATGTACGGCCGCGAGCTCGAGCACAGCGAGGCGTTCATCCGCGAGAAGTTCTCCCGCAAGCCCGACGTGGCCGAGGCCAACGTCCTGGCGCTGAAGGCCGGCTGGAACTACGGCGAGACCACCGAGGCGTTCGCCACCACCTACGAGGTGTCGCCGGCCAAGCTCAAGTCCGGTGAATACCGTCAGATCTCGGGCAACACCGCACTGGCCTACGGCATCGTGGCCGCCGGACACCTGGCCCAGATCCAGGTGGTGCTGGGCACCTACCCGATCACGCCGGCGTCGGACATCCTCCACGAGCTGTCCAAGCACAAGAACTTCAACGTCCTGACCTTCCAGGCCGAGGACGAGATCGCCGGCATCGGTGCCGCCATCGGCGCTTCCTACGGCGGTGCGTTGGGTGTCACCAGCACCTCGGGCCCGGGCGTCTCGCTCAAGTCCGAGGCGATCGGCCTGGCCGTGATGACCGAACTGCCGTTGCTCATCGTCGATGTGCAGCGCGGTGGCCCGTCGACGGGCCTGCCGACCAAGACCGAGCAGGCCGACCTGCTGCAGGCGCTGTTCGGCCGCAACGGCGAATCGCCGGTCGCGGTCCTGGCCCCGAAGTCGCCGTCGGATTGCTTCGACATCGCCGTGGAGGCCTCGCGGATCGCGATTGACTACCACACCCCGGTCATCATCCTGTCCGACGGTGCGGTCGCCAACGGCTCTGAGCCCTGGCAGATTCCGGACATCAGCACCTATCCGGCGATCGAACACAAGCTGGCCAAGTCCGGCGAGCCGTTCGCGCCGTACGCCCGCGACCCCGAGACCCTGGCCCGTCAGTTCGCGGTGCCCGGTACCCCGGGTCTGGAGCACCGGATCGGTGGCCTCGAGGCCGCCAACGGTTCGGGCAACATCTCCTACGAGCCCAAGAACCACGACCTCATGGTGCGGTTGCGCCAGGAGAAGATCGCCGGCATCACGGTGCCCGATCTGGAGGTCGACGACCTCACCGGCGACGCAGAACTGCTGATGCTGGGCTGGGGTAGCAGCTACGGCCCGATCGGCGAGGCGTGCAGGCGCGCCCGGCGCAAGGGCATCAAGGTGGCCCAGGCCCATCTGCGCCACCTCAATCCCTTCCCGGCCAATCTCGGGGAGGTGCTGCGCCGCTACCCGAAGGTGGTGGTGCCGGAGATGAACCTCGGTCAACTGGCGCTGCTGCTGCGCGGCAAGTACCTGGTCGACGTCCAGTCGGTGACGAAGGTGGAGGGCATGGCCTTCCTCGCCGACGAGGTCGAGGGCATCATCGATGCGGCCCTGGATGGCACGCTGGGTGAGAAGGAAAACGACAAGGCCAAGTTCGCACGGTTGGCGGCGGCCACCATCGAGGTTGAGGCGAGCGGTGTGGGAGCGAGCGCATGACTGACTTGATCGGTACGGATCTGGGACTGACCGAAGGGGCGTTGACCAAGAACGCCCTGGTGCCCACCACCGACCAACCGCAGAAGGGCAAGGACTTCACCAGCGACCAGGAGGTCCGCTGGTGCCCGGGTTGCGGTGACTACGTCATCCTCAACACCATCCGCAACTTCCTGCCGGAGCTGGGCCTCAAGCGCGAGAACATCGCGTTCATCAGCGGCATCGGCTGCTCCAGCCGGTTCCCGTACTACCTGGAGACCTACGGCTTCCACTCGATCCACGGGCGCGCTCCGACCATCGCCACCGGCCTGGCGCTGGCCCGTCCCGACCTGTCGGTGTGGGTCGTCACCGGTGACGGTGACTCGCTGTCGATCGGCGGCAACCACCTGATCCACGCGCTGCGCCGCAACGTCAACCTCACGATCCTGCTGTTCAACAACCGGATCTACGGACTGACCAAGGGCCAGTACTCGCCGACCTCGGAGGTCGGCAAGGTCACCAAGTCCACCCCGATGGGCTCGCTGGACTACCCGTTCAACCCGGTGTCGCTGGCACTGGGGGCCGAGGCCACGTTCGTGGGCCGCGCGCTGGACTCCGACCGCAAGGGCCTGTCCGAGGTGCTGCGCGGCGCGGCCGAGCACCGCGGTGCCGCGCTGGTGGAGATCATGCAGGACTGCCCGATCTTCAACGACGGATCGTTCGACGCGCTGCGCAAGGAAGGCGCCGAGGAGCGGCTGATCAACGTCAGCCACGGTGAGCCGATCAAGTTCGGTACCGATGGTGAGTACTGCGTGGTCAAGTCCGGGTACGGCCTGGAGGTCGCCAAGACCGCCGAGGTCGCAGCCGACGACATCGTGGTCCACAACGCCGAGATCGACGATCCCGCTTACGCATTCGCGCTGTCGCGGCTGAGCGAGCAGAACCTCGATCACATGGTGATGGGTATCTTCCGGAAGGTCAGCCGACCCAGCTACGACGACGCCGCGCGTCAGCAGGTCAACACGGCCATCGAATCCAAGCCCCATGACACCGCAGCTCTGCAATCCTTGCTGCGTGGCAAAGACACCTGGACCGTGGACTAAACGCGCTGATCGCGCTGACCTCGCTGACCGAAACGAACTGAGCACAGCCCCGCTCGCCGCGGTAGTTCTGGCGGGCGGGGCTTCGCGCCGTATGGGGCGCGACAAGGCGACGCTGCCGTTTGACGGTTCGACGATGGTCGAGCATGTCGTCGCCGCCGTGAGTAAGCGGTGTTCACCGGTTTTTGTCATCGCCGCGCCAGGACAGCCGCTGCCCGAAGTGAGTGCCGAGGTCTTGCGCGACGAGGTGCGCGGTGTCGGGCCGCTGGTGGCGACGGGTCGTGGGTTGCGGGCCGTCGCCGAGGCCGGCCTGGATCGCGCCTTCGTCTGCGCGGTGGACATGCCGTATCTGAATTCCGAACTGATCGATGTCCTGGCCGCCTCTGCCGATCGGGTACCGGCCGATATCGTGCTGCCCTGGGACGGCAGGGCTCATTACCTCGCGGGGGTCTACCGCAGCGCGCTCACCGAGCAGATCGCCGCCCTGGTGCACGACGGACAGCACAGCATGCGCGCGCTGGCCGAGTCCGTCGACACGCAGTGGATCGTGATGCCACCGCAGCGAGCGCTGACCAATGTCAACACCGCGGCCGATCTGCCCTGAGCGGAGCTATTCGTCCGGGACGGGTACAGCAAATTACGAATTTGCACTCAAAGTGAGCGCAATTTATCGTTTCGAAATAATTGACCGAATATTTATGCATATTCGGGGCTTCGGAAGTCGGGTGAATTCAGGAACCGTCATCGATCAGGGCGCTCGTGTGGCTCGCGAAAGCTGCTGGCGTTCAAGATTATTCACCCTGGCCGGCATTGCGCGAATGACGCGCACTATTCGCTGGGGCCCGCGCTGAGCATGTCTGATTCTGGGCAAAACAACTCTGACCGTGTGCTTTGGCCGGGCTCGGGGGATCAGGCGCCGAGTGGCTGGGTTGCCCAGGGCTGCTGACGCTTCTCGGTTGAACGTTGTAAGTGTTTGTGACACAACAGATTCAGGCGTTTCGCCTATGCGCCGGAGGCGTCAGGTGGACAGTCGGCCGGCCTCGGCCGGCGCGGGCTGCGCACGTGATATGCGTTGTGTTCCAGTGTATTTGGAGTCTGCGCTGGCTTCGGGGTTGGGGAGTTCTGTAGCGAACGAATTCGCGCGATGTGACGCTTGATGACACTCGTCGGTGGCATCTACCTGCGCTTTCTGTTCCCTGTGGACACGTGCGCCGGTTTTGCTGAACCCGAATCAAGTGGGCCACCTCACAAAAATTGCGTGATCTCGCTCACGTTCCGTTTGCGCCGATCACGAAACGGTAACGGTGGCGGCGCTGCGTTGACCTGCACAAACGATTCGTTCAGCGTCCCGTTATCTGTCCGTGATCTTTCCGCTATCGCTTCTACATCGATATGACTTCTCTTCGAGACCTTTGTACGGTCCAAAGCGTCTCCGACACGGAGCAAATAATTTCAACACCAAGAACCTGCGTGTGAGTGGGGCCGCGGTGGCGATTACGCCCGACGCGGGGGCCTGGGTCTGATCCCGGGCCGGGCACTGTGGCCCTCCCTTTCGTGCCTGACCGAGACGGCACGAACCAACCCCTCCGGCCTGGATACAGGCTGCCGCACCCGCCTGGGCGGGTGTCGATGGCGCGCGCTTGGCGAGAGGAATGAAGTGAAGAACATCCGCAAGACGTTTGGCCTGGGCATCATTGCTGGAGCGCTCGCTGTGGCTCCCGTGGCACTGGGTGCCGGCACCGCCAATGCGGACAGCGTTAACTGGGACGCCGTCGCAGCCTGCGAGTCGGGTGGCAACTGGGCGATCAACACCGGTAACGGGTACTACGGTGGCCTGCAGTTCAACATGGGCACCTGGCGCGCCAACGGCGGCTCCGGCTCGCCGCATCAGGCTTCGCGCTCGGAGCAGATCCGGGTCGCCGAGAACGTGCTGCACAGCCAGGGCATCGGCGCGTGGCCGGTGTGCGGCCGGCGCGGCTAGTACAGCTGCCACCAGCACGACCAAAAACTTGATATGAAGCGGTGGGGGGGGGGGGGCCGGGGCCCGGGGGGGGGGGGGGGTGGCGGGCCCCCCCCACCCCAGCCCAACACCCAGGGGGGCGGGGAGGGGGGCCCCGGCCCGAACCCACCCCCCAACCAACACCAAAAAATTTTGTATTGATAGATTGGTAGTGTTATATTTGTT
>NZ_JBFAJS010000013.1:0-168616 GCF_040655355.1 Mycobacterium sp. NPDC050441 | reverse complement strand
GACAGATCGCGGTCCCGATGCGCATTCAACATCCGCGGCATCAACCCCCACCGGTCGAAGGCGGTGCGATTGACCCGCTGGGTGCGCTCGTCGCCGGCCCCACCGGCCACATACGACCAGATGGAAGCCGGCATAGCCGCCTGAGCCTTGGCCTCCAGGCCCGCGTAATCCATCGGCATGCTCGGCAGCACACCCGACAGCCCCTGCAGGTAGATCTCAAGTTGATAGTCGCCATAGGCCATGACAGCTACCTTGCCACCCCGGACGTCTATCTTGGTTCAGCCTGCGGCGTCGGCCTCGGTTTTTGCCAGCTCAGCCTTCCACTGCCGAAAGGTCTCCTCTGTGCGCCCGCGGCGCCAGTACCCCGAGATCGATGCGGCCCATTTCGCCGCGACCCCACGCTCCTTGCGGATGTAGGGACGCAGGTTGTGCATCACGGCCTGGGCCTCGCCGTGGATGAACACCTGGACCTGTCCCGGGAGCCAGGCCGCCCCCTTGACCGCGGCGATCAACGGTGCGTTGTCTCCGGCCTGATCGTCGCCGACCAGGTCGGCGGGCCCGCCGCGGTAGATCCAGGTCACCTGGACCCCGTCGGGAGCGGTCAGCTCAACCTCGTCCTCGGGACCGGCCACCTCGATGAAGACCCTGCCGATCGCGTTGTCGGGCAGGGATTCCAGTGCCGTGCTGATGGCAGGGAGGGCCGCCTCGTCACCGGCCAGCAGATGCCAATCGGCGGCCGGGTCAGGGGTATAGGCCCCACTGGGTCCCATCAGGTAGGCGGGATCACCGGGTTGGACTGCGGCAGCCCAGGGCGCGGCCACGCCCTGCTCACCGTGCACCACGAAATCGATGCTGATCTCGCCACGGTCGGTGTCGACATTGCGCAGGGTGTAGGTGCGCACCGTCGGTCGTTGTTCGGCGGGCAACTCCTGAAAGCTGTCCAGCGTCAAGGGTTTCGGCAGCGCCGGCACGTCGACACCGTCAGCAACGATGACGATTTTGACGTAGGCATCGCTGAACTCGTTGGGCGAGAACGTGTCGAAGCCGTTCTCGCCGTTGCCGCCCAGCACCAGCCTGACCATGTGGTCGGTCAGTTGCTCGCGACGCACCACCTGAAAGGTATGCACGGGACGTCCTGCCATACCGCCTCCAAAGCTCACAGCCGGTTTCTTTGTTAGCCGACCTCACCGACTATACGGAGACGCGCCCCGCCCAGGGGGTCTACCGGCGCCGGCGCAGCCGCCAGCACCCGTCCTCGCTGACGACCAGTCCGGCGAGCTCCAACATCGTCAACGGCCCCAAGATCTGATGCGACGGAAGTGCGGCGAGCATCGCGATCTCGTCCACGGTGTGGGCACCGCGCGACGGCAGCGCGTCGTAGACCTGTTTCTCTGCCGACGCGAGCCCGTCGAGCGGCCCCACCGGATGCGGCTCGTCCGACGCGAGTTCTCCTATACGGCCGACGAGTTCGACGATTTCCTCCGCACGGCCGACCAGGTTGGCACCCCCTCGGAGCAGCGCATGGCAACCCGCAGACGCCGCCGAGGTCACCGGGCCCGGCACCGCGCACACTTCCCGGCCCAACGACCTGGCCCACGCCGCGGTGTTGGCCGCGCCGCTGCGCAACCCGGCCTCCACCACCACCGTCGCGCCCGAGAGGGCCGCGACCAACCGGTTGCGGGTGAGAAACCGCAGCCGGCCCGGCGCCACTCCAGGCGGATACTCACTGACCAACAGGCATTCCTGGCGGATCCGGTGGAACAGTGCGCTGTGCCCGGCCGGGTATGGATTGTCGATGCCTCCGGCCACGATCGCGACGGTCACGCCCTCACAGGCCAGGGCGGCGCGATGCGCTGCACCGTCGATGCCATAGGCCCCGCCGGACACCACCGTCACGTCCCGTTCGGCCAGACCGGCGGCCAGGTCAGCGGAAACGTGCTCGCCATACGCCGTCGCCGCGCGGGTGCCGACAATCGCCGCGGCGCGCTCGGTCGCCTCATCGAGCCGCACCGGCCCGCTCGCCCACAACACCAACGGCGGATGATCATTCGGACGCTTGCGCTCCCTGGCCACCCCCAAGGCGCGGAATCGCAGCAGCGGCCACTCGTCGTCATCAGGGGTGATCAACCGCCCGCCCATTCTGTCGAGGACATCCAGATCCTTGACCGCACAATCCAATTCCCGACGAGCATCGACCCGGCTCATTACCTCTGACTTGACTTCACCGGATTTGACCCGGCCGGCTGCCTCGACCGGGCCCACCTGTGCGACCAAGGCCGTCAATTCCGAGCACGGCGGCTCGGCGACCCGTGACAGATACGCCCACGCACGCCGCACCTCGTCGGTCATGACACACCCCCGGCCTGACGAAAGCTCAACGCGGCGGCCACGTCCTCGTGGGCCGGCATGGTCCGTCCGGCCAGATCGGCCAACGTCCAAGCGACTCGCAAACTCCGGTCGGCACCGCGCATGCTGATCACCCCGCGGTCGAGTGCGGACCGCAACGGCTCCATCGCAGCTTTGGGCAATCGGAATTCGCGCCGCAGCAGCGAACCGCTGACCTCGGCATTGGTACCGATCCCGTACGGTTTCCACCGTTCCTGGGCGGCGAGGCGCGCTGCCGCAACTCGTTCACGCACCACGGCGCTGGACTCACCGGCCTGCGGGGTGAACGCTCCGGCGCTGACCGGATACAACTCCACCCGCAAGTCGACGCGGTCCACCAATGGCCCCGACAGCTTGCCGCGATACCGCAGCCTGGCCTGGGCCGAACAGACGCAGTCGGCCGAAATGGGTGGTGCGCACGGGCACGGGTTCGCCGCCAGAACCAGTTGAAATCGGGCCGGATAGCACGCCACCCCATCCCGGCGAGCCAGCCGGATCTCGCCGTCCTCCAATGGAGTTCGCAGCGCTTCGAGAGCACTTGAGCCCACTTCGGCGAATTCGTCGAGAAACAACACACCCCGGTGGGCACGACTGACCGCACCGGGACGAGCGAAGCCACTTCCGCCACCGACGAGGGCGGCCACACTCGAGGTGTGGTGCGGAGCCACAAACGGCGGTCGCGTGATCAATGGGGTATCCCCCGCCAACAACCCGGCCACCGAATGAATCGCGGTGACCTCCAAGGATTCGCCAGCCGACAACGGTGGAAGCAGGCCCGGAAGCCGCTGTGCCAACATCGTTTTGCCGATACCCGGCGGACCGGTCAACATCAGGTGGTGCGCACCGGCGGCCGCCACTTCCACGGCGTAACGCGCCTGGGCCTGACCGACCACATCGGCAAGATCCGCGGTGGGCTCCGGCGCTCGCCCCGGCGTAGCAACCCGGGCCACCAGATCCCCTTTACCGTCGAGCCAAGCCTGCAGCTGACGCAAGGTGCGCACGCCGCACACCTCGATCCCGTCGACCAAACTCGCCTCGGCGAGGTTGTCGACCGGCACCACCACCAAGGGCCAGCCCTCCTGCTTGGCGGCCAGTACCGCCGGCAGGACGCCGTGGACCGGGCGGATGCGGCCGTCGAGGGCGAGTTCGCCGAGCAGTACCGACTTCTCCAACCGCGCCCAGGCCGTCTTGGTATGCGCCGAGAGCACCGCCGCCGCCAACGCCAGGTCGTAGACCGAACCGACCTTGCGCAAAGTGGCCGGCGACAACGCCAACGTCAGCCGCGACATCGGCCAGGCGTTCCCACAGTTGGTGATCGCCGCCCGCACCCGATCCCGCGATTCCTGCAACGCAGTGTCGGGCAGCCCCACCAGGTGCACACCCGGCAGCCCCGAGGCGATGTCCGCCTCGATCTCGACGATCACACCATCCACCCCGCGCACAGCCACCGAATAGGCCCTCCCCAAACCCATTTCAGCCCACCCCCTTGAGGTGCGCCAGCTCCGGTTCACGGCGACGCCCGATGCGCACCCCGATCAAATCGATCCGCAGCGCGGCGAAGCGCACGTCCTGTTCGGCCAGCCAGAGCGCCGCCAGCCGCCGGATACGGCGCACCTTCTGCGCCGTGACCGCCTCGGCAAGCCCGCCGAAACCGTCCCCGGTGCGGGTCTTGACCTCGACGAACACCACGGTGTTGGTGGCGACCTCTTCGGCGATCACGTCGAGTTCGCCATAACGGCAGCGCCAGTTACGCGTCAACGTGCGCAACCCCTGCGCCGCCAGATGCTCGACGGCCAACTGTTCACCCAGTGCGCCGATCTCGGCCCGTGTCAAAGAATTCATGCCCACACCGTGCGGACACCGTCCGACAGAACCGGCTCGATCCGGCCGAGTTATCCCCAGCGTGGAGTTCATCCACAGACGCGGACCCTCACGGCCATCGAGCACGGTGTTTGTCGACCTCCGCCGCGAGTAGCGCACCGATCTCGGCGAACGTAGCCCGACTCTGACCTGGGTATTTCCGGAGCGTCGTGTACGCCGCGGCGAGAAGCCGTCCGACGGTGAACAGCCGGCGTGAGGGAAGGTCCCGGTTGAGGACCTTCAGGAGGGTGGTCGCTCCGTCCGGATCGTCGGCGATCCGCCGGAGCACCTCGGTGATCAGGGGTGACGACGTGCCGGGCCGGCCCATCTGCATTGCAAGCCAATACATGTCATGGGACCCGCGGTCGCGGCGACGCCACCAGTGAGTCAGCATCTCATCTTGCTCAGCGGCTGATCCGGATGTCGCCGTGATCACCGTCGACAGCGACTTCGCCTGGCACAGCGCGTCGGCGATGCCCTGCGCGGGAGTGAAATCCTTGAAATGCCCCGCATCACCGACGAGCACCCAACCCGGCCCCGCCGACTCCCGAAAGTAGCTGTGCCAGTTCATCATCACCCGCAACGGTCCGACGCGCTTGGCGCCGCGCACGATATCGTCGAGCTCGGGCCAGACCCCAAGGGCGTTACGGAAGTGGGCTTCCCGGTTCCGATTGAAGTCATGAGCGCCGGCGTGATCGACGGCGACCCCGGCCATGTACAGACCCGAATCCGTTGGGCTGGCCAGGAATGCCAGGTTGCCCTTGCGCGCGATACGCAAGCGAGGTTCCTGCGCCCCGGCCATGAAGTAGCCCCAGACCGGAACCCGCCCCGGAGGTTTGACCAGATACTTGCGTGCGCCGACAGCCTCTGCGACCACCGACCCGCAGCCATCGGCACCGACCACGAGATGGCCGTCGAGCGAACCGTCGGCAGTCTCGACACCGGTCACCCTGTCCCCGGTCCGGCGCAAGCCGGTCACGCGGCACCTGTTCCGCACGTCGACGCCAGAGCGAATGGCTGCTTGCTGCAATTCCTGATCGAGGATCGTCCGACGCGCATTCAGTCCGGGATGAGCGAAGTGACCGTCGAGGACCCCGTCGATGCGGACGGCGTCGTTCACCAGGCTGAAGCGGTCCAACTGCACTGCACCGTGCGACAGCAGCGGGCCCAGCACTCCCAGCTCGGCGAGGATCGCGACCCCCCGGGGCTGGATCACATGAGTCGACGGCGTCTCACTCGGAAATGCCGCCTTGTCGACGAGGCAGACCCGCATACCGGCGCGCGCCAGGTAGCCGGCGAGTGCCGAACCGGCACAACGACCACCCACCACGACCACATCGAACGATTCCATGACGCGCCCCCGAATCGTCAGCGCAACTTACCATTGGTAAGACTAGCGATGACGTGCGAACTTATCAATGGAAAGATCTCGTGGGCGCTACTCTGGGCCGATGACCGATGCCGATCCCCACCGGCCGTACCACCATGGCGACCTGCGCACGGCAGCCGTCGCAGCGACCGTCGCCGAGGTCGAGGAAGTCGGCGTCTCGGCGGCCTCCATGCGTCGAATCGCCCGTCGGGCGGGCGTCACGCATGCTGCTCTTTCACATCATTTCGCCGACAAGACCGGTCTGTTCACCGCCGTTGCCACGGAGGGATTCAGACGAATGGCAGCGGCGATCGAGCCAGTGGCCTCCGGAGACCTGGGGTTCCTGTCCGGAGGGGCCGAGTACGTACGGTTCGCGCTCGAGAACCGCGGGTTCTACGAGGTTCTGTTCCGGCCGTACCTCTGTCACCAGAGCGATCCCGATCTCACACAGGCCCGGGCGGCCGCGTTCGACATCCTGTACGGCAGTGCGCGGCGCAGTCTCATCAGCACGCGCGACCCCGACACCGTCACCGACGCCGATGTTGCGAGCCTCGTCATCGCCGGGTGGTCGATGTCTCACGGCCTCGCCACCCTGCAGGCGACCGACAACCTCGCCGACCGGCCACCGGGCGACATCCTCCGCGGAGTAGAACTGCTGGCCTCCCTTCTACCGAACCGCGAGTGAGGAACCGCTGGACAGCCGCCCGTTGCCACGGCTCGGCGATTCCCACTGTCCAGGGTTTTACCCTCACCCTCCCGGTAGTGTCCTTAGGTGATGCTCAGCTAACGCCGAAAGGGATCACTTGATGCGCACACGTTGGAGCCGCCGGGTCGCCGTTGTCCTGTCTGCCGTCGCCGTAGCCGCCGGCCTGGTCGCGTGCTCCAGTTCAGGGTCGGACGAGCTGCTCATCTACAACGCCCAGCACGAATCGCTCACCAAAGAGTGGATCGACGCGTTCACCAAGGAAACCGGCATCAAGGTCACCTACCGCCAGGGCGGTGACACCGAGCTCGGCAACCAGCTGGTTGCCGAGGGCAACGCCTCGCCCGCCGATGTCTTCCTCACCGAGAACTCCCCCGCAATGGCGGCGGTCGAGCGGGCCGGATTGTTCGCCGATGTCGAGCCGCAGATCGTCGATCAGGTCCCGGCCCAGTTCCGGCCGTCGTCGAACAAGTGGACCGGCGTGGCGGCGCGCTCGACGGTCTTCGTCTACAACAAGGCCAAGCTGCCGGCCGACCAACTGCCGCACTCGATCATGGATCTGCAGCAGCCGCAGTGGAAGGGCCGCTGGGGTGCACCGCCGGCCAAGGCGGACTTCCAAGCGATCGTCGCGGCCATACTCGAATTGAAGGGCGAGCCGGCCACCTCGCAGTGGCTGGCCGGGTTGAAGACCAATGCCGTTGTGCTCCAGGACAACATCGCCACGCTGCGTGCCGTCAACGACGGTCAGGTCGACGGCGGCATCATCTACCACTACTACTGGTTCCGCGATCAGTCCAAGACCAAGGAGATCAGCGGCAACACCGCGCTGCACTACTTCAAGAATGAAGACCCCGGAGCGTTCGTCAGCCTGTCCGGCGGGGGCGTACTGAAATCCAGCAAGAAGCAGGACCAGGCCCAGCAATTCCTCCGGTTCATCACCGGCAAGGCCGGCCAGGAGGTGCTGCGCAACGGCACCTCGTTCGAGTACCCGGTCGCCAGCGGGGTCGCCGCCAATCCCGCTCTGCCGCCACTGGACTCGTTGCAGGCCCCCGCAGTCAACCCGTCCAATCTCGATGCCGCCAAGGTCACCGACCTGATGACAAAGGCTGGCTTGCTGTAATTGGTTGCGACAGAGCCACCTCCGACGCCGCCGGTCGCCGAGCAGCCCACCGCACGTGCCCGGCCGGGTCCGGCACTGAGCACTGCGGTGACGCTGCTGCTGGCCGCCACCTTCATCCCGTTGGCCTACGTGGGCTGGTCGGTGATCACCACCGGCCCGGCCCGTGTGATCGAACTGGTGGTCCGGCCCCGCGTCGGGGAACTCCTGCTCAACACCGCGGGACTGGTGCTGATCACCGTTCCGATGTGCGTGGTGCTCGGTATCGGTGCGGCGTGGCTGGTTGAGCGCACCGACCTGCCGGGGCGGACGTGGTGGCGGCCGGTGTTCGTCGCGCCGCTGGCGGTACCCGCGTTCGTCAACAGCTACGCCTGGGTCAGCGTGCTGCCGTCGTTGCACGGGTTGTCGGCCGGGGTGCTGATCGCGACGTTGTCGTACTTCCCGTTCGTCTACGTGCCCGCCGCCGCCACCCTGCGCCGCATCGATCCGGCACTGGAGGAATCGGCGCGCGCGCTGGGGTCGGGGTCGTCGGGAGTGTTCTTCCGGGTGGTGTTGCCACAGCTGCGCCTGGCCATCCTGGGCGGTGCCCTGCTGATCGGCGTGCACCTGCTGGCCGAATACGGCGCGTTCGCGATGATCCGCTTCTCGACCTTCACCACCGCGATCTTCGAGCAGTTCCAGGCCACCTTCGACGGGGCCGCCGGCGCCACCCTGGCCGCTGTCCTTGTGCTCCTGTGCCTGCTGCTGTTGGTCACCGAGGCCGCCGCCCGCGGCAATGCGCGGTTCGCGCGGGTGGGGTCGGGAGCCCAGCGTGCTGCGACGCCGATACGTCTGGGCCGCAACATGTTGCCGGCGACGGCCGGGCTGCTGGCACTGGCCGCACTGGCGTTGGGGGTGCCGTTGTGGACCCTGACGCGCTGGCTGTGGATCGGCGGCGCCCAGGTGTGGGAACCCGTGGAGATCGGCACCGCACTGGCCCAAACCGCCACGCTGGCAGCGGCTGCCGCGGTCCTGACGACTGTGCTGGCCTTCCCGTTCGCCTGGGTCGCCGTCCGATACCGCGGTCTGCTGGCCCGGTCGATCGAGGGCGCCAATTTCATCACCAGCTCGATGCCCGGCATCGTCACCGCACTGGCCCTGGTCACCGTGGCGATTCGCTACGCTCCCCCGCTCTATCAGACTGCGGCTCTGGTGATCTGTGCCTACGTGCTGCTGTTCCTCCCGCGTGCCCTGGTCAGCCTGCGATCCGGACTGGCACAGGTGCCGCCGTCGGTGGAGGAGGCCTCGCGCTCACTCGGCGCTTCGCCGGCTCGCACCTTCGTGCGTATCACCCTGCGGCTGACCGCACCAGCTGCGGCTGCCGGCGCCTCGCTGGTATTCGTCGCGGTGGCAACGGAATTGACCGCGACCCTGTTGCTGGCGCCCACCGGCACCCGCACCTTGGCGATGCGGTTCTGGTCGCTGAGCAGCGAGCTGGACTACGCCGCAGCGGCGCCCTATGCCCTGATGCTGATCGCCCTGTCCATACCGGTGACCTTGATGTTGTTGCGCCAATCGACGAAGGTGGCCGCCCTGTGACCGACGACGTCCTGCAGGTATCCGGACTTCACAAGTCCTTCAACGGCACCGCGGTGCTCGGCGGTATCGACCTGACCCTGACAACCGGAACCATCACCGCCGTCGTCGGGTCCTCCGGCTGCGGCAAGACCACGCTGTTGCGGGTGATCGCCGGCTTCGAATCGCCCGACGCCGGCACCGTGACGATCGCGGGGCGCCAAATGGCAAGCCCCACAGTCACTGTGGCCCCACACCGTCGCGACGTCGGCTACGTGGCACAGGACGGCGCGCTGTTCCCACACCTCACGGTGGCCCAGAACGTCGCCTACGGTCTGCGCGAGCGCGGGGCCGCGGCCCGTTCCAGGGTCATTGAGCTGCTGGACACCGTGTCCCTGGATTCCTCGTTCGCGCAGCGCCGTCCGCACCAGCTCTCCGGCGGCCAACAGCAGCGGGTTGCCCTCGCCCGGGCCCTGGCCCGCCGGCCAGTGGTCATGCTGCTCGACGAGCCCTTCAGCGCGCTGGATACCGGGCTGCGCGCGGCGACCCGAAAGTCCGTGGCCCGCGCGCTGTCCGATACCGGGGTGACCACCCTGATCGTGACGCACGACCAGGAGGAGGCACTGTCGATCTCCGATCAGGTCGCGGTGATGCGGGAGGGCAGGTTCACTCAGGTCGGAACACCGCAGGAGGTGTACCAGCACCCCGCCGATCGGTTCACCGCCGAATTCCTCGGGGATTGCATCGCGTTGCCGGGCATGGTCGCCACTGAGGTGGCCGAATGTGCGCTGGGCCGGATACCGGTCCAGGCCGGCGCGGCCGACGGTCCGTGCACCCTGGTGCTGCGTCCTGAACAGCTTGTCGCCACGGCGATTTCAGACAGCGCGGGTAATGCCGCAACGGCCGCAACGGTCGGTACCGTGATCGCGACCGAGTTCCTCGGCCACGATGTGCTGCTCACCATCGAGCCGCCGGCAGCCGGCGAGCCCATCGTCGTGCGTCAGCACAGCCTCAATCCGCCGGACCGCGACACCAAGGTCCGTATCGACGTGCGCGGCGCCGGGACGGCGTTGCCTTGAGCCCCATCGTCGAGGCGCTGCGGGCTCACGGTGACCGGACCGCGGCGGTGACCGAGGCCCAACAGGTCAGCTACTCGGCTCTTGCTGACCTCGTGTCGCAGACGGCGGCGGAGCTGGGACCCGGTCGGCGCCTCGTGCTGCTCGAAGCACGCAACGACCTGCCCACCCTGGTGCACTACCTGGGTGCGCTCGCCGGCGGCCACGTATCGCTGCCGGTGCCCGCGGGCAGCGACCATCGCGCGATCCTGCAGACCTACTCCCCCGATACCGTCGTCGACGGCGCGGGTATCCGCCACCGGCGCAACCACAGCACACACCGACTGCACGACGATCTGGCGCTGCTCATGTCGACCTCAGGCAGCACCGGGTCACCGAAGCTCGTCCGCCTGTCGCACACCAACCTGGCCAGTAACGCCGCCGCCATCGCCGAGTACCTCGCGATCCGCGAAACTGACCTCGCTGCAACCACATTGCCAATGTCCTACTGCTACGGGCTGTCAGTGGTCAACAGCCATCTACTGCGCGGCGCGGGCCTCATCCTCACCGATCGCTCAGTCGTCGACGACGAGTTCTGGGACCTGTTCACCCGCCACCGTGCCACCACCTTCGCCGGGGTACCCCATACCTTCGAACTGCTCGACCGCATCGGCTTCGATTCCATGGACCTACCCCACCTGCGGTACGTCACCCAGGCCGGCGGACAGATGGCACCCGATCGGGTGCGCCGTTACGCAGCGCTGGGACGACGCCGCCACTGGCAGCTGTTCGTCATGTACGGCGCCACCGAGGCCACCGCCCGGATGGCCTACCTGCCACCGGAATTGGCTATATCGCACCCCCAGGCCATCGGTCGCCCGATCCCCGGCGGCAGCCTGTCCATCCGCCCCGACGCGGCCTGGCCCGACGGAACGGGTGAGCTGGTCTACCGCGGCGCCAATGTGATGCTCGGCTACGCGGACCGGCCCGACGACCTCGCGCTGGGCGCCACCGTCGAGGAACTGCACACCGGCGACATCGCGCGACGCACTCCTGAGGGCCTGTACGCGATCATCGGCCGCAGTGGTCGATTCGTGAAGCTGTTCGGACTGCGCATCGATCTGGACCGCCTGCAGGCCGCACTGGCCGAACACGGAGTGACGGCGCTGTGCACCGAGGGCGGCGACACGCTCGCCGTGGCAGCCCTGCGCACCGGGAACACCTCCGCCGGCGAAGTGCAGCGACTGACGGCCACCGCAGCCGGTGTGCCCGCCGCCGCTGTGCGCGCCGTCATCGTCCCCGAACTGCCCCGGCTGGTATCCGGCAAGCCCGACTACCCAGCGGTGCGGGCCCTGACCGCCGACTCCCCCCGCACCGATGCCGCCGACCTTCGGAGCCTTTTCGCCGAGGTTCTACATGTCCCTTCCGAGTCCATCGACCACGACGCCAGCTTCATCGACCTCGGCGGCAACTCGCTGTCCTATGTGGCGATGTCGGTTCGCCTGGAACGCACCCTGGGCCGGCTTCCGAATGACTGGCACCGGACTCCCCTGTCCGAACTCGAACGTAGCTGCAGTCCCCGACCTCGCCGGTGGGCGACAGTGGAGACCAGCGTTGCGCTACGCGCGGCGGCCATCGTGCTCATCGTCGGCTCGCACGCCGAACTGTTCGCGCTGTGGGGCGGAGCGCATGTGCTGCTCGGGGTGGCCGGTTACAACTTCGGCCGGTTCTGCCTGACACCCCTGCCCCGGGCGGCGCGGTTGCGTCACCTACGCAACACGATCGCCTGGATAGCGGTCCCCTCGGTCGTGTGGGTGGCCGTCGCACTCGTCGTCACCGACGACTACCACGCGTCGAACCTGCTGCTGGCCAACAAGTTTCTCGGCCCTCACGACAGCATGACCGCCGGACGGTTGTGGTTTGTCGAAGTGCTGGTGTGGATCCTGGTGGCGCTGGCCGTGGTGTGTGCGCTGCCGGGCAGCGACCGGTACGAACGACGCCGGCCCTTCGCCTTCGCGGCGACATGCCTGGCGCTCGGGTTGGTATTGCGTTACGACCTGCCCGGTTTCGGCCTGGGCCGGGAGGCCTGGTTCACGGTATTGGCTTTCTGGTTCTTCGCTGCCGGGTGGGCGGCGGCCAAGGCCACGGCCACCTGGCAGCGGGTGATCGTCACCGTCGTATTGGCGGTCGGATTGCACGGCTATTTCGGCAACACCGGCCGGGAGGCCCTGGTACTGGCGGGGTTTGCGCTGCTGATCTGGTTGCCCGCCCTGCGCTGCCCGGCGGTGGTGGCAGCCGGCTCCGGGGTGCTCGCGGAGGCGTCGCTGTATATCTACCTCACGCATTACCAGGTCTATCCGCTGTTCGGTGACCACCGGGTCGCCGGTGTGCTGGCCGCACTGATCGTGGGCATCGCACTCACGTATGTGGTCAACGCGACGCGGAAATATGTGGCACCTATTGCTTCCGGGACGGCGCGTAGCCGTGGCCCTCGATCGTGGCGTGTAGTACCGAGGCGCTCCCGTCCGGAAGTGCCCGCCGGGCGACGAGAATCTCGCTACCAACCCAGCCGCGCCGGATGAACTTCCCGGTTCGCGAGCCGACGATTCTCGATCAGGAAGCGTCGCCGACTGCGCGATGAGGATTGGGAACCGAGGACTGTGGAACGCCGCTGAGCTTGCGGAGCGTTGCGATGCAGGCATGGAGTTCTTCGAGGGCCACGCCGGCCGCCTTGGCGCGGAAGAAGTCGTGCAGCTGGCGCAATGACTTCTTTTGCGCGCCGGCGCCCCGACGTGTCACCTCGATGCGGATGACTCTCCGGTCGTCGTCCGATGACGTTCGTCGCAACAGGTCTGCCGCAACGAGTTTGTCGATGTCCGAGGTGATCGTGCTCGGCAATACGTTGAGGTAGTCGATCAGCATGCCGGGACGGTCGAGCCCCGCATGGACGAGAAAGATGATGCCCAGTGCGCGTTCGGAGATTCCGTACTCGCGGGCCACGGGCGTGGTGAGGGTTGAAATCATCCGTCGGATGTCGGTCGCGGCGCCGAGGAAGTCGACGATGTCGCCGTCGTCAGCAGCTCCAATGGTGTCGGCCACGACGCAACACCCTACCTGACCTCGCCTTCTACCACCGGCGTCCGACAGATAGTTCATTATCTGAAATATGTGCGCTACTGTCTCACCCGGGCGAGGTTCGCCCCGTGCGTCACCTGTCGCGGGAAACAGTGCGGAGTGCTATGAAGCCATCAACTCGAGTTCACCAACCTTCGGTTGCCCAACATGGCGGACGCCCACGCGCGCCTCTACCCTGGAAAATCCTCGCCTGTTGGGCGATCGGAACCGCGCTGGCGGTCGTCATCCTGCTGATCGCGGAGAAGCATGGACCGGCGTCGTCTGAGAACGCGAATCCAGAGGGCGTAGGCAAACCACCTCCGGTGCAACCACTGTGGTCCAGCATCGACTTTGTCCTCTGGGGACAGATATTGGGCGCAGCGCTCCTCATCGTCACGATCGTTGCCTCGGTTGTGGTCTGGAGGCGCCATCCCGGACATCCGGTCATCCTCATGATCCTCGCCTCCAGCACGCTCTTCTGGTGGGACCCCATCAACAACTGGGCGATCGGCCTGGTCTACAACCCGCGACTTTGGCACTTTCCCCGGGATTGGCCGTGGCTCAACATCTCTCCGGTTATCGAACCGCTTACCTCGTTCATCTACGCGCCCTACGTCCTGCTCCCCTACTTCCTGGCCATGCCGATCCTGCGAGCCGCTCAACGACGCAGCGAACCGAAGGCCTTCGTCTGGCGCCACCCGCTGATTGCGATAGCGGTCCTCACGTTTGTCATCGGCGCCATTTGGGATGCCGCCCAGGAGATCCTGCTCACCCGCACCCAGTTCCTGACCTACAGCCACGTCGTCGCGTTCGGCTCCATCGACGTGGGCAAAAATAGCCAGTTCCCGCTGTTGATGGCCAGCTTGCTCATCACGATCATCATGATCCCCGCGTCGATTCTTCTCTATCGGGACGACACCGGAAAATCCCAGGCAGACAAGATCGCCCAGCGGCTGCGCTTCCATGCGCACCGCCCCAAGTTGGCCAGCTTTCTGGTCATGGCGGTTGTCCTGAACATCGCAATGATGAGTTTCAGCTCGGCGTTCTGGCTGGCACGAACGACTGGAGTGGCCTCCGCTGTCGCCTGCCCTTGGCCCTACCCAGCGGCCAAGACCTGGGATCCACGTGGCTACTACCAATCCCAGGGTGCCCCAGGGCCATTCACCGCCGGTAAGGCCAGCACGTGGCAGATCGCCCAACCTGGAGGCCGGCCGACGCATATCACCGTCGAGACCGATCGCTGCAACCCGCAATGATCGCCGTGGCGGCCGCCGCACCAGGTTGTGACGGTCCGCCACCGCACTTGCACGCCATACTCGCATCGGCCTTCACCGGTGCCCACGTCGCAGAAAACCCGGTCAACCGCCGATGATCAGTTCGGCGGCCCGCTCTCCGATCATCATCGCCGCAGCATTCGTGTTGCCCCCGACGATGCTCGGCATGATTGATGCATCGACCACGCGTAGCCTCTCCACGCCCCGGACCCGCAGCTCGGGATCGACGACCGCACGCTCGTCCGTACCCATCCGGCACGTCCCCACCGGGTGATACACACCCGACGCATTTCGGCGCACAAAGTCGGCCAGGTCAGCACCGGTGCGCTCCGAACCCGGCAACACCTCGCGGCCAACCTCGCGTGCAATCGCCTGGTGGGCCAACGACTCCCGGACGAGCTTCATGCCGGCGACCAGGGTCGCTACGTCCCGGGGTTCAGCCAGATAGTTGGGGTCGATCAGCGGAGCAGTGAACGGATCAGTCGACGCCAAGCGCACGCTTCCCCGGCTCTCGGGATAGATCATCGTCGGCATGAGCGTCAGCGACGACGACGACTCCGCGGCCAAGTGCAGCCCCGGATTGTCCTGATTCTCGGGGTAGCTCATGGGAAGAATGAACATCTGCAAGTCCGGGACATCAGTACCCGTCCCTATGCCGCTGTCGACGAACGCCACGGCTTCAAACAGAGTGTGGGCAAGGTACGTAGATCGCGGACGTACGCATTCACGCACCGCCGCCCCGGCGAAACTCAGCGGTGATGCGCTGCGACCGCCGCGGGCCCGGTAGGACATCGGCACAAACAAGTGATCGTGCAGATTGTCACCGACGGGCAGGTCCGCAATCACCTTGATCCCATGCTCACGCAAGTGGGCCGCATGGCCGATGCCGGAGAGCATCAGGAGCCGAGGCGAACCAAGCGAACCGGCGCTGATGATCACCTCTCGGCTCGCCCGCGCAGGACCGATCGGACGCCGGTTGCGGCCCGCGACCAGCTCCACACCCGTTGCGCGCCCGGCCTCTACAATCACCCGGGTCGCGGTGACACCGGTAAGCACACGCAGATTCGGCGGCGCGTCCGACAAGTACCCACGGTCGGTGCCCACCCTTCGACCGGCACCGGTGCTCTGCTGTAATGGCGCCACCCCGGTCTGCTGCGCACCGTTGTAGTCGTCATTCATTCCGACTCCGGCCGTCGCCGCCAGCGCGACCATGTAGCTCTCGGTGACAGTCGCCAGGCCCGTGGCCCGTTCCACTGCAATCGGGCCATCTCCACCGCGCAGATCGCTGGGTCCGTCCTCGAAACTCTCCAGCCGCCGGAAGGATGGCAGCACCTCGGAGAATCCCCAACCCTTCGCCCCGGCAACCGCCCAGTCGTCGAAGTTCTGCCGGTTTCCTCGCACAAATGCCATGCCGTTGATCACGCTGCCACCGCCGAGTATCCGGCCATGAGACTGAGGAAGCTTGCGGCCCTTCATATGTCGTTGCGGCACGCTGTACGCGGGCCAGGTGACCAACCGCTGTAAGTGCGTGGCCGCATGGATGGCCCCACACATGCCGGGGACGGTGACCAGTGGGCCACGACGCCGGCGTCCCGACTCGATCAGGGTGACGGTGGCGCCGGTATCGGCGAGGCGTCGGGCCACGATCGCACCGGCACTACCCGAGCCCACCACGACGTAGTCCGCCTGCTCAAACCCGGGGGAATCCTTGGTCACCCGTGCTCGCTTCATCTCAGAACCTTTCGTTGGCACATTGAGCTCTCGCCCTGTCTCATTTGGGGCACGGTGTTATCGAGGTGATACGCCGCGCGACACATGCACGCGGTGACGGCGGCAGGCAGTCATGGAATTCGCGTGAGTTGAAACGGCATCTCGATGACCAGCGGCCGGTTGATTCCGCAGCCTCCACTCGTCCCGACGGTGCGGTCCCAACCCGAGAACGATGTCACCTCGTCGAAGCTCGGCGAGCCGGACAGGTCGGGCGAAAAGTACATCAACTGCTCGGCTGCAGCAGCGGTGCCGTCGTGGCACGGCTCCCACAGGTCGAGGTGCCGTCGCACTGACCACAGCCCGGCTGAGTCGCATCGGATAGGCGCGTTCCACCCTTGGCTGCTGCTCACTTGGCCCACGCAATCGTACGTTTCGGCGCTGCACGTGGTGCTGATCGCCCAGGTACTGGTCACGGCGGCTTCGTCATGAAAGATCTCGTTGGTCTTCGCCCACGTGCCGTCCGACACTGCACGATAGGCGCCGTTGAGTGTGGGATCGCAGAACGCCGCGGCGGCGCTCGGGGCGGTGGTCAAGGCCGCGACTGTCGCCACAGCGATCAGTACCACCATCGACAGTGCAGTAGTCGTTGGTCGCTGCCTCACAATCTGCGCTGATGTCACGGGTGATCCTCCATCACAAGGTCTTTCCAGGTCGCTGCCCGCTTAGAGGCAACGAGGTTGGCCTGCTGATAGGTCTGGCCCTCAGGTGTGACATAGCGTCCGGAATTGGGGTCGTACTGCGCGAAGGCGACCGCTGGCCGTGGCGCAGTGGTGTTGCCACCGAAGGCACTTGGCGCGGCAGGGATTGCGCCGCCAGGGTCGGGCAATGGTGGTGCAGGTGGCGGGGTTGGGCCGGACGAGTCGGTGGCGGGGTGCGGTGCGGCTGACGGTGGCGAGGGTGTGCCGTTGGTCGGACCGAAAATTCGGTCGTCGTTGGTGACCCGAGCGTCGGGCGGCACGCCTTGGGCGATCAGGTTGGGGTCCAGGGGGTAAGGACCCGTCATGTGTTCGCGCATCGTCAGAGGTAGATACGGTTTGTCGCTGTTGCAGATCTCGGCAGTGGGCGCCCGCTTTCCTGGCTTGTTCATGCAGGGGTAGTTCCGGGCCCCGCGCACCGCCAGCGGTGAGTCCTGGGGCAGCTTGCAGTACAGGCCGTCAGGCGTGTCCACTTCGGAGGTGTCTTCGGGCGACCGCCACTGGCTGGGCGGTAGGAACCCAACGGTGCACGACGGTGGATCGCCAAATGACATGGTGAAATCGCCTTGCCCCAGCCCGGTCGGATTGTGGTCGGGTGCGGCCGAGATGATGTTGGCGACGAAGGGCGGCAACAACACCAGGATTTGTTCGAGGCCAGGCCGGTAGGTGACCAGAATTTGTCCGATCGAGGTCAAGTTGGCCAGCAGCACCGGCAGTGTCGGCTTGACCTGTTCGAACAGCCGGGATGTTTCGTTGACGGAGGCAGGTCCATCGGTGAGCACCGTCCGGATCTGCTGATCGTCGTCGACCAGTGTGGTGGTGATGTTGGCCAGACTGCGCACCCAGGTCCGCAAGTCGTCTGCGGCAGTGGCCTGGGAATCGAGCAAGGGCCCAGAGTCCTCGACGAGGGACCTGGTGGAGTCGCGCACATCGTCCATGTCGCCCGAGACTTTCGCCGATGAGTCCATCAGGGATCCAAGGTCGTAGCCGGCGCCGTTGAATGCCTTGGAGCTTTCGTCGAGCAGCAATCCGAGTTTGTCTTTGGGGATGCTCTTGATCAGCGCGCTGGTTTGGTCGAGCAGTGGCCCGACTTGTTGCGGAACCGTGGTGTCCGCCATGGTGATGGTCGATCCGTCGTGCAAGTACGGAGGTGCGTCCGAGGTGGGTTTCAGGTCGAGGTATTGCTCGCCGATTGCCGACACGCTGCGCACATCGGCCTTCAGTTTCGCGGGAATCTTCGGTGAGGCATCCAGCGACAGAGTCGCTTTGGCTCCGCGTGGAATGAGCGAGATCGCCGTCACCTTGCCGACCTGCACCCCACGGTAGGTCACGTTGGAAAAGCGGTACAGGCCACCGGTTCCCGGCAGCTCCACTGCCACGGTGATACGTCCGACACCCAACAACGTCGGGGCCTGCAGGTACACCACGACCATGGTGACCAACCCCACGATGGAGCCGATCGTGAAGAGCACCAACTGAATCCGGACCAGCCGAGTCAGCATTCAGCGACCTCCCCGATCGGGCGACGGCGATCCCGGCGGTGCACCAGATGGCGGCGCGACCGCGGGTGGGACGGGCCCACCGGGAAGGATCACCGGTGGGCCGGCCGGCGGGGCCGGAGGGGCAAGCTCAGTGCCCTGCGGCGGCACCGCCAGCGGTGCGCCCAGCGGATTGTTGGTGTAGTACCAGTCATAGCCCGGGTCTCCGGGGGCGGGCACCAGCTGTGCTCCGTCGACACCCCAGCGGGTGCCCAGGAACAAGCCGCGTTTCAGGCGGGGAACAGTCAGGTCGGCGACGGCGAACAGATTCATGTAGTCACCTTTGAGGCCGCGGTCAATCACGTTCTGGCCGTAGGGAAAGACGGTGGCGTACATCAGGCCGTCGATGACGCCCGGGCCGGCGTCGGCCAGGGCACGAACGGTGGGCTGTAGGTTCTGCAGGTTCTTCACCAGGTCGGCCTGTGTGTCGTTGATCAGCGCGGTGGCGGTGTTGCTGAAGGCCCGCAACTTGTCCAATGCGGTGACGATGCGCGGCTTCTCGGCGATGAGCACATCGAGTGCGGGGGGAAGTGTGCGCAACGTTTCGGTGAGCACGTCATGCTGTCCGGCGAGTGTGCCGGTCAGCCGATTGAGGGCATCGATGGAGGTGATCAGATCGCCGCGTTGGCGGTCCAGGGCGCCGACGAACCGATCGAGGCGAGCGATCAGGTCGCGGATGGCGTCCTGACGTCCGGACAATGCCGCATTGAAGTTGTGCACAATGTCACCGACCTGGCCCAGACCGCCGCCGTTGACCACCGCAGACAGCGAGGACAACGTCTGCTCGGTGGAGGGATAGGTCGATGACTGGTTCAAGGCGACGGTGGATCCCGGCTCGAGCTGACCCAGTGGAGGAGTCCCGGGTGGCGGGTCCAATGCCAGGTGCTGTGATCCCAGCAAGCTGGTCTGCCCGACGGTGGCAACGACGTTGGCCGCGACGCGGACGCCATCTTGAATCCTGACTTCGACGTCGGCATGCTGACCGCGCAGCGTCATCGTCCCGACACTTCCGATCACGACGTCGTTCATCATGACGGGCGAATTCGATTCGAGTGTCCCGACGTTGGCGATCGCAATGTGGTAGACGGTGGCTCCGGGTCCGTGTCCGACGGTTCCCGGAAGGGGCAGGGAGTTCACCCCGCTGAAGGCACATCCCGACAACCCGAACACCGTGACGGTGCCGGCGACCACACCCATTACTCGTGAATGCCGGCCGATCATGCTGGAGGTGTCCCTTCGGTGGGTGGCGCGGGTACGGGTTGCTCGGCCGGGCCGGCAGGCTGCGGCACGGGGGCAGGTAGCAACAGGTTCTCGACGCTGGGCGCTGCGGGCGGTGGTGTGTGCGGGTCCGGCGCGGGTGGTGGACCCCAACCCGGTGGCGGGGGCACATCGCCTGCCCCGGTGTACGCCGAAATGGCCGGCGGCTGTTCGGCGGGTACGGGTGCGCCCCCGGTTCCGCCGGGTTCCAGCGCGGGATCGGTGTAGATGATGTTGCGCGGGGACGGGGCCAGCGCGGGATTGATCGGGACGGGCAGGTTGTTGAAGTTCAGCTGGTCCAGTGCCGGACCGAGGTACTGCGCACACAGTTTCGCGGTTTCGGACGCCGTGGTGTTCTTGACGGCGCCGATGGCGGCACAGACGAACTGCACGGGGTTGGAGAAGTTAGTGAACGAAATCGAGCCGAGAATGGTGCCGGTGTCGGGGTTGTAGTCGGCGTAGCCGTTGGCCAGCGCAGTCGGTGTCACGTGCAGGAGTTGCTCAAGGTCCTTGCGATGGTCGGCCAGGTTGGAGGTGACATTGGCCAAACGTTGGACTTGCTCGCTGGTCTTGTCGCGGGTGCCTGCGACGAATCGTTGGACTTCGCCAAGTGCTGACGACAGATTCTTCAGTGCGGCGTCGAGGTCGGTGCGGTTGTCGTCGAGGACGCTGGTCAGCGTGGCGAACCGGCCTTGGAACTCGACGATTTGGGGGTTCGTGTCGCGCAGTGTGGTGACCAACGTTTGCAGGTGTTTGACCGTGTCGGCGATGTTGCCGCTGCCGTCGGCCAGAATGCGCCCAACGCCGGCCAGCTGGTTCAGTGTTTGGCGGAGTTTGTCGCCGTTGCCGTCGAGTGCGTTGGCGGTGCTGTCGATGAATCGTGCGATCGCCGGAGTTGATACCTGACTGTTCGGCCCCAATTCGGTTGCCAGGCGCATCAGTTGGGATTTGACTTCGTCCCATTCGACCGGCACGGCGGTGCGGTCGATCGGGATCACTGCGTTGTTGACCATGATGGGACCGTTGGCGTGAGCGTCACCGGACCGATAGGCCGGTGTGAGTTCGACGTAGCGGGCAGCGAGCAGGTTGGCGGCGACGATGACGGCTTTGGCGTCCGCGGGGATGGGCACTTTACGGTCGATGCCCAGCGACATCTTCACCTGGTTGCCTTCGGGGGCGATGGCAGCGATGGTGCCGACTTTGATTCCGGCGACTCGGACGTCGTCGCCCGGGTAAATGGCTGTGGCAGAGGTGAAATAGGCAGTCACTGTTTTCGCGCCGAAGAACGAGGCGTGCACCAGCACGGCGCCGGCCGTGAGGATCAGTGTGATGAGTACGCCTGCCAGTGAGGTGCGGTGGCGAGCGATCATGGCGGCCCCCATTGTTCTTGTGGTTGCGGGATACCGTTGCGCGGGAACGGGAATTCTGCGCGTGGGCCTGCGTTGTCAGGCGGCTGCCCGGCGTTGTCTCCTCGGCGGAATCCGAATGCGTAGTCCAAGAACGGCTGCAGAAGCTGAGGCATGCTCAGGTTGGCGATCTGGGCCTGGTAGTACGGGCCGCTGGATACCAGCTCACCGGTGCTCAATTCATATTTCGCCAAGCCGGGCAGCGCCTTGGCGATGTTGTCACGGTTCTTCTCCAGAACCGCGGTGACGGCGTTGAGTTTGTCGAGCGTAGGTGCCAGTTCGGCCTCGTTGTCGTGCACCAGGCCAGTGAGCTGGTTGGCCACTGCCGAGGTGTTGGCGAGCAGTTCAACGATGCCCTGACGCACTTGCACGAGCACATCGAGTAAGGCATTGCCGTCGAGGATCAGGGTGTTGACCTGCTGGCTGCGCTCGGAGAGGACCGCACTGACGTCGCCGATGTGTTTGAACAGCTCGCCCAGGGTTTGGTTGCGCGCATTGAGCGCCCGGGACAATCGGGTGAGACCGTCGAACGTCGATCCCAGATCCGGAGAGATCGCCTCGATGGTGGCCGAGAGTGTGTCGAGGGACTGGTTGAGGGTGCCGGTATCGGTGCCGGCGATGTCGGTGGTGAGGTCGCCCACGGCTTCGGTGAGCGAGTAGGGCGATGAGGTGCGAGTCGATGGGATGACGGCCAGGGCTCGCATCCGCCCGGGCCCGGCAGTGTGCACGGTCAGCACTCGCTGTCCCAACAGCGAGCCGGTGCGGATGTGGGCGGTGGTCTGCGATCCCAACGAAATGTCACTGCTGAGCGAGAACGTGACGAGCGCCTGCCCGTCATGAAGCTCCACGCCGGACACGGTGCCGACTTTCGTTCCCGACATGGTGACGTTATTGCCTACGGTCAACCCGCCGGCTTGATCGAATACGGCAAGGTATCTGATCTCGGTGGCATAGGACACCAACTGTTGGCTCCGCATCCCGACGGCGATGACCAGAAGGATGACAACGACACCGATGACGCCGCGTCGGATCAGCTGGGGTCCACGGTATTTCAGCATCAGTTGTCTGAGCACCTTCCCGCTTCTTGCTTCATCCAGGGGAAGACCGCTGTGCGTCCTTGAAGATCGGTGACTCGAACTGTGACGCCGCAGAGGTAGTAGTTGAAGAAGCTGCCGTAGGCGCCCAGCCGCGCCAGTTTCCGGTAGTTGTGCGGCATCCGCTGCAGTCCGGCGTCGAGGTGGTCTTTTTGCATGTCCAGGTTGGGGGCCAAACGGTTGAGCTCGTCGACGGTGCCGGCCAGCGGCGGGCGGGCCTGGGTCAGCAGGTCGGCCAGCGACGCGGTCCCGCTGTCGAGGGCGGTGATCGCGTTGCCGACTGGATCGCGATCGGCAGCGAGTTGACTGGCGAGCTGCTGCAGGCGATCGATCGTGCCGGAAAACTTCTCGCCGTCTTTGGAGAGGGTGCCCACGGCCGTGTTGAGGTTGTCGATAAGTTGCTGAACGAGTTGATCGTTGTTGGCGAGGTCGGTGGTGAACGAGGAGGTTTCCGACAGCAACGATTGCAGGGCACCGCCTTGCCCTTGCAGGACCTGCAGCAACGATTGGGTGAGCGCGTTGACGTCGTCGGGGTTCAATCCCTGGGTTACCGGCCGCAGGCCACCCAGGAGCAAGTCCAGGTCGAGTGCCGGCTCGGTACGTTCGACGGGAATCTGGGCCTCGGCGGGCAGGATGGTGGCCGCCGGCCCAGGCGCAGCGGCGAGTTCGAGGTAGCGGTCCCCGGTCAGGTTGAGATAGCGCACTATCGCCTTGGTTCCGGTGGTCAGCACCGCTGTGCGATCCGCATCAAAGGTGACCAGGACCGTGGTGTCCGGCCGTAGTTTCACGCTCGTGACCGTGCCGACGCGGATGCCGGCCACCCGCACCGAATCCCCCTGTTTCAAACTGGAAGCGTCGGCAAACACTGCTGAATAGTCTTGCGATGATCCGGTCCGGTACTGGCCGAAAACAACGAACAAACAGGCAGTGAGTATCGCCATCACGACACCGAACACTCCGAATTTGAGCGCCGTGGACATCGTCGAGCGCCTCACCCGGGTTGCCCGATTTGCGCGGAGTTCCGCGGCGGCCCGGCGATCGGTCCGAACAGCATTTGCTTGAGGCCGGCGGAGTTCAGCAGAACGCCTTCGTTGCCGTATCGGGCGGGGTTGGTGCCGACGTCGGCGATGACGAATGGCGGCCGGGACAGATAGCGCACGTTCGGCAACCCCGAGACGCATTGTGGCCCACCGGTCGCAGCGACCTTCGGTAGATCGATCGGGTACCGGTACCGCTCCTTGCCCAGGACGAACCCCGCATTGACCATGGCACCGGGAACTTGCGGTTGCTTGATGTAGGCGGCTTGGATCAACCCTCCCATCAGGCAGTACAAGGCTTGGTTGTACCGGCCGGTCAAATCGGTGGTCGGCGCCAACAGATGCACGGCATCGGTCAGTTGGGCACGGTTGGTCGTCAAGACGTCGTTGCCGACATCGGCGAGCCCGATCATGCTGACCAGGAATGCATCGAGGTTGTGCTGCTCGTCAACGATGCTCTGACTGATCCTGTTTGCGTTGCCGGCAGCGGTGAGCAGGCCGGGTGCTGCCTTGGCGTAGGCGGTGAGGACTGTTGGTGCAGTGGCCAAGTCGTGACTCAACGCCGGCAATCCAGGCTCAAGGGTGGCGAGGTAGGTGTCCAGGTCGACCAACATTTGACCTATCGACTGCCCGCGGCCATTGACGGCGGTGCCGATCGCGCCCAGCGTCTGGTTGAGTTTGGCCGGGTCGATCGTCGACAGCACCGCGCTTAGTTGCTCGAAAACGGTGTTCACTTCGACAGTGACCCGCGAGGCGTCCAGTACTTGACCGGGAACCATCGTCTGCGGTGACGGATCCGCCGGATCAATAAGCTGAACGTACTTCGCACCGAACACGGTGGTCGATGCGATGTCGACCCCGACGTTGGCCGGAATCTGCTGCAGCTGTGCTGGATCCATCGCCAGATGCAGGACCGCACGCCCGTTGGGCAGCGTTTCCAACGACTTGACAGCTCCAACTTGGACGCCCCGCAATTCGACCTTGGCGTCGGGGTTCATCACCAGCCCCGCCCGAGGCGACATCACCGTCACCGGAACCGATGCGTTCAGATCACCGCGAAACATCACCGCCACCATGGCGACCGCCAGTCCGACGATCAGCACCGTGATCAACCCGGCCACCGGGCGCGACCATGCACGCCCAACGCGGGAGTTTGGCTTCACCCGGCGTTTCACCCCCTCCAAGTCGGCGAGCACATCCGCTCAAGTGCCCCCAGTAGATCCCGTGCGGCGGCTGCGAATGCCCAAACCACCTGGACAGCAACCGTTTTACGATCCCCGCGCATGTTGCGGCGCTCCACAGCCCACCACCCTGAGCACCGCAAGCAGATCTGCGTCGCCTACGGTCATCCGAAGGTCGGACGCTACATACCTCTAAAGGTATAACGCAGCACACGTCCGATTGTCTAGCCCTTTCGCGCAGTAACCCCCGGGGAATCCCATAGCAATCGCCGCGTCGAGCGCGTCAATAATTTGCAGGTCAAAGCCATCAAACGAGGTCAGATCTCGCCAACAATAGGTACACCGGCGCTGGCATCGGGACAGATTCGACGGGCCCGCGACCTCGCTCATGGGAATTTGAGTGAGAGATATATATAGATATAACTTCGATTATCGATGCACGACAGGACCACTCACATGACCCTCGATGGTGGCGTGCAGTACGGAAGCGCTGCCGTCCGGGAGCACTCGTCTTGCGACCAGAAATTCACTGCCGACCCAGCCGTGCCGGATGAACTTCCCGAACCTCATTCGCGTCCCGGGAGCGCCAGTCGCCGCGGGCAGCATCTTGATGCGCTCCAACGCTTCTCTGACAGCCGGGCCCGTCAACGGTCGAGCATCGGCGAGAGCGGTCATCATGAGCCGACCAACGTCGTAGCAGTACAAGGGAAAGAAATACTCGGGGCGGTGCCCGTGGGCCCGCTCGAAACGATCCAGGAACGCCTGCCCCGTCTGGTTGCGCTCGTCGTACTGGTCAAGCCCGATCCAGCCGGCGAGTTGCTCGCGCCACCATTGGCTGGTCGCCGCGAACTCGAACGCCGTCGTCGTATACCGCGGCGGCATCCAACCGATGCCCTCCAGCGCAGCGTTCATACCGATGATTCCCAGGCCGAAACCGACATGCATGATCGCATCGGGCTTGCCTTCCGCCAGAGCGGACATCGCGGCTCGCTTATCACTCTCAACCTGCGGAACCGCCACTTCGTCCGTGATCGTCAACCCTGCTGCCCGGCAGGCCCCTCGGGTGGTTCGTAGGTACTCACGGCCGATGAGGCTGTCCTCGAAGGCAAGCCCGATCGTGCGGCACCCATCGAGAGCCGCGACGGTGGCCATGATGATCGGCTCTTCCTCCATGGACCCTGCCGGCAGCCCGAAAACCCACTCCCCCAACATGCTTTCCGATGCCGCCATGGTGATGATCGGCACCTGCGCGAGGTCCTCGACATACCTGCGCAGCGCGACGCCATTCTCTGACACCCACGGCCCGAAGATCACCAACGCATCTGCTTCGACCAGCTCATGGAACGCGTCGCGCACCGCACGAAAAGTTCCGTTCGGCAGCCCCTGCACCGCGCGTACGACGAATTCGACAGGACGCTCGATTATTCCACGCTCCAGAGACTCGTCAGCGACGAGTTGCAGTGCCGGAAGGATGTTCTCGTCGTACTTGCCGCCCTCATCCAGGTAATCGATGAGCAATCCGATGCGCGCCGGGGTCACGTCGGCCATAGAGCTACTCTCCACCATGTCGAGCGCCGGCAGAGTTCCGGCGAAACATCTGACAATTCGGGTCCGTCAAAACTAACCCACCATCAGAGCTGGAGTCCAGAGAAACCTTTACATGTTTTTCCGACCGAGTTCGTAGCTGGCGTCAGAGATGGCTGTTCACCTCGACCGTCGAACTGCCGCGTTTCCCCAGGAGGGTCCGGCGCAGGCGGGCCATATGCGCAGCGCAGTGCGCCTGTGCGGCGTCGCCGTCGCCCGCGGAGATCAAGTCGACAAGCTGTTCGAACTCGCGAATCGTGCGGCGCCGCGACGCGATCGGCTCCTGTTGACTCCGCGTGAGCACGTCTGCCACTGCCGCACGGGTGATCACCTCGTTGATCATCTCGCAGATCACGATGAGCGTTTGATTGCCGGCCAACTCCACCATGTCACTGTGGAATCCGACCATGGCGGTGGTACATGCCACAGGGTCGTCGACGGTGCGCTTCATTTCGTACACCAGCTCGCGCAAACGCTGAGCGGAACGCTCGCGGCCACGTGACATGGCCACCATTCGCGCCAGTGCGGGTTCGATAACGGCAGCGGCCTCGAACACATCGGTCAGCGAAACGCTGCGTGTCTGCAGCACCAGCGCCGCAGCCCGGGCAGTCATCCGTTGATCGGGGCGGTGTACGACCACCCCGCCGAGCGCGCCTCGCACCACCGAGATCAGGCCTTCGGCCTCCAGAATCCGCAACGACTCACGAAGCGACGGCCGGGACACCTCGAAGCGTTCCAACAAATCCGCCTCGGTACCGAGCAGGTCCCCCTCATCGAGCCCGCCGGAGATGATCAAACTTCGCAGCTCGTCGGCGATCTGTTTGGGCTTTCCGGTCACAGTACCGCCGACCGATTTACTCCTACCTGTCGTCGGCTTCGCCACTTCTCCCCCTACCGCCCAATCGATGTGGGCAACCACGTGAAGCAAAGAACAAATCAACCGGTCGGCTGCGGCGCACCGCCGCCAAGCGCGCAGTGACCCTTTACAAGGATACCTCTAGAGATTTAGATGTGGACATGCACGCCGACCTGGCGCCAATCTACTTCAGTTCTGGGGTAATACCGTGAGCGACGTCAGAGAGCAACCGCCCGACATCAAGTTCGCCGTGGCTACCCAGCCACCGACACTCGACCACTATCGTCGGGAGTGGACCCCGGGGCCAGGTGTCGGGCTGGCCGGCATGTGGATCGGCGCCGTGGTCAACGACGATGCGGGGCAGACCTATTGGGGACTGCGCGGCGCCGATGACTTCCTCACCGGCATGACACATGTGGTGTCACCGATCACCGGCTTCAAGAAGCTGCCTGCGTCGTTCGATCCCGACCCGCCACACCTGTTCGCGGAGTACTCGACCATCGACTGGTTCGAGCCGATGACCTACGCCGACACCGGCGCCTCGGTCACGCTGAGCTATCCCAGCGGACGCATCGAACGCGACGCTGGGGGATTCCACTGGCACGATGCGAGCGGACGCTGGGAAATGCACGGTACCAACGTCACCGACGTGTTCACCGTCCACGTTCCGGCACAGGACGGCGTGGCCGAGCAGGTGTATTACCGGCACGAGCTGATGGCCGCCACCGGGACCATCGAGGGCATTCCCGTCTCGGGCTACCTGCATCAGGACTATGCCTACGGGCCGCCAGGACAGGTGTACCCGGAGCTCCCCATCGCCCGGCACCTGCAGGGGATGTGGGTGTCGTGGATGCACGAGTACCAGGACGGACAGTGGGGCGGCGGCTGTTTCTGGCAGGGGCGCGACGGCGTCACCTTCGGTCCCGGATATCAAGTCATCGGCGGAGCGACCACCGCATACGACGACATCACCGCAACGCCGACGTTCGACGACGCCGGCAAGCTGACCAGGCTGGACACCAAAATCGGTTCAGACACATACACATTCACGTTCGATACGTCCGGCAGCTACATCCACTACTTCGGCCGTCTCACCTCCAGTTCGTCGGGCAGGATTGCCTCACGCAGCTGGTGCTGGGTCGAATACGCCGGCGCGCTGCTCACCCCCGAAATCCTCGACATGGCGATGACGCCCTTCGCCCTCGCGCGCGGGCGGTGACCCAGGCCGATCCCCGTAGTCGAAGTTCTCCACGGTGTACGCCACCCCAACGACTGGAGTCCTGACAACTGTTTGGGACCGAAGCCGTAGGAAACTCAGTCCGCCAAGCGGTCGGCAACCAGCCCTTCCTGTACGAGGGTGGCGGCGACCGCACCGTCGGCCCGCAGCAGGCTTGACGTGATCAGCCCCCGGCCCCGCGCGGCGGCAGGTGAGCGCGACTCCAGCAGATTCCAGTCCCCGGCCTGTACCGGGCGGTGAAACCAGATCGACGAATCTGTGGTGCCACTGCGGTGACTGCGCGAGCGCATGCTGTGCCCATGCACGGCCAAGGCCGGATCGATCCCGTAGAGATCGGTGATGTACACCGCGATCAGCATGTGCACCAACGGATCGTCCGGCAGTTCGGTGGTGACCCGCCACCACATCCGGCGCACGAACTCCTCCCCCGAGCCGTCGTCGGCGATGCGAATGTCGAACTCGTCGAGCGGCAGGGACGGCGCCGGGCCGGGCGGGCCGGTGCACGGAAGCACCTCTGGATCGTGCGGCATCGCGCCCTGCCCGTGTTCGGGCCCGGCGAGCCCCGTCGCGAACGACACCGTGGCCGCGGTCAGCATGCGGCCGTGCTCATACGATTCGACACGCCGGGCCGAGGCGGTGCGCCCGTCGTACACGCGGTGCACGCGATGCTCGACGGCTTCCCCGGCGTTCCCGCCGCGCAGGAACTGCAGGTGCATGTTGGTCGGTGACCGGTCATCTTCCACCGTCCGGCAGGCGGCCGCCAGGCTCTGCGCGGCCAGCAGACCGCCGTAGGCTCGCTTGCCGGCCGGGCCGCTGGCCCGCCCGGTGAACACGTCACCGTCCGCGTGGGCACGGACGTCCAACAGCTTCAGCAGAGTGCTCACTGAGCGGTACCCGTTGCGACGATGCCTGATTCGGTGAGTGCCGCGATCTCGTCGGCACCGAGTCCGAGGTGTTCGGCCAGCACCGCGGTGGTGTCGTCGCCAAGTGCGGGCGCGGGCACCGCCGGCGGATACACCCCGCCGATCGACACCGGCAGGCCGGGCGCCAGGTACGTGCCGATGCGGGGTTGCTCCAGCGGAGTGAACAGCGGGTTGGCGACCACCCGATCGTTGACGGCGACCTCTGCGAAACTGCGGTACTGCTCCCACAGCACCGAGGTACCCGCGAGCGCCGCGCTGATCTCGTCGGCGGTGTGCTCGCTGAACCACAAAGTGAACAGGCCGGTCAGGGCGTCGCGGTGGGTGTAACGCTGACCCTCGTCGGTGAAGTCGGCACCGAACGCCTCGGCAAGGGCAGCAACGGCTTTGGTGGTCCCGGTGACCTCCGTGACGTCACGGAAATGCCGGCCGGTGAGAGCGACGAGCATGAACCCGACGCCATCGCTGCTGGTGAAGTTCTGCCCGTAGGTGCCATACAGCGTGTTGCCGAGCCGTTCGCGCCCGGTGCCGTTGATCATCACCTCGGTCAGAAACCCGAGATTGCCTGCGGTGGCGAGCGCGACGTTCTCCAGCGGGATGCTGATCCGCGCGCCCTCACCGCTGGAATCGCGGTGGCGCAGCGCGGCACTCACTGCCAGCGCCACGTACAGCCCGCAGCTGACGTCCCAGGCCGGCAGTACGTGGTTGACCGGGGTGGACAATTGCGCGGGCCCGGTAACCAGGGGGAAGCCCAGCCCGGCGTTGACGGTGTAATCCACCCCGGTGCCACCGTCGGCGCGCCCTGATACCTCGACGTGGATCAGGTCGGGACGCAGCGCGGACAGTACATCGTACGAATGCCATTGCCGTCCGGCCACATTCGTGATCAACACGCCGGCCTCGGCGATCAGCCGTTGCACCAGCTGCTGCCCCTGTGGCGAACGCAGATCAGCGGCCACCGAGCGCTTGCCCTTGTTCAGACCGGCCCAGTAGATGCTGTCGCCGCCGTCGGTCAGGGGCCAGCGGTGGTAGTCGGCGGCACCGCCGACAGGGTCGACGCGCACCACCTCGGCACCCAACTGTGACAGGGTCATGCCGGCCAGGGGCACGGCGACGAAGCTGGAGATCTCGATGATCCGCACCCCGGCCAGCGGGCGGGTCGGATCCGGCGCCACAGGTTCTGCCATCCGGTCAAGCTATCAAGCGGGTGCTCAGCACTGCGTTCGCCTACGGTCCTCCGACGAGTTTCACCGCGGCTGCCTCGATGGTGTCCTCGGACAACAGCACCTGTAGTGCGGCGTCGCCGAGCGGGATGAAGCTGTCGGCACTGGCCACCCGCTGCACCCGGCCGGAGTAGCCGTGGTCGGTGAGCTCAGCCACGATGCCTTCGCCCACGCCTCCGGTTCGGCGGGTCTCGTCGACGATGAGCACCCGCCCGGTCGCATCCGCCTCCCGCAATATGTCCTCGACCGGCAGCGGCGACAGCCAGCGCAGATCGACCACCCGGGTGGCAATCCCGGCCTGCTCCAAGCGGCGGGCCACCCGCAGGCTCAGCCACACGCCGTTGCCGAAGGTCAGGATCGTCAGGTCGGTGCCGTCGCCGTAGGTGCGGGCCCGGCCGATCTGCACGGGCTGACGCGGGTAAGGCGCCAGCCATCGCTGATCGCCGTCGACGTAGAGATCCTTGGTGTGGTACAGCGCGATCGGTTCGAGGTAAATGCACACCGCGCCAGCGTCTTTGGCGGCGGCAACGCAGGTGTGCAGTATGGCCGCGGCGTCGTCGGGCCGGCACGGGGACGCGATCACCACTCCCGGAATGTCGCGGATCGCCGCGATCGAGTTGTCATTGTGGAAGTGGCCGCCGAATCCCTTCTGGTAGCCGTAGCCGGCGATCCGCACCACCATCGGGTTGCGGTAGCGGCGGTTGGAGAAGAACTGCAGGGTGGCTCCCTCACCGCGGATCTGGTCGGCGGCGTTGTGCAGGTAAGCCAGGTATTGGATTTCCGGGATCGGCACCAGTCCTGACACTCCGGCTCCCAGCGCCAATCCGAGGATCGTCTGTTCGTCGAGCAGAGTGTCGAAAACCCGCGCGGGTCCGGCGGCGGCCTGTAGCCCGCGGGTCACTCCGTAGACCCCACCCTTGCGGGCGATGTCCTCCCCGAACACGATCGTCTCCGGATGGGCCTGCAGGACGTCCTGCAGCGCCGCATTGATGGCCAACGCGAGGCTCAACGGTTCGCCGCCGGGCTCGCCCGGGGCGGCGACGCAGACCGCCCTGGCCTCGTCGAGCGTGTCGCGCAGTGGCTGCATGACAGCTGTCGCGCTGTCCAACTGCGGACAGTCACTGACCTCGCGGGCCAGTTCCATCACCTCGGCACGCTTGCCCTCATAGCGTTGCACTACCTCGTCCGGGGTCAGAATGCCATGGGCCACAAGTCTTCTCGCGGTGTTCAGCACCGGATCTCGCTCGAAGTCGGCGAGGATCTCGGCGGGACGCCGGTAGGCCGGCTCGTAGTCGCTGCCGGCATGACCCATGAGCCGCACCGTCCGCAGATGCAGAAAGGCGGGCTTGCGTTCGCGACGAACCCAATCGGCCGCCGTCTGTGCGGTATCGAACGCGTCGACGAGGTCGCAGCCGTCGGCGGCGAAGTACCGCAGCCCCTCTCGATCGCCGTAGGCGCGGGCAATCCACCCGTGCGGTGTCGGCGTGCTGATGCCGATGCCGTTGTCCTCACACACGAACAGCAGCGGCATCGGCAGGCCCTGGTAGGAGGCGTGCAACGCGGCATTGACGGCACCGACGGTGGTGGAGTGATTGGCCGAGGCGTCGCCGAAACTACACACCGTCACAGCGTCATCGGGCCACGGGCAGGACACGCCGAGCTTGCGGGTACGGGCGATCGAGAAAGCCACGCCCACCGCCCGCGGCAGATGCGAGGCGATGGTGGAGGTCTGCGGAATGACGTTCAGTTCGTGACGGCCGAACACCTTGTGCCGCCCGCCGGAGATCGGTTCGGCGGTGGCCGCGACCACGCCCAGCAGCACGTCGCGCAGCGGATCGGCGCCGTCCACCTGGGCAGCGCGGGCCAGGTAGAAGCCGCCCGAACGGTAGTGCAACAGCGCAGGATCGGTCGGACGCAGCGTCGCCGCCACCGCGGCGTTGCCCTCGTGGCCCGACGATCCGATGGTGTAGTAGCCCCTTCCCAGCGAGCGCAGCCAGCGCGCGGCCAGGTCCAGATGCCTGCTGCCCAGCTGGGCATCGAAGAGCGCCAAGGGATTCGGGATACCAAGCGGGGATCCCACGCTCGGCCCGGTCAGGGCCGATACCGTCGCAGTGAAGTACTCATCGATGGGCTCGGTCCCCGAAACTCCGGCCATCTCAGATCAATTCGATGGCTTCGGCGATGGACGGCAGTATCCGGCTGGGCCGGAACGGGTAACGCTCGATGTCCTCGACCGACGTCGAACCGGTGAGCACCAGAATGGTGTCCAAACCTGCCTCGATCCCGGCCACCACATCGGTGTCCATCCGGTCGCCGACCATCACGGTGTTCTCCGAGTGCGCCTCGATCCGGTTGAGGGCACTGCGGAACATCATCGGGTTGGGCTTGCCGACGAAATACGGGTCGCGTCCAGTGGCCTTGGTGATCATCGCCGCCACCGACCCGGTTGCGGGCAGCGGCCCCTCGGCCGACGGGCCGCTGACGTCAGGGTTGGTGGCGATGAACCGGGCACCGCCGAGGATCAGCCGGACGGCCTTGGTGATCGCCTCGAACGAATAGGTGCGGGTCTCCCCCAGCACCACATAGTCCGGATCGATGTCGGTCAGGGTGTAGCCGGCCTCATGGAGCGCAGTGGTCAGCCCGGCCTCGCCGATCACATAGGCCGAGCCGCCCGGCAGCTGGTCGGCCAGGAACGCCGCGGTCGCCAGCGCCGACGTCCAGATCGACGTCTCGGGCACGATCAGCCCGGAGCGCGCAAGCCGGGCCGTCAGGTCGCGCGGCGTGAAGATCGAGTTGTTGGTCAGCACCAGGAACGGCCGTTCCTTGTCAGCCAGGGTCTGCAGGAAGTCGGCGGCGCCCGGCAGCGCGTGCTCCTCGCGCACCAGGACGCCGTCCATGTCGGTTAGCCAGCACTGGGCAGGTGAACGCACTCGTCCAGTGTCTCAAGCGGGTGCCCAAATCAAGGGCCAACGCATTTATCCACAGGACGCCGACGGCCCGGCGTGCGGAAAACCGCACCACCGGGCCGTTGACTACTCAGCCGAGGTCAGCTCGTGTGCTGATCGGCGACGTCGAGCGCCTGGTCCAGGATCGCCAGACCTTCGCGCGCCTCCTGCTCCGTGACGTTGCACGGCGGCACGACGTGGATGCGGTTGAAGTTGGCGAACGGCAGCAGGCCGTTGGCCTTGCACGCCCCGACCACGGCGTTCATCGCCGGGCTGGAGCCACCGTAGGGCGCCAACGGTTCGCGGGTCTGCTGGTCGGCGACGAGTTCGACCGCCCAGAACACACCGGCGCCACGGACCTCGCCGATGCTGCGGTGCTTGGCGGCCAGGTCGGCCAGGCCCGGCGCCAGAACCTCGGCGCCGATCTTGGCCGCGTTCTCGACCATGCCCTCGTCGGCCATCGCGTTGATGGTGGCGACGGCGGCGGCGGTGGCCAGCGGATGCCCGGAGTAGGTCAGCCCGCCCGGGTAGGCGCGATGGGCGAACGTCTCGTAGATGGCGGGGCTGATCGCCACGCCACCGAGCGGCACGTAACCGGAGTTGACGCCCTTGGCGAAGGTGAGCAGGTCGGGCACCACATCGAAATGATCGATGGAGAACCACTTTCCGCTGCGCCCGAATCCCGCCATCACCTCGTCGGCAATGAACACGATGCCGTAGCGGTCGCAGATCTCCCGCACCCCGGCCATGTATCCGGGCGGGGGCACCATGATGCCGGCAGTACCCGGGATCGACTCCAGGATGATCGCGGCGATGGTGGACGGGCCCTCCATCTGGATCAGCTTGTCGAGGTACTCGAGCGCGCGCTGGGATTCCTGTTCCTCGGTCTCGGCATAGAACGACGAGCGGTACAGGAACGGTCCGTTGAAGTGCACGGTGCCGGTGTTTCCGCGGTCGTTGGGCCAGCGCCGCGGGTCACCGGTCAGGTTGATCGCCGTGTCGGTGCCACCGTGGTAGGCGCGGTACCGCGACAGCACCTTGTAGCGGCCCGTGTGCAGGCGGGCCATGCGGACCGCATGCTCGACGGCATCCGCACCGCCGTTGGTGAAGAACACCTTGTTCAGGTCACCGGGGGTGCGCTCGGCGATCAGCCGGGCCGCCTCCGAGCGGGCCGAGTTGGCGTACTGCGGGGCCACCGTGCACAGCTTGGCAGCCTGTTCGGCAATGGCGGCAACAACTTTCGGGTGCTGATGCCCGATGTTGGTGTTGACCAGCTGGCAGGAGAAGTCCAGCAGCCGGTTGCCGTCGCCGTCCCACACGTAGGAGCCCTGCGCGGCGGTGATCGTCATCGGCGAGATCTCCTCCTGCGCCGACCAGGAGTGGAACACGTGTGCGCGGTCGAGTTCATAGGCCCGCGCGGCCTCGGCCTTCGCCGCCTCGACGGTCAACCCGTTGGGCAGCGCGGCGGACTCTTGAATCACAGTCATGAGTGGAATTCTCTCACTTGTTCTCGGGGAACCCGAGGTTGATACCACCGTGGCTGGGGTCCAGCCAGCGAGTGGTGATGGCCTTGGTGCGGGTGAAGAAGTGCACGCCCTCCGCGCCGTGCGCATGGCTGTCACCGAACAGCGACGCCTTCCAGCCGCCAAAACTGAAGTAGGCCATGGGAACCGGGATCGGCACGTTGATACCGACCATGCCGACCTCGACCTCGTTCTGGAAACGCCGCGCCGCGCCGCCGTCATTGGTGAAGATCGCCGTGCCGTTGCCGTAGGGATTGTTGTTGATCAACGCAAGAGCCTCGTCATAGCTCTCGACCCGCAGCACCGACAGCACCGGGCCGAAGATCTCGTCGGTGTAGACGCTCATCTCGGGGGTGACGTTGTCGAGCAGGGTCGGGCCCAGCCAGAAGCCACCCGCATCCCGTTGACCCGCCCCGTCCATGACGGTGCGACCGTCGAGCACGACCTTGGCGCCGTCGGCCTCACCGGCATCGATGTAGGAGGCCACCTTGTCGCGGTGAACCTTGGTGACCAACGGACCCATGTCCGAATCCTTGGTTCCGTCACCGGTTTTGATGGTGGCGGCGCGCTCGGCGATCTTGGCCACCAGATCGTCCGCGATCGGGCCGACGGCGACGGCGGCCGAGATCGCCATGCAGCGCTCACCGGCGGAGCCGAATCCGGCGTTGACCATGGCGTCGGCGGCCAGGTCCAGGTCGGCGTCGGGCAGGATCACCGCGTGGTTCTTGGCCCCGCCGAGGGCCTGCACGCGCTTGCCGGCCGCGGTAGCGGTGGCGTAGACGTACTGTGCGATCGGGGTGGAGCCGACGAAGGAGATCGCCTTGATCTTGGGGTTGGTCAGCAGCTCGTCGACCGCGGTCTTGTCACCCTGCAGCACGTTGAACACGCCTTCGGGCAGGCCGGCCTCGGCCCACAGGCGAGCCATCCACAGCGCTGACGACGGATCCTTCTCCGAGGGCTTGAGCACCACGGTGTTACCGGCGGCGATGGCGATCGGGAAGAACCACATCGGCACCATGGCCGGGAAGTTGAACGGCGAGATGATGCCGACCGGCCCCAGCGGCTGCAGCACCGAGTGCACATCCACGTTGGTCGAGGCATTCTCGGTGAACCCGCCCTTGAGCAGACTCGGGATACCGCAGGCGAATTCGACGACCTCGAGGCCGCGGCTGACCTCGCCGAGTGCGTCGGAGAGCACCTTGCCGTGCTCGGCGGTGATGAGTGCGGCCAGCTCGTCCTTGCGGGCGTTGAGCAGCTCACGGTATGCGAACAGCACCGAGGTGCGCTTGGCCAGCGACGTGTCGCGCCAGGCCGGGAACGCCGCCGCAGCGGCGTCGATCACCGCACGCGCATCATCCACACTGGCCAGCGCAACCTCACCGGTCACCGCGCCCGTCGCCGGATTGGTCACCGGCGACGTGGCGGACGACGTCCCGGCGAAGATCTTTCCATCGCGCCAGTGCTGGATGACATTGCTCATGGGGTCCGAACCTTCCTGCGGCATTGGGGTACGGCTACAACCCTGAGCCACCATCAACGCGGCCGGAGCAATCATCTTGTAAGCCTGGTCGACTTGTTCATTACACTTTGTAAATGATCCCGACCGTGCGTGACGTCATCGAGCTTCCAGTGGTGCAAGCCGGTGAACCCGAGGTACTCAGCGCGCAACAACTGGATCGGGCGGTGCGCTGGGTTCACGTCAGCGACATGCCCGATCTGGCCGGGCTGCTGCAGGGCGGCGAGCTGGTGCTCACCACCGGTGCTGCCCTGCGCGACGCACCGAGTGACTACCTGGACCGGATGCAGCGAGCCGGCGTCGTCGGCGTGGTGGTGGAACTGGGCACCCGTATCGAGTCGCTTCCCGACAGCGTCGGCGAGATCGCCCAAAACCTCGGCCTGGCGCTCGTGGTGCTGCATCGGGAGACAAAGTTCGTCGAGGTCACCGAGGCGGTGCACCGGCTCATCGTGGCCGACCAGTACGAGGAGCTGGAATTCGCCCACCGGACCCACAAGACGTTCACCGAGCTGAGCATGAAGCGTCCGTCGATGGCCGACATCGTGCGCGCAGCCGCCGAGATGATCGACGAATCGGTGGTACTTGAGGACCTGTCCCGGCAGGTACTGGCGATCTCACCCCGCCACGAGGCGGCCACCACGGTGCTCGTCGACTGGCAACGTCGGTCCAGGGCGATGACCGAACCATGGGCCACCACCTCCGTCGGCCCTCGCGCCGAGGAGTGGGGCCGGCTGATCGTCCCGCACGCCCCGGTTGCGCCGGCCAAAGCCAAGATGGTCCTGGAACGTGCCTCGCAAGCGCTGGCGCTGCACCGGATGGCCGAGCGCGGCCGGTCCGGCCTCGAGCATCAGGCCCAGAGCGGGTTGATCGACGACGTCCTGGGTGGGCGGATCGCCGACGACCGCGAGGCTGACGCCCGAGCGCTGGCTCTCGGCCTGCGGGCCACCGGGCCGTACGTGCCGGCCACGGTTCGGGTGGGTGCGCCGGCGGACCGGCTCGACCCGGTCGGCACGCAACGCCGCAACATCCGGATCCTCGATGCGGTCGCCCATGACGTGAAAGCCCAAGGACACAGCGCGATCTGCTCGATCCGGCGGGACGGCGAGATCGGCCTGGTGCTGGCGCTGAATCCTCGACGCGGCTTCAGCGCGGATGCCACGCTCGGCCGCCTGGCCGGGGGCTGGCGTGAGGCCATCGACCGTGGCGGCGACACCGACAAGGTCGTGGTCGCGATCGGCAGTGGTGCTGCCGCGTTCGCCGATGCCGTCCACGGGTTGCGTGAGGCGGCCCACGTGGCCGAGGTTGCGGCGTCGATGCCGGATCTGGCCCGCCCGTTCGTGCGCGCGTCGGATGTCCGGCTGCGTGGGCTGATCACGCTGCTGCTCGACGATCCGCACGTCCAGACGTTCGCCGAAACCGAGCTCAAGGCCCTGCTGATGCACGATGCCGCCCACGGCAGCGACGACATGGAAGTGTTGCGCGGTTACCTGGAACTCGCGGGCAACAAGTCCGCACTGGCCAAACGCCTGCATATGAGCCGCCCGGCCCTATACAGCCGGTTGGCCTCGATCGAACGTCGGCTCGGCGTCAACCTCGACGACGGCGAATCGATGACTTCGCTGCACGTGGCGTTACTCATCCTCGACGCCCAGCGCAGCGCCAGCCCGCAAGCAACTCCCTGACCCATCCGGACCGCTCAATCTGTGGTGAGCAGCTTCTTCTGCACCTTGCCCATGGCGTTTCTCGGCAGTTCGCCGAGGAAGACGACTTCGCGCGGCCGCTTGTGCTGCGACAGTGTCTGGGCCACGAAGTCGATGAGACCGTCGGCGAGCCGGTGGCGGTTCTCCTCATCGGTCACCACGTACGCCACGACCCGTTGTCCCAAGTCGGCATCGGCGCGTCCGACGACGGCCGCCTCACGCACCGACGGATGGGCGAGCAGCGCGGTTTCGACCTCACCGGCGCCGATTCGGTAACCGCCCGACTTGATCAGATCCACTGATTCCCGGCCGACGATCCGGTGGAATCCCGCCGCGTCGCGGGTGGCCACATCTCCGGTCACGAACCATCCGTCGTCGGTCCAGGCGGCCGCAGTGGCCTCGGGACGGTTGAGGTAGCCGTCGAACAGCATGGGGCCGCGAACCTGCAGACGCCCGATGCTGGCGCCGTCATCGGGAACGACGTGACCATCCTCGGTGCGCAGCCGGGTATCGACACCGAGTACGGGTTGGCCGACCGAGCCGGGCCGTCGTTCCCCGTCGGCCCGGGTGGACAAGGTGATCATGGTTTCGCTCATCCCGTACCGCTCGATCGGTGTGCAGCCGGTGAGCTCGGCGATGCGGTGGAAAACCGGAGTCACCAACGGTGCGCTACCGGATACCAGCAGCCGGGCACCACGCAGCGCCCGCGCCGACGCTTCGTCGGCGGCGATGCGCGACCACACCGTGGGAACGCCGAAGTACATCGTGCCGGCCGCGGCGGCATAGCGGTCTGGTCGTGGTTTGACGGTATGGATCACGCGTGAGCCGATGCGCAGTGAGGCGAGCATGCCGAGCATCAGCCCGTGCAAGTGGAACAACGGCAGACCGTGGACCACAGTGTCGTCGCGCGTCCATTGCCAGGCGTCGGCCACGGCGTCGATACCGGCTGCCAGCGCCCGGTGGCTGAGGTTGACCCCCTTGGGCGCCCCGGTGGTCCCCGACGTGTACAGAATCATCGCGACGGCCTCGGGTGACGGCGCGCCGCGCAGTTCGCCACGTCTGCGGCCCCGGGCGATCGCCGGTATCGCGGGGATGTCCGAGTCCTGATGCGGCGGCCCGGCCCAGCATGTGACCCGAGCGTCGGTGAGCATGTGCCGCAGCTCGGCAGAGCCGGAGTCGGGTGGAATGGGCACCACCGGGACGCCGGCGAGCAGGCAGCCGACCACGGCGACGACTGTCTCCAGAGTCGGTTGGGCACACACCGCGACCGGTCCCCCGTCCGGCAACGCGTCGGCAAGCGCGCACGCCGCATCGAACAGCTGCGCACGCGACAAAACCCGCGCACCCACCGAGATCGCGGCGGCGGTGTCGACCGAGTCACTCCCGGCAGGGTCAAGAGACGTCAAAAGCATCGGCGGACAAGTCCTTTCATTGCTGGTAGCGACCACTCACAACACCGCGCCGGGAAGGACGAGGGTTCCGACGAGCAGAACGGGCCCGATGACCACCATCGACAGCCCCCACCGCATCAGCAGACGGGTCATCCGGGGACGCTGCGCTTCGTCCACGGTGGTCGCCACGAGCGTCGCGCCCACGGTGGAGAACGGCGATACGTCGACGATGGACGCGCACACGCCGAGCGCACACATCAGCGCCCAGCCGGGGATGCCGCCGGCAGCGACCAGGGGCAGCGCGAGCGGAACAAGAGCCGCCAGCATGCCGGTGGTCGAGGCGAAGGCCGAAACAAGCCCTGCCACAAGGCAGATGAACAGCGCAGCGAGCAGCGGAACACCGATGTGGCCGGCGAACTCACCGAGCAGATCGACCGCGCCCAGCTTGTCGAGCACGCCGACGAACGTGATGATGCCGCCCACCAGTAGAACCGTCGACCAGTCGATGCGGGGAATCGCCTGGTTGCCCGATCGTGGGTCCACGAGGGTGAGCACCGCACCGAGCGCGAACGCCAATACGCCGATGTCGGGATCCATGCCTGCCAGCGACATTCCGATGACCGCAGCGATCAGTCCGACCATGGCGATGACGGTGGCAATTTGATTGGGTGTGAAAGGGATTCGTTCCGGGCCCGATGACAGGTCCGGGCTCGACATACCCCCGCGTGGACTCTCCCGCCGACCGCCACCGCCAACGGTGACCAGTCGATCCTCGGCGGGAAGGGATACCGCCGGCGCGGCGACCGCATTTCGGCGCAGCAGTTTCAGCCCGCCGAACAGGACGTATGCCGCCATCAGCAAGACCAGGTTCACCATCAGTGCCACCACGAACAGTACGAACGGGTTCAGGTCGATACCGGCCTGATGCGCTGTGCCGTAGGTGACGATGCCGAACAGGCTGGTGGGCGCGAACGCCCCAGCGCTCAGACCGGTCCCGATCGACAGTGCCATCAGCATCGGATCGATCGCGCGTTTGTCCGCCACCATCATGCCGATCGGCGCCATCACCAACCCACCGAGCGGTGAGCCCATCGCCGAGATCCCCGCGGTCAGCAGGAAGAACACCAGGGGCAGCAGCACGGTTCGGTGCCCGACCTTGGCCAGGGTGACCTCGATGATCCGGTCGATGGTCCCGTTGGCGTGGGCGATCCCGAAGAAGTAGGTCACCCCGACGAGCAGGACCAGGATGCCGACCGGGAAGCCATCGATGATGTCGTCGATCGGCATGCTCGCCATCCCGAGCCCCACCCCGCACGCCGCGGCGAACATCAACACACCGAGATGAGCGTTGCGCCATGCCGAAACCGCGAAGACACCGACGAATATCGCCAGCGCCAGCAGCTGAACTGTCATTCCATCGCCTTTCGAAACCTTGAGGCCATGCTTCCCAATTGGTCCACTGTGTGGCACAGTGGTCTACACAATGAACCGGTCCGGGTAAGCTAGCTCACATCCGAGGCGCGGGTCAATATGAGTGGCCGAGGAAGGACGCATGTCGACGAACAGCGTGGTGTCCGCGTTTCAGGTGTTGGAAACAGTCGCAAAGCTGCAACCGGTGGGACTGTCCGAGCTCACCCGCGCGGTCGGGCTACCCAAGAGCACCGTGCAGCGATGTTTGCTCACACTGCACGAGATCGGATGGCTGCGACCGACCGCCGCGCAACCCACCCGGTGGAGCCTGACGTACCGCGCATTTTCGGTCGGCAGCCGGGCCGGCGACCATCAACCGATGCGCGAAACCGCGCTCCCATTCCTCAACGAGTTGCAGCTCGATACCACCGAGACCATCCACCTCGCCGCACATGACGGACCAGAGCTGGTACTCATCGAGCGCTTGGACACCCCGCACCCACTGCGCGCCTTCATGCCGTTGGGATCACGAATTCCGTTGCACGCCTCAGCAACTGGAATAGCCTTTCTCGCCGCCAGTACGGACGCCTATATTGCGAATTACCTTTCACAGCACCTTGCACCGCAGACCGAACACACGATCACCGATCCGGACACGTTGAGTGAGACCATCCAATTGGTGCGGACACGTGGATACTCGGTGAACGAGCAGGGGCTGAACACCGGCATCACCGCAATCGGCGCCAGCATCGTCAACGCACAACGCGAACCCATCGGGTCGGTCTCGATTTCGGGCCCGAGTAGCAGGATCACCCCCGACAAGTTCGCTAAGTTCGGTTGCGCGGTACACGAGACCGCGCAGCGAATCTCCGCAGCATTGTGAACCCGCGCAGAAATCCCAAGGAGAGGCGATACCGAGATGGCCGATCGCAATGTGTTGGGTGGCCCGCTCGAAGAGTGCGGCACCGACCCGCTCACCGGCTTCTACCGCGACGGGTGCTGCTCGACGGGCGACGCCGACGAGGGCAGGCACACCATCTGCGCCGTCGTGAGCGCCGAATTCCTCGAACACCAGCGCTCGATCGGCAACGACCTGTCGACCCCGGCACCGCAGTACCGGTTCCCCGGCCTGACGCCCGGGGACCGCTGGTGCGTCACCGCGCTCAACTGGCTGCGCGCACATGACGACGGCAAAGCGGCCCCGGTGGTGCTGGCCGCCACCCATGAACGCACCCTGGACGTGGTGCCCCTCGACGTCCTTCAGCAGTACGCCGTCGACGTGCCCGACGACCTGGGCAGCCTCTGATGCTCCGTAGGCTCGAGACGTGAGCGTCGCACCCGATACGACCGTCAGCCTGGACAACCGCTTCGCCCGCGCCCTACCCGAGATGGCCGTCGCGTGGCAGGCCGAACCCGCCCCCGCGCTGCGGTTGCTGGTCCTCAATGAGGCGTTGGCGGCCGAACTCGGCCTCGACACGTCCTGGCTGCGCAGCCCGGACGGCCTCGGCCTGTTGTCGGGCACCGTCGTTCCCGAGGGCGCCACCCCGGTTGCGCAGGCCTACGCCGGGCACCAGTTCGGCGGGTACGTCCCTCGCCTGGGTGACGGCCGTGCACTGCTGCTCGGCGAATTCGTCGGCGCCGACGACGTTCCCCGCGACCTGCACCTCAAAGGATCTGGACGCACCCCATTCGCCCGCGGCGGCGACGGCCTGGCCGTCGTCGGGCCCATGCTGCGGGAGTACATCGTGAGCGAGGCCATGCACGCCATGGGCATCCCCACCACCCGCGCCCTGGCCGTGGTGGCCACCGGACGGGACGTCCGGCGCGAAACCCTGATGCCCGGGGCGGTGCTCGCCCGAATCGCCGGCAGCCACCTGCGGGTCGGCAGCTTCCAGTACGCGAGCGCACACGCCCAGGCCGTCGGAGACATCGCGCTGCTGCGACGGCTGGCCGATCACGCCATCGCACGGCACCATCCCGACGCGGCCAACGCGGAGAACCCGTACCTGGCGCTGTATGAGGCGGTCGTCGCGGCACAGGCCACGCTGCTGGCCCAGTGGATGCTCGTCGGGTTCGTCCACGGCGTGATGAACACCGACAACATGACCATCTCCGGCGAGACCATCGACTACGGGCCGTGCGCCTTCATGGAAACCTTCGATCCGGCAACGGTATTCAGCTCGATCGACCATGGCGGTCGCTATGCCTACGGCAATCAGCCGACCGTGGCCGCGTGGAACCTGGCCCGCTTCGCCGAAACCCTGCTGCCCCTGCTCGCCGACGACGGCGACCAGGCTGTCGAGCTGGCCACCCGAGCGCTGCGTGAGTTCGGGCCAAAGTTCGACACGGCGTGGTCGGCCGGGATGCGCGCCAAGCTCGGACTGCCCACCGATGTCCAGAACGCCACCGCCAAAGCGCTCGCCGAGGAACTCCTGACGCTGCTGCAACAGGGACAGGCCGACTACACCTCGTCCTGGCGCGCACTGGCCCGGGTCGCCCGCGGCGACAAACGCGACAACGACGGGGCGTTGTTCGATCAACCCGGTTTCGACGAGTGGCTGCGACGCTGGCTGGAGGTCAGCCCCGACGCCGACGCGATGAACCGGGTCAACCCCATCTACATTCCCCGCAATCACCTGGTCGAGGAGGCATTGACGGCGGCGACCGCCGATGATCTGCAACCCCTCCAGGACCTCATCAGTGCCCTCGCGGCGCCCTACGATGAGCGCCCCAGGCTCGAGCGATATGCCGCACCGGCGCCCGCCGACTTCGGCACCTACCGGACGTTCTGCGGAACCTGACCCGCCCGGGACGGCTACCCTCGGTCGGGTGACGACGATCACCATGGATACCCCGGCCGGTCCGATCGACGCTCTGCTGAGTCTCCCCAGTGACGGAGGACCGTGGCCCGGAGTGGTGATCATCCACGACGCGATCGGCTACTCCCCCGACAACGAGGCGACCTCCGAACGTGTCGCGGCCGCCGGCTATCTTGCGCTCACGCCGAATCTCTACGCGCGCGGCGGCCGGGCCCGGTGCATCACCCGGGTGATGCGGGAGCTGATGACCCAGCGCGGCCGGGCGCTCGACGACATCCTGGCCGCCCGCGATCACCTGCGTGCGCACCCGCAGTGCACCGGAACTGTCGGCATCGCGGGCTTCTGTATGGGAGGGCAGTTCGCGCTCGTGCTGGGCCCCAAAGGTTTTGGTGCGTCAGCACCGTTCTACGGCACCCCGCTGCCGCGGGGCCTCGCCCAGACTTTGGACGCGTCGTGCCCGGTCGTGGCCAGCTTCGGCCGCCGCGACCCCCTGGGCATCGGCGCGCCCGCCCGCCTCCAGCGCATCGTCGACGACAAGAACATCCCGGCCGACATCAAGGTGTACCCCGATGCCGGGCACAGCTTCGCCAATCAGCTACCGGGCCAGTCGTTTCTGCGGATAACCGGCTTCGGCTACAACGAGGCCGCCACCTCCGACGCCTGGTCGCGGGTGTTCGCTTTCTTCGACGAGCACCTGGCGGCTAAAGCCAACTGAGCCCGGCCACCACCAGCGCCTGGGTACCGGTATCCAGCGTTGGCTGGATCACCGGAGCGAACCGCGGCGAGTGGTTCACCGGGATCTCGGCGCTCACCCGGCCCGTGTCAACAGCGGTCCGGTACACCTGCTCGTCGATACCGCCGACGCCCCAGTAGGTGTAGGGCACGCCGAGTGCGTTGGGGATGTCGCTGAAATCCTCACTAGCGGCCTGCGGACCCATTGTGGCGACCCGCGAACCGAAGAACTCGGCGAACGCTGAATGCACCCGCTCGGTCACTGCGTCATCGTTGACCGTCAGCGGAAAACTGTCGTACAGCTCGAACTCGGGCTCGCGCGGTGAACCAGATGCCTGGCATTCCGCCACCACGACCCGACGGATCGCATCGAGCACCGCGGTCCGCACCGTCGCGTCGTAGGTACGCACATTGAGTTGGAGCACAGCGTGATCGCCGATGACGTTGCTCTTCTCACCGCTGTGGATACTCCCGACGGTCAACACCACCGTCTCTGTTGCCGCCACCTCACGAGACACGATCATCTGCAGGCGGATCACGATCATCGCCGCCAGCACCACCGGATCCACGGTCGCCTGTGGCATCGACCCGTGGCCGCCGCGTCCGTAGACGGTGATGCGCATGCTGTCCGCCGCTGCCAGTACCGGACCATTACAGACCGCAATGTATCCGGCAGGCGCGGGCCCCACGTGCTGAGCCAGCGCCACATCGACGGGACCGATCAGAACGGCCAGACCACCGTCGACCATTCCCGAGGCGCCGTCACCGACCTCCTCGGCGGGCTGAAAGAGGGCAATCACGGTGCCCCGCCAGTGATCTGTCGCCCCGGCGAATAATTCGGCCGCTCCCAGCAGACAGGCCACGTGGACGTCGTGCCCGCAGGCATGCATGACGCCCGACTGGGTGCTCGCGTACTCCAGCCCCGTCGCCTCCGTCACCGGCAGCGCGTCCATATCGGCGCGGATCAGCACCCGGGGGCCGTCGCCGTTACCCAGCACGCCGACCACGCCGGTTCCACCGACACCTTCGTGAACGGTCAGACCGGACTCCCGCAGGCGCGCGGCGACCACCCCGGCAGTGCGTTTCTCCTGATGCGAAAGTTCGGGATTCTGATGCAGATCCCGGTACAGCGGCTCCTGCCACGTGCGGACCTCGGGCAAGCGCGTCAGCACCGCGTCGGCGCGACGGCGAATATCGTCCCCGGTACCGACCGTCGCCACCACACGCCCCTATCCGCTACTACTCCGGCAACCGCAATTCGGGCTTTTCGACCTCTTCGATGTTCACGTCCTTGAACGTGATGACCCGCACCTGCTTGACGAACCGGGCCGGGCGGTACATGTCCCACACCCAGGCGTCGGCGAGCCTCAACTCGAAATAGACCTCGCCCTCGGAGTTACGCGGAATCAGCTCCACGCTGTTGGCGAGGTAGAACCGGCGCTCGGTCTCGACGACATAGCTGAACTGCCCGACGATGTCCTTGTATTCGCGGTAAAGCGAGAGCTCCATCTCGGTTTCATACTTCTCGAGATCCTCGGCGCTCATCTGGTGTGCTGTCCTTCTCGTTGTGCTGATGCCCTGTCGATCATCTTTGCGTACCCCGCTTCAGCATGCCGCATTGGTGCCACATCCCGTCGCACGTCTGTCATCTCCGCCGCCCGCCGCACGCCGGTGTTCTCTGCGGCCCGCCGCACGTTCACATACGAGTAGCGGTGCTCCACACACGGCCCCAACTCCGTCAATGCGGCGGAGTGCGCGGGCGTGCTGTAACCCTTGTGTTCGGCGAACCCGTAGCCGGGATGGTGCTGTTCCATCTCGACCATCAGCCGGTCCCGACTGACCTTGGCCAGCACGCTGGCCGCTGCGATACAGGCGGCTGCGGCATCTCCCCCGATCACCGGCAACGAGGGCACCGCCAGGCCCGGAACCCGGAACCCGTCGGACAACACATATCCGGGGCGCAGGGACAACCCCGCCACCGCACGCCGCATGCCCTCGATATTGGCCACGTGCACACCGAGGCGGTCCACCTCGTCGGACGGAATGAACACCACGTGGTACGCCAGTGCATAGCGGCGAATCAGGGGAAACAACCGCTCCCGCTCGCGCTCCCCGAGCTTCTTGGAATCGTCGAGGGTGGCCAGGCTGTCCATCCGGTTGGGGCCCAGTACACAGGCCGCCACCACCAGCGGTCCCGCGCAGGCCCCGCGCCCTACCTCGTCCACCCCGGCGACCGGGCCCAGACCGTTGCGATACAGCGCTGATTCCAGGGTGCGCAATCCGGATGACCTCCGGATCACCGTGCGAGGCGGCCACGACGTCTTCACCGCTGGCACAGGGCAGCTCCTAGGAGTCGGTCTGCGGGTTCACGCCATTGATACCGCCCCACCGGGACGGTGGCCAGGCAATGAACCGTGCCTTTCCGATCACATTCTCCACCGGAACCGTGCCGGCCATCGCATCGCCGGTACACAGCAGGCCTTTCTGCCCGTCGGCGGGCAGATTGCTGCAGTGGAACCGCGAATCGGCCGAATGGGTCCGGTTGTCGCCCATCACCCACAGCCGGTCCGGCGGGATGGTGACCGGACCGAACTCAGGGCCCAGGCACGGATAGATGCCCGGGTCGGCCATCATGGTGGCCGCGTCCAGATACGGCTCGTTCAGGTGTTTACCGTCGACTGTCAGACCGGTATCGGCACGGCACTGCACCGTTTGGCCGCCCACTGCGATGACACGCTTGACCAGGTCGTTCTCATCCGGCGGCACGAAGCCCACGAAGGAGAGGGCATTCTGCACCCAGCGGATCGCGGTGTTGTCCGAACGGATCGACTTGTAGCCGATGTTCCACGACGGCGGGCCCTTGAACACGACCACATCACCGGGTTCGGGCTTGGAGAACCGGTAGGTCACCTTGTCGACCATGATCCGGTCACCCACGCAGCCGGCGCAGCCGTGCAGTGTGGGCTCCATCGATTCCGACGGGATCAGATACGGACGCGCGATGAACGTCAGCGTCACGTAATAGAGCACCAGGGCGATGGTCGCCAGAACGGCGATTTCGCGGGCCGTGGAGTGCTTGTTCTTGGGCGACGCGTCCCGCGATTCGTCTTCGGGCGCGTCCGAAGACTGCTCTGAATCAGAATCGAGGTCCGAATCGGATTCGAGGCTGCCCTCCGAGCGCGCATCGGCAGAGTCGGTGGGTCCGGTCACAGGCACCACAGTAGCGAGCGTCGTGACCGGTCCCGCGAGGGGAGCTTCGTCAGGCGGAGCAGCGCGCTCAGCGCTTTTCCTTGATCTTCGCCTTCTTGCCACGCAGTTCGCGCAGGTAGTAGAGCTTGGCGCGACGGACGTCACCGCGGGTCACGACATCGAGGTGATCGATGTTGGGCGAATGCACCGGGAAGGTGCGCTCGACGCCGACGCCGTAGCTCTCCTTACGCACGGTGAAGGTCTCGCGGATCCCGCCGCCCTGGCGACGAAGGACGACGCCCTTGAAGACCTGGATGCGCTCCTTGGAGCCCTCGATCACCTTCACATGCACGTTGACGGTGTCGCCGGGGCTGAAGGTCGGGATGTCGTCGCGCAGCGACGCCTGATCGACGAAGTCCAGCGTGTTCATCGGTGACACTTCCTTGTTGTTCGCTGCTCCGGGCAGGCGCGCACAGATTGCGCAGCCGAAGCTATTTTCGGGTGTATCGGGTTGCATCTCGCAGCGAACGCGGACAAGCCGGCCCAGTCCTGCGCAGACAACTGCTCAATTGTGCCAGACGGGTCCCCATACCGTGAAATCCGGCGGGTCGGTCCACCAAATTGCCCCGACTTCTGCACCATACTGCGAGCACTACTAACCACGCGGGCCACTCGGCGAACGGTTAGGCTGCACCCACCGATGCGCCGGTCCTGCAGAGCCCATCGGATTTTGTTGACGGTTCAAGGAGGACCATGCGACGGCGGCCGTCGAAGCTGATGATGGCGAGCGCGGTCACCGTGACCGCAGTGGTCGCGACGGCCTTGGTAACGGTCGGCTGCGAAGCCAGGGTCTACGGAACGCCCCCGGCCCCACCCGGGGCGCCGCAACTGACCGTCGTCGTTCCCCAGGGCGGCATGGCTCCGCTCCCCGAAGCGCCGCCGGGCGAACCCGCCGCCGCATTCATGGGGATCGAGGACCGCGCGCAACAGGCCACCGAGGAAGCCGCCGAATCCGGCGCCGAGATCACCCTGCTGGTGCTCGACCGCAACACCGGTCAGCTGGTGTCCAACGGAAACGGGACAACCATCGCCATCGCGTCGGTGGTGAAGTTGTTCATCGCCGATGATCTGCTCCTGCAGGAGGCCAAGGGCCAGACGGTCCTGTCCCCCGAGGACCGCGAGAACCTCGACGTGATGCTGCGGTCGTCCGACGACAGCGCCGCCGAGGTCTTTTGGAACCGCAGCGGCGGAAGCGCGATCGTCAATCGGGTGGCCGCCCGCTACGGCTTGGGCTCGACGCAGCCACCGAACGACGGCCGGTGGTGGAACACCATCAGCACCGCGGCCGACCTGGTGCGCTACTACGACATGATGATGAACGGCAGCGGTGGCCTTCCCGCCGAACAGGCCAACGTCATCCTGTCCAACCTCGCCCAGTCCACGCCGAACGCCATCGACGGCACCCAACCGGGCGGCATCTACCCCCAGCGGTTCGGCATCCCCGAAGGCCTCTACGCGGAGCCGGTCGCCGTCAAGCAGGGTTGGATGTGCTGCATCGGATCGGACTGGATGCACCTGTCGACCGGCGTGATCGGCTCCGACCGTCGCTTCATCATGGTGATCGGCTCACTGCAGCCCACCAACGCCGCCACCGCGCGGGACACCATCACCGACGCCGTCAAGAGGATGTTCCCCGGCGGCCGGATCTAGGATTCGTCGAGCAGGTCGGGCCTGCGCTCACGCGTGCGCTGCAACGACTGCTCATGGCGCCACGCCGCGATCTTGGCGTGATCCCCGGAAAGCAGCACATCGGGCACTTCGAGCCCACGCCAGCTCTGCGGGCGGGTGTAGCTGGGCCCTTCAAGCAGGCCGTCGGAATGCGAATCCTGTTGGTGTGATGCGGGATTACCCAATACGTCGGGCATCAACCGGACCACTGCCTCGATCATGACCAGCGCCGCCGACTCGCCGCCGTTGAGGACGTAGTCACCGATGGAGACCTCTTCGACCCGCATCCGGCAAGCCGCGTCGTCGGCCACCCGCTGGTCGATCCCCTCATACCGCCCGCAGGCGAACACCAGGTGCGACTCCGCACTCCAGCGCTCGGCCACAGCTTGGGTGAACGGGCGCCCCGCCGGCGTCGGCACAACCAGAAGTGTTTCCTCAGAACAAATTTCGTCGAGCGCCTCACCCCAGGCCGGCGCTTTCATGACCATCCCCGGACCGCCGCCGTACGGCGAATCGTCCACCGACCGGTGTACATCACGGGTCCAGTTCCGCAGGTCATGCACGGCAACAGAGAGTATTCCGGCGTCAATCGCCTTGCCCGGCAACGCCTGCCGGATCGGATCGAGATAGGCCGGAAAGATCGTCACGACGTCGATTCGCACAGTGCGGCCCGTCAGACCAGGTCCAGGTTCAGCAGACCGTCTGGAGGATCGATGACGACGGTTCCGGTGTCCCGGGACACCGAGGTGACGATGGCGCTGACGAACGGGACGAGTATTTCGCGGCCATCGACATCGGCCTTGATCGACAACAGTTCCCCGGCCGCGGTGTGCAACACCTCGCGGATCACCCCGACCGCGGTGCCGTCGACCGTGACGACCCTCAGGCCTTCGAGTTCATGGTCGTAGAACTCGTCGGGATCATCGATCGCGGGCAGGTCGGCGGTATCGACGATGAACACCGTGCCACGCAACGCGTCGGCCGCATTGCGGTCGGCGATGCCAACCAGACGAATCAGCAGCCGACCAGAATGATCACGCACGGATTCGACTGCGAAGGTGCGCTCGGCACCCCCCTTGGCGCGGCCCCGAAGGGCCACGCCAGGGGTAAATCGGGCATCCGGGTCGTCGGTCCGGACCTCGACCACAACCTCACCGGAAATGCCGTGAGCTTTGACAACCCGCCCGACAACCAGGTCCATGGATCCGACGCTACTGGTCGGTGTCCACCACGTCGACGCGGATACCGCGCCCACCGATGCCTGCGACCAAGGTGCGCAGCGCGGTGGCGGTGCGGCCACCGCGGCCGATGACCTTGCCCAGGTCATCGGGGTGCACGTGCACCTCGACGGTCCGCCCACGGCGGCTGGTGACCATGTCGACGCGTACGTCGTCGGGATTGTCCACGATGCCGCGGACCAGGTGCTCGACGGCGTCGACCACGACAGAACTCACTGCGATGCTCAGCTCTCGCTTGCGGCGTCAGCGGCGGCCTCAGCAGCCGGCGCCTCGGCAGCGGCCGTCTCAGCCTCAGCAGCAGCCTCGTCCTTCTTGGGAGCCTTCTTCTTCTTGGGCGTGACGGCCGCGGCACCGGCGCCGCTCTCGGCCTCGGCCAGCGCCGCGTTGAACAGGTCCAGCTTGGACGGCTTGGGCTCCTTGACCTTCAGCGTGCCCTCGGCGCCCGGCAGGCCCTTGAACTTCTGCCAGTCACCGGTGATCTTCAGCAGGGCCAGCACCGGCTCGGTGGGCTGGGCGCCAACACCCAGCCAGTACTGCGCGCGCTCCGAATCGATCTCGATCAGGCTCGGCTCTTCCTTGGGGTGGTAACGGCCGATGACCTCGATGGAGCGGCCTTCGCGGCGGGTGCGCGCGTCGGCGACAGCGATGCGGTACTGGGGGTTGCGGATCTTGCCAAGCCGGGTGAGCTTGATCTTGACAGCCATGGTTAAGCAAATCTCCTCTGTGTCACGCTGCAATTCAGCGATGCGGGCGGAATTGCCCGATCCGGTTTTGCCTTACGTGTGTGACCGCCGCGCAGCGCATTGAACGAGTCGCGCGGCAGACAGCGCCCAATTGTGCCAGAGCAGGCAGTACTGACCAAAATTGCGACGGACGGTCGGCCCACACGTCGCCGACGGCTAGACCACCTTGTCGAAACACTTGGTCTCGACGCGGCGGCTCATCCGCCAACCGTCGGCGGTCCGCACGAATTCGTCCTCGTACCACAGGCCACAGAACAACACCTGTTGCTCCAGCCCCGGCAGCACCATCGGGTTGAAGCAAATAGTGCGCGACGACGCGGTGTCCCCGGTGATGCGCACATCGAAGTTGCCGAGCATGTGGGCGTAAGCCGGGAAGTTCGGCAGCACCTCGGCCAACCAGGCCTTGACCTCCGGGAAGCGACCGTCGATGCCGCCCATTGCCCGGTAGTCGATATAGGCATCGGAGGTGAACACCACATCGAGGTCATCGAACAGTCGACGGTCTATCGCCGTGGAGTAGTCGATCAACAATTGCTGGATCTCCAGGCGGTCCGAAATCTCGGCCAGGCTCAACATGTCTCGATTCAACACGATTAGGCTGACCCGGCATGGGGAGGTTCGTGAGGTTCTCTGTTGTTCAGGCCGCCGCAGCTGTGATGCTGGCCGCGGTCACATCTCTGATCGGCGCCGTGCCCGCGGCCAGAGCCGACATCGAGGTGCAGCAGATCGGGTCCGCACCCATCCCGGACGGTCCCGCTCAGGGCTGGGTGATCGCCGATCTCGACACCGGACAGGTACTGGCAGCGCGTAACGAGAACACCCATTACGCACCGGCGAGCACGATCAAGACTCTGCTGGCCCAAGTGGTGCTCGATGAGGTGCCGCTGGACAACACGATCGTGGCCGATGAAGCCGATACTCGGGTCGAGTGCAACTGCGCCGGCGTCGCGCCCGGGCAGACCTACACCGCACGTCAGCTGCTGGAGGCGGCGCTACTGGCGTCAGGCAACGACGCCGCCAACACCCTGGCCCGGATGGTGGGCGGTCCCGAATCGGCCGTGCACAAGATGAACGCCAAGGCCGCAGCGCTCGGGGCGAACAGCACCAACGTCGTGACGCCTTCGGGGTTGGACGGGCCGGGAATGCCGTTCTGGTCGACGCCGCACGACATGGCGACGATCTTCCGTGGCGCGATGGCCAATCCAACCTTCGCGCAGATCACCACCATGCCCTCGACCACCTTCCCCAGCAAGACCGGCGAGCGGGTCCTGGTCAACCAGGACGAGCTGTTGCATCGCTATCCCGGCGCCATCGGCGGCAAGACCGGTTTCACCGACATCGCTCGTAAGACGTTCGTCGGCGCCGCACAGCGCGACGGCCGCCGGCTGGTGGTCGTGATGATGTACGGACTGGTCAAGGAGGGTGGGCCGACCTACTGGGACCAGGCCGCGACCCTGCTGGACTGGGGCTTCGCCCAGGACCGCTCGGCCAGCATCGGGTCGCTCTAGGCCTTTCACCCTCGCACCGACGGTCCGATATCTGAAGGAAACCTGACCGTGCGCGCAGCGAGTCCAAAGCTGCGTAGCGTCGGCGCTCGTGCGAAGACTGTTCGTGACGCTGGCGTTCGCCCTGGGTACGGCGCTGGCCGCCGCGAACGTCTGGGCCCCGCCGGTCGCCGCGCAGCCAGGTGTTCAGCAGGCAGGCGCCCAGATTCCCGACGGCCCCGCCAAGGCCTGGCTGGTCGCCGACTTGGACACTGGCCAGGTGCTGGCGTCCAAGGATCCCAACGGCTCGTACGCCCCGGCCAGCACCATCAAGCCGCTGTTGGCGATGGTGGTGCTCGATCACCTTCGCCCCGACAATTTCGCCCGGGCCAACGAGTCCCACACCAAGGTCGAATGCTCGTGCGTCGGCCTCAAACCGGGACAGCCGTACACCACCCGCCAACTGCTCGAAGCGCTGCTCATGGTGTCGGGCAACGATGCGGCGAACATGCTCGCGGACATGCTCGGTGGTCAGCCCGCCACCGTCGCGGCGATGACCCGCAAAGCGGCCAGCGTCGGCGCCCGCAGTACCCGCGCCTCATCACCGTCCGGGCTCGACGGCCCCGGCTGGGAAACCGTCACCACGCCGCACGACCTTGCGGTGATCCTGCGCGCAGCGCTGACCTACCCACTGATCGCGCAGATCATGCGCCAGCCCTCGGCCCAGTTCCCCGGCAAGACCCTGACCAACCAGAACGAACTGCTCGCACGCTATCCCGGTGACATCGCCGGCAAGACCGGATACACGGACCTGGCCCGCAAGACGTATATCGGTGCCGCCCAACGCGGTAACCGACGGCTGGTCGTGGTCCAGATGTACGGCACCGGCGATCTGTACGGTCAGGCGATCGATTTGTTCGACTACGGTTTCTCGCACTGACCGTCGACGGTAAAAGGTAGGGCCCCACCGGGACTCGCCCACAACTAAGATAACCCTAAATTCGCGTGGAGTGCCCGCGCGCGACGAGGGGAGCCGATGTGTCCGACCGTGAGTTCTCGTTGGTGGTCGCCTATGGCACCGACATGGGCAACGCCGAAGACGCTGCGATGTCGTTCGCCGAGGCCACCACCGCCGCCGGGATTCCCGCCGAGGCCGTCGAACTCAACCAGGTGGAACTGGGCCAGCTCAGTACCGCAACGCATTTCATCGTGGTCACCTCAACCTTCGGCGATGGCGAGTTCCCCGACACCGCCACGTTGTTCTGGGAGGCGATCAGCGCTTCCACCGAGCGGCTGGAGCACCTGAGCTTCGCAGTCCTGGCCCTCGGTGACACGTCCTACGAATTGTTCTGCAACGCAGGAAAACTCCTTGATGTACGACTGGAAGAGCTGGGCGCCACCAGGATCGCCGACCGGGTGGACGTCGACGGGTACTACGAGGAACCTGCCGCGGCCTGGACCACCGACCTCGTCAAACAGCTCACCGCAGCTCAGGCCGGCCCAGCCGCGCCCGCCGCCGTCGTTGAGACCGCCCCGGCCGATCCCCCGACTCGCACCCAGGATCGCAACCGCCCCTTCGGGGCTGCCCTGACAGCCAACAGACTGCTCACCGCGGCAGAATCCGACAAGGAGGTCCGCCACTACGAGCTCGACATCACCGGTTCCGGGATCACCTACCAGGCCGGCGATTCACTGGCCGTCCACGCGACCAACGATCCCCGCCTGGTGGCGGCGATCCTGGCCGAACTCAAGGTGGGCCCAGAACACCGGGTCGCCGACACGGAGGAGACCTTGGGTGTCCTGCTCACCGAGCACCTGGAGATCCGGACGCCGTCGCGACCGCTGCAGGAGTTGGCCGGTACCGCCGCCTACGGTGAGGATGTCCTCGATCTGATCAGGCGGGCCGATCTCACCGTCGATGACGTCGTAGATACGTTGCGCCCGTTGCAGTTCCGCGACTACTCGATCGCATCGAGCCCCTTGATCCATCCCGATCACATCCATCTGACCGTGGCCACCGTGCGCTACCCCGCCGCCGACCGCCGACATGGCGGCGTGGCCTCCACATATCTGGCCGAGCGCACGCAGACGGTCCGGGTCCACCTGCGCCCCAACCATCATTTCCGGCTGCCTGCCGGCGATGTGCCGATCATCATGATCGGGCCCGGTACCGGTATCGCGCCGTTCCGGGCGTTCCTGCAGGAGCGGCAGGCCGCCGCAGCGCCGGGTCGGTCCTGGCTGTTCTTCGGGGACCGGCGCCGGGCCACGGACTTCCTCTACGGTGACGAGCTGACGGGATTCGTCGAGTCGGGCACGCTGACCCGGCTGGACATGGCCTTCTCCCGCGATCAGAGTACGAAAGTGTATGTGCAGCAACGCATGCTGGAGAACGCCGCGGAGTTGTTCGCGTGGCTACAGGACGGTGCGTACCTCTACGTGTGCGGTGATGCCGACCGCATGGCCAAGGATGTCGACGCCACCCTGCACGAGATCATCGCCGACAACGGCTCGATGGATGCCGATGCTGCGCACGCCTACGTCAACGACCTGATCAAAACCCACCGGTACCTGCGGGACGTGTACTGAGTATCAGCCGCGAGGTCAGAACACCCGGCCGCGCAGGATCACCAGGTCGGGGTGACTGACGCCGCCGTGTCGCGGATCCTCGGTGTAGCAGACCAGATCCGCCGATGCCCCGTGCTCCAGCGCCGGCCGGCCCAACCAGGCCCGCGCATCCCAACTGGCCGCCCCCAGTGCGGCGGTGGGACTCATCCCGATGCCCTTGAGTGCCTCGATCTCGTCGGCGATGCGGCCATGCGCGATCATGCCGCCGGCGTCGGTACCCGCGAAAATCGGCACCCCGGCCTCGTAGGCCGCACCGACCCGGGTGCGGCACGACGTGTACAGGTCACGCATGTGCTTGGCGTACGCCGGATACTTGCCCGCCGCATCGGCGATGCCGGGGAAGTTGTCGATGTTGATCAGGGTCGGCACCAGCGCCGTACCGCGTTCGAGCATCAATTCGATGGTGTCGTCGGTGATCCCGGTGCCGTGCTCGATGCAGTCGATCCCGGCCTTGATGAGCCCGGGCAAAGCCTCCTCGCCGAACACGTGCGCGGTGACCCGCGCACCTTCGGCGTGGGCCGCGTCGATCGCGGCTTTGAGGATCTCGTCGGACCACAGCGGTGCCAGGTCCCCGACCCCCCGGTCGATCCAGTCACCGACCAGTTTCACCCAGCCGTCGCCCCACCGGGCCTGCTCGGCCACGGCGGCGGGCAGTTGCGACTCGTCCTCGATGTCGATCGGCAACCCCGGCGAATAGCGCTTGGGCCGGGCCAGGTGCCGTCCGGCCCGGATGATGCGTGGCAGGTCCTCGCGGTCGTCGAAGCCACGGGTGTCCACCGGCGATCCGGCGTCACGCAGCAGCAGCGCGCCGGCATCACGCTCGGTTTCGGCCTGCTCCACCGACTCGTCCAGCGACACCACACCGCCGGGGCCGAGGCCGACGTGACAGTGTGCGTCGACGAGACCCGGGATGATCCAGCCGCCGTCAAAGACGGTGTCGGCGTTGGCGATCGGCTCCGCCGACAAAACACCATGCTGGATCCACCACTGCACTTCCTCGCAGTCAGGGAGTCCCCGACCGCGAATGTGCAGGGCCATCGATTACTTCTGGCCCGGAAACTTCAGTTTGGACAGGTCGAAATCAGCCAGACCGGGCGGCAGTTCGTCGAGTCCCTTGGGCATGTTCGACAAGTCCGGGAAACCTGCGGGCAGCGCCCCGGGTGCGCCAAACGGGTTCTTCGGCGGTGTCGGGCCGCGACCCTTGCCTTTGCCCTTACCGGCTTGCTTGTTCTTGCCCTTGGCCGCCTTGCGCGGCGAGTTCTTGCGACCGAAGGGCATGCCCATCTGGCCGGCCATCGACGACATCATCTTGCGGGCGTCGAAGAATCTGTCCACGAGCGAATTGACCTCGGACACCGCGACACCGGAGCCGTTGGCGATACGGAGCCGGCGTGAGGCGTTGATGATCTTCGGATCGGCCCGCTCGGCCGGGGTCATGCCGCGGATGATGGCCTGCACCCGGTCCAGCTGCTTGTCGTCGACCGCCGCCAACGCGTCCTTCATCTGGCCGGCCCCGGGCAGCATGCCCAGCAGGTTTCCGATCGGGCCCATCTTGCGGATCGCCAGCATCTGCTCGAGGAAATCCTCCAGCGTCAGCTCACCGGAGCCGATCTTGGCAGCGGCCTCCTCGGCCTTCTGCTGATCGAAGACCTGCTCGGCCTGCTCGATGAGGGTGAGCACGTCGCCCATGCCCAGGATGCGGCTGGCCATCCGGTCGGGGTGGAAGACGTCGAAGTCTTCGAGCTTCTCCCCCGCGGAGGCAAACAGGATCGGCACACCGGTGATCTCGCGGACCGACAAGGCCGCGCCACCACGGGCGTCGCCGTCGAGCTTGGTCAGCACGACGCCGGTGAAGCCGACGCCCTCGCGGAACGCCTCGGCGGTGGCGACGGCGTCTTGACCGATCATCGCGTCGAGGACGAACAGGGTCTCGTCGGGCTGCACGGCGTCACGGATGGCCGCGGCCTGGCCCATCAGCTCGTCGTCGATACCCAGCCGGCCTGCGGTGTCGACGATGACGACGTCGAAGTGCTTGGCACGCGCCTCGGCCATACCGGCCGACGCGACCGCCACCGGATCGCCGTGGCCACCGATCTCGAGGCCATCGGGTGCGGTGCCCGGGTGCGGGGCGAAGGAAGCCACACCGGCGCGCTCGGCCACGATCTGCAGCTGGTTGACGGCACCGGGCCGCTGCAGGTCACATGCCACCAGCAACGGGGTGTGGCCCAGGCCCTTGAGCCATTTCGCCAGCTTCCCGGCCAGCGTGGTCTTACCGGCACCTTGCAGACCGGCAAGCATGATCACCGTCGGCGGGTTCTTGGCGAAGGCCAGCTGACGGGTCTCGCCGCCGAGGATGCCGATCAGCTCCTCGTTGACGATCTTGACCACCTGCTGCGCGGGATTCAGCGCGGCGGAGACCTCGGCGCCCTTGGCGCGATCCTTGATGCGCGCGACGAAGGCACGCACCACGGCCAGCGAGACGTCGGCCTCAAGCAGGGCCAACCGGATCTCGCGCGCGGTCGCGTCGATATCGGCGTCGGTCAACCGCCCCTTGCCGCGTAGGCCTTGCAGGGCTCCGGTCAACCGGTCAGACAGGCTCTCAAACACGTGGTAAGCCTAGCGGCCCGGGATTTGTGGCGTGGCCGGCCGCCGTGAGGCGGAAGCTATCGCGTCGAGCGCCCAGCAGATCAGGCAGGACAACACGAAGGCACCCACCTCGACGGCCGATGCGTTGATCCAACTGGAGGAGGCCTTGAAGACGTCGACAACCTCCGTCTGGTGGATCCATCGCACAACAAGAGCGGACACCACTGCCCCCACCAGGCCGACCGTCCAAATGTTGTTGCGCCTACAGACAGCGCTGTGTCGAACAATGCCACGGCGCCAGCGATCGCCACTGCGACAAGCCGACGACCTCGCCGAGTCCAGCAGGCGACGACGACCACGAAATACAGCGCGAGGAGAACCCCTGGGATCCACATCGCCACGCCCAGCGGCCACTCGTGGAGCCATTCTCGCCGGAAGGGCCGCGAGCCTATGTAGAAGATCGCGATCGTCGGAAGCACCAGCAGCGCGCTGATCAGGATCTGCCCGATGGGAGGGATTCGCTCGGCAATCGGTGGTGCGGTTGGGATCGGCGCGGGCACACCATATCCATACGGAGGCGGCGGCAATCATCACCTATCGGTGTGGATCAGCTGGCGTGCTCAGCCGGTTTCGTCGGCTTGGCCGGCGGCGGCGCGGGCAGGATCGCGAACATGTCGCGCTCCAGTTCCTCGCGTACCGCGGCCCGTCGTGCTTCGTCGCCGGCCAGTGCCGGTGCGGTGATACAGAAGACGTCGATCACCGAAGATCCCAGCGTGGTGACCTTCGCCCAGGCGACATCCACCCCGTCACGCTCGAACACCGCGGTCAACCGGGCCAACAGACCCGACCGGTCGATCGTGCGGATCTGGACGATCAGGTCTTCGGGAGCCGTGCCCGGCGACCACAGGATGCGCGGCGGGGCGGGCACGTGGTTGGCCGGCACCGAGGCCAGGATCTCGCCGGCGCGGGTGGTCGGATGCTGGGCGGCCTCGTGGTCGCGGCGTTCCAGCGCACCGATCACGTCCAGTTCGCCGTCGAGCGCGAGGATGAACTGCTGGCGCAGCAGTTCGGCCGGCGGTGGCGCACCGAAGTGCGGTGACACCACGAAGGTGTTGATCGCCGAGCCCTCGTGGCTGTTGACCGACGCCGAGTGGACCCGCAGGGAGTGCAACGCGAGCACGCCGGCCGCCTTGGACAGCAGGCCACGCCGGTCCGCGGCGATCATCGTCACGTTGTAGATGTGCGGACCGTCGCCCGGGGTGAGTTCGACATGGACGCCGGCGTCAGCGGCCAACGCCATGAACCGCGGCTCGATCGGATCGGGCTGCGGCAGCGGTTCACCTGCCATCACCAGCCGGCACCGTCGCACCAGATCGCCGATCAGCGATGCCTTCCAGTCCCCCCACACCCCCGGTCCAGTGGCCAGTGAGTCGGCCTCGGCCAGGACGTGGAGCAGCTCCAGCAGCACCATGTCCCCACCGAGTGCATCGGCTACCCCGTCAATGGTCTTGGGGTCCTGCAGATCTCGACGCGTCGCGGTGTCCGGCAACAACAGGTGGTACCGGACGATCTTCGACAGCACGTCGATGTCCGACGGCCACAGACCCAGCCGGGTGCCGATCTGGGTGGCCAACTCCGCACCGATCACGCTGTGGTCGCCGCCGCGGCCCTTGCCGATGTCGTGGCACAGTGCACCCAGCAACAGCAGGTCGGGACGTGACACGCGGGTCGTGAAAGCACTTACCTGCGAGACAGTTTCGACCAGGTGCCGGTCAACTGTCCAGATGTGCACGACATCCCGCGGCGGTAGATCCCGCACCGCACCCCACTCCGGGAACAGCCGGCCCCACAGACCGGTGCGGTCCAGGGCTTCGATGGTGGCGACCGCTGCGGGCCCGGACGCGAGCAACACCAGTAGGTCCTTGAGGGCCTGGCGCGGCCACGGGGTACGCAGTTCCGGTGCGGTCTCGGCCAGCCTGCTCAGCGTGGACACCGCCATCGGCAGCCCGGTAGCGGCCGACGCCGCGGCGACCCGCAGGATCAGACCCGGATCGCGTTCCGGGCGCGCGTCGCGGGCGAGGATCACCTCACCGGCGTATTCGATAACTCCTTCGTCCAGCGGGCGGCGCACCGGACGGCGGAGCGCGGCGAACCCCCGTCGAGGTAAGGCGTTGGCGGCCGTACGGATACCGGAGTCGACGTAGTAGCTGACAGTCCGGGCCGCATCCGACAGGGTGCGGGCAAGGTCGAACCGATCCCCGATCCGCAGCGCCGCGCCTATCTCATCGGCATGCTGGGCCAACAACAGTTCCCGGCCACGGCCGGAGACACGGTGCAGTTCGGTGCGCACATTCAGCAATGACAAGTGGGCACCGCCGAGTGTTCCGGTCGGTGACGCCAGCGCCCGGCTCGGATAGACGTCGGCCAATTGCGCTATCGCGAGTGCGTTGAGCAGTTGTACGTCGCGCAGACCTCCGCGGCCCGACTTCAGGTCAGGTTCGGCGCGGTGCGCGATCTGGCCGCTGCGGTGCCAGCGCGCCTGCGCGTGCTCGACGAGTTCGTCGAACCGCGAGGCGATTCCGATCCGCCACTGCCGGCGCGCCCCGCCGACCAGTAGCGCCGACAGATCGGCGTCACCGGCCATATGACGGGCATCGAGCATCGCCAGACCCACCGCGATGTCCTCACCAGCGACCTTGAGGGCTTCGGGCACGGTGCGCACACTGTGATCGATACGGATATTGGCGTCCCACAAGGGATACCAGAGTTTCTCGGCCACCTCGGAGACCAGCTCGACGGGCATGTTGTCATGCAGCAACATGAGATCGAGGTCCGAGTACGGCAACATCTCGCCGCGGCCCAGACCACCGGTGGCCACGATGGCGAACCCACTGGTCGCCGTGATCCCGATCTCGGCAGCCTTTGTGGTGAGCCAGAATTCGTACAGGTCGAGTAACGCCTCCCGCAGACCGGTCGCATCCAGTTGACGGGATCCGCCGGTGAGCAACTGCTGGGTGGCCGCCGCCAGATCGTTGGCCGGCCGCGGCGAGCCGGCCGGACCCTCCTGCCCGGAGGCTCCGGCCGGCTCGTGGGCGGATTCTGGCTGCTGCTCTGTCATTTGGACTCCTCCCCCGGTCGACTACCTGCCATCGCGCTTCCTGACCGGGAGACTCGGTCGTCTACCTCAACGACCGGCCGCGGCTACAGGGCGTCGGAGCCCCGTTCCCCGGTGCGGACGCGGACAACGGTGTCGACCGGGCTGACCCAGACCTTCCCGTCACCGATCTTGCCGGTGCGGGCCGCCTGCACGATGACGTCCACGACCTTGTCGACAGCGGAATCGTCGACGACCACCTCCACCCGGACCTTCGGCACGAAGTCGACCGAGTACTCGGCACCGCGGTAGACCTCGGTGTGGCCCTTCTGCCTGCCGTAGCCCTGTACCTCGCTGACCGTCATCCCCAGGATGCCCGTCTGCTCCAGGCCGGTCTTGACATCCTCCAGCGTGAACGGCTTGACGATCGCAGTGATCAGCTTCATATTCCCTTATTCCTCCCCGCCGTGACGACCAAGAACAGAACCGGTTCCGACAGCGACGAAGTCGTAAGCGCTCTCAGCGTGCTCGGACTCGTCGATACCGGAAGCCTCCTCTTCTTTGTCCAGGCGCAGGCCCACGGTGTATTTGACAATCAACGCCAAGATAGCGGTACCCACCGCCGAATAGAGCAGAACAGCACCGGCCCCGACCGCCTGTCGCCACAGCTGATCGAACCCGCCACCGTAGAACAGACCGACAACGGCGGCAGGTGCTTCCTTGGTCGCCACCAGGCCGACCATCAACGTGCCGACGATGCCACCCACCAGGTGGACACCCACCACGTCGAGCGAATCGTCGAAACCGAACTTGAACTTCAAGCCCACCGCCAGAGCACACAGCACGCCTGCGCTAACACCAATCACCAGTGCGCCCACCACATTCACCGACGAGCAGGACGGCGTGATCGCCACCAACCCGGCAACGATGCCCGACGCCGCACCCAGGGAGGTGGCGTGCCCGTCGCGGATGCGCTCGGTGAGCAGCCAGGCCAGCATGGCCGCTGCGGTCGCCACCGTGGTCGTGACGAAGGTCGAACCCGCAACTCCGTTGGCCGACACCGCAGAACCGGCGTTGAATCCGTACCAGCCGAACCACAGCAGGCCGGCGCCGAGCATCACGAACGGGAGGTTGTGCGGACGCATCGGCGTACCGGGCCAGCCCAGCCGCTTACCGAGGATGATGGCCAGGACCAGGCCCGCGGTACCGGCGTTGATGTGCACCGCGGTGCCGCCGGCGAAGTCAATTGCCTTGAGCTGGTTGGCGATCCATCCCCCGTGGTGGATAACGGTCTCACCGTCGGAGCCCTTGACGTCGAAGTCGAATACCCAGTGCGCCACCGGGAAGTAGACAACGGTCGCCCACAGCGCGGCGAACAGCAGCCAGCCGCCGAACTTGATGCGGTCGGCGACAGCACCGGAGATCAGCGCGACGGTGATGATCGCGAACATCAGCTGGAAGCCCACGAACACGGTGGCCGGGATGGTGCCGACCAGCGCGATGGGCGCATCGGCCGAGCCGTTCGCTCCGATCAGACCCTTGAGACCGAAGAACTGCCCGGGGTCGCCGATCACGCCTGCGGTGTTGTCACCGAACGCAACCGAGTAGCCGTACAACGCCCACAGGACCGTGACGACACCCATCGCACTGACGCTCATCATGATCATGTTGAGCACGCCCTTGGCGCGCACCATGCCGCCGTAGAAGAAGGCCAGACCCGGCGTCATCAACAGCACCAGCGCGGCGGCGGCCAGCATCCATGCCGTGTCACCGGTGTCCGGTGCACCCAATATCGGGAATTGCTCCACTCGCAGTTTCCTCCTTCACCACACCACGGCCGCAAGGATTCACGGCCATTGACCTGGTCAAGACAATGCTGAGTGGATGTTTCGGCTACGACGCCGTCGCGTTTCGCTCGTGTGAACGGATAGGCAGGCTGCGTTTCGCCGGTGTTACACCGTGCGTTTCCGTGGGTTTTTTCTAGCCCAGCAGGGCGTCGACGAACGCCGCAGGCTCAAACGGTGCGAGGTCGTCGGGCCCTTCACCGAGTCCGACGAGCTTGACCGGTACGCCGAGTTCCTGCTGAACCCGGAACACGATGCCGCCCTTGGCGGTGCCGTCGAGCTTCGTCAGCACAACCCCGGTGATGTCCACGACCTCGGCGAACACCTTGGCCTGCGGCAGACTGTTCTGGCCGATGGTGGCATCGAGCACCAACAGCACCTCGTCGACGGCGGCGCGCTTCTCCACCACCCGCTTGACCTTGCCGAGTTCGTCCATCAGGCCGGTCTTGGTGTGCAGGCGGCCTGCGGTGTCGATGACGACAACGTCAGCGCCGACCTTGACACCCTCGTCGACGGCGTCGAACGCCACCGATGCCGGATCCGCACCTTCGGGCCCGCGCACCACCTCCGCCCCGACGCGCGCAGCCCAGGTCTGCAACTGATCGGCGGCCGCGGCGCGGAATGTGTCGGCCGCGCCGAGCACCACGCGGCGGCCGTCGGCGACCAGAACCCTCGCCAGCTTGCCCACCGTGGTGGTCTTGCCGGTGCCGTTCACACCGACCACCAACAGCACCGACGGCTTGTCGTCGTGCGGCAGCGCCTTGATCGAACGGTCCAACTCGGGCCGCAGCTCCGACATCAGTACCTCGCGCAGCACCGCGCGGGCGTCGGCCTCGCTGCGCACGCCCTTGCTGGCCATCCGCTCGCGCAAGGCGGCGACGACGGACTCGGTGACCACCGGGCCCAGGTCGGCGATCAACAGGGTGTCCTCGACGGCCTCCCATGAGTCTTCGTCGAGATCACCGCCGCCCAGGAGCCCGAGCATGCTGCGGCCCAACGCGTTCTGAGACTTGGCGAGGCGGCCCCGCAACCGGTCCATGCGCCCTTCGGCCGGGGCGATGTCCTCCACGGCGGCGGCCACGGCGTCGGGAGCCTCGGCCGGAAGCTCGGTGGGCTCGGCGGCAGCTACTTCCGGCGCGGCCGGCTCATCGGGGATTGCCGGTGCGGCGACCGAGTCTGCGGATTCCTCGGGCGCCGGCGGTGCTTCGGGTGCGGCGGACTCGACCGGCGGCTCCGGCAGTTGAACGTCGGAGATGGTGCGTTTGGGTGCGTCCCGCGGAATGGTGGCGTCATCGCCGACCGCTGGCAGTCCGCTGGCGTCGATGCGTTCGAGCGTCGGGGTGCCCGACTTGCTGAACGTGATGCCCGAGGAAGCCGTGTAGCCGCCGGAGCGGTCGATCGGTTTCGAGGCGTCTCGTTCCGACAGGCTGATCCGCCGCCGCCGGTAACGCACCACTCCCACCGTGAGGGCGACGACGACCAGTACAGCGACGACCGCAATGGCGATCCACAGACCCAACAACGCACCTTCTGTCACGCCGCCATTGTCTCAGGGCGGCCACCCGCGAACGATCGGCCCCGTTGCGCGGCTTCGCTCCGGCACATGGCCCACATACGAGCGGGCCGGAACATCGGCGTAGGCGATTGCCGAAAACTTTGGTACACGAACGTACCGAGGCGGTATATTCCGTTCACCACGCGACCTGAAGAACGCGCCCGCGCAAGCCGTAGAAATCATCTACGGCTTAGCTGCCGTGATGGTCCACTCTATTAAAATCCCTCGTTCAACTGTGGCTTTATCTTCTTTCGTCCTATTTATTTGAATTCGCTGACAACAGGGCTCGAGGTAGTTCACGATCCAGATGGGTCGGGAATGGCTTCAGCGTCTGGTCAGCATGTGGTCCTTCCCATGAAATTTTTCGAAAGGGAGGACGAGAATGCACATTCGTGTGCTTCGGGGGGTAGCACTGACGCTGGTCGCTCTGATCGGCACAGTCGGGCTGGTCGTGACGGCGAGCATGTCCACGCTGGTTCAACTGGCGGCTACTGCACTCATCATGGGCGGAACCGGGATGAAGGCGCTGGGAGATCCGCACCAATGGGGTTCCGGTACCTACGTGGACCAGGTCAACAACACCTATCTGTCTGACCGGCACCTCGATGAAGACGACTTGAAATGGGTGTCGACGCCAGAGCAGTTCTGGCCCGCGACCAGCCTGACTGACATCAGCTTCGACACCTCGGTCGCCCGCGGCGTCCTGAGCCTCAACAACGCCGTGCTGACCACCCCGGGAGACAAAGTCGTCGTCGGCTACTCACAGAGCGCCAACATCGCCACCCGGGAGAAGCGCAATCTCGCCGAGCTTCGCGCGCAGGGCGCCACGGTCCCCTCGGCTGACGAGTTGTCCTTCGTGTTCGTGGCCAACCCCAACCGGCCCAACGGCGGAATCCTCGCCCGCTTCGAAGGTCTCTACATACCGATCCTCGGAGTCAGCTTCGACGGCGCCACCCCGGACGACGAGTATCAGACGATCGACGTAGCCCGCCAGTACGACCTGATCGCCGACTTTCCCAAATACCCACTCAACGTGCTGGCCGATCTCAACGCCCTGATGGGCTACATCTACCTGCACCCGAACTACGGGTCATCGGTGGTCAACCTGAACGACCCGAGTACGTACCAGTCCTACACCTCCGGCAACACCACCTACTACCTGGTGCACACCGAGCACCTTCCGCTGCTACAGCCATTGCGCGGCATAGGAATTCTGACGCCGGCGCTCGACCTGGTCGAGCCGACCCTGCGGGTACTGATCGAACTCGGCTATGACCGCACGCCGGCGAACATGGGGGTTCCGACCCGCGCCGGGCTGATACCCCGCATCGATCTCGACAAGCTGGCATCGGACCTGCGCGCCGCAGCCGAGGAGGGCGTGCGCAATGCACTCGCCGACTTGGGTATCAAGACCGGCGACACTGCCCGTGTCCACACAGAAACCGTTGCCACACTTGATAAATCGGCTCCGGGGAAGGTGACGCTCAACACCCCGGTGCCGGCAGTGTCACCGCTGGAACGCACCCGCCTGCACCTGACGGGTATCCACCCGTCAACCGACAACGCCCCCCTCGCCCAGGATGCCGCAAACACCCCGAAAGCCGATCCCGAGACTACCGATCCTGAAGTCAAGACCGACGTCGATACCACCGTCGCGGCCGAGGCCGACCCCGAAGTCAAGGCCGAGGTCGATACCGAGGTGCCACTGAAGCCGAGACCGACGTCTGAGCGAATCCGGCAGTCACTGCGGCAGGCGCTCTCGCCCAAGAAGGCCTCGGATGACATAAAGGCCGAGGTATCAGGCGACGACCCGCGACCGACCCGCAGAATTCCCCACTCCGACGAAAGTGGTTCGGCCCAGCCCAAGTTCGGGACGGCGAAAACGAAAGACAGCGATACGCAAGGTAAGCCGCGCCGTCAGCATCGCGCCGGACACTCCGACGCGGCGTAGCTGCACAGATCCTTCGAATTGCGGGGTGAGGTCCGGATCCACGGGGGAATCCGGACCTCACCGCCACGTGCGGCGCCATGTGCCCGCCGCGATCCCAGCTGACGGTTGCGGGGCGCGCGTGAGATCAGGACATTCGAGTAGTCCACTACGCATGCGTGGTTCGTGATCGTCGCGTGATCATCTCTGTACCCGAACCGACAACCCGCCGGGACCCAGACACAAGGCCCACTGTCATGACTACGAACTCACAAGCCGTCGGCACCACGACCCCGCCGCGCGCGAAACGTCGCCGCACAAGTACCAGCAAGAAACCGACCGCCAGGAGTGCGGCCATGATCGGGCTGATCGGTACCCTCGGCGGCGCGCTCATCGCAGCCATGCCGTCCATCCTCACGACGATCACCCAGCACAACGACGTGCCTTCGGCGCCTGTCACCGAGGTCCAGAGCTCCGATCGTGGTTCGGTCGACTCCGTGACGTTCAGCGACTCCGGTACCAAGGTCACCGTTGCGGGTTCGGCGATCCCGCGTGTCGAGGCGGTCGGCGTGATGATCAGTCCGTCGGACGCCGCCGATCCGATCTGGACGGCGGGAACGAATGTCTCAGACGGCAAATGGAGCCTGGTCGTCAATGCCGGCCAGAAGCTGCCGCCAGAGGTCGAGATCAAGGCGTTCTACAAGGAGCGCACCGTATCGGCCGCGCCGGTCATGAAAACGTCGTACGTGACACTGGAGGCGGCCTCGACCACATCGACGCCTCCACCCCCGGCGCCCGCCCAGGTGAACGGATGCGCGACGCAGACCGGCGACGGTTGCTTCAGCGGACCCGGCTGGGGACCGCCGTCGATCTACCGAACAGGCTCGTAGCGCCCGCGATTCAGCCCGGGCTGGCGGCCAGTTCCTGACCTCGCATTCGCTGCGAGATCACGGTGGTGATGCCGTCACCGCGCATGGTCACACCGTAGAGCGCGTCGGCGACCTCCATGGTGGCCTTCTGGTGGGTGATCACGATCAGCTGGGACTTCTCCCGCAGCTGCTCGAACAGGCTGATCAGCCGGCGCAGGTTCACGTCGTCGAGCGCGGCCTCGACCTCGTCCATCACGTAGAACGGCGACGGGCGGGCCCGGAAGATCGCCACCAGCATGGCCACCGCGGTCAACGACTTCTCGCCACCCGACAGCAGCGACAGTCTCTTGATCTTCTTGCCCGGCGGCCTGGCCTCGACTTCGATTCCCGTGGTGAGCATGTCGGCAGGATTGGTGAGCAGAAGGCGTCCCTCACCACCGGGGAACAGGGTGGAGAACACCTGCTCGAATTCGCGCTCCACGTCGACATAGGCCTCGGTGAACACCTGCAGAATCCGGGTATCGACATCGGCGATCACGTCCAGCAGATCGGTGCGCGCAGCCTTGACGTCCTCTAGTTGTGTCGACAGGAAGTTGTAGCGTTCCTCCAGCGCCGCGAACTCTTCCAGCGCAAGCGGATTCACCCGGCCCAACTCCGACAGCTCGCGTTCGGCCTTCTTGGCCCGGCGCTCCTGGGTCGGCCGGTCGAACGGCATCGGCGCGGGCGCCATGACCTGCTCACCCCGCTCACGCGCCTGCTCGTACTCCGCCATCTCCAAGTCGCTGGGCGGCAACGCAACCTGCGGGCCGTACTCGGCGATCAGATCCGCCGCAGGCATCCCGAACTGCTCGAGCACCTGCGCCTCGAGCTGCTCGATACGGAGTGACGCTTGCGCTTTGGCCATCTCGTCACGGTGCAGGGAATCGGTGAGAGCGGTGATCCTCGCGTTGAGTTCGGTGACCACCTCGCGCACCTGGGAGAGCGCCGTGCCACGCAGTTGACGCTCGGTGGACAGCTCGTCACGCATCCGCGAGGCCACCGCCACCACCGCGCTCAACCGTTGGGCCACAATGCGTCCCGACTCAGACACGGCCGCGGCCACCCGGGCCGCATGTGCGCGCGCCTCGCGGGCCCGTTGCGCACGCACCCGGGCCTCGCGCTCGGCGGCCGCTGCCCGGCGGAGTGAATCAGCGCGTCCGCGAACCGCATTCGCGCGTTCCTCGGCGGTGCGCACCGACAGACGGGCCTCCACCTCGACCGAACGCGCCGCCTCCGCGGCCGCCATCGAGGTCTGACGGTCCACCGGCTCGGCCTCGAACATCGGAAGCTGTTCGGCGTTGTGCAGCCGCGACTCGAGTTCGGTGAGTTCCTCGACCGTCTTGGTGCGTCCGGCCTCGAGCTCGTCGCGTTGCCGGATCAACCGCTGCCACTCGTCACCGGCGCCGCGGGCATCCTGTCCCAGCCGGCCCAGCTGCTCGTAGATCGCCGCGATCGCAGCGTCGGATTCGTTGAGCGCGGCCATCGCCTCTTCGGCCGCCTCCCGTCGAGCCGCCTGCTCGGCAAGCGCACCCGACAGTGCAGCCGCCAACTCACCGGTCTGCCGCTCGACGGTCTCCAGTTCGCGGCGGGACTTGTCGATCTCGGAACTGATCTCGAGCGTGGACGGTTTGCGGTCGGACCCGCCGCTGATCCAGCCGGCGCCGACCAGATCACCTTCGGCGGTCACCGCACGCAGGTCCGGGCGCGCCGAGACCAGCTGCACCCCAGCAGGCAGATCGGTCACCACGGCCACCCCGGCGAGCATCGCGGTGATCGCCCCCCGCAGGCGGTCCGGGACCGTGACCACGTCGTTGGCCCAGATCGCACCGTCGGGAAGCACCCCCGAGGTTGAGGCGCCGTTGACCTTCCAGTCCCCCAACAGCAGGGCGGCCCGGCCGCCGTCGGATTCCTTGAGCGCGGCGACGGCGGCAGCGGCGACTCCGAAATCCTCGGCGGCCAACGCGTCGGCGGCCGCACCCAGAACTGTGGCCACCGCCACCTCGTGCCCCGGCTGCACCTTCAGGTATTCCCCGATGGTGCCGAAAAGCCCTGAGCCAGGGTGGTTCTTCTGCAACCAGGCGGCACCGTCGCGCCGGTCCAGGCTGACCGAGAGGGCCTCGATCCGGGCCCGCAGCGACGCGACCTGCCGTTCGGCGGCACGCTCGGCGGATTGCAGTTCGGCCACCCGTTCATCGGCCAGCCTCAGGGCCGCCACCGAACGGTCGTGCTGCTCGTCCAGACCCATTTCACCGGCATCCAATTCGCCGACGCGGCTCTGAACGGTCTCGAATTCGGCCTGTGTCAGTTGGGCTTTGGCCGCAGCTTCCTCGATGTTGACCGACATCCGCATGACGCCGTCGTCGATCGACTCGACCCGGGTACGCATCGTGTCGACCTGCCCGGACAACCTGGCCAGCCCTTCGCGACGGTCGGCCTCGGCCCGTGCCGCGGCCAGGTGCGCCCGCTCGGCCTCGGCGGCGCGCTGCTCACGTTCGGCCAGTTCGGCACGGGCGCTCTCCAGAACGATGCGCGACTCTTCGAGCTCGCCGAGCAGCTCCATCTCCAGCTCGGCAACCTCGTTGGCCTCGGCCTCCAGGGCTTCCGGATCCTGCCCGGTGGAGACCTCCGTCTCGGACTCGAACAGCTGTGCCCGGTCGGTCGCGATCCGCACCGTAGCGCTCACCCGTTCAGCCAGGGCCGAGGCCCGGAACCAGGTCTGCTGGGCGGCCTCGGCGCGGCGGGTCAGCTCCGCCACCGCGGCCTCGTGTGCCTGCAGTTCGACGGTGGAGGCTTCCAGTCGGACGGTCGCCTCGTCATGCTCGCGACGCAGTGTGGTCTCGGCCTGATTGGTGTTGTGGAACTCGACCTGCCTTCTGACCAGGTCGTCAGCGGCGAGGCGCAGCCGCGCGTCACGCAGATCGGCCTGAATCGTCGCCGCACGGCGCGCCATCTCGGCCTGGCGGCCCAGTGGCTTGAGCTGGCGGCGCAACTCGGTGGTCAGATCGGTCAGGCGGGCCAGGTTCGCGGCCATCGAGTCGAGCTTGCGGACCGCTTTTTCCTTGCGCTTGCGATGCTTGAGGACCCCGGCGGCCTCCTCGATGAAGGCGCGGCGATCCTCGGGGCGCGACTCCAAGATCTCGGAGAGCTTGCCCTGGCCGACGATGACGTGCATCTCGCGGCCGATGCCGGAGTCACTGAGCAGTTCCTGGACGTCCATCAATCGGCAGCTGCTGCCGTTGATCTCGTATTCGCCGGCACCGTCGCGGAACACGCGGCGGGTGATCGACACCTCGGAGTACTCGATCGGCAGCGCGTTGTCGGAGTTGTCGATGGTCAGCGTCACCTCGGCGCGGCCCAGCGGTGCCCGCGAGGACGTGCCGGCGAAGATGACGTCCTCCATCTTGCCGCCGCGCAGGGTCTTGGCGCCCTGCTCACCCATGACCCAGGTCAGGGCGTCAACGACGTTCGATTTGCCCGACCCGTTGGGGCCGACGACGCAGGTGATGCCGGGTTCGAACCGCAGAGTCGTCGGAGAGGCGAAGGACTTGAAGCCCTTCAGCGTCAGACTCTTGAGGTGCACGGCGATTTACCCTACCGCCGACTCGGCTACCGTTCGTTGAACCCCGCCATCGGGGCGTCGGCATCCGCCCAATCTGCGACGACATGATCCACCGACCCCGGGGTCTGACCGCTCTGCAGCAGCTCAAGCAATCGCTGGCATCTCTCGCGCGGGCCCTGGGCCACGACGTGCACCCGGCCGTCCGGCCGATTCGAAGCAAACCCGGTCAGACCGAGCTCCAGCGCGCGCGATCGGGTCCACCACCGGAACCCCACGCCTTGCACCTGACCATGCACCCAGGCGCTCAGCCGCACCTCGGCGTCGGGCCCGGCTTCAGGTAGGTGCGGTCCGGTCATCGAGTGGCGACCTCGAACTTCACCTCGGTGCCGGATTTGAGGGTGCGGCCGACCGTGCAGACCTGGTCGATCGCGCGCTCGACGACGGTCAACACCCGGGCCACCTCGGCCTCCGAAAGGCCCGACACGTCGATTTCGAGTTTCTCTTCCAGCAGCGGGTAGCGCTCCTGCTCCCGGTCCGCCGGTCCCGATACCCGGATAGTCGCCGGATAGTCGTCGCCCAGACGCCGCCGCAGCGGCTCATCGCTGGACATTCCGCTGCACGCCGCGAGCGCGATCTTCATCAGCTCGCCGGGGGTGAACACGCCCTCGACGTCCTCACTGCCCACCAGCACCTCTGCACCGCGCGAACTGCGTCCGACATACCTGCGGACACCGGTGCGGTCAACCCAAAGTTCGGTCATGCGGTATTTCTACACGTCGCGACACGCGGTTATTCCAGGGGTAATCGCCGCACGCCCAGCTTGGGACCCAGTTCACCACGGCGGCGAACGACGCAGCGACGATAGACTCGGCCAGACCGACTTCGCCGAGGAGCACCGTGACGTACCCGCCGAGTAATCCGCCCACCCCGCCATCGGGCTCTCCCGAGCCCTGGCAGCAGCCGTATCAGCCGGGCGGGCCTCAGGGATATCCGACGAACACCGGCGCCAACCCTGAGCAGCCCTACGGCTCGCCCTATGGAGCGCCCCAGCAGCCTGAGCAGCCCTACGGCTCGCCCTACGGCGCACCGCAACAGCCGTATGGAGCGCCGCAACAGCCCCAGCCTCCGTACGGAGCGCCCTACGGTGCACCCCAGCCGTACGGAGCACCCCAGCAGTACGGAGCGCCCTACGGAGCTCAGCAGCCCTACGGTGCGCCACAACCGCCGTACGGATACCCCACTCCCCAGCCGCCAGGCGGCGGCAACCGTAAGTGGTTGGCGATCGGCGGCGCCGTGCTGGCTGTGGTGGTCGTACTCGGCGGCGTCCTGATCTTCGCGTTGAAGGGCGAATCGAATTCGAGCGGGGGCCGTAACACCGCGGGCTCGTCACAGTCCTCCGGCTCCAGCGATGCCGAGAAAGAGGTGCGGGATTTCCTCGATGAGGTGATGTCGAGTTCCAGTGACCTCAACGAGGCCCTGCCCTACTTCTGCCAGGCGGATCGCGACCTCTTCGACAAGATCGGCGGCCTGGATGCGATCGACATCCCGAAGACCACCGACTCCAGTGGATCGGCGGAGATCACCAAGATCACGGTGACCGGTAGCAAGGCCGTCGTCGACATCTCGAGCAGCGCGGGCCCCGGCAAGCTGTACCTGCGCAAGGAAAGCGGATCGTGGAAGATCTGCATGTCCGACATGCCGGGCATGCCCAGCATGCCTTGATCCGCCTCGGGTGAGGCGCGCGTCAGCCCCGGGGACGGGGCTGACACCGCGGGCAGTAGAACGATGACCGGTTCATGAACTTGTCACGGCGCATCACCGCACCGCACCGCCGGCACGGCTCCCCTTCGCGACCGTAGGCGTCCAAAGACCGTTCGAAATAACCGGATTCGCCGTTGACGTTCACATACAGCGAGTCGAACGACGTGCCGCCCTGGCTCAGTGCATCGGTCATCACCGCAGCGGCGGCGTCGAGCACCTCGGCCAATCGGCGGCGCGGCAGCTGCGCGGCGGTCCTGGCGCCGTTGACCTTGGTCCGCCACAGCGCCTCGTCGGCGTAGATGTTGCCGATACCGGACACCACGGTCTGGTCGAGCAGCTGACGTTTTATCTCAGAGTGCTTGCGCCGCAACACGGTAACCACGCTGTCTCGATCGAACTGCGGGTCGAGCGGATCGCGCGCGATGTGAGCGACAGGCTGAGGCAACGCGGCGCCGTCGACCGTCACCAGATCGGCCAGCTGCCAGCCCCCGAACGTCCGTTGGTCGACGAAGCTCAGGGCCGTGCCGTCGTCGAGGAGCGCGGCGATCCGCAGATGCCGGTCGTCGCGCAGCGGCCCCAACAGCATCTGGCCGCTCATCCCCAGATGCACCACCAGGGCATCGGTCGCGTCCTCGCTGCCATCCTCCCCCAGCGTCAGCCAGAGGTACTTGCCCCGGCGTCCGGTTCCGGTGATGCGGGCGCCCAGCAGTCGCGCGGTCAGATCGGCGGGACCGGCCTCGTGACGGCGTACGGCACGCGGATGATGCACACGTACCGCCGAAATCGATTTGCCCGCAACATGTTCCTGTAGCCCGCGGCGGACTACCTCTACCTCGGGTAGTTCGGGCATCGGTGCTCACGCATTGTCGAGTGCGGTCCAGGCCGCGGCCGCAGCTTTGAGCTCGGCCTCTTTCTTGTTACGCCCCACACCTCTGCCATATTCGACATCGGCCACCACCACGGTCGCCGAGAACTCCTTGTCGTGATCAGGCCCGGTGGAGGTCACCACGTAGGTGGGGGCACCGAGCCCGCGTGATGCGGTCAGCTCCTGCAGGCTGCTCTTCCAGTCCAGTCCGGCTCCGAGCGTCGGGGCGGTGTCGAGCAGCGCACCGAACAACCTCAGGATGACCTCACGGGCAGTGGTCAGCCCGTACTCCAGATAGATTGCGCCGAGCAGGGATTCGACGCCGTCGGCGAGAATGCTGGACTTGTCGGCGCCACCGGAGTTCTCCTCTCCCTTGCCCAGGAACAGGTGGCTGCCGAGACCGCCCTCGGTGAGCCCACGGCCGACATCGGCCAGCGCCTGGGTGTTGACGATGCTGGCGCGAAGCTTGGCCAGGTCACCCTCGGAGCGTTCCGGGTGACGGTGGTAGAGCTCCTCGGTGATCGTCAGCCCCAGCACGGCATCGCCGAGGAACTCCAACCGCTCGTTGGTGGGCAGGCCGCCGTTCTCGTAGGAGTAGCTGCGATGCGTCAACGCGATGGTGAGCAGTTCGGCGGGAAGGCCGACGCCGAGCGCCTCCAGCAGCGCCTCGTGCGAATCGGTCACTCGTCGCTCCCGGGCCGCTCATCCTCGGGTAGCATCGCGGCCAGCTTGGCCCAGCGGGGATCGATCTTGTCGTGGTGATGTCCCGCTTCCGCGGTGGCCAGCGCGACACCGCATTCGGGGCACAGGCCCGGGCAGTCCGGACGGCACAACGGGGAGAACGGCAACGCCAACCCGACGGCGTCGATGATCGGCTGTTCCAGGTTGACGGTGTCGGCCTGACCAGAGGCGCCCACCCGGCCCAACTCGTCGGCCTCGGTGGTCTCGTCGGTGGTGCTGTCCGGGTACGCATACAACTCGGTGAGTTCGATCTCGACGTCGCCGGTGAGTGCAGTCAGGCAGCGCGCGCATTCACCGACGGTGGGAGCCGATACGGTCCCGATGACCAGCACTCCCTCGGACACCGACTGCAGCTGCAGGTCGAGTTCGAGCGGCGCACCTTTCTCGATGGCGACCAGCTCGGCGCCGATACGCACCGGACTGGGCACCGTCTCCTGGTGGGCCAGAAACGAACCCGGCCGCCGGCCCAGCCGGGAGACGTCGATCACCAGCGGCGATCGGGAATTACTACGCCGATCAGGCCCGCCCCGCCCAGCCGATCTCGCATGCGTTGCCATGCATCGATCCTACGGCGGCGTCAGACCACACCACGACGCAGTGCACCGACCGTCACCCACGGTCGTCAGCGGGTGGCGTAGTCGTGCGTTCCCGCGGTGGTGCGTAGCTGGTGACGTCCGCGCCCGACGGAGCGCAGCGTGCCGTTGAGGAAGTCCTCGAACTCGGCCAGTTTGCTGTCGACATAGATGTCGCACTCGCCGCGCAACCGGTCGGCTTCGGCATGCGCCGCGTCGACGAGCCGGGTGGCCTCGGCGGTCGCCGTCGAGACGATCTCGGTCTGCGACACCAGACGCTGCTGCTCCTTGATGCCCTCCTGCACGGCCTTCTCGTAGGACAGGTTGCCGTTCTCGGTCAGGCGATCGGCCTCGGCCTTGGCCCTGCCGGTGCTCGCGTCGTATTCCCGCTTCGCGGCGGCCGCGAGTCGCGCCGCCTCCTCGCGCGCCTCCCCGACCATGCGCTCGCTGTGCTGACGGGCCTCGGCGACCATTCGGTCGGCCTGCGCCTTCGCGTCGGCGAGCAGCCGGTCGGCCTCGCCCCTGGCGTGATTGAGCATGCCGTCGGCATCGGCGTTGGACTTGCCCATCACCGACTCGCAGTGTTCCTTGGCTTCGCGCAACAGCGAATCGCGCGCATCCAGCACGTCCTGTGCGTCGTCGAGCTCACCGGGGATCGCGTCCTTGATGTCGTCGATCAGCTCGAGCACATCACCGCGGGGCACCACGCAGCCGGCCGTCATCGGCACACCACGCGCTTCTTCAACGATCGCGCCGAGCTCGTCGAGCGCTTCAAAAACTCGGTACACGGCAAAACCCTCCAGGTCGTCGTTGTCAGTGACCAGTGTGCCTGGTGTTACGCCTGTGACTTGGGAGCACAATCGGTGTGTCGCCGACGGGCTTGTTCGCCCGTGTTCGCCACCCACGTCGACTCATGTGCAAAATCCCGCCGGCAAACTCGCTCACAACCCAGCGCCCGGCGCAGGCTAACTGTTGAGCTTCTCCTGCAACCGGCGGTTGACCGGCTCGGGAAGAAGCGCCGAGACGTCGCCGCCCAGGGCGGCGACCTCTTTGGCCAGCGACGACGAGACGAACGAATACTGCGGTGTCGTGGCCACAAAAAAGGTGTCGACACCGGCCACATGCTTGTTCATCTGAGCCATCTGCAGCTCGTATTCGAAGTCGGTGCCGGTGCGCAGACCCTTGACGATCGCGGTCAGACCGCGCGTCTTGACGAAGTCGACGACCAGGCCCTGCCCGGACTCGACCCGAAGATTCGGCAGGTGCGTGGTCGATTCGGCGATCATCGCGATGCGCTCGTCGAGGTCGAACATGCCCTTCTTGTTGGGATTCACCAGAATCGCCACCACGACCTCATCGAACTGCGCAGCCGCACGCTCGAAGATGTCGATATGGCCAAGGGTCACCGGGTCGAAGGAGCCGGGACATACCGCGCCACTCATGGGTGACGACGGTACAGGCCCCGCCGGCGCGACCGACCCGCTAGCCCACTTCGGCGAGTTCGACGCGGGTGTCACCGTAGCGCCGGGCGCTCAACGCATCCCAGCCTTCCGGCCAGCTCACCGGCTGACTCGACGACCGCCGCTCCACCAGGACGAGGGTGCCCGCCGCCACCCAGCCGGCAGCGGCCAACACCGTCAGCATCTCATCGACCGCGGCGTCACCGAGGTCGTACGGCGGGTCGGCGAAAACCAGATCGACCGGCCGCGTCGCACCCCCGGCCAACACCGAGTCCACATTGCCCCGGCGTACCGCGGCGTTGCGGACGCCCAACGCGGTGATGTTCTCGGCGATGACGGCGGCCGCCCGCGCATCCGACTCGACGAAGGTGGCCGAGGTGGCACCACGCGAAAGCGCTTCCAGACCAAGCGCTCCCGAACCGGCGTACAGATCCAGCACCGACAATCCGGTGAAATCCAGCCGCGCCGTCAACGCGTTGAACACGGCCTCCCTGACCCGGTCGGAGGTGGGGCGGGTACCGCTGCGGGGCACCGCGATCCGGCGCCCACCGAGTGTCCCCGCGACGATCCGGGTCAGCTCGATCCCCCGGTCGCTTCGCTCCTGCCCGCCGAACCGGTCACCACGACCAGTAGGTCACCACCCTCGACCTGCGCCGTGGCGGCCACGGCGACACGTTCGACGGTGCCGGCCTTGGGGGCCGTGATCGCGGCTTCCATCTTCATCGCCTCGATGGTGGCGATCGTCGCGCCGGCTTCCACGGTGTCGCCGGCTGCCACACCGACGGTGACCACTCCGGCGAACGGTGCCGCGACATGATCCGGGTTGTTGCGGTCGGCCTTCTCCGCGGCCGGGACCTCGCTGGCGATGCTGCGGTCTCGCACCGTGATCGGACGCAGTTGCCCGTTGAGGATGCACATCACCGTGCGCATCCCGCGCTCGTCGGCATCGGAGATCGCCTCCAGACCGATCAGCAACTGCACACCGCGCTCGAGCTCGACACGGTGCTCCTCGCCGTAGCGCAGCCCGTAGAAGAACTGATTGGCACTCAGGCCGGAGGTGTCGCCGTAGATTTCGCGGTGCCCCTCGAACTCCTTGGTCGGTGCCGGGAACAGCAACCGGTTCAACGCCGCCTGCCGTTTGGGGCCGGGCGCAGCCAACAGCGCTTCATCCTCGACCGAGAGCTCCTGGATCGGCTTGGCCGGTCCCCGGCCCTCAAGTGCCTTGGTGCGCAACGGTTCCGGCCACCCGCCCGGCGGATCACCGAGTTCGCCGCGCAGGAAACCGATCACGCTGTCGGGGATGTCGTACTTCGCCGGGTCCGCGGCGAACTCCTGCGCACTGACCCCGGTGCCCACCAACGCCAACGCCAGATCCCCCACCACCTTGCTCGACGGGGTCACCTTCACCAACCGGCCCAGCACCCTGTCGGCCGCGGCGTACGCGGTCTCGATCTCCTCGAACTGATCCCCCAGTCCTAGCGCGATGGCCTGCTGACGCAGATTGCTCAACTGTCCGCCGGGGATCTCGTGGGTGTAGACACGTCCCGTCGGTGCCGGAAGCCCGGACTCGAACGGCGCATACACCTTGCGCAACGCCTCCCAGTAGGGCTCCAGATCACACACCGCACCCAGCGACAACCCGGTGTCGTACTCGGTGTGCGCGGCCGCGGCCACGATCGAGGACAACGCCGGCTGACTGGTTGTGCCCGCCAACGGCGCGGCCGCACCGTCCACTGCCGACGCCCCGGCCTGCCACGCCGCCAGATACGTGGCCAGCTGCCCGCCTGGAGTGTCGTGGGTGTGCACATGTACCGGCAGATCGAAGCGTGACCGCAGCGCACTCACCAGAAGGTGCGCGGAATGCGGGCGCAACAACCCGGCCATGTCCTTGATCGCCAGCACGTGAGCGCCGGCATCGACGATCTGATCGGCCAGCTTCAGGTAGTAATCCAGCGTGTACAGGTTTTCGCCGGGGTCACTGAGATCCCCGGTGTAGGACATCGCCACTTCGGCAATCGCCGTACCGGTCTCACGCACCGCGTCGATCGCCGGACGCATCGACTCGACGTTGTTGAGCGCGTCGAAGATCCGGAAGATGTCGATTCCTGTGGCCGCTGCTTCTTCTACGAACGCCGAGCACACCAACTCCGGATACGGCGTGTACCCCACCGTGTTCCGGCCCCGCAGCAGCATCTGCAGACAGATGTTGGGCACCGCCTCACGCAGGGCGGCCAGCCGCTCCCACGGATCTTCCTTCAAAAACCGCAGCGCCACATCGTAAGTCGCCCCACCCCAACACTCGATGGACAACAACTGCGGCATCGTCCGTGCCACGTAGGGCGCCACCTTGAGCAGGCCGGTGGACCGCAGCCGCGTGGCCAACAACGACTGGTGGGCGTCGCGGAACGTCGTATCGGTGACCCCGAGGGCCTTGCTGTCCCGCATCCACCGGGCGAACCCCTCGGGCCCCAACTCGACCAGACGCTGTTTGGAGCCCGCCGGCGGCACGGTCGACAGATCCAACGCCGGCAGCTTGTCCTGTGGGTACACCGCCGACGGCCGCTCACCGTTGGGCTTGTTCACCGTGACATCGGCCAGGTAATTCAAGATCTTGGTACCGCGGTCGGCAGGGGTGTGCGCGGTCAGAAGCTGCGGGCGGTCGTCGATGAACGAGGTGGTGACCCGTCCGGCACGGAAGTCCGGATCCTCGATCACGGCCTGCAAAAACGGGATGTTCGTCGATACCCCGCGGATGCGGAACTCCGCCAGGGCACGGCGCGCCCGCGCCACCGCCGTGGAGAAATCCCGACCCCGACAGGTCAGCTTGACCAGCATCGAGTCGAAGTGCGCCAACACCTCGGCCCCGACGTTGGTGCCACCGTCCAGGCGAACACCCGCACCACCCGGGGACCGGTACGCCGTGATCCGGCCGGTATCCGGACGGAATCCGTTGGCCGGATCCTCGGTCGTGATCCGGCACTGCATCGCCGCCCCGCGGATGACCAACGAGTCCTGGCTCAAACCCAGATCGGCCAGGCTCTCCCCGGCGGCGATCCGCAACTGTGAGCCGACCAGGTCCACATCGGTGATCTCCTCGGTCACCGTGTGCTCCACCTGGATCCGAGGATTGCACTCGATGAACACGTGATGACCGCGCTCGTCGAGCAGGAACTCGATGGTGCCCGCACAGCTGTAGCCGATCTGGCGAGCCAGCGCTACGGCATCCGCGCAAATCTGTTCGCGCAGTGCAGGGTCCAGGTTCGGCGCCGGCGCCAACTCGATCACCTTCTGGTGCCGCCGCTGCACACTGCAATCCCGCTCGAACAGGTGCATCACGTTGCCCTGCGTATCGGCAAGGATCTGCACCTCGATGTGGCGCGGGTTGATGACGGCCTGCTCCAGGTACACCGCGGGATCACCGAACGCCGACTCCGCCTCACGCGAAGCCGCCTCAACCGCCTCGGGCAGGGCCTCGGGGTCGGTTACCCGGCGCATTCCGCGCCCACCCCCGCCGGACACCGCCTTCACGAACAGCGGGAACGCCATATCCCGTGCCGCAGCGACCAATTCATCGACCGACGACGAGGGCGCCGACGATGCCAGGACCGGCAGGCCCGCCGCCTTCGCGGCCGCGATCGCCCGCGCCTTGTTGCCGGTCAATTCCAGAACCTGGGCCGAGGGCCCCACGAAAGTGATGCCCGCCTCCGCGCAGGCGGCCGCCAGTTCCGGGTTCTCGGACAGGAATCCGTAGCCCGGGTACACCGCGTCCGCGCCGGAATGTTGGGCGACCCTGATGATCTCGTCCACCGACAGGTACGCCCGTACCGGATGGCCGATCTCGCCGATCTGATACGACTCATCGGCCTTCAGGCGATGCAGCGAATTGCGATCCTCATACGGATACACCGCCACCGTCGCGATGCCCATCTCATAGGCAGCACGGAACGCGCGGATGGCGATCTCGCCACGGTTGGCGACTAACAGTTTGGAAATCACGGGTAGACCTAACCGACAAGTTATTGCGGAAGTGTTACAGGAGCGTTGACCAGTATTCCCAGAAACGCACCAAGATCAACAGCACAAGTGAGGTGAACCAGAGCGCCACGAGCGACCACCGCCACTGGTAGACGAGCCGGGCTACCGCATTGGTGTGCAGCGGCCGGAGCGCAACCGCGCTCACCACCACGAACAGCGGAATCGTCACCGACCACACCACCATGCAATACGGGCACAGGGCACCGATGCGGTAGAGGCTCTGGAAGATCAGCCAGTGCACCATGACCACACCGAGCAGGCTTCCCGCCGCCAGCCCGGCCCAGTACCACCGGGGCAACCGAACGCCCGCGACGGTCAGAACACCCGTGACCAGGATGACCGTGAACGCGACCACCCCGATCAGCGAGTTGGGGAACCCGAAGGCCGATGCCTGCCACGTGGACATCACCGAGCCACAGGAGATCACCGGGTTGAGGCTGCAGGACGGCACGTAACTCGGATCGATCAGCAGCTCGATCTTCTCGACCGTGAGCGCCAGCGCCGCCGCCAGCCCGAGGACACCGGCGATCAGGATCCATACCGCACCGGCCTTGCCGACGGCGACCCCCTGGGCCTTCTCGGTCCCTGAATCGCCGAGTTCGTCGAGCTCGGGCGCTGCGGCGTCACTCATGGGTGGGCCGGCGCAGGTGCGGGGGCTGCAGGTGCACCGGGCGCAGGTGCGGCGGGGGCCGCCGGGGCGCCGGGTGCGGGGGCCGGGGCGGCCGGGCCGGGAGCGGGGCCGTTCAGGGCCGGCACGTCTCCGACGATTTCCTTGACCTTCGCGATCAGCGCGTCGGGCGTGGTCGGGCTGTAGTCCTCACCGTTGAACTTGACGGTGGGCGTCGAGTGGATTTCGGTGGCTGCGGCCATGCCTTGCACCATCTCGACGTAGCGAGCCTTGGTGATGCAGTCGGGCACCTCACCGGCGGCACCGGCCTGGCGGGCCAACTCGATGATCCGGGCATTGTCCGGGTAGACGCCGCCGCCCTCCTGCGGCTGGATTCCGGGTGTGAACAGCGCGGAGTGGAAGCGGCGGAACGCGTCGATGGACTCGTCGGCGACGCAGTAGGCGGCACCTCCGGCCCGTGACGAGTAGCCGTTGCCGGCCTTGTCCAGGATCGCGACCATGTGGTAGTCAACGGCCACCGCGCCGGCGTCGATGAGCTTGTTGATGGTCGGGCCGAACTGTTGCTCGAGCATGCCGCACGCCGGGCACAGGAAATCCTCGTAGAGGCTCAGCGTCACCTTGGGCTCAGATGTCCCCTCTTTGGTGATCACACTGGGCGCGGCCACGTGGACGGCCCTGGCCTCCCCGGTGGCGGGCCGCTTGTGGCCGGTCATCACGATGTAGAGCACCAGGCCGACGGCGAACAGCACCACCACGGCTGTCAGCCCGATCTGAACGAACAGGTTGCGCTTGCGATCAGCCGCCTTGAGGTCGTACTTCGCGGTCTTCTTCGGTTTGGCCACGTCGACAAGCGTACCGGCGCCTACAGGTCAACTTTCGGCGTGGCTGAGATGTGCGCGCAGGGCCGAGATCATTGCGCTCGTCGCGGTGGCACTGCCGCCTCCCAGCGGGAAGAAGTTGGCGAACGCGTGGATCATCGACCGCTCTTCGCGGAGGTCCACCACCACCCCGGCGTCCTGGAGGGCTCTCGCGTAGCGGTTGCCCTCGTCACGCAGCGGGTCGAACCCGGCAGTGACCACCAGCGCAGGCGGCAGGCCGGAGAGATCCTCGCTCAGCAGCGGTGAGATCACGGGATCGTCGGCGGTCACATCGGCATCGTCGAGGTAGTGCCCGGTAAACCAGTCCATGTCGCGTTTGCTCAGGAAATAGCCGTCGGAGAACAGCGTCTTGGATCGGGTGTCGCTCGACATGTCGGTGACCGGATAGAGCAACAGCTGCAGCGCGGGCAGCGGCAGTTCGGAGTCGCGGGCCTGCTGTGCCACGACGGCCGCCAGGTTGCCGCCCGCGCTGTCTCCACCTACGACGACGCGCGTGGCGCCCAGGCCGGCAGCATGGTCGAGCGCCCAGCGGTAGGCCGCATAGGCGTCGTCGACAGCGGCGGGTGCCTTGTGCTCCGGCGCGAGCCGGTAGTCGACGGAGATCACCTGAATTCCGCCGTCCCGGCAGATCAGCCGGCACAGGCTGTCATGGGTGTCGAGGTCGCCGATCACGAAGCCGCCGCCGTGGAAGTACAACAGCAGCGCCGAGGTGAGCGGGGATCCGGTGCCGTCCGGGACATAACGTCGCGCCGGGATGGGACCGGCCGGACCGGGAATCGAAATCTCGGTCACGTCCGCGCGGATGTGGACCTTCATCATGGCCGCGGTGGCTCTCAGCGCGGCTCGCGAAACGGCGACGCCGGACTCCGGGCCGTAATCGGCGACCAGGCCGCCGACTCCGGCCGCGCGTTGGGCGGCCAGGGTGAATTGCAGAGTGGTGTCCAGGGTGTTGCCATCGACGACCACCGACCGCCCGCCGAGCAGCAGTCGCTTGGTCCGGTCGGAAATCCTCGGAATCGCGGACAGGGTGAACTTGGTTGCCCGCTCGAGCACCGCCTGTTTGACCGTGTCCCGGCTGTGGCCACCAGGTCCGCCCTGGACCTGCCCGCCTGGCAGACTTTCAGTCATGGCTGCTCCCTCTGTGAGTCCTCGTGTCACGCTGAACGACGGTAATTCGATACCGCAAGTCGGGTTGGGTGTTTGGCAGACCCCTTCCGAGGAGACCGAACGCGCGGTCACCGCGGCCCTGCGGGCAGGCTATCGGCACATCGACACCGCCGCCGCGTACCGCAACGAGGCCGAAACCGGCCGCGGCCTGGCCAACTCCGGGGTCCCACGCGAAGACGTGTTCCTGGTGACCAAGCTGTGGAACAGCGATCAGGGATATGACTCGACGCTGGCCGCGTTCGACGCGAGCCTGGACCGGCTCGGCGTCGACTACCTCGACCTGTATCTCATCCACTGGCCGGTGCCGGCCAACAACGCCTACGTCGACACCTTCAAGGCCTTCGCGCACCTGCGCGATCAGGGCCGGATCCGATCCATCGGGGTCAGCAACTTCGCGCCCGAACACCTGACGGTGCTGATCGACGCCACCGGCATCGTGCCTGCGGTCAATCAGATCGAATTGCACCCGCTGCTACCGCAACATGAGCTTCGCGAGGTACACGCCAGATTGGGCATCGCCACCGAGGCGTGGAGCCCGCTGGGCCAGGGCTCGTTGCTCACCGATCCGGTGATCACCGGCATCGCCGAACGGCACGGTAAAACCGCCGCACAGGTACTGATTAGGTGGCATATACATCTGGGTAATATCGTCATCCCCAAGTCGGTGAACCCCGAGCGGATTGTCAGCAATTTCGACGTGTTCGATTTCGATCTGGACGAGTCGGACATGTCGGCCATCGCCTCGTTGGAGACGGACACCCGCCTGGGACCCGACCCCCGAACCTTCAACTTCACAGGATAGGTGCCATGACCTCCTCGGACGGGGCTGCGATTCCCACCGTCACGCTCAACGACGACCGCACGATCCCGGTCGTCGGCCTGGGCGTCGGCGGACTCTCGGATTCCGAGGCGGAGCGCGTGGTATCGGCGGCCCTTGAGGCCGGTCACCGCTTGATCGACACCGCGGCCGCCTATGGCAACGAGGCCGGCGTCGGCCGTGCCATCGCGGCATCGGGCATTCCGCGCGAGGAGATCTCGGTCACCACGAAACTGGACATCGCCGATCACGGTTTCACGTCGTCCCAGGACGCCGGGCGCGCCAGCCTGGAGCGGCTCGGCCTCGACTATGTGGACCTCTACCTGATTCATTGGCCCGGCAACGACATCGGCAAGTACGTCGACAGCTGGGGTGGACTGATGGCGCTCAAGCAGGAGGGGATGACCCGCTCCACCGGCGTGTCCAACTTCAGCCCCGAGAACCTGTCGACGATCGTGGACCTGACGTTCGTCGCTCCTGCGGTAAACCAGATCGAGCTGCACCCGTTGCTCAACCAGAGTGCCTGGCGCGCCGCCAACGCCCAGTACAACGTCGTCACGCAGGCCTACAGCCCGCTCGGCGTCGGCAGCCTGCTCGACAACGCGGCCGTCACGGCCATCGCCGAGGCGCACGGCAAGACCCCGGCGCAGGTCCTGATCCGCTGGAGCATCCAGCTGGGCAACATCGTGATCTCCCGGTCGACCAACCCGGAGCGCATCGCTTCCAATCTCGACGTGTTCGGCTTCGAGCTGACCACCGAACAGATGGACAGCCTCAACGGGCTCGACGACGGCACCCGATTCCGGCCCGACCCGGCGACGTTCACGGGCTGACCAGCCCTTCCGCTGCCCTACGAATAAGGACCGGACCGAACATTCCGCCGACGAAGATGTCGCCGGAAGGCAATGGCCAGATGAAACCGCCGGCGCAGTTGAACTTGTAGCTCTCGCCGCATTGGCAACGGTCACCCGTGTGCGACGAGGTATCCCTTCAGCGCCGCCAGCACGGCGTTCTCATCGAGCCATGCGCAGTCCATCGCCGAGATCAGCGATCGAACTTTGTCGCCGGTGACGTGGGTCTGCTCGAAGCCGGGCACGACAAGCTCGTGCACCACCTCGAAGCGGCCGCCGTCGATACGCACCTTGGTAGCCGAGCAGTTGGTTGTCACGATCAACGCCCCGGTGCCATCGGGATAAGGGCGGTGCACACAACCCGGAATCGCGACCGGTGCGGGCAGGTAGTCAACCTGAGCCGGATCGACGCGATGCTCGCCCGACCAGTCCTCGACGGGCACAGCGTCGCTCTGCCCGCAGTCGTAATGGATGATCGGCTGGATGCTCGATGCCAACAGGAACGGGTTCGACGGTGGGAACATTTCAGGCTTCCGGTTCCTCGATCGTGACGTCGGGCAATATCCAGGAACCGTCGTACCAGGCATCAGTGGGACCGTAGGTCCTGAACCAGACGAAGTATCCCTGCCCGGGATTGGTCTGGATCCAGTTGCGTTGGTTGGCCCCGTCCGGTTTCACTGGGCTGAAGTGCAACCGGATCGACCCATCCTCTTCCACGCCAAGATCGTTGGCGTAACTATTGACGCCCCAACGGAATTCGTCGTTCTGCACCATCGAACGGTTGGTAGCATCGTAGGCGATGATCGACCAGAAGTCCTTGGCCGGCGGGTTGGGAGGCAAGGTCAGCGTGTAGCGCTTTCCGCCGTCGAGCCACCGGCCATCGGCATCCTTGGTCGCCGTGATGTACTGGGAGCCAGCACCTTTCGGTGGCCTGGTCATCCCTACCGAGTTGAACGTCGCTTGGTGCGCCCACACTAGATGCTGGCTGGCCGAGTAGAGTCCCGAGTGCCGCCCGGTGAAGAGCTCGTCGGCGAAGTTGTTGGCCCACTGCCATCCACTCTTACCGGGCCACTTGACGGCATCGGGCGCTCGATTATTGAAAGTCAGCGTACGCAGCCGTACGTCACCGATCGCGGCAGCCTCGTCGAGCAACGCCGCATCGACTGTCCCGTCGAAGAAACCCATGTCGACGAGATGGCTGTGAATGTAACGGTGCACGACATAAGCCGACCCGTTCATGTCGAAGAACTGCCTGATCAGCCCGAAGACATCCTCCCTCTCATACAGCATGTTCATCGGGTGGCCCAGCGCCTGGCTCTCAGAAGTGTTGTAGAACGTGGTCTCCGGTGGGCCGTCGGCGGCAGCCAACGGATAGGTCCTGATGTGCTCCTTCATGAACCTCACCGTCGCCGCGGTGTCACCGTTCTCGACGAACCCACGCAGCAGCCACACGATTGTGTTGGTCGGAGCGCGAAAGTGAAAACAGTCTGCCGGCACGGCCCCGTCGAATCCCGGCGCGGTGAACACGTAGGTGCCGCCCTTGCCCTGGTCAGGTCCCAGGCCGCCGATGTCGGTGATGTTCACCCAACCGGGTGCATTAGCCATGCCCATGACCCGCGGCGGCACCTGCACTACGACAGCGCCACCCTGGTCGGCCAGATTCACCGGATGCACGGCGTAGATCGTTTCGCTGTTGGCAGTCAGCACCACGTGGCGGGAATCCACCGAGGTCTCCATGATGCCGATGTTCTGAGCGGTTGAACCTTCCGCGAAATACGCATTGAACAATGCCATGAACGCCGCCTCTGGGTGCAGGTCGCTGTAGGCGCGTACCAGGTGGTCAAGGTCGACCTGACGGTAGATCGTCGAGGCATCCAACGGGGGAAATCCCTTGGGGCGAGCCGTTCTAGCAACATCCTCGTTGATCATGGTCCGACCCTAGTGCCGGTGTCCGGCCATCACACCCGTAACGAACCGACGAGCAGGTCAGCCCGTCGGGCAGGTGCCGGCAGCTTCGCGCAGGACCCCGGCCGACGCGGTGTCGACCGGCAGCGCGTAGCCGCGCAGCACCTCGGCGAACTGCACCGCGTACTGGCACCAGAACGCCCGGTTGGGCGGCATCCAGTGCGCAGGCTCCTGATCGCCCTTGTCCTGGTTGGGCTTACCGGCGACCGCCAGCAGATTGGCCGGGTCGTTGGCGAACCGCAGCCGCAGGTCATCGGGCCAGTCCCGCGCGCCCAGGTCCCAGGCCAACGCCAGCGGCACGATGTGGTCGATCTGCACCGAGGCACCGGTCTGATTGCCGCGCACGAACGACACGACCGCATTCGTATACGGGTCGTGCAGGGTACCGGTCGCCACGGCGGTCGGGCACCGCTTGAGCGCCACGAACGTCTTGTCGACGAGGTCACGGTCGAGGATGTCGTTGCGGGTGTCACAGCCGTTGTGTCCACCGGGCGCGCTGTTGTCGTCGTCCCAGGACTCACCGAACGCCGCGCGGCGATAGTCGTTGCCGCGCACCCGCACCGGCACCTCGGACACTCCGGCCAGCAGATCCACCCCCGGCGCGACGCCGGGCGGTTGCGCCTGGGCGGCGAACCGGGCGGGACGTTGCGTCGACCACGTCACCTGGATGGCGACGACCACTGCGAGTGCCACGGCTGCGGCTAGCCACCAAATCCGGCGGCGGGTCACGCCTTGTCCAGGTACTCGACGCGGTCGGTGTTGACGAATTGTGCTGCCAGCAGATCCATTCCGGGATCGTGCTGACTCTGCGCGTAACGCTGCTCGCAGAATGCCCGGGCCTCCTGGATCACTTCGAGATGATCCCGCAGGGACAGGAAACGCAGGTTGATGGTGCGCCCGGACTGGTTGAGGCCCAGCACGTCTCCCTCGCGCCGCTCGTCGAGATCCAGATCCGCCAGGGCGAATCCATCGAGGGTCGCCGCAACGGCCTTGATCCGCTCACCGGCCTTGGAGGTCTCCGGCAGCCGGGTGGCGAGCAGGCAGAGGCTGGGGTGCTGCCCGCGGCCGATCCGGCCGCGCAGCTGATGAAGCTGGCTGATGCCGAACCGGTCGGCGTCCATCACCACCATCATGGTGGAGTTGGGTACGTCGACGCCGACCTCGATGACGGTGGTACACACCAGCACATCGATCTCGCCGGCCCGGAAAGCGCCCATCACCGCGTCCTTCTCGTCACCGGACAGCCTGCCGTGCATCAGGCCGAGCCGTAACCCGGACAGCGGGCCCGCACTCAGCCTGTCGAAGAGATCGACCACCGTGACCGGCGGCGGGCCGCCGCGCCCATCGCTCTTGTCGCCGGGCTTGTCGGACTCGTCGATGCGTGAGGCGACCACATAGGCCTGTCGCCCCGCGGCCACTTCCTCGCGGATGCGGGCCCAGGCCCGGTCCAGCCAGGCCGGCTTCTGCGAGATGAAAATTGTGTTGGTGGTGATGGGTTGGCGACCCCTGGGCAGCTCGCGCAGCGTCGAGGTCTCCAGATCGCCGTACACGGTGAGCGCGACGGTGCGCGGAATCGGCGTGGCCGTCATCACCAGCAGATGGGGCGTCAATCCGTCACGGGCCTTGGCGCGCAACGTATCCCGTTGCTCCACACCGAACCGGTGCTGTTCGTCGACGACCACCATGCCCAGGTTGTGGAACTCGACCGCCTCCTGCAGCAGGGCGTGTGTGCCGACGACGATGCCGGCCCGCCCGGACGCCACCTCGTCGCGCACGGCACGCTTTTGCGGCGCCGTCATCGACCCGGTGAGCAGCGCGACTCCGGTCGCCGCATCGGCCCCGCCGAGCTGCCCTGACATCGCCAGCGGCCCCAGCACGTCACGAATCGAGCGGGCATGTTGGGCGGCAAGCACTTCGGTGGGCGCCAGCAGGGCACACTGGTAGCCCGCATCGACCATCTGCAGCATCGCCAGCACCGACACGATGGTCTTGCCCGAGCCCACCTCGCCCTGCAGCATCCGGTTCATCGGCCGCATCGAGGCCAGTTCGTCCGAGATCACCTCCAGCACCTCGGACTGCCCGGTGGTCAGCTCGAACGGCAGCCGACCGCGCATCGTTGCGGCCAATCCGTCGTCGATTCGTGGTGCGGCAGGGCCGGATTCACTCAGCTCGCTGTAGCGCCGGGCCACCAGCCCCCACTGCAGCCCGATCGCTTCGTCGTAGGTCAGCCGCTCGCCGGCACGCTCCCGCGCAGTGGTGTTCTCGGCCAGGTGGATGGCCCGCAGCGCCTCATCTTCGGACATCAGATTGTGTTGGCGGACAAAGTCTTCCGGCAAAGGATCCGGAACCGGGTCGAGCATGTCGAGGGTCTGGCGCACGCACGCGTAGATGTCCCAGCTCTGCACCTTGGCCGACGCCGGGTAGATCGGGAAGAAATCCCGCTCGAACTCGGCCAGCATCTCCTCGCCGCTGGCACCCGATGCCGACGCGATGGTGGTCAGCGACTTGGTGCCGATCTGCTTGCCCGGCGGCGGATTGAGCACCAAGAAGGCGGGATGGTTCAACTGCAGCGTGTTGCGGAAGTACTTGACCTCGCCGGACAGCATCAGGCGGGTGTCCTTCTCCACCTTGTCGACCATCCAACCGGCGTTGAAGAACGTGGCCGTCACCGCCGGACGATGGTTCCCCAGCGCCACCCGCAGGTACTTGGCCCGCCTGGTCCCGCCGGATTTGGTCCGGACGGTCGACCGCATCTCGCCGATCTCGGCTTTCGTCACCACGTCGATGAAGGTGACGTGCTCACCCTCTTCCAGGTCGAGCGCCTCCCCCTCCTCACGCACCGTCATACCGTCGCTGTACTTGCGCGGGTAATGCCGCAGGAGGTCATTGACCGTGCGGAGGCCGAAATTGGCATTCAGCTTGTCCGCGTTCTTCTTTCCGATCACGAACTCGAGGCGTTCGCTGAGGCTGACCACTACTCCACCCCGATCAGCAGGGCGTCACCACGATGGCCGGTGTGATAGGTCACCAATTCGGCGCCGAGGTGCGCGCGGTGCACGTGAGCCTGCAGCGCCTCCCCCACGGCGCCGTCCACACCGTCGCCGGTCAGCACGGTGATCAGCTCTCCGCCGGCCACCATCAGCAAATCGATCAACCCGGCCGCCGCTGTGGTGAGGTCCGGCCCGACGATCAGCACCTCATCTCCGGCGATGCCGAGCCCGTCGCCCGGCTTGCAGGATCCCGCCCAGGTCAGCGCCTCTTCGGTGGCGATCCGCACCGCACCGTGCCGCGCCCCCGCGGCGGCGCGCGCCATGGTGTACCCGTCGTCGACGGCTTGTCGGCCCTCATCGTGGACGGCCAGCGCCGCCAACCCCTGCACCATCGAACCGGCCGGGACCGGCACCACGTCGATCCCCCAGCCGATCGCCGCCGTGCAGCCGGCGACCAGCTCCTCGGCGGCGACGTATCCGTTGGGCAACACCATGACCTGGGCCGCACCCACATCGATCAGGGCACGCAGCAACTGCTGCGCATTGATCGGCTCGCCGGCATCGGGCCGCAGTACCTGTGCACCCTCCCCCGCGAACAGTTCGACACCGCCGTCCCCGTCGGCCACTGCCAGCACGGCCCGGTCACGGGCCCATCCACCGGAAGGCCTGACACCCGCGGCGGCGGTGAGCGCGGTGATCTGAATCCGGTTCAGCGACCCCACGGCCAGCCCGGCCTCAACGGCAGCTCCGGCGTCGTCGAGATGGACGTGCACCGAGTACTGATCGCTGCCCGAGGCGGCGATCGCCACCGACTCACCCACCAGCTCCAGCGCTGCCCGCAGCCCCTCGACGGCAGGCGCGCCGCACCCGCTCAGCAGGTACATGACCTCGAACTGCGGCGGAGCGGCCGCGGCCGCGAGTGCGGCCTGCGGCGAGGCCGGGGTGTAGACCGGCCGGCGGGGCGAGTGGCCGGCCAATGTGGCTGTCATGGCGTCGAGCAGGACGAGCAGGCCACGACCGCCGGAATCGACCACCCCGGCCTTGGCCAGCACGTCCAGTTGTTCCGGTGTGCGGTCCAGAGCTGCCGATGCGGCCTCGCCGGCAGCGGCCGCCACATCGGCGACGTCACCGCCGGCAGCCGCGCACCGTTCGCCGGCCTCGGCGGCCGCCTGCAGCACGGACACGATGGTCCCCGGCACGGGCTCACCCATCGAGGTGACGGCCAGGACTGCAGCGTGACGCAGCGCCGTACCGAACAGCGCGCCATCCACCGCCGAGAGGTCACCGTCACGTCGGGCCGCCGCGGTGGTGATGACCTCGGCCAGGCCGAGCAGAATCTGGGACAGGATCACCCCGGAGTTGCCGCGGGCGCCCTGCAACGCTCCCGCCGCCAACGCGCCGGCCACCGCCGAGATGTCGGCGCCGGCCGGCTCGGCGTCGACGTGCGCCCACGCCGAACGCATCGTGAACAGCATGTTTGTCCCGGTATCGGCATCAGCCACCGGGAACACGTTGAGCCGGTTGATCTCGTCGGTGTGGACAATCAGCTCATCGACAGCGGCATGGGCCCAGGCCCGCAGAGCGGGGGCATCCAACCGCCGAGCCGACATCGGACCTCCCAATCCCCGAATCAGATCCCCACCGAAACCCGGTGCGATCCCCCGTGCGGCGCGGTCATCGCCGTGGCCGCCAGCCTATCCAGTGACAGCGACAAACCCGATCAGAGCACCGCTGTCTGTGGACAACCTGGGGCCGTACTCACGACCCGTTTTGGCGATCCTCTGGCCTCCCGGTATTCTGATCAGGTTGTCGGGTCGAGCCCCGCCGTTTGCGGCGAGTGGGCCCAGACCCCCCAAGTACTGATTTCGAGGAGTTGTTGATATGGCTGCCGTGTGCGATATCTGCGGAAAGGCGCCCGGCTTCGGCAAGTCGGTGTCGCACTCGCATCGGCGGACCAGCCGGCGCTGGGATCCGAACATCCAGTCGGTGCGTGCCGTGGCGCGTCCGGGTGGCAACAAGCAGCGCGTGAACGCCTGCACCTCCTGCATCAAGGCCGGCAAGGTCTCGCGCGGCTAGTCTCGCGCGCCTGATCGGTGCGCGACGCGCTTGTTTACCTGAGGACACGGCAGGGTAATTCCTGTCGTCATGACCTCATGTCGTGCACCACAGACACCGATCTGTGCATTTGCGGCCGCAGTTGCGGTCGGTTTCGTGCTGTCCGCATGCGGCGGCACCGCCTCCGATGGCAACACCACGTCCGAGACTCCCTCGACAACGGAGGCTCCGGTGACCTCGGAAGGTCCGGCGACCCACACCGAGACCACAGTGATCGAAACCCCGGTGTCGCCTGGACCCGCGTCGCCACCGGCTGAGATGCCCGGTCCTGCGACCGACGGCGGCGGGGACATGACTATCCAGATTCCCTCACCGGGTATCCCCTCGCCCCCGCCGATCCCTGCGCCGCCCGCGATCCCCGCGCCGCCGGCGATTCCCATGCCCTGATCACCTCAGGGCAGCCGCCATTCGATCGGGTCAGCGCCCGACTGCAGCAGCAGTTCGTTGGCCCGGCTGAACGGGCGCGACCCGAAGAATCCCCGCGACGCCGACAACGGCGAAGGGTGGGGTGATTCGATCGTCGCGCAGTCACCTTCGGCCAGTAGCGGTTTGAGGGTGGATGCGTCACGGCCCCACAGCACTGCCACCATCGGCTGCTCGCGCGCGACGAGCGCCCGGATCGCACACTCTGTGACCGCTTCCCAACCCTTACCGCGGTGTGAGGCCGGCGTACCCGGCGACACCGTGAGCACCCTGTTCAGCAGCATCACGCCCTGTTGTGCCCACGGGGTGAGGTCACCGTTTGCCGGCTGCGGGTAGCCCAGATCCTGGGTGTACTCGTTGAAGATGTTCGACAGGCTGCGCGGCAGCGGACGGACATCGGCGCCCACCGAGAAACTGAGGCCGACCGCGTGCCCCGGTGTCGGGTAGGGATCCTGACCGACGATCAGCACGCGCACCCGGTCGAAGGGAAAAGTGAAGGCGCGCAGAATATTCTGACCCGAAGGCAGGTACCGTCGGCCGGCCGCGAGTTCGTCGCGGAGGAAGTCCCCCATCTGCGCGACCTGCGTTTCCACCGGTTTGAGCGCACGAGCCCAGCCGTCCTCGACAAGTTCAGTCAGGGGACGTGCCCCCGTTGAATCGCTCCTCGCTTCCGCAGTCACGGAAAACCAACCTAGCGTGCGCCCTCAGTCGAACGACTGCCATCCCGCATTTCCCGCCCACGTGGCGCCGTCGACGAGCACCCTTGCCGGGCTTTCGATCACCCGTCCGATGGCCCGCCAGCCCGGCGGTGGCGCACCGGGGAATGTTGCGGCCAGCGCATGGTCCTCGCCACCGCCCAAAACCCACGCCAATGGGTCGGCGCCCACTGCCGTGGCAGCCTCGGCGACGGCCAGGCGATCGGTGTCGAGAAGGCTGCTGTCCAGGTCCATGCCGACCCCGGAGGCCGTCGCGATGTGGCCCAGGTCGGCGAGTAGGCCGTCGGAGACATCGGTCATGGCGGTGGCCCCGGCATCGGCCGCCCGGGCACCCTGACCATATGGCGGCTGCGGGGTCAGGTGCCGCTGCCGCAGTTCACCGAACCCGACGGGCCCTTCGACGCCGCGCTCCCACAGCGCGTATCCGGCTGCCGATCGTCCCAACTCGCCCGCCACCGCGACAGTGTCGCCGGCGCGGGCACCGCTGCGGCGCACCGGTTCCCGGCCGCCGAGGTCACCGAGGACCGTGACCGATATCACCCACAGCGGGGCGCTGACCAGATCTCCACCTGCGATGCTGGCACCCAGCCGACGCGCCTCGTCCCACAGTCCGTCGGACACTTCCGCCGCGGCCACGACGGAGGTATCGGGCGGTGCACCGAACGCCACCACGAACGCGGTGGCCCGCCCGCCCATCGCCTCGATATCGGCGGCGTTCTGGGCGATGGCCTTGCGTCCGATGTCGTGCGGTGTCGACCAGTCCAGCCGAAAATGGCGGTCCTGCACCAGCATGTCGGTGGAGACCACGGTGCGTCCGTCGGACGCCGTCACCACGGCCGCGTCGTCACCCGGGCCCAGCGCCACGGCGTCGGCTTGCGCGCGTCCGGACACCAGCCGGTCGATGACGGCGAATTCCCCGGCGGTCGCCAAAGTGTCGCCGTCCTCGTCACCGGGATCGTCACCGATCGTCTCGCCGGTCATATCGCCTCCTGACGGTCGGCTGCCGCGTCCGAGAACCCGGACCCGACCTGCGGTACGTTTGGTGCCTGCGGCCAGCAGTTTATGCAGCGAGATCAAGGAGACAGCCGGTGGTAGAGGCTTACGTGCTGATCCAGACCGAGGTGGGCCGCGCCGAAGTCGTCGCCAAACAGCTCGCCGGACTGCCGGGCGTGGTCTCCGCCGAATACGTGACCGGCCCCTATGACGTGGTCTTGCGTCTCAGTGCCGACACATTGGCTGCGCTGCAGTCCGATGTGGTGCCGGCAGTGCAGCAGGTACCCGGAATCACCCGGACCCTGACCTGCCCGATCGCGAACGCCGGCCGGCCATAGAGTTGGTGGTGTGACCGACTCGCACGCCGCCGATGGACCACCCCGCACCCTGCTGATCGCGGCGCTGGTCGTTGCGGTCTCGGTGCTGATCACGGTCCTCGGTATCGCGGCGTCCCGGCAGCGCTCACCCGAGCAGCAACCCGTCGCCATTCCGTCGATACCCGCACCCCAGGCCGACAGCCAGCAGTGCCACGACCTCCTGAACGCACTGCCACAGCAGCTCGGAGATTTCCGGCGTGCCCCGACGGTGGACCCCACCCCACCGGGCACCGCGGCCTGGCGCGCCGAGCCCGATACCGAGCCGGTCGTGCTGCGCTGCGGGCTGGAGCGCCCCACCGATTTCGTCGTCGGCACTCCGCTGCAGGTGGTCGATGAGATCCAGTGGTTCCGGGTGGGAGACGCAGGCGCGACAGGCCCGGGGAGCGAGGCCGATGATCAGGGGCGCAGCACCTGGTACGCGGTCGACCGCCCGGTGTACGTCGCGTTGACCCTGCCCGCGGGGTCAGGGCCGACACCCATCCAGCAGATCTCCGGTCAGATCGCCCGCACCATGCCCGCCCAGGAGCCGGCGCCGGCTCCGGCGCGCTGAGGTCAGCGCAGGCCGGTACCGCGCGCCAGCGCAGTCTCGACCATCGCGGTCAGCAGTGTCGGGTAGTCGACGCCGCTGGCCGCCCACATCCGCGGGAACATCGAGATGGTGGTGAACCCCGGCATCGTGTTGATCTCGTTGATCACCGGGCCGTCGTCGGTCAGGAAGAAGTCGACACGGGCCAACCCCTGGCAGTCGATCGCAGTGAAGGCACGCACGGCCAACCGGCGGACCTCCTCGGAGACGTCGTCGTCCACCTTGGCGGGAACATCCAATTCGGCTGCGTCGACAAGGTATTTGGTGGCGAAGTCGTAGAAGCCATCCTCGCGTCCACGCACGCCGGCCACCCGGATCTCGCCCACGGTGCTGGCTTCGATCTGGCCGTCGGGGAATTCGAGTACGCCGCATTCGAGTTCGCGTCCCGGGATCGCGGCTTCGACGATGACCTTGGGGTCGTGGCGGCGCGCGAGTTCGATCGCCGCGGGCAGCTCATCCCACGCCGCGACCCGGCTGACGCCGATCGACGAGCCACCCCGGGCAGGCTTGACGAACACCGGCAGGCCGAGGCGCTCCCGCTCCTCCAGATCCAGGGTCGGATCGTTGGGACGCAGCACCACGAAGTCGCCGATCGGCAGGCCCTCGGCGACGAGCAGCTTCTTGGTGAACTCCTTGTCCATGCCCGCGGCGCTGGACAACACACCGGAGCCCACGTACGGGATCCCGGCCAACTCCAGCAGGCCCTGGATGGTGCCGTCCTCGCCGTAGGGGCCGTGCAGCACCGGGAAGACCACGTCGACGGCGTCCAACAGCTCACCGGGACCGTTGCTCAGCGCCAGCAGTTGGCCGCTGCGGTTCGGGGCGGCAGGCAGCGCGAGCTCGGTACCGGACGTCTCGGTCACCTCGGGCAACCGGCCGTCGGTGATCGCGAGCGTCTCCGGACTTCCGTCGGTCAACATCCATGAGCCGTCGGGGGTGATCCCGACGGCCACGACCTCGAATCGCTCCGGGTCGAGGTTGCGCAGGATGCTGCCTGCCGATACGCAGGAAATCGCGTGCTCAGAGCTACGCCCGCCGTAGACGACGGCGACGCGGGTGCGGGATCCGGTCCGATTGCGGGCTATCACAACCTAGAGAGGTTACCGTCCCGGTCCGCCCTTGCCTTCCGGCGCATCCCCACCTGGGCTTTCAGCGCTGCAGCGCCTGCTCTACGTCGGCGAGCAGGTCTTCGGTGTCTTCGATCCCGGCCGAGATGCGGGCGAAACCGGCGGGCACGGGGTCGCCCCAGCGGGCCCTGCGGTCGACCGAGGTGTGGATCCCGCCGAAGCTGGTCGAGGCGATGAGCAACGCGCTGCGCTCCACCAAGGCGTGCACCGCGGCGGCGTCGGCCAGCTCTATCGACACCAGTCCGCCGAAACGCTTCATCTGGGCGGCCGCCAGCTCGTGTGCCGGATCTTCGGGCAGCCCGGGATAGCGCACCGAGCGCACCGCTGGATGGCTGCGCAGCAGCATCGCCAGGGCTGCGGCGTTCTGGCACTGCCGTTCGAAGCGCAGTCCGGCACTGCCGAGGCTGCGCAGCACCAACCAGGCCTCGAACGCACCAAGGATGGGCCCGGCCAGCAGCCGGTCGCGCTCCACCGCGGCCATCAGCTCGGGCTGGCTGCCCGCCACGTAGCCGGCCACCAGATCGCTGTGCCCCGACAGTGATTTCGTGGCACTGGCCACCACGAGGTCGGCGCCGAGCGAAAGCGGCTGCTGGCCCAGCGGTGTGGCGGTGGTGTTGTCGACGACGAGCGTGGCGCCGCGACTGCGGCAGGTCATCGCCAGCCGGTGCAGATCGACGACCTCGAGCCCCGGATTGGCCGGTGTCTCGGCTAGCACCACGTCAGCCCGGGCGGCGGCAGCGCAGATATCGGCAACGCTCGCCTCGATCACTGTAATACCAAGCGGTGCAAGGTATTCCACTGCGTACCGACGAACCTGGTAGTAGCCGTCGGCGGGGACCACAAGCGTGGATCCCGGTTTGGCCAGCACCCGCAGAGCCGAGGTGATCGCGGCCATGCCCGATCCGAATGTGAGCGCGGCGGCAGCCCCTTCCAGTTCGGCGAGCGCCGCTTCGAGTTGCCGCCACGACGGGTTGGAGCTGCGGCCGTAGGTGTCCAGCGGCTCAGCTTCGTCGGGCGAGAGATGGAACGTCGACGCCGGCACCGGGATCGGCGCCACCGGCTGTCCTGGAATCGATTCCAGACCAACAGCTTTGACGCTCCGAGTGGAATCCCCGTACAAGCCGTCCATACCCGCTGTTCCTCCTCGCCGCCGGAGGTCTGTCACTCCGGTTTGGTGCTGCGCCCCAATAGCCCTGCGACTGCTTCGTGCACCGACAATCCCTTGTGGCACACCCGATGAACGGCGTCGGTCAACGGCATCTCGACACCGTAACTGGACGCCAGCGCCAGCACCGATTCACACGAGGCCACGCCCTCGGCGACATGTCCGCCCGCGGCGATCAACGCCGATTCCATGGTGCCGCCCTTGCCCAGGCGCTCACCGAAGGTGCGGTTACGGGAATGCCGAGAGGTGCAGGTGGCCACGAGGTCTCCGACGCCGGCCAACCCGGCGAGCGTGGCGGGGGTGGCGCCCAGCGCGATGCCGAGCCGCATGACCTCGGCCAGGCCGCGGGTGATGATGGCGGCCACGGTGTTCTCCCCCAGCCCCACGCCCACCGCCATACCGCAGGCCAGCGCGATGACGTTCTTGCAGGCGCCGCCGACTTCGGCGCCGACGACGTCGGCGTTGGTGTAGGGCCGGAAATATCCGGTGGCCAGTGCGCGTTGGAGCGCGACCGCGCGTCCGGAGTCGCTGCAGGCGACGACGGTGGCCGCAGGCTGCTCGTCGGCGATCTCGCTGGCCAGGTTCGGCCCGGTCACCACCGCGACCCGGGACGGATCGGCGCCGGTCACCTGGACGATCACCTGACTCATCCGCATGAGCGTGCCGAGCTCGATTCCCTTGGCCAGGCTCACCAGGGTCGTGTCGTCACCGATCAGGTGCTTCCACTCCACCAGGTTCGCCCGAAGCTGCTGAGCCGGAACACCGAGCAGCACCGTGCAGGCGCCGGCCAGCGCCTCGGCCGGATCGGAGGTGGCCCGGATCGTCGACGGCAGCACGACGTCGCCGAGATACCTACTGTTGCGATGCTCGGTGTTGATCTCGTCGGCAACCTCGGGACGCCGGGCCCACATCGTCACCGGATTTCCCGCGTCCGCCAGCACCTTGGCCAGCGCCGTCCCCCACGCACCGGCACCCATCACCGCAGCCTCTACCACCCGTTCACCCTATCCCGGCGGCTGCGCCACGCGCCGACACCGGCCGGGCTGGCAGGATGAACCCATGAGCGGCTCCCGAAGCGGCAACGCCGCGGCCACGCAGGCCGCTGACGTCACCCTCGTGATCGCGGTGAAACGGCTGTCAGCCGCCAAAACCCGGCTGGCGCCCATCTTCTCCGCAGCCACCCGCGAGGCCGTGGTGCTGGCCATGCTCGTCGACACCGTCACCGCCGCATCGTCCATCGCCCCTGTCACCGTCGTCACCCCCGACGAGACCGCGGCGGAGGCCGCCCGACAACTCGGCGCCAGGGTACTGATGGACCCCACACCACCCGGTCATCGTGACCCACTCAACAACGCCATCACCGCGGCCGAGGCCGAGCTTCGCTCCGCTGCACCGAATATCGTTGTTCTCCAAGGGGATCTGCCTGCCCTGCAGCCCCAGGAGTTGGCCGAGGCCCTTTCCCTGGCCCGCGGTTATCAACGCAGTTTCGTCGGCGATCGGCACGGCACCGGAACCGCGGCGCTGTTCGCGTTCGGCACTGCCCTGGCTCCGCACTTCGGAACCGATTCGGCTGCGCGCCATCGTCACTCCGGTGCGATCGAACTCACCGGAGCCTGGCCCGGTCTGCGCTGCGATATCGACACTCCCGACGATTTGCAGGCGGCCCGGCGTCTCGGGGTCGGCACCGCAACGGCACGCACCCTCGGCAGGCATGCCACCAGGTAGCCGAGGACCCGCGCGATAGGGAATGATCGGACGGATGAGCGAAGCCACCGAAGCCGAGCCCGGTACCCGATCGGACCACTCCCGACGGGACGCCGCGGCAGCCGTATCGGGGCAGGCCGGCGAGTCATCGGCACCTGAAGCGCCACCGGCGGCCACCTCGCCCGCAGTGGACAACGCGCTGCCCGAGGACCGCTACCTCAACCGCGAGCTGAGCTGGCTGGACTTCAACGCCCGGGTCCTTGCCCTGGCCGCCGACACCTCGCTGCCATTGCTCGAGCGGGCGAAGTTCCTGGCGATCTTCGCGTCCAATCTCGACGAGTTCTACATGGTCCGGGTGGCCGGTCTCAAACGCCGCGACGAGATGGGACTTTCGGTGCGCTCGGCCGACGGCCTGTCCCCGCGCGAACAATTGCGTCGCATCAACGAACGCACCCAGCAGATCGCCAGCCGTCACGCCAGCGTGTTCTTCAACTCCGTCCGCCCGGCCCTGGCCGAAGAGGGCATCGTCATCGTCAACTGGGCCCAGCTCGACGAGTCCGAACGCGCGAAGCTTTCCACCTACTTCCATGAGCAGGTATTCCCGGTCCTCACCCCGCTGGCGGTGGATCCGGCTCACCCGTTCCCGTTCGTCAGCGGGCTGAGCCTGAACCTGGCGATCACCGTCAAGCACCCCGAGGACGGCGGCCAACATTTCGCCAGGATCAAGGTGCCCGACAACGTCGGCCGCTTCGTCGAACTCAGCGGCTCCGCCGAATCGACGGTGGTGCGGTTCCTGCCGATGGAGGAACTGATCGCGGCGTTCCTGCCGGTGTTGTTCCCCGGTCTCGAGATCGTCGAGCACCACGCATTCCGGATCACCCGCAACGCCGACTTCGAGGTCGAAGAGGATCGCGACGAGGACCTGCTGCAGGCGCTGGAACGCGAACTGGCCCGCAGGCGGTTCGGCTCGCCGGTCCGGCTGGAAGTGTCCGACGACATGACCGAGAGCATGCTCGAACTGCTGCTGCGGGAACTGGACGTGGACCCCGGCGACGTCATCGAGTTGCCCGGGCTGCTGGATCTCTCCGCGCTGTGGCAGATCTACGGCGTGGACCGGCCCGCCCTCAAGGACCGGCCGTTCGTGCCCGCGACCCCACCGGCTTTCGGCGAACGTGAGACGCCGAAGAGCATTTTCTCCACACTGCGCGACGGGGATGTGCTGGTGCACCATCCTTATGACTCGTTTTCCACCACCGTTCAGCGCTTCATCGAGCAGGCCGCCGCCGATCCCAACGTGCTGGCGATCAAGCAGACGCTGTACCGCACCTCCGGTGACTCCCCCATCGTCAACGCCCTGATCGATGCCGCCGAGGCGGGCAAGCAGGTAGTTGCGCTCGTCGAGATCAAGGCTCGCTTCGATGAGCAGGCCAACATCAAGTGGGCCAGAGCACTCGAACAGGCCGGGGTGCATGTGGTCTACGGGTTGATCGGACTCAAGACGCACTGCAAGACCTGCCTCGTGGTGCGGCGCGAGGGGTCGACGATCCGGCGCTACTGCCACATCGGTACCGGCAACTACAACCCGAAAACCGCACGCCTGTATGAAGACGTCGGGTTGCTCACGGCCGATCCCGACATCGGCGCCGACCTCACCGACTTGTTCAATTCTTTGACCGGGTATTCCCGTAAGGACTCGTACCGCAATCTGCTGGTGGCGCCGCGCGGGGTGCGCAAGGGCATCGTCGAGCGCATCGACCGCGAGATCGCCGCCCATCGTGAGGGAGCCACGGCCGGAATCCGGTTGAAGGCCAACGCGCTGGTCGACGAACAGGTGATCGATGCGCTCTACCGGGCGTCGCAAGCCGGGGTCCCGGTCGAGATCGTCGTGCGGGGTATCTGCGCCTTACGTCCCGGTGTTCCCGGGTACTCCGACAACATCACGGTGCGCTCGATCCTCGGACGCTTCCTGGAGCACTCGCGCATTATTCACTTCCGCGCCATCAACGAGTTCTGGATCGGCAGTGCGGACATGATGCATCGTAATCTCGACCGCCGTGTCGAAGTGATGGCTCAGGTCAAGGATCCGAGGCTGACCACCCAACTCAACGAGGTGTTCGAGTCCGCGATGGATCCGGCCACCCGGTGCTGGGAGTTACGACACGATGGTCACTGGACGGCGCTGCCCCAGGAGGGACAGACAGTCCGCGACCACCAGGTGTCGCTGATGGAACGTCACCGGCACCCCTGATCCCCGCCGGGGCCCGGGCCGCCTGGCCCGGACCTGGTGAACGACCTGCAGGAGTTGAGGTGTCCGACGACAGCACGACAGCGGCCAAGCCGGGCAAGAAGCTCGTGCTCGCGGCGGGCGCCGTGTTGTGGCGCGACGGAGAGGACGCCGCAGGCACTCCGATGCCCGAGGTAGCCGTCATCCACCGTCCGCGATACGACGATTGGTCTCTGCCCAAGGGCAAGGTCGAGCTCGGCGAGACCGATCCAGTTGCCGCCGTACGCGAGGTTCACGAGGAGACGGGTTACACCGCCCAGCTCGGCCGCCGGCTCGGCTCGACCTCCTATGACATTCCGCAGGGCACCAAGCGGGTCTGGTACTGGGCGGCCCGCGCCACCGGAGGAGACTTCACCCCCAACGACGAGGTGGACAAGCTCCTCTGGCTGCCGGTGAATGCGGCTATGGATCAGCTGGGCTACCCGCACGATCGAAAAGTGTTGCGCCGCTTCGAAAAACACCCGCCGGATACGAACACTGTGATCGTGGTGCGGCACGGATCGGCCGGGCGGCGGTCACGCTTCAAGGGTGACGACCGACGCCGACCGCTGGACAAGAAGGGGCGGGCACAGGCCGAAGCGCTGGTCGCCCATCTACTGGCATTCGGTGCCACAACGCTTTACGCGGCCGATCGGTTGCGCTGCCATCAGACCTTGGAACCTCTGGGCCAGGAACTCGGTGTGGACATCCACAATGAGCCGGCACTGACCGAAGAGGCCTACGCTGACGATCACAAGGCCGCTCGCAATCGATTGCTCGACATCGCAGCGCGCGCAGGTACACCGGTCATCTGCTCACAAGGCAAGGTGATCCCCGGTTTGATCTCCTGGTGGTGTGAACGGGACCGGGTACGACCCGCCACCACAGGGAATCGGAAGGGCAGCGCGTGGGTGTTGTCGATCGCGGACGGTCGACTACTAGCCGCCGACCATATGTGCAGTCCGTTGTCCAAGCCGCAGTAGACCGCACAAGAAAAGGCACGTCGTGAGCTCATCTACGGCTCACGACGTGCCTTTACCGTAATTACTTGCGGCCCTTCTTGGCCGGGGCCTTCTTGGCAGCCACCTTCTTGGCGGGCGCCTTGGTCGCGGCCTTCTTGGCCGGAGCCTTGGTCGCGGCCTTCTTGGCGGGCGCCTTCTTGACAGCGGCCTTCTTGGCCGGTGCCTTGGTCGCGGCCTTCTTGGCCGGCGCCTTCTTGACAGCCGCCTTCTTGGCCGGAGCCTTCTTGGCGACGGTCTTCTTGGCGGCGGCACGCTTGGCCGGGCCCGCAGTGACGCCGCGCTTGACGGCCGGACCGTCAGCCGGGAGACGCTGCGCCCCAGCGACAACCGCCTTGAACTGAGCGCCCGGACGGAATGCCGGCACCGAGGTGGGCTTGACCTTCACCGTCTCGCCGGTGCGCGGGTTGCGCGCCACACGGGCAGCGCGACGGCGCTGCTCGAAGACACCGAAACCGGTGATCGTGACGCTGTCGCCCTTGTGCACCGCGCGGACGATGGTGTCCACAACGTTCTCCACCGCGGCGGTAGCCTGCCGACGATCGGTGCCCAGTTTGGTTGTGAGTACGTCGATGAGCTCCGCTTTGTTCATTCAAAACCTCCGAAACCAGTGGTCCTCCTTGGACCGACTAGAGGACACGGTAAACCCTGTGACCACTGATTTCCAAGAGCCACGCGCAATTTCAGGCGTAGCTAGCGAACAATCCGGCAATCCGCTTGCCCCACTTGGACTCCGCCCGGTCGGGTCCAGAACGGGTTTGGCACGCGGTGAATTCGGGCGCCGAAGCACCCGTACGAGGCCCCCGATCAGGCCGGCAGAGTGCGCGGCTTCCAGGTCGGCCGGTGCTTCTCGTAATCCTCGATCGAAGAGAGTTTCCGCAGCGTAAGGCCTATATCGTCGAGGCCCTCGAGCAGCCGCCAGGCCGTGTAGTCGTCAATTCTGAACGGCAACACAACCGTTCCCGCGACGACATTTCGATCTTGAAGATTCACAGTGATTTCCAGCCCCGGATTCTGCTCGATGAGCTTCCATAAGAGCTCGACATCGTCTTGGGCGACTTCGGCGGCCAATAGCCCGGCCTTGCCGGCGTTGCCGCGGAAAATATCTGCGAATCGGGATGAGATAACCACCCGGAAGCCATAGTCCATGAGCGCCCAGACGGCATGTTCGCGTGACGATCCGGTACCGAAATCGGGTCCCGCGACCAAGACCGAGCCTTTGTCGAATGGCGGGAGATTCAGAATGAACGACGGATCCGTGCGCCAGGCGGCGAACAATCCATCCTCGAAACCTGTTCGGGTTACCCGCTTCAAATAGACCGCGGGGATGATCTGGTCGGTGTCGACATTGGACCGCCGCAGCGGGACGCCGATGCCGGTGTGAGTGCTAAAAGCCTCCATCAGGCTTCTCCTTCTGGTTTTCTTAGCGGGTCGCGGCGGGCAGATCGGCAGGGGACGCCAGCTTTCCGCGTACGGCGGTAGCTGCGGCGACGGCCGGCGAGACGAGGTGCGTGCGGCCCCCCTTGCCCTGTCGGCCTTCGAAATTCCGGTTGGAAGTGGAGGCGCAGCGCTGGCCCGGGGACAGTTGATCGGGGTTCATGCCCAGACACATCGAGCAGCCGGCCTGACGCCATTCGGCCCCCGCGGCGGTGAATATCCGGTCGAGACCTTCCGATTCGGCCTGGGCCCGGACCCGCATCGATCCCGGCACCACCAGCATCCGCACCCCGTCGGCGACCTTGCGATCGCGCAGTACGTCGGCGACCACCCGCAGGTCCTCGATCCGGCCGTTGGTGCAGGACCCGACGAAGACGGTGTCCACGGCAATGTCACGCATGGCCATCCCGGGCCGAAGATCCATGTAGGCCAAAGCCTTCTCCGCCGACTCACGCTCCCCGTCGTCGCCGATCAACTCCGGATCGGGAACCGATGCGGACAGCGGAACGCCCTGCCCCGGGTTGGTTCCCCACGTCACGAACGGGCTCAACGTGGCGGCATCCAGGTAGACCTCGGTGTCGAATTCAGCGCCCTCGTCGGTGCGCAACTGGCTCCACGCAGCCAGTGCGGCGTCCCAGTCGGCCCCCTTGGGAGCGTTCGGACGGCCCTTGAGGAACTCGAAGGTGGTCTCGTCAGGAGCGACCATGCCGGCCCGAGCCCCGGCCTCGATGCTCATGTTGCAGACCGTCATCCGGCCTTCCATGGACAGCGCCTCGATGGCACTGCCCCGGTATTCGATGACATGGCCCTGGCCGCCGCCGGTACCGATCTTGGCAATGACGGCCAGGATGATGTCCTTGGCGCTCACGCCGGGCGCCAGTACACCGTCGACGTTGACCGCCATGGTCTTGAACGGTTTGAGCGGCAGTGTCTGCGTGGCCATCACGTGCTCGACCTCGGATGTGCCGATACCCATTGCGATGGCGCCGAACGCACCATGGGTCGAGGTGTGACTGTCCCCGCACACGACCGTCATACCAGGCTGCGTCAGTCCGAGCTGCGGTCCGATGATGTGCACAATGCCCTGTTCGACATCGCCCATCGGGTGCAGCCGGATGCCGAATTCCTCGCAGTTGCGCCGCAATGTCTCGACCTGCGTACGCGAAACCGGGTCAGCGATCGGCTTGTCGATGTCGACCGTGGGCACGTTGTGGTCCTCGGTGGCGATCGTCAGGTCGGGCCGTCGCACCGGCCGGCCGGCCAGGCGCAGACCGTCGAATGCCTGCGGGCTCGTGACCTCGTGGACGAGATGCAGGTCGATGTAGATCAGGTCGGGCTCCTTGGCCGCGCCCTCTCCCTGGCCGCGCGCCACGACGTGGTCGTCCCAAACCTTTTCGGCCAGGGTGCGCGGCTTCACGGATGTCTGTGTCGATTGGTCCATCGCTACTTCTCGATTCGATTAACGGCAATGCGGGCCTGCATCAAGGGTCCGCCAGGGCTGGGAGTTACTGTCGCCATCTCATCTGTCATCTCACAATGCGAGACGCTAGTATCTCTCTGTGAGAAATGATAGCGGTATCGGCGTTCTCGACAAAGCCGTGGGTGTGCTGCACACCGTGGCCGAGTCACCTTGCGGGCTGGCCGAACTCTGCGAGCGGACCGGCCTCCCCCGGGCGACGGCGCACCGACTGGCCGCGGGGCTCGAAACCCACCGGCTGCTGGCCCGCGACGGCGACGGTCGCTGGCGCCTCGGCCCAGCACTGACCGAATTGGCCTCCCACGTCAACGATCCGCTGCTGGCGGCCGGGGCCGCGGTACTGCCCCGCCTGCGCGAGATCACCGGCGAGAGCGTCCAGCTGTACCGGCGAGAGGGCCAATCACGGGTCTGCGTGGTGGCGTTGGAACCCCCGGCCGGGCTTCGCGACACCGTGCCGGTGGGCACCCACCTACCGATGACCGCCGGCTCGGGGGCCAAAGTTCTACTCGCCTACGCCGACCCGGCCACCCAGCAGTCCGTGCTGCCGGCCGCCAAGTTCACCGACCGCGCGCTGGCCGAAGTCCGCAAGCGGGGCTGGGCACAGAGCGCCGCCGAGCGTGAGCCGGGAGTGGCCAGCGTCTCGGCACCGGTGCGCGACGGCCGGGGTGCCGTGATCGCCGCGGTGTCGGTGTCCGGACCGATCGACCGCATGGGCCGCCGACCGGGTGCCCGCTGGGCTGCCGATCTTCTCGCCGCGGCCGACGCCCTGACCCGCCGACTGTGAGGCGAATCTCAGTACTTTCGTGACGCGTCGGCGTGCCGCCGCGCCGGCGTGCGGCATCAGGGTGACGCTCGACACCCGTGGGCACTCGCAGCACCAAACCGCGCACGGGCCACACAACGCAAAAGCGCCCAGTTCGTGAGAACTGGGCGCTTTTGCTTCTGTACCCCCGATGGGATTCGAACCCACGCTACCGCCGTGAGAGGGCGGCGTCCTAGGCCGCTAGACGACGGGGGCTAGAACTTCCGGATGGTCAGCATAGCTCAGGCGATCTCGCTGACCTAATCCGCTAGTTGGCTGGGGTACCAGGACTCGAACCTAGAATGGCGGTACCAGAAACCGCTGTGTTGCCAATTACACCATACCCCATTTATTGCCTATCACCGCAGGTCACAGGCAATTTCGATCCGATCGGCTCAGCGGGGGCTTCCCCGTTTTGCTTTTCGGGCCGACGAGCAGACTACCAAAGATTTCGGACGGTTTTTCACACCCTGCCCCGGGCGGCCCGCAACCGCGCCAGGCTGCGGTCGGCGCCCAGCAGTTCCATCGACTCGAACAGCGGCGGGCTGATCGTCGCACCCGTGACCGCGACGCGGATCGGTCCGAACGCCTTACGGGGCTTGAGCTCCAGACCGTCCAGGAGCGCCGCCTTGAGGGCCGCCTCGATGTTGGCGGTATTCCACTCAGAGACGCCCTCCAAAGCGCTCAGCGCGGCGTCCAGGACCGGTGCGGCCTCCTCGCGCAGTTCTTTGGCAGCGGACTTCTCGTCGATCTCGTAGGAGCCGTCGTCCAAGAACTTCAACAGCCCCCACGCATCGCCGAGCACGACGATGCGGGTCTGGATCAGCGCGGCGGCTTCGGCGAATGCGGCGTCGTCCAAACCGGTGTCGTGACCATGGGCGTCGAGATATGCGCGCAGCCGTGCGGTGAAATCCTCAGGCGTCAACTGCCGGATGTGCTCGGCGTTGATCGCGTCGGCCTTCTTCTGGTCGAACCGCGCCGGGTTGGAGTTGACGTCGGCCACGTCGAATGCGGCCACCATCTCGTCGAGGCTGAACACGTCGTGATCGTCGGCGATCCCCCACCCCAGCAGCGCCAGATAGTTCAGCAGACCCTCCGGCAGGAAGCCGCGGTCGCGGTGCAGGAACAGGTTCGACTGCGGATCGCGCTTGGACAGCTTCTTGTTGCCCTCGCCGAGAACACTTGGCAAATGGGCGAATTGAGGCACCTGCTCGGCCACACCGATCCGCGTCAATGCCTGGTACAGCGCGATCTGGCGCGGCGTCGAGGGCATGATGTCCTCGCCGCGCAGCACGTGGGTGATCTTCATCAGCGCGTCGTCGACCGGGTTGACCAAGGTGTACAACGGATCTCCGTTGGCGCGGGTGATCGCGAAATCCGGCACGGAGCCCGCCGGGAAGCTCACCGGCCCGCGCACCAGATCGGTCCAGCCGAGGTCCTCGTCGGGCATGCGCAGCCGCAGCACGGGCTTGCGGCCCTCGTCGGCAAAGGCCTTGCGCTGCTCGTCGGTGAGGTCGCGGTCGTAATTGTCGTACCCGAGTTTGGGATTACGCCCGGCCGCCACATGCCGCGCCTCCACCTCTTCGGGCGTCGAATACGCCTCGTAGACCTCGCCGGCCTCGAGCAGACGGGCGATCACGTCACGGTAGATCTCGCTGCGCTGCGACTGCCGGTACGGCTCGTACGGCCCGCCGACCTCGGGCCCCTCGTCCCAGTCCAGCCCCAACCAGCGCAGCGCGTCGAGAATCGCGGCGTAGCTTTCGGCGCTGTCGCGGGCGGCATCGGTGTCCTCGATGCGGAAGACGAAGGTGCCGCCGGTATGCCGGGCGTAGGCCCAGTTGAACAGGGCCGTGCGCACCAACCCGACGTGCGGGGTGCCGGTCGGCGACGGGCAGAACCTCACCCGGACCGCGCCAGAGGGAGATGTCATCACTTACCTCTACTTCTGCTTGCGTACAACGGGATTGGTAAGGGTGCCGATGCCTTCGACGGTGACGCTCACGGTGTCCCCGTCTTCGATGGGGCCGACGCCCTCGGGGGTTCCGGTCAGGATCAGGTCACCCGGCAGCAGCGTCATCACGGCCGAGACCCACTCGACGATGGCACCGATGTCGTGGATCATCAGCGAGGTCCGGCTGAGCTGCCGCACTTCGCCGCCGACGGTGCCGGCAATTCCACTCGTCACCTCGGTGCGGATCTCCAGATCGGACGGATCCAGGTCGGTGACGATCCACGGGCCCACTGGGCAGAAGGTGTCGTGCCCCTTGGCCCGCATCCACTGCCCGTCCTTGGCCTGCTGGTCCCGCGCCGAGATGTCGTTGGCGATGGTGTAGCCCAGGATGTTCTCGGCGGCGCGCGCGGCGGGCACGTCCTTGCAGGGCCGCCCGATGACGATCGCGAGCTCGCCCTCGTGGTGAACGGGATTGGCGTCGGCCGGCAACTGAATGGGCACGTTGGGCCCGATGATCGCGGTGTTGGGTTTGAGGAAGATCACCGGATCCTCGGGAGCCACCCCACCCATCTCCTGGGCGTGGGCCTCATAGTTCTTGCCCATACAGATGACCTTGCTGGCAAGGATGGGAGCCAGCAGGCGGATGTCGGCCAGCGGCCAGCTCCGTCCGGTGAAGCTGGGGTTGCCGAACGGATGCTCGGCGATCTCTTTGCAGACAGCATCGGCGCCGTCGCCTTCAACACTGACGAAAGCGACGCCGTCGGGACTGGCGATTCGACCTAAGCGCATTTTGACCAGGGTAGTGCGCAGCCTCAGCGCGGACGCCTCCAGTCGGCTTTCGTCAACGCCCCTCGAACACCGCGGCCAGGAACGGCGTGGAGTCCGGAACAGAGGCCATCACAGTCCCGGAGTGATCCTCGTCGGGATAGACCTTGAGTGTGACGTCCTGCCCGTTGGCGCGTAGCTGGTCGGCAAGCTGCTGCGACATGTTCGGCGGCACATCCCGGTCCAGCAGCCCGACGCCGAGGAAGATCGGTCGGTCGTAGCCGCTGGTCGGCGTACCCAGGTAGGCGTCGAGCGCTTCGGTCAGCCCGGGCAGGGTGGCCAGCGGTGCGCGGAAGTACGCGGTCGGTGTCATACCGGTGAGCTGCTGGTCGAGTTGCGGTTTGCACAGCGTCTCCGCCTTGGCGACCGCATCCAGCCCAGCCGGGCTGAGCACGCTGTCGATGTCGAGATCGGGCCGCGCCTCCCGCAACCCGGCCAGGATGTAACCGGTGTAGCTGTTGGCCGCGGGTCCCGTGCTCGGAGGCAGCGCCATGTCCGGCCCGGCCTGCTTGACGATGCCCTCGACGTTGAACGGCGTCCCGGTCGCCACCACGCCGCGGTAGTCCAGACCGGCGCCGCGGCTGAATTCGGTGGCCCAGCGCGCACTGTTGACGGCGGCCCCGCCACCTTGAGACTGGCCCACGATGGCCCACTTCGGTGACAACGGCAGATCCATGTGGTGCATGGCGATGACCGAATCGACGACGCTGTGCGCGGTGGCCACGCTGTTGAGGTAACTCATCAGGCCGGGGGTGCCCAACCCGGCATAGTCGGAGCCGACAACGGCATAGCCCTGGTCGAGCCAGTGCGTCAGGTATTCATCGTCCCTGCCGCTGCGTGCTTGTGCCGAGGGAGTGCAATCGTCGCCGAGTCCTACGGTGCCGTGTGCCCACGCGATCGTCGGCCAACCGCCCTCGGGCGCCTGACCACGCGGAACGAACACCGCGGCGGTGCTGACTGTCGGTGAATCATGCTGATCGACAGTTGAATAGAGGATGCGGTAGGCCCTCTCGGCGCCCGGTACCGACAGCGCGGGATCCAGCGGGACCGTCTCGATCAGGCTGCCTGGCGCGGGAATCGGCGCGTCGTAGTGGCGGACATCCAGGCCCGACCAGTCCGGTACCGCCGCCACCGCGGTCGGCGCTGTCAAGAATCCACACGTCAGCAGAACGGTTGCCGCAAACCACATCTTCACGGCCACAGCGTATTGCAAGTTTGGCGCGTCTCATATTATGGGATACAAGTTCAATATTTTGGGACGCCGTGAAACGATGCACCGATGTCTGTTTCGTCGATCAGCACGTTCCGCCGTTGGTCGATGTTGGCGATTGCGCTGACTGCCACCACATGCGCCAACGTGTTCATCAACGGCGCGGCGTTCCTCATTCCGACGCTGCACGCCGAGCGCGGTCTGGATCTGGCCAAAGCGGGTCTGCTGTCGTCGATGCCGAGCTTCGGACTCGTGCTCACTCTGATCGCGTGGGGCTACGTCGTCGACCGGGTGGGCGAACGGATCGTGTTGACGGTGGGCTCGGCCCTGACCGCCGCTGCGGCGTTCGGCGCGGCCACCGCACATTCCCTGGTGATGGTCGGGGTGTTCCTGCTGTTGGGCGGAATGGCCGCGGCCAGCAGCAATTCGGCGAGCGGGCGGGTCGTGGTCGGTTGGTTCCCACCCGAACAGCGCGGGCTGGCCATGGGAATCCGCCAGACGGCAACGCCTCTGGGTGTAGGACTGGGCGCGTTGGTCATTCCGCGCCTGGCCGAATCCCACGGTGTGGCAACCGCATTGCTGTTCCCGGCGATCGTGTGCGTGCTGTCGGCGGTGATCTGCGCTGTGGGCGTACTGGATCCGCCACGCCCGCCCCGCCATGAGGCGCCGGCCGAACACCTGGCCAACCCGTACCGCGGCTCAAACGTGTTGTGGCGCATTCACGCCGTCTCGGTACTGCTGGTGGTGCCCCAGGGCCTGGTCTGGACGTTCACCCTGGTGTGGCTGATGAGCGATCGGGGTTGGTCTGCGGCATCGGCCGGCACGCTGGTTACCGTCGCTCAATTGCTGGGCGCGGCAGGCCGGATCGCCGCGGGCCGCTGGTCCGATGTGGTCGGGCAGCGGCTACGGCCCATCCGCTCCATCGCGTTGGCGGCGGCAGCGACGATGGGACTGCTGGCGCTCACCGATTGGCTGGGCTCCCCGATCAGTGTCGCCCTGATCGTGATCGCCTCGGTGATCACGGTGTCCGACAACGGTTTGGCGTTCACGGCGATCGCCGAGATCGCCGGCCCGTTCTGGAGCGGACGCGCACTGGGTACCCAGAACACCAGCCAGCACCTGGCCACCGCCAGCTCTGCGCCATTGTTCGGTGCGCTGATCGGCGTGGCGGGCTACCCGGCGGCTTTCGCGGTGTGTGCGTTGTTGCCGTTGTTGGCAGTGCCGCTCGTGCCGGCAGATCCGGTGCGCGAAGAGCACTAGGTTCAATCAGCTACGCCGCCAAGTTGATTCGTGCGGCCCGAAGGCGACCCGGACGTACCCGTCGAAGACCTATGAGTGGGCGCTCATGTCTCCCGTCCCCGGTATTCCGTCGGCAAGTCCGTACTGCAGATGCACGATGCCGCTCGGGCTGGCCACCGGCGGTCGCAGCAGTGTGACGTTGGTGGGCACCGCGCCGCCGTCGAACACCTTTTTCCCGGCGCCGAGCATGATCGGGTGCACCCAGAGGTCGAGACGGTCGAAAAGCTTCTCGCGCAGGAGCGTCTGGACCAGGTTCAGGCTTCCGACGACTTTCACATGCTCGTGCCTGGCGCGGACCTCTCGCACCGCGTCGCCCAGATCTGGGCCGAGCTGCGTAGAGCCGGCCCACGAAAGATCGGGCTTGCCGCGGGAGGCCACGTACTTCGGGATGCTGTTGAACAGCGTGCCGAATTCGTCGTCCTGGTGTGGCCAGTGCGCGGCGAAGATGTCGTACGTCCGGCGTCCTAGCAGCAGTGCATCGGTGCCCTCGTACGCGGCGCCGACCTGTGCGCCGGACACTTCGTCGATCAGCGGCGCCTGCCAGCCGCCGAACGAGAACCCCACGGGATCCTCGTCGGGGCCGCCCGGCGCCTGCGCGACGAGATCCAGGGTTGCGAACATCTCGATCTCAATTTGTCCCATGCCCATACAGACCCATGAACGCCCGCAGACTCATCGACGCTGCGTCAAGGGCGCGAATGTGCGAGTAGCCCGCGCCCTCAGCGCAGAGTCAACTCGTGGGATCGAGGGCGCAGCATCAACGCCGCTGCCAGGAAACACAGCGCCCCGACGAATGTGCCGAAATTGGCGAGCCGCTCGTCGACGGTAACCCCCGGTCTTGCGGACGAATGCCGCCAGCGCGGACACACCGAAGGCCACACAGCCCATCATGTTGATCCAACTCGCCCGCCAGTCAACCGAATCCGGAGACCACGCACCGACCGCCACCACCGCCAGCACACCACTGAGCAGGAAGGCCAGCGATCCGGTCGCGTCGGGTGCCCACACGAACCGGCGCTCGGCGAGAACCGCGTGTGCCCACACCGAGACACCGGTGCTGAGGTTGAACAGCAGCGTCCCGGCGAATTGTGTGGCTGCCGACCACCATCCGATGCCTCGCCCGGCCAGCACGAGCTGCATGCCCGCGGCTGTGGTGAAAAACCACGAGCCGACGAAGCACAGCGTATTCGTCACACCCGCGCCGGCGAGGGCGGGAAAGCCCGGCACCGTGGCGACCGCGAAGAACGACGATCCGATCGCGAACAGCCAGCACTGCCGCGTCAGGGTGGCGAAGCGGGCAGTCACGGCCGACTCAGCGCAGGGTCGACGTCTAGAGCAGCGACAGGATCCGCTCGCCGACCTCGCTGGTCGAGAGCTTCGCGTCGCCACGGGTGGCGAGGTGCTCACTGACAGCCTTGTCGACCCGTGCCGCCGCCTCGGTCTCACCGATGTGTGCGAGCAGCAGCGCCACGCTCATCACCGCAGCAGTCGGATCGGCGATCCCCTGGCCGGCGATGTCGGGTGCACTGCCGTGCACGGGCTCGAACATCGACGGATTGGTGCCCGTCGCATCGATATTGCCCGATGCGGCCAGGCCGATACCGCCGGACACCGCGGCCGCCAGGTCGGTGATGATGTCGCCGAACAGGTTGTCGGTGACGATCACGTCGAACCGGCCGGGATCGGTGACCATGTGGATGGTTGCGGCATCGATGTGCTGATAGGCGGTCTCGACGTCAGGATATTCCGCACCGATCTCATCGACTGTGCGCTTCCACAAAGAGCCGGCAAACGCCAGCACGTTGTTCTTGTGCACCAGTGTGAGGTGTTTGCGCCGCGCGCGGGCTTTCTCGAACGCGTAACGCACCACCCGCTCCACACCGAATCGGGTGTTGGTGGACACCTCTGTGGCAACCTCGTGCGGGGTGTCCACCCGGATTGCGCCGCCGGTTCCGGTGTAGGGACCTTCGGTGCCCTCGCGCACCACCACGAAGTCGATCTCTGGGCTACCGGCCAGCGGGCTGGACACCCCGGCGAACAACCTCGACGGCCTCAGGTTCACGTGGTGGTCCAACGCAAACCGCATGTTCAGCAACAGTCCACGCTCGAGCACGCCGCTGGGTACAGAGGGATCGCCAATGGCGCCCAACAGGATTGCGTCGTAGCCCTTGAGCTCATCGACGAAGCCGTCCGGCAGGGTCTCCCCCGTCGCGTGGTAGCGACGCGCGCCCAGATCGTATTCAGTCCGGTCCACACCGGGCAGTACCGCGTCGAGCACCTTCACTGCCTCGGCGATGACCTCCGGACCGATGCCGTCACCGGCGATTACAGCGAGTTTCATGACAGATCGACCACTTCCAGCGTCGTCGCGGCAACCGCAGTGGCGATCGCGGCGCGCACATCCTCGGGCACATCGGTATCCAGGCGCAGCATCACGATGGCGCTGTCACCGTCGACGTCCTGGCTCAGCTGCGCGGCGAGGATGTTCACGTCCGCCCCGCCCAGCAGGGTGCCGATCTTGCCGAGCGCGCCCGGCTGATCGCTGTAGTGGACGATGAGGTTGTATCCCTCGGCACGCAGGTCGAAGTTGCGTCCGTTGATCTGGACGATCTTCTCGACCAGCTGCGGCCCGGACAGGGTGCCCGCCACGTTCAGCGAGCTGCCGTCGGCGTGCACGACGCGTACATCGACCACACTGCGGTGATTCGGGCTCTCGGTGGCGGTGCTGATCTCCGACGCCACGCCACGGTCGGCGGCCAGCGTCGGTGCGTTGACGAACGTCACCTGCTCGTCGACGACCGCGGAGAACAGGCCGCGCAGTGCCGAAAGCCGGAGGATCTCGACATCTTCGGACGCCAGCTCGCCGCGCGCCTGCACCGACAACGACACCGGAGCCGCATCGGACAGGGCACCGGCCAGCAGACCCAGCTTGCGCACCAGGTCCAGCCACGGCGCCACCTCTTCGCCGACGGCTCCACCGCCGACGTTGACGGCGTCCGGCACGAATTCGCCGGCCAGCGCCAGCTTCACGCTGGCGGCCACATCGGTTCCGGCCCGGTCCTGCGCCTCGGCGGTCGAGGCACCCAGGTGCGGGGTCACGACGACCTGGGGCAGCTCGAACAGCGGGCTGTCTGTGCACGGTTCGGTCGAGAAGACGTCGAGGCCGGCGGCACGCACATGGCCGCTGTTGATCGCATCGGCCAGGGCCTGCTCATCGATCAGACCACCGCGGGCGGCGTTGACGATGATGACGCCCGGCTTGGTCTTGGCCAGGTTTTCCTTGCCGAGCAGGCCGGCGGTCTCCTTGGTCTTGGGCAGGTGCACCGAGATGAAGTCGGCGCGGCCGAGCAGCTCGTCCAGCGGCAGCAGCTCGATACCGAGCTGGGCGGCGCGAGCCTGCGAGACGTAGGGGTCGTACGCCACGATGTGCGCGCCGAAGGCGGCCAGGCGCTGGGCGACCAGCTGCCCGATGCGGCCCAGGCCGACGACGCCGACGGTCTTGTCGAAGATCTCGACGCCCGAGAACGACGACCGCTTCCAGGTGTGGTCGCGCAGGGTCGCGTCGGCTGCCGGGATCTGCCGGGCCGTGGACAGCAGCAGCGCCAGCGCGTGCTCGGCGGCGCTGTGGATGTTGGAGGTCGGCGCGTTGACCACGAGCACCCCGCGCGCGGTCGCGGCGTCGACGTCGACGTTGTCCAGGCCGACGCCCGCGCGGGCGACGATCTTGAGTTTGGGGGCCGCGGCGATGACCTCGGCGTCCACCGTGGTGGCGGAGCGCACCAGCAGCGCGTCGGCTTCCGGCACGGCAGCGAGCAGCTTCTCGCGGTCCGGACCGTCGACCCACCTGACCTCTACCTGGTCACCGAGGGCGGCGACGGTCGATTCCGCGAGCTTGTCGGCAATCAAAACAACGGGGAGACTCACGCGGACAGCCTAATGTGTGTGCCCTACCACAGCCGAACCGCGTGCGGTGTACTGATGGGCGTGGACGTCACAATCGTCGGCAGCGGCCCCAACGGCCTGTCAGCCGCGGTCATCTGTGCCCGAGCCGGATTGTCGGTACGTGTAATCGAAGCGCAGCCGACCCCCGGTGGCGGCGCGCGCACGCTGCCCGATCCGGAATTTCCCGGCGTCAGCCATGACATCTGTTCGGCGGTCCACCCGCTCGCGTTGGCCTCGCCGTTCTTCGCCGCCTACGACCTGACCGCCCGCGGCGTGAAGCTGGCCGTCCCCGAGATCTCCTACGCCAGCCCCTTGCCGCACCGCCCCGCGGCGATCGGTTACCGCGACATCGAGCGCACGTGCGCCGAGTTGGAGTCGGGAGATTCCTGGCGACGACTGCTCGGTCCGCTGGCCGCCGATTGCGATGACGTGGTCGGCCTCATCCTCGGCGACAAGCGGTCAATACCGCCGTCGTTGGGCGCGGCGGCGCGCGTCGCGCCCCGACTCCTGGCCCAGGGCACCCCGCTGTGGCGGTCACTGGCGGGCGAGGACGCCCGCGCGCTGTTCAGTGGCGTTGCGGCACATACGATTTCAAGAATGCCGTCACTGGTTTCCGGGGGCGCGGGTTTGATGCTGGCGACGCTGGGACATGCTGTGGGATGGCCGATCCCGATCGGCGGATCCCAGGCGATTCCCGATGCGCTGATCGCCGATCTCACCGCGCACGGCGGCGAATTGGTCCTCGGACACGAGGTCACCGAACCACCGTCGGGCGTGGTCATCTACGACACCTCACCGACCGCGCTGCTGTCGATCTACGGCAAGGCCCTGCCGCCTCGCTACGCCCGGGCGTTGAGCCGCTACACCTACGGGCCTGGGGTGGCGAAGGTCGATTTCGTGCTGAGCGGCGAGATCCCTTGGCGTGACGCGCGTCTGGCGCAGGCGCCGACACTGCATCTGGGTGGCAGCCGGGCACAGATGGCACTGGCCGAGTCCGAGATCGCCGCGGGCCGTCACGCCGAGTGGCCCATGGTGTTGGCCGCGCTCCCCCACATCGCCGACGCGTCCCGCATCGACGACGCCGGTCGTCGCCCGTTGTGGACCTATGTCCACGTACCCAACAATTCGACGCTCGACATGGCCGCGACCGTGACCGACATCATCGAACGATTTGCCCCGGGCTTCCGGGATCTGGTGGTTGCGGTGCGCAGCGTGCCTGCTTCCCGGATGGATGAACACAACGCCAATCTGGTGGGCGGGGATATCGGCGTCGGCGGCAACAACATGACGAGCGCGTTGCTCGGCCCCACGCCACGGCTCGACCCATGGACCACACCGATTCCCAAGGCATACCTGTGCTCGTCGGCCACACCGCCGGGCGGCGGCGTGCATGGGATGGCCGGGTTCTACGCGGCCCGCACCGTACTGAAACGCGAGTTCGGTGTGCGGGACGTGCCTAAGCTGGCGCCATGACCACTCCTGCGCCCAAGGTTGCCGTCATCTACTACTCCGCGACAGGCCACGGCACCACCATGGCCCAGCGCGTCACCGCCGCCGCGGAGTCCGCGGGTGCCGAGGTGCGGTTGCGCCCCGTCGCCGAGACCGCCGACCCGGAGTCGTTCGCCCACAATCCGGCCTGGACCGCGAATTACCAAGCCACCAAGGATCTTCCGAGCGCCACCGGTGACGACATCGTGTGGGCGGATGCGGTGATCTTCGGCTCCCCCACCCGATTCGGTTCTGTCGCTTCGCAATTGCGCAGCTTTCTGGATTCGCTCGGCGGCCTGTGGTCGCAGGGCAAGCTCGCCGACAAGGTCTATGCCGGGTTCACCTCGACCAACACCGCACACGGCGGGCAGGAGACCACGCTCCTGACGCTCTACGTCACGCTCATGCACTGGGGCGGGATCATCGTGCCGCCCGGGTACACCGACCCGCTCAAGTTCGTCGATGGCAACCCGTACGGCGCGAGCCTGATCGCCAATCACGACAACATCGGCGAATTCGACGACGCCACCTACGACGCGCTGGATCACCTGGCCCGCCGTGTGGTCAGTGTGGCTGCGCGGCTGGGTTCGTAAGAAAAACTGGTGCGTCCGCGCCCCTCGACCGGCCCTTAGATTTGAGCGGTGAACTCTGGCATCGCACGCTTGGTGGGTTCCGTCCCGCACACCGACCCGGTCATGAAGTTGTTCGCGGTGGGCGACCTGGACCTCTATCACGTGAGCCCGCCACTGTGCGGCTACAACGTCGTCGCCGCGTCACAACAGCTGTGGGCAATGCGCGCGCAGTGCATCTACCCGGACGGCCGGATCGAGCCGCCGGAGCCCGACGATCCGGTGTCGACCGAACTCTACGGAGTGGTCGGCGAAGGGCTGCAGATCGACAGCACCGAGAAGCTCCCGGGCAGCGCCGACGGCCGAAGTGTGGCCCGCACACTGGCCGCGATCGGCTACACGATCACCTGAAGACGCCGGCCCAAAAATGCCGAAAGGCCAGTTACTGCACGCTTTTTCAAAAGCTCGCGTGCAATAACTGGCCAGTCGGTGCGAAAATCAGGCCGTTTCGGTGATCGGCCGGTCGACCCAGCTCATCAGGTCGCGCAGCTGCTTACCGGTGACCTCGATCGGGTGCTCGGCGTTGGCCTTGCGCAGCGCCTCGAGCTCCTTGTTGCCGCCCTCGACGTTGGCGACCAGGCGCTTCACGAAGGTGCCGTCCTGGATGTCGGTCAGGATGTCGCGCATGCGCTGCTTGGTGTCGGCGTCGATGACCCGCGGACCCGACAGGTAGCCACCGAACTCCGCGGTGTCGGACACCGAGTAGTTCATGCGGGCGATGCCACCCTCGTACATCAGGTCGACGATGAGCTTGAGCTCGTGCAGCACCTCGAAGTAGGCCATCTCCGGGGCGTAGCCCGCCTCGACCATGACCTCGAAGCCGGCCTTGACCAGCTCTTCGGTGCCGCCGCACAGCACGGCCTGCTCACCGAACAGGTCGGTCTCGGTCTCTTCCTTGAAAGTGGTCTTGATGACGCCGGCGCGGGCACCGCCGATGGCGGCGGCGTAAGACAGCGCGAGGGCCTGGCCCTCACCCTTGGGGTCCTGGTCGACGGCGATCAGGCAGGGCACACCCTTGCCGTCGACGAACTGGCGACGCACCAGGTGGCCGGGGCCCTTGGGGGCGACCATGCCGACGGTGACGTTGGCCGGGGCCTTGATCAGGCCGAAGTGGATGTTGAGGCCGTGGCCGAAGAACAGCGCGTTGCCGTCCTCCAGGTTGGGCTCGATGTCGTTCTTGAAGATCTCGGCCTGAGCGGTGTCGGGCGCCAGCACCATGATCACGTCGGCCCACTTGGCCACCTCGGCCGGGGTGTCGACCTCAAGGCCCTGCTCCTCGACCTTGACGCGGGACTTCGAGCCCTCTTTCAGGCCGACCTTGACCTGCACACCCGAGTCGCGCAGCGACAGCGAATGGGCGTGCCCCTGGCTGCCGTAGCCGATGACGGCGACCTTGCGACCCTGGATGATCGACAGGTCCGCGTCGGCGTCGTAAAACATCTCAACTGCCATGCGAAATTTTCCTTCTCTTTCTAGCTCTACAGCCGACTAACGCTACTTGACGTGCTTACTTCACTGCGCTGATACCACGCGGCCCGCGCGAGACCGACACCATGCCCGATTGTGCGATCTCACGGATACCGTAGGGCTCCAGGACCCGCAGCAGGGCCTCCAGCTTCTCCGCCGTGCCCGTCGCCTCGACCGTCAGGGACTCGGTCGAAACATCGACGACCTTGGCGCGGAACAGGTTCACCGCTTCGATGACCTGGCCGCGGTTGGTCGCGTCGGCGCGCACCTTGATCAAGGCGAGCTCGCGGGAGACCGAGCTGTCGTCCTCCTGCTCGACGATCTTGATCACGTTGATCAGCTTGTTGAGCTGCTTGGTGATCTGCTCCAGCGGCGATTCCTCGACACTGACCACGATCGTCATCCGCGACATGTGCTTCTGTTCGGTGGCACCAACCGCCAGGGACTGGATGTTGTAGCCACGACGAGAGAACAGCGTGGCCACCCGGGCGAGAACGCCGGGCTTGTCCTCGACCAGCACGGACAGGGTGTGAGTGGGGGTGGTGTTGCTCATCAGGCATGCCCCTCGTCGTCGTTCTCGTCGAACAGCGGCCGGATGTCCCGGGCCGCCATGATCTCGTCGTTGCTGGTGCCGGCGGCGACCATCGGCCACACCTGCGCGTCGGCACCGACGACGAAGTCGATGACCACCGGGCGGTCGTTGATGGCCCGGGCCTGGTTGATGACGTCCTCGACATCCTCGGCCCGCTCGCAGCGCAGCCCCACGCAACCCAGCGCCTCGGCCAGCTTCACGAAGTCAGGGATACGCCGGCTGTGCGTCGCCAGATCGGTCTGGCTGTAACGCTGGTCGTAGAACAGCGTCTGCCACTGCCGCACCATGCCCAGGTTGCCGTTGTTGATCAACGCCACCTTGATCGGCGCACCCTCGATGGCGCAGGTGGCCAGCTCCTGGTTGGTCATCTGGAAGCAGCCGTCGCCGTCGATGGCCCACACCTCGGCCTCGGGGCGTGCGAACTTGGCGCCCATGGCCGCCGGGACGGCGAAGCCCATGGTGCCCAGACCACCCGAGTTCAGCCAGGTCTTGGGGTTCTCGTACTTGACGAACTGCGCGGCCCACATCTGGTGCTGGCCCACACCGGCGACATAGATCGCCTCGGGTCCGGCGATCTGGCCCAGCTTCTCGATGACGTACTCGGGGCTCAGGCTGCCGTCACTCTGCGGGCCGTAGCTCAGCGGGTAGGTCGACTTGAGGTTGGTCAGGTACTCCCACCAGCTGTCCATTTTCAGTGCGGCACTGGTGGTTCCGTCGCGGCGCAGCACCTCGATGAGGTCGGTGATGACCGCCTTGACGTCGCCGACGATCGGCACATCGGCGTGCCGGTTCTTGCCGATCTCGGCAGGGTCGATGTCGGCGTGGATCACCTTGGCGTCCGGGGCGAAGGACGACAGTTGCCCGGTCACCCGGTCGTCGAATCGGGTGCCCAGCGCGATCAGCAGATCGCTCTTCTGCAGCGCGCCCACCGCGGCCACGGTGCCGTGCATACCCGGCATGCCCAGGTTCTGCGGGTGGCTGTCGGGGAATGCGCCGCGGGCCATCAGTGTGGTGACGACCGGGATGCCGGTCAGCTCGGCCAGTTCGAGCAGTTCCGCACTGGCCTCACCGCGGATGACACCGCCGCCGACGTAGAGCACCGGCTTGCGCGCCGCGGCGATCAGCTTGGCGGCCTCACGCACCTGACGGCTGTGCGGTTTGGTGTTCGGCTTGTAGCCGGGCAGGTCCATCTGCGGCGGCCACGCGAAGGTGCACTGGCCCTGCAGGACGTCCTTGGGGATGTCGACGAGCACCGCGCCCGGGCGCCCCGAGCGGGCGATGTGGAACGCCTCGGCCATCACCTGGGCGATGTCGTCACCGTTGCGCACCAGGAAGTTGTGCTTGGTGATCGGCATGGTGATGCCGGAGATGTCGGCTTCCTGGAAGGCGTCGGTGCCGATCAGACTGCGGCCCACCTGCCCGGTGATGGCCACCACCGGGATGGAGTCCATCTGGGCATCGGCCAGCGGGGTGACCAGGTTGGTCGCGCCGGGGCCCGACGTCGCCATCATCACGCCGACCTTGCCGGTGGCATGCGCATAGCCGCTGGCTGCGTGGCCGGCGCCCTGCTCATGCCGGACCAGCACGTGCCGCAGCTTCTGCGAGTCGAACAGCGGGTCGTAGACCGGCAGCACGGCGCCACCGGGGATGCCGAAGACGACGTCGACACCGAGCTCTTCCAGCGACCGGACGACCGCCTGGGCGCCGGTGAGCTGCTGCGGTGCAACCCGATTGGGCTGTCCCGAATCTGATTTGGCGTTGCCTGCGCCGCTGGCAGGCGCGGTTCCCGACCGGGCTGGCGGTCGCGTTGTCGGTGCGCTCACGATGTCCTCTTCACGGTTTGCGTCACATTCCTCTTCAGGAAGTTTCAATTTTCATTGATTCCGGCGCGCTTGTTGGGCAAATAAAAAACCCCCGTCAGCCGGTAGCTGTACGAGGGTGGCGCGTCGATGCGGTTGCTATGCCCGGCAGAGGGCTAGCGCGGCATCAACGCGCCAACCAATTACTACGAGCAATCCGGGGGTCTGCATAGCACCTGACGGTAGCTGCCGTACAGGTTAAAGGTCAAATTGGTTCAGCACGGGGCCGGACACCCGGTGAGGCCGGCGGGGCGGCCCTCCAGGTGGTGCAAGGATGAACACGTGAGCGCACGATCGGCAACCTCCCCTGTCGTCATCCGGATATCGCCCATGGCGCACCTGGCGGTCGGATTCCTGACGCTCGGCCTGCTGACGCTGGTTCTGAGCAATCCGACTTGGTTCTCGGTGCTGCTGGTGATCCCGATCGCGTTGTCGGCGGCCGTCATCCGGTACCGCACGACCGCTGATGCCGTCACCGTCACCGCGCGGTCGCTGACTCGCAGCCGCACGGTGTCATGGACGGATATCAAGGGACTGCGATTCGACCGGTCGTCGTGGGCGATTGCAGATTTGAACGACGGGACCGACCTACGCCTGCCTGCCGTGACGTTCGCAACATTGCCGTTGCTCACCGAGGTGAGTGGCGGCCGCGTACCGAATCCGTACGCCTGACAGTTCAACGACGTTCGGCGCCGCCTCAACCGAGGGGGTTGCCGCCGTTGAGCAGCACCCAGATGGCGATGCCGCCGGCCACGCCGAGCACCAGTGCCACGAAGGATCCGACGAAGGGGCGCCGGGCCCAGCCGCGGCCGGCGTCGAATCCGTAGCGACCCGGCCCGGTCAGGATGATCGCGGCCGCGGCGACGACGACGATCAACCGGTATTCGGTGCCGTCGGTGATGACTTCCGCAAGGCGGGCCTGCTCGTGGGCCGCCATCGCCGTGGCCAGCACGCCGTTGATCAGGTAGGCCAGCGCGCCGGCCGCCGCGATGGGGGTGAACAACCCGAGAACCAGCAGCACGCCTGCGGCGATCTGTCCTCCGGTGGCCGCGTAGGTCAGGATGTCGGCGTTCTTGAAGCCCATCTCGTCCAGCGATGAGTTGAACCCGTCCAGCCCTGGGCCGCCCCACCAGCCGAAGGCCTTCTGCAGGCCGTGGATGATCATCAGCCCGCCCAGCGCCACGCGCAGGATCAGTAGGCCGAAGTCCTGGGTGCCGCGTCGGCCGGCTGCCCGGACGCGGTCATCGATGAACTCGTCGCGCTCGATCTCGGCCGGTTCGGCCGCGAAGGTGCCCATCGGAGCGGGCCCGCCGGATTGCACGTACGGCAGCGGCTCCGGGTCGGAGACCAGGCTGAACGCCGACTGGTCGCCTGATTTCGAGTCGTAGCGGGGAATCGCGGTGGTCTCGAAGTCGCCGCCGTACGTTTCCGACGGCAGGTCGTCTTCGGGATCGACCAGGCTGGCCCCGGCCGGCCTGGCGGAATCGTCCGAGTAACCCGGTCGTTGCCAGGCTTGTGGGTCCTGTGAGTGGCTGGTCACAGCTGCCAGAGTAAGTGCAAGTCGGGTCCGATCCGGGTATTTACCCCGGCGCTTCCGCCTGGTATCGACCTGCTACCGGGACGACGCGCGGTCCCGACGTGGCGCGCACCGCCGAGCAATCCGTAATCTTGCGGGCATGAAATCGCGCCGGCGGATGACGGGGGTGGCCGCCGTTCTGTGTGCCGCGATGCTTGTCGGGTCGGGCTGTGCCCGATTCGACGCGGCCCAGTCCGAACCTTTCACTACTGAGCCCAAGATGGCACCTGGGCCGACCACGACTCCGCCGCCGCCGCCACCGCTGCCGGCCAAGCCGTTCCCCAAGGAATGCAAGGCGACGGGTGTGATGCAGGGCTGCCTGGACAGCACCAGCGGATTGATCATGCTGCCCGACAGCCAGTCCGCCCTGGTCGCCGAGCGGCTCACCGGCGCGGTCAAGCAGGTGTCGGTGAAAGCCGAACCGAAGGTCAAAGTGATGATCCCGGTGGATCCGTCGGGCGACGGCGGCCTGATGGACATCGTGTTGTCGCCGACCTACGGCCAGGACCGGCTGATGTACGCCTACGTGAGCACGCCGACCGACAACCGGGTGATCCGCATCGCCGACGGCGACGTGCCGAAGCCGATTCTCACCGGCATCCCCAAGGGCGCCGGCGGCAATATGGGGTCGTTGACCTTCACCAGCAAGACCACCCTGTTGGTGCAGACCGGGGATGCGGGTGATCCGGCACTGGCCGCCGATCCCGGGTCGCTGGCCGGCAAGGTGCTGCGCATCGAGCAGCCCACCACCGTCAACCAGGCCCCGGTCACCACGGCGCTCAGCGGCCTTGGGGCCGCCGGCGCCATGTGTGTCGATGCGTCGGACGGCTCGCTCTACGTCACCGACCGCACTCCGAGCGCCGATCGGCTGCAGCGGATCACCAAGGATTCCAAGGTGTCTACGGTGTGGACCTGGCCGGACCGACCCGGCGTCGCCGGCTGCGCCGCCCTGGAGGGCACGGTGTTAGTCAACCTGGTCAACTCCAAGAAGACCGTCGCAGTGCGACTGGCACCTGACACCGGCGCCGTCACCGGCGACCCGGAGGTGGTGCGGGAGAACGTGCGCGGGCATGCGTGGGCCTTGCAGCTCTCGCCCGACGGCAACGTGTGGGGGGCGACTGTGAACCGGACCGCCGGAGATGCCGAAAGCTTCGACGATGTCGTCTTCCCACTGTTCCCGCAGGGCGGCGGCTTCCCGCGGAGCAATGCCGACAACACCTGAGGCACAAGACTTTTCAACGTAGATCGGCCGCCCGGACGCCGCTCGGGACATTCGTCCGGACGTGGCGATATGAATACAAAAACGGCGCGGTGCGCATCACGGTCCGATAACGATGACGTAACATTGTCCGGGTGCCTGACCGCCAGCGCCGCAGATATGCTCCGCGGCTACCGCGTGCAGAACGCCGCGAGCAACTGCTTGACGCAGCTTTGACCGTGCTCCACGACTGCCCCCTGCACGAGCTGACGATGGAGGCAGTCGCCGAGGCCGGCGGCGTCGGAAAACCCGTCCTCTATACCGCGTTCCGGACACGCACCGAGCTGGTGACCGCGTTGCTCATCCGCGAGCATCAGCACGGACTGAGCCAGGTCCTGACCACCCTGCCCAAAAATCTTTCGGTAACCGGACCGGCAGACGCCTACACCGCAACCGTCACCGGTTTCCTGCGCTGCGTGTTGGAGCACCCGGCGCGCTGGCGGCTCATCCTCACGGTGCCCGACAGCGCTCCGCGGGACTTTCATGCGGCGGTCCGCAACGCCCGCAACCAGATCCTCGCGCAGATCGAGCAAATGGCAAAAGCGGGCATAGCGGTGGATCCCCGACTTTCCGCACTGGATCCCGAGCTTCTCGGCCACACCTTGCTGTCCTTCGCCGAGATGCTCGGCCGCCTGGCGGTGCACGACCCGGCCAGCTACCCGCGCGAACGGCTCGAACAATATGCGACTGCGGCGATGACGATGTTCGCCCGCACGGTGAGCTGACGGGCGGGCTTACCCGCTCTGGCCGCAGGCGGCCAGGACCAATTCGCGAACCCTGGCCGCGTCGGCCGAGCCCTTGGTCGCCTTCATCACCGCGCCGACGATCGCCCCGGCGGCCTGGATCTTGCCGCCGCGGATCTTGTCCGCGACGTCGGAGTTGGCCGCCAGCGCCTCGTCCACGGCAGCCTGGATCACCGAGTCGTCGCGTACGAGCGCCAGCCCCCGGTCGGTCATCACCTGCTCGGGTTCACCCTCACCGGCCAGCACTCCCTCGATGACCTGGCGGGCCAGCTTGTTGGACAGCTTGCCCTCGTCGACGAGTTTGACCACGGCGGCCACCTGGGCCGGCGTGATCTGCAACGCCTCGAGCTCAACCTCGGACTCATTCGCCTTCTGCACCAGGAAGTTGCCCCACCAGGCGCGGGCAGCCTCACTGGAGGCGCCTTGCTCGACGGTAGCGGCCACCAACTCCACCGCACCGGCGTTGACCAGGTCGCGCATCACCTCGTCGGAGATGCCCCAGTCCTGCTGAATCCGCTTGCGCGCCAACCACGGCAGCTCAGGGATGGTCTCGCGCAGGCGTTCGACGAGCTCTGCGGCGGGGGCGACGGGCTCAAGGTCGGGCTCGGGAAAGTACCGGTAGTCCTCCGCGGTCTCCTTGCTGCGGCCGGGCGACGTGTAGCCGTCCTCGTGGAAATGCCGCGTCTCCTGGGTGACCGTGCCGCCGGAATTGAGAACCGCTGCCTGACGGCGCATCTCGTACCGGACCGCCACCTCGACGCTCTTGAGTGAGTTCACGTTCTTGGTCTCGGTGCGGGTACCGAACTCGGTGGCCCCAACCTGCTTGAGGGACAGGTTCGAGTCGCACCGCATCGATCCCTGGTCCATCCGCACATCCGATACACCCAAGCCGCGCAGCAGGTCTCGCAGTGCCGTGACATAGGCGCGGGCGATCTCCGGTGCCCGTGCCCCGGTCCCCTCGATGGGCCTGGTGACGATCTCGACGAGCGGAACGCCGGCACGGTTGAAGTCGGCCAGCGAGGTCGTCGCGCCCGAGATGCGGCCGGTGTCGCTGCCCAAATGGGTCAGCTTGCCGGTGTCCTCCTCCATGTGAGCGCGCTCGATCTCCACGCGGAAGGTGGTGCCGTCGTCGAGCGGCACGTCGAGATAACCGTTGACCGCGATCGGCTCGTCGTACTGCGAGATCTGGTAGTTCTTCGGCTGGTCGGGGTAGAAGTAGTTCTTCCGGGCGAACCGGCCCCACGGCGCGATGTCGCAGTTGAGCGCCAGGCCGATGCGGATCGCCGACTCGACCGCCGCCTCGTTGAGCACCGGCAGCGAGCCGGGCAGGCCCAGACATACCGGGCAGACGAGCGTGTTGGGCTCGGCGCCGAACTGGTTGGCGCAGCCGCAGAACATCTTGGTGGCCGTGGACAGCTCGACGTGTACCTCCATGCCCATCACGGGCTCGTAGGCGGCGATGACGTCGTCGTAGTCAACGAGTTCAGCGGTAGCGACAGACATGCTGTCGATCCTAGTTGGGCCTCGGATCAGGTCAGTCCGGGGTGGACGCCAGGGATCAGGCCGGCCGCGGCCGACAGTCGGCGCAGCATGTGCCGCAGCGCGGCCCGTTCATCGTCGGACAGCGACGCGGTCACCTCGTCCTCGAGTGCACGGCCTGCGGAGTCGAGGGCCGGGACCAACTCGCGCGCCCGCCCGGTCAGAGATACAGCGAATGCCCGGCGGTCCTCGGGATGCGGCCGGCGTTCGACGAGCCCCTCGGCTTCCAGGGTGTCGATCAGCGTGACCATGACATTGCGGTGCAGGCCGAGACGCTCGCACAGTTCGCGCTGCGACTGCCCGTCGGCACCGGCCAGCGCCAGCAGAACCGCGGTGGCCCGGGGATGCAGGCCCAGCGGTTCCAGCCTCGCCTTGAAGCCATCGGCCACATACGCGCCGAGTTGGGACAGCAGGAACGGTATGCGCTCGTCGAGAGCGGACACGCCGGTCGGTTCCTCAGCCACGATGCGAACACTAGCACTGTTGGTGATTGTCATATAGCGTGATTGTCACTATTAGTGACTAATTGGGAGGCAACATGCGACTCGCCATCTTCGGCGCCAACGGGGCAACCGGACGTCTGCTCACCCGTCGAGCCCTCGACGCCGGCCACAGTGTCGTGGCGGTCACCCGCCACCCCGAGGCGTTCCCCGTCACCGGCGCAGGGCTCACGGTGGCCGAGGCCGACGTGCGCGACGCGGACGCGGTCACCGCCGCAGTCGACGGCGCCGACGCGGTGCTGTCCGCCCTGGGCGTCACGTTCACCATGGATGCCGTCGATACGTATTCGGTCGGCGTGGGCAACATCGTCGCGGCGATGCACCGGACCGGGGTCGAGAGGTTGGCCGTCGTGAGTTCCACCGCGATCGCCGACTACCCCGGCCGGACCGATACGCCGTTCGCCCTGCGCGTGGTCCAGCCCGTGATCAGTCGCATCTTCGGCAAGACCCTCTACGCCGACATGCGCCGGATGGAGGACATCGTGACCGGCAGCGGATTGGACTGGACGATCGTGCGGCCGTCCGGCCTGTTCGACCTGCCCGAGGTCACCGAATACATCGCCGGCCAGTGCGACCCGGTGGGCGCGTTCACCTCGCGCACCGATCTCGCCGACTACCTGCTGACGCTGGCCGAATCACCCGAAACCGGTGCTACCGTGACGATTTCGACGATAGTCGACACCCCGTCCATGTGGCAGCTGCTACGCCGCGAAGCGCTCAAGAGTGCATGACTCGGCCTAGCCGAAGAACTCCGCGGCGTCGTCATAACGGGACTGCGGTACCAGTTTGAGGTGGCGGGTCGCGTCGGCCAGCGATGCCCGGCCGATGTCCTGCCCCTGCAACGACACCATCATCCCGAACTCGCCGGCATGCGCGGCATCGGCCGCATTCACGCCGAACCGGGTGGCCAGCACCCGGTCGTAGGCCGTCGGGGTACCGCCGCGCTGCACGTGCCCCAGCACGGTCACCCGGACGTCCTTCTTGATCCGCTTCTCCACCTCGAACGCCAATTGTTGTGCCACACCGGTGAATTTCTCGTGCCCGAACTCGTCCATGCCGCCCTGGCGCAGCTGCATGGTGCCCTCGGCCGGCTTCGCCCCCTCGGCCACCACACAGATGAAGTGTGACGATCCGTGCTGGAACCGTTTCTTGACCAGCCGGCACACTTCCTCGACATCGAAGGGCTGCTCGGGGATCAAGGTCATGTGCGCACCTGAGGCCAGCCCGGCGTTCAGCGCGATCCAGCCCGCATGCCGGCCCATCACCTCGACCAGCATGACGCGCTGGTGCGATTCGGCGGTGCTGTGCAGCCGGTCGATGGCCTCGGTGGCCACCTGAAGGGCCGTGTCGTGGCCGAAAGTCACGTCCGTGCAGTCGATGTCGTTGTCAATGGTCTTCGGCACCCCGACCACCGGCACGTTCTCCTCTGACAACCAGTGCGCGGCAGTCAACGTGCCTTCACCGCCGATGGGGATCAACACGTCGATCCCGTTGTCTTCGAGGGTCTGCTTGATCTGGTCCAGGCCCGCCCGCAGCTTGTCGGGGTTGACCCGCGCGGTGCCCAACATGGTGCCGCCCTTGGCCAACAGCCGATCATTCCGATCGTCGTTGGCCAATTGGATACGACGATCCTCCAACAGGCCACGCCAGCCGTCGAGAAAACCGACCACCGACGAGCCGTAGCGCTGGTCGCAGGTACGCACCACCGCCCGGATCACCGCGTTCAGGCCAGGACAATCACCGCCGCCGGTGAGAACTCCGATGCGCATGCGCACCATCTTGCCCCGCCCGACACAACCGTGCCGGGGATAGGCCGTGACCGCCTACAACGCGCTGGGCAGCGGACCGCGGGCCGCCTCATAGGCAGCTCCGACGCGGTAGAGCCGGTCATCGGCCAGGGCCGGCGCCATGATCTGCAGACCGACCGGCAGTCCGTCGTCGGGTGACAGTCCCGACGGCACCGACATGCCGCAATGCCCGGCGAGGTTCAACGGCAGTGTGCACAGATCGAACAGGTACATGGCCAGCGGATCATCGACCTTCTCCCCCAGCCGGAACGCCGTCGTCGGCGTCGCCGGGGACACCAGCACGTCCACGCTCTGGTAGGCCTGCTCCAGGTCGCGGGCGATCAGCGTCCGCACCTTCTGCGCCTGGTTGTAGTAGGCGTCGTAGTAGCCCGCCGACAACGCGTAGGTGCCGATCATGATCCGGCGCTTGACCTCCGGCCCGAATCCGGCGGCCCGGGTCAACGCCATGACCTCCTCGGCACTGTGCGTGCCGTCGTCGCCGACGCGCAGCCCGAACCGCATTGCGTCGAACCGCGCCAGGTTGCTCGACACCTCCGACGGCAGGATCAGGTAGTAGGCATCCATCGCATGGTCGAAGTGCGGGCAGTCGACCTCGGTGACCTCGGCACCGAGCGCGGTCAGTTGGGCGACTGCGGCATTGAACGACTCCAGCACGCCCGGCTGGTATCCCTCACCGCGCAGCTGCTTGACCACACCGACGCGCACGCCCTTGAGATCGCCCGCCGCGCCGGCCCGGGCGGCACCGACCACATCGGGCACCGGGGCATCGACGGAGGTTGAGTCGCGCGGGTCATAACCGGCGATCACCTGGTGCAGCAGCGCGGTGTCGAGCACCGTGCGGGCACAAGGGCCGCCCTGGTCCAGCGACGACGCGCACGCGATCAGGCCGTAGCGCGAGACCGTGCCGTAGGTCGGCTTCACGCCGACGGTCGCGGTCAGCGCGGCCGGCTGACGGATCGACCCGCCGGTGTCGGTGCCGATGGCCAGCGGCGCCTGGAAAGCAGCGAGCGCCGCGGCGCTACCGCCGCCCGACCCGCCGGGCACCCGCTCGGTGTTCCACGGGTTACGCGTCGGTCCGTAGGCCGAGTTCTCCGTCGACGACCCCATGGCGAACTCGTCCATGTTCGTCTTGCCGAGGATCGGGATGCCTGCGGCGCGCAGCTTGGCGGTGACGGTCGCGTCATACGGCGAACGCCAACCTTCCAGGATCTTGGATCCCGCGGTGGTCGGCATATCGGTGGCGGTGAAGACGTCCTTGAGCGCCAGCGGCACCCCGGCCAGAGGCGAGGGCAACGTTTCACCGGCGGCCACGGCCGCGTCGATCCGGGCCGCCTCGGCCAGCGCCGAATCCGCCGCCACATGCAGGAAGGCGTTGAAGCGGTCGTCGGTCTCGGCGATCTGGTCCAGGTGGGCCTGGGTCACCTCGGTCGAGGAGACCTCCTTGGCCGCGATCTGGGCACCCAGGGTCGCCGCATCGCGACGGGTCAGCTCACTCATGCTCGTCATTCACCCTCTCCGAGAATCCGCGGCACGGCGAAGCGCCCGTCTTCGGCACGCGGCGCGGCGGCCAGCGCTTCCTCCTGCGTCAGGCACGGCACGACGACGTCAGGCCGGCTGACGTTGACGTCCTTGAGCGGGTTGTCCGTCGGTTCCACGCCGGTGACGTCGACGGACTGGATCTGGCTGACGTGGCCGAGGATGGCATCCAGCTGGCCGGCGTAACTGTCCAGTTCTTCGTCGGTCAGCGCCAGACGCGCCAGACGCGCCAGATGGGCAACCTCGTCTCGGGAGATCTTCGACACGACAAAGCAGCCTAGTCAAAGCACCGGAGGTGCCACACAGCGGCAGCACCCGACGTGGTGTGGTGCTACAGCGTGCGCTTGACCGCCACGACCTTGAATGTCGCCGACTTCAGCTTTTCGACAGTCGATTTGTCGGACACCGCCCTGAACGCAGTCTTCTTCTGGATGGCGTGCGGCCCCAGGAGTGCTCCGGCACCCGAGTCGGTGGCGATCTGGACGCCACTGCTGTCGAATGCACCGAGCGTGACGAAGAAGCTTCGTACCGTGTCAGTTTTGTTGGTCAGCGTGATGGGCAACTCGGCTGTTCCCGACGGGGTGACAGCGACCTCGCCGAAATCCACCTGCAGTTCATTCGCGAGGACGTCCTCGACATCCTCGTTGAAAAACCCTTCATCGCGGGCCGCTGAGGAACCCGCCGGATCCGGGGCTGTCGCCGGGGGCACGAGCGCCGGCACCACGAGCATGACAACGCTGACGGCAACCGCGAGTGCAGATATCACCGTGCCCGCGACAGCGGGCAGCGGGTGCGCCGCGGCAGTGCGGAGCAGAGCCACGATGCCTGCGGCAACGCCGATACCGGCCACCACGGTGGCTGCCGGAACCAGTGAGAACAGGGCCAGCGCCATGCCGATCAATCCGGCGACGATCGCGGCAGCCGACCACAGATGCGGTGTGCTGCCACCGGGATTCGGGCCTGCCGGTGCAGCGGGAATCGGAGTCGGGGTGTACATCGTCTACCTCTCAGATACCCGGGGCGTGGACACCGATGACCCGGAAGTTGGCGCCCTTGAGCTTCTCAGCTCGTTCCTGGCTCACCGGCCCGGTGAACATCTCGATGTCCTGCGAGGCACCCGGAACCATATCCATGACAGTCCGGTCGGCCTGGATCTGATTGTCGGACTCGCCCTCATAGGCGCCGATCGACAACGTGAACTGTCCGGCGACTGCAGATTTGCTCGTCACCTTCACCTTCAAACGATTGTTCGTGACTCGATCCGCGTAGCCGTCAGCGGCGGGCGTGAAATCGAACTCATAGGTGCCGATCTCGACGTCAAGTCCGTTGCTGGTAGCCGAGGCGCCCTCGGGTCCGCCGTACACGAAACTCATGACGATCGCCGCCACAATCGCCAGCACAGACAGACCGCCGCCCAGCGCGACCGGAAGTGCTGATTCGTCGCGTACCCGTTCACGCCGCAGCCAGCCGATGACAGCGGCGACAATCCCGAAAATGCCGGCCACGACGCCAACCCAACCGGCCGGTGGCGGTGCGAAGGCAAGCGCTATCCCACACACCGCGACGACAACCGAAACCAGTGGCCAAATCCGCCGCCAACCAGTGTCACCGCCAGGAATGCCAGGTGGTGGGCCGTAGCCTGCCGGCGGAGCTCCGTATCCCATCGGTGCGGGCTGCGGCGTCGCGCCGTACATCGGCGGGGGCGCTCCGTAACCCCAGGAAGGATCGAGACCGGGTCCCGAGGTTCCGGGATGCGGTGGGAACTGTTGCCCCCCAACGCCACCTGCGGGTGGATATCCGGGCGAATTTCCCCATCGGCCTGGTCCGGTCATCGGATTGCTTCCCAACTGTCGATGCGCGTTTCGTCGCGGCTAGTTCGGTTCACGCGACCCCGCCTCGATCACTCGGAAGGTCGCATTCTTGATCCGGATGTAGTCCACAGGTTGCCCGGAACCGTCAAAAGCCGTGGCTTTCTTCGTCTGCCCAGCATTCAGCGTCTCCTCGATCGAAGAGCTCGCCAACTGGGCGTTTCCTTCGAAGGCCCCGATCAGCACATAGAACGTCCGCGCTTCCTTCAGTCGATTCCTCACGCTGACCGACAACTCACCCGTTTTCTCGGTCGACATCACGAAGTCCCCTATCGTCACCTCGAGCTCGTCGGCGAGCACTTTCTGCGTGTTCGGCCTGCCCGCACTCGGGGCCGCCGTCTGCACTGCGGGCGTCTCGACCGCATCACCCGAACCTGAGTAGACGATGGTCATGACGATGCCCATGATGAGGGCAAGTGCTGAGGTGACAGTGCCGATCGCAGCAAGGCTCGGCCCGTCGGTTCCCCGGCGCACCAGAGCGACGATGCCGACCGTCAGTCCGGCGATACCGGCCACCGCCGCAATCAAACCGACGTAATAGGGCACAAACGCCAGCAGAAGTGCACCTACACCGAAGAACACGGAAATGACCGCCAGCGGCGACCCGGCACCGTGGGTCTGCCGCGGCGCTGACTCTGTTTGTCCGTGCGTGAGGGGTGGATAGGCGCCGAAACCGCTTCCGAATTCCGGCGGCTGCCCGCCGAACGGTCCCGTCACGTCAGACCTTCCAACCCCGGGCGGTGACAACCTTGAACTCTGCCGACTTGAGCTTCTCGGCGACTGCGGGATCGGTCTCGAAGGTGAAATAGTCCACCGTGGTGGTGGCGTTGGCTTCCAACGTCCCCGGACTACCGCCCTTACCAAAAAATTTGCCACCGATCTGGGTGTGCTCGTCGGCGAATGCCGCGATGTCGACCGAGAAGTTGCGGGCGTCGTTCAGCTTGTTGTGGAACGTGACCGGCATTCGGGTGGTCCTGACCCGGTCACCGCTGCCGTCGAGCGTGTACTCGAAGGCCCCGAATGTCACTTCGAGTTCGTCTCGCAAGATCTTGCTGGTCGCGTCGCCGCCGGCCGCCGCCGTCGACGGGGCGGGTGAGCTCCCAGCGTGCGAATTGACCTGAACCAGGACCGAACTGACCGCAAGGACAATGGCAACACCGGCCGCCACCAGGCCGGAAATCGCCAGTGCGGGAACCTCTTCCCGATCGCGATGAGCCTGGCGCATCCCGATGATCCCGGCGGCAAGACCTGCCAAGCCGATGGCCGCCCCGATCAGACCGAGCCAGAACGGTGCACCGCTGTAAAACGGAACCAATACGAGTGCAACACCGACCATTCCGACCACCGCGGACAGAATGGGCCACAGCGCACCGCCCGAGTTGGCTCGCGGCGGCAACTGCTGACCCACCGGCGGCGGTGCCGCCAACCCCGCATCGGGATGTCCGCCCTGATGTCCAAGGCCCTGACCACCCGCCCCGAACGGATCACCGAACGGCGAACCGAACCCGCCGCCGCCGGACGGCTGTTGCCCGAAACCCGTCATCGCGCACCCCTTGGCATGTCCGTCATCACGAGCAACTGGCCTTCGCCACTTCAAATGTCCCGCCCTTCAGGCGATCTGCCTTGCTGCGCGGAATACTGGACGGAGCCGAGAATCCGAACACGTTCTCGCGCGCCGTGGTACCGGGGCTGAGTGTCACCTGCACCCCGAGTCCGGGATAGACCTCAGCTCCCGCGCTGTCGAGCGCGCGCACGGTGAAGATGCAAAAGCGGGCGATGTCCCGTTTGCTGACGATCGTCATCTCAGCCACCGGATGCTGTGCATTGGGGTCGCCGCCATCGTCGCTGTACGGACCGAAACTGACCGCAACCTCGTCGGTGAGGACCGATTGGATATCGCGGTTGTACTTGGGGATCGCCGTCGCCGGGCCCAACTTCTTTGATGTCGTTGTCTTCGGGGCCGACGGCGACGTTGACGCTGCGGGTGACGGTGTGGGTGACCGGTAGAAACCGAAGAACATCACCGCTGCCACTGCCATCGCCAGCACCGACACCACAATCCCGGTGATTGCGCTGCCCGCGCCGCGCCCCTCGCGCCCAGCGGCCTGCACTCCCAGGACGCCCGCGACGATGCCGAAGATCCCGAGGGGAATTGCGAGGAATCCGATACCCGCGGGAAAGAACGCCACGGCCAGGGCACAGAGTCCGGCGAACAACGCAGTCAACGGCCATCGGGACCCAGGCGGCCGCGGCGATGGCGACGCTTCCGGCGGCGTACCGAAAGGCTCGAATGTGCCTCCGAATGAGCCGTTGTCGGCGGGCCAACCGCTTCCCCACTGCGTCATCGCGCGACAAGCCCCCCCGGATCACGGTTGAAAGTTCACTGGGAATACCCCTGCAAGGATCGTAGCCACACATGGACCAGGGCCATGACGCCAATGTCAATCCCGATCGGCCACTCGAACTCACCGTCCGGCGAGGGCTCAGCCCGCCCACCGGCATGCCCCGGCGGGCCCGCTGTGCAAAGGTGATGCGCGTGCCTTCGTATCTGCTGCGGGTCCAGCTGGAGGACCGACCAGGCAGCCTCGGCTCTCTCGCCGTGGCGCTCGGGTCGGTCGGCGCCGACATCCTGTCGCTCGACGTCGTCGAGCGCGGAACCGGCTACGCGATCGACGATCTGGTCGTCGACCTGCCGCCGGGCTCCATGCCGGACACCTTGATCACCGCCGCCGAGAACCTGTCCGGCGTCTACGTCGACAGCATCCGCCCCCACATCGGACTGCTCGAGGCGCACCGCGAGCTCGAGTTGATCGACCATGTCGCGGCCGCACGTTCCAAGGCTGACCGGCTGCGGGTGCTCGCCGAGGAAGCGCCCCGGGTTCTGCGCGTCAGCTGGTGTGTCGTGGTCCGATCCACCGCAACCGGGGTGGAGCGCATCGCCGGGAGTCACGGCGCTCCCGAGACGCAGGCCCAGTCGGCGCCGTGGTTGCCGTTGCAGCAGGCCGCCGCGCTCGACGGCACCGAGGACTGGGTGCCGCAGGTGTGGCGCGACATGGACACCACACTGGCCGCCGCGCCGTTGGGCGACCACGACACCGCGGTCGTGCTGGGCCGCCCCGGCGGTCCGGGATTCCGGCCCTCGGAGGTGGCCCGGCTGGGTTACCTCGCCGGGATCGTCGCCACGATCCTGCGCTGAGACGCCGGCGCCCGGCGGCTAGCTGTACTCGGCAGTCAGGTTGGTGACAGTCGGCTGATCGGGGCTTTGCCTCCGATTGCTGAGTGGCGGCGTCGATTGTTGTAGTAGTTGAGCCAGGGGGCAAGGGCGGCGCTGCGTTCGTCGTTGGTGATGAACACCTGCCGGTAGGCCCATTCGGTCTGCAGAGTGCGATTGAAGCGCTCCACCTTCCCGTTCTGCCATGGGCAGTGTGGCTTGATGAAGACGTGCTTGGCTCCGAGCGCGGCGATGACGGCGGCGACGTCATTGGACCGTTTGTAGCTGAAGTGGTTGTCGGTGATGACGCGTTCGACGGTGATGCCCTGGTCGGCGAAGTACGCTGCGGCGCGGGCCAGGAAGGCCCCGCAGGTCGCGCCCTTCTCGTCGGGCAGGATCTCCGAGTAGGCCAGCCGAGAGTGATCGTCGATGGCGGAATGGACGAAGTCGAACCCGATTCGAGCCTTCTTGTGAGCGGAGGTGTGGCCCATCTGCTTGCCGTGCGCCTTCCATCCGCCGCCGTCGGGAATGCGGCCAATCTTCTTGACGTCCATGTGAATCAACTCGCCGGGACGCGCCCGTTCATACCGTAGGGCGGTTGCCTTGGAGGCGCGGATGACCTCACCGGTCAGCGGATCGCAGTCGCGCAAGTACGCGACCTGGTGTCGGCGCAGGATCGCGCTGACGGTGCGGGCCGGCACCCCCAGCTCGGCACCGATCCAGTCCTGTCCACGACGGGACGTGCGACGTAGTTCGACCACGGCGCTCTCCACGGGTGCTGCGGTGCGGCCCGGGCATTGGTGCGGGCGCGAGGACCGGTTGAGCAGGCCCGCCGGACCCTCGACGAGATAGCGATTCAGCCACCGATACGCGCATTGCCGCGAGACGCCGAGTTCCGCGGCGACATGGGCGGGCTTGCGACCGCAGATCAGGATTCGATCGACCAACAGTTGACGGCCATGAACGGTCAATCGGGCATTAGCGTGGTGCAAGAGGACCTCCGTGTGAGTAGAGACGTCAGACATCTCCACTAAGCCCGGAGGTCCTCCCTTTTCACACCGAAACCGTCAACAACGTCCCTGCCGGGTACAGCTAGCTCTCGCCGGTTGCCGCCTCGTCCGGCGCCGCCTGCGGCCCTTCGGCCAGCAGGGTCCGGAAGCCGTCCTCGTCGAGGATCGGGACCCCGAGTTCCACCGCCTTGTCGTACTTCGATCCGGGCGCATCCCCGGCGACGACGTAGGCCGTCTTCTTCGACACCGAGCTGGCGGCCTTGCCGCCGCGGCTGATGATGGCTTCCTTGGCCTCATCCCGGGAGAACCCGGGCAGTGACCCCGTCACCACGATCGACAGGCCTTCGAGCGTGCGCTCGATGCTGGCGTCGCGCTCGTCGGCCATCCGGACCCCGGCAACGCGCCACTTGTCCACGATGGCGCGGTGCCAATCGACGGTGAACCAGTCGACCACCGCGGCGGCGATCGTCGGGCCCACCCCTTCCACGGCTGCGAGCTGCTCCTCCGACGCTGCGACGATGGCGTCCAGGCTGGCGAACTCGGTGGCCAGCGCGCGTGCCGCGGTGGGCCCGACATGGCGGATGGACAACGCCACCAGCACCCGCCACAGCGGCTGCGCCTTGGCCTTGTCCAGATTGGCCAGCAGCCGTTTGCCGTTGGCGGACAGTTCGCCGGCCTTGGTGGTGAACAGGTCGGTGCGCAACAGCTCGTCGGCGGTCAAGGTGAACAGATCGCCTTCGTCGGCGATCACACCCGCCTGCAGCAACGCGGTGGCCGCCTCGTAGCCGAGCCCCTCGATGTCGAACGCGCCGCGGCCCGCGACGTGAAACACCCTCTCCCGCAACTGCGCCGGGCAACTGCGGGTGTTCGGGCAACGGATGTCCGCGTCGCCCTCCTTGGCCGGGGCCAGCACCGTGCCGCACTCGGGGCAGTTGGTCGGCATGACGAATGCATGCTCGGATCCGTCACGCAGGTCGACCACCGGACCGAGCACCTCGGGGATGACGTCGCCGGCTTTGCGGATCACCACGGTGTCGCCGATCAGCACCCCCTTGCGCTGAACTTCGGTCGCGTTGTGCAGCGTGGCCAGGCCGACGGTCGAGCCGGCCACCTTGACCGGCTCCATGTACGCGAACGGCGTGACCCGACCGGTCCGCCCCACACTCACCCGGATGTCGAGCAGCTTCGTGGTGGCCTCTTCCGGTGGGTACTTGTAGGCCACCGCCCAGCGCGGGGCGCGCGATGTCGCCCCGAGCCGACGCTGCAGCGCCACCTCGTCGACTTTGACCACGAGGCCGTCGATCTCGTGCTCGACCTCATGGCGGTGCTCACCCCAGTAGACGATGCGCTCGGCGACCGCCGCAACGCCGGAAACCTTTGCGGTGTGCGTGGATACCGGCAGACCCCATTCACCGAGCGCCCGATAGGCGTCGTGCAGCGATGCCGGTGTGAAGCCCTCGGAATAACCGAGCCCGTGGCAGATCATCCGCAACCGGCGGCGCGCGGTGACCGCGGGATTCTTCTGGCGCAGCGAGCCGGCCGCGCTGTTGCGTGGATTGGCGAACGGCGGCTTACCTTCGGCGACCAACCCGGCGTTGAGATCCTCGAAATCGGCGACCCGGAAGAAGACCTCACCACGCACTTCCAACACGTCGGGCACCGGGAACTCGTCGGAGGCGGTCAACTGCTCGGGGATGTCCTCGATGGTGCGAGCATTGAGCGTCACGTCCTCACCGCTGCGTCCGTCGCCGCGGGTCGCGGCCCGAACCAGCCGGCCGTTGCGGTAGACGAGCGCCAGCGCGACGCCGTCGATCTTGAGCTCGCACAGGTAGTGCGCGGCGTCGCCCGTCTCCCCGCTGATCCGGGCTGCCCAGGCGGTGAGCTCGTCGGTATCGAACACGTTGTCCAGGGACAGCATCCGTTCCAGATGCTCGGCCGGGGCGAATTCGGTGGCGAACCCGGCGCCGCCGACCAGCTGCGTCGGGGAATCAGGGGTCCGCAGCTCGGGATGCTCCTCCTCGAGCGCCTGTAGCTGCCGCAACAGCACGTCGAAATCGGTATCGGAAATGATCGGGGCGTCTTTGACGTAGTAGCGGAACTGATGACCACGGACCTCTTCGGCCAGTTCCTGCCACTGCCGGCGGACGTCGGAATCGGGCTGCTGAGGCAGCACGGCGTCGGCATCTCGGGTTGGCTTCTCGATCACTCTGGCAGGCTAGCGGAGCCGTCTGACGTCCCCACTAACCTTGGGGCATGCCGCACCCGATCATGTTCAGCGACGACGACCTGGGCCTGGCCGAACTCCGCACCGTTGCCCTGGGATTTCCCGAGGCCTTCGAGAAGATCTCGTGGGGCCGTCCGGTGTTCTGCGCGCCGAAGATGTTCGCCATGTACGGCGGCAACGTCAAACCCGAGGGCCGCGGCGAGATGGCGCCGTATCCGCATTCGCTGCTGATCAAGGTCGACGAGAGCGATCGACGGGCACTCGAACAGGACAGTCGTTTCTTCTTCCCGGCCTACATGGGCCCCTTCGGGTGGCTCGGTCTGGACTTCACTGCGGCGAAGATAGATTGGGTCGAGGTCCGCGAACTCATCGACGCCTCGTTCCGTCTGATCGCGTCGCGCCGGCTCATCAAACAACTCGACGAGAACTGATCGGAAGAAGCCATGAGTTTTGCCAGCCCATTCCCCGACGTCGACCTGCCGACCGTCAGCGTCTACGACTACCTTTTCGCCGACCTGTCGCCGGCCGACGCCGGCCGGATCGCCCTGGTGGACGCCAATTCTGGTACCGAGACCAGCTACGGCGACCTGGTGAGCCGGATCGACGCGTTCGCCGGCGGGCTGGCGGCACGCGGGATCGGTATCGGGGACGTGGTGGCGCTGCTGTCCCCCAACAGTTCAGGTTTCGCGATCGCCTTTCACGGCATCCTGCGCGCGGGCGCCACCGCCACCACGGTCAACGCGCTGTTCACCCCGCGTGACACCACCAAGCAACTGAAGGATTCGAACGCCCGCCTGCTGGTCACCGTGAGCGCGCTGCTGCCGCAGGCGTTGGAGGGAGCAGCAGGCGCCGGTCTTACCGAGGACCAGGTGGTCGTGCTCGACGGCCCCGACTCCGACGCCGTCGGCTCTGCAGGCCCGGCACCCGATGTGAGTTTTGATCCGGCCACCCACTTGGCCGCGCTCCCGTACAGCTCGGGCACCACGGCCAACCCCAAGGGCGTCATGCTGACCCACGCCAACCTGACGGCCAACGTGGCACAGATCCGCCCGCTGCAGGGCTTGACCGCCGATGACCGGCTGTTGGCCGTGCTGCCGTTCTTCCACATCTACGGCATGACGGTGCTGCTCAACGCTGCTCTGCACGCGCGCGCCCGCCTGGTCATCATGCCGTCGTTCGATCTCGGTGAATTCCTGGGCAACATCGCCAACCACCGGTGCACGTTCGTCTACATCGCCCCTCCGGTGGCCGTCGCCCTGGCCAAGCACCCACTCGTCGATTCCTACGACCTGTCCTCGCTGCGGGCCGTGTTGTCCGGCGCGGCATCGCTCGATGCCGACCTCGGCCGCGCCGTGGCAGATCGGTTGGACTGCACCGTGTCTCAGGGCTACGGCATGAGCGAATTGAGCCCGGTCAGCCACATCACCCCGGACGATCTCGGCCTGGCGTCGGTCGGCACAGCCGCGCCGCTGGACTCGTGCGGCTGGACCGTTCCCAACGGTGTGAGCAAGCTGGTGGACCCCGATACCGGCAATGAAATCGGGATCCCGGCAGAGGGTTTGAGCGAAACCGGCGAACTGTGGTTCAAGGGGCCCAACGTGATGGCCGGCTACCTCGGCAATGAAGCGGCCACCCGCGAGACCATCGACGCCGACGGGTTCCTGCACACCGGAGATCTGGCCCAGGTCGATTCCCACGGCTGCGTCTACGTCGTCGACCGGCTGAAGGAGCTCATCAAGTACAAGGGCTACCAGGTGCCACCGGCCGAACTCGAGGCCGTGCTACTGGGCCATCCCGGTATCGCCGATGCCGCGGTAATCGGGGTGCAGGACAGCGAGTCCGGCGAGGAAGTGCCGAAAGCCTTTGTCGTCAAACAACCTTCATCGGAGTTGAGCGCCGATGAAGTGATGGCGTTCGTGGCCGGTCTGGTGGCGCCCTATAAGAAGGTGCGGCAGGTCGAATTCATCGACGCGATCCCCAAGTCGTCCGCCGGCAAGATCCTGCGGCGGGAGCTGCGAGGCAAGTAGCCCCGTCAGTCCTCGACGTAGGCCCGCAAGCGGTCGATCGCCGTGTCCCAGCGCTGCGACAGTGCCGTCAGGTAGTCGCTGGCCTGCACCAGCGGTTCGGGCTGGATCCGCCAGATGCGCTCGCGCCCTTTGCGATCACTGGTCACCAAACCCACCGCCTCCAGTAGCAGCAAGTGCTTGGTCGCGGCCTGACGCGTCACCGGAATCACCTGCGTCAGTTGCACTGTCGAACACGGACCGCCCTCACAGAGCCGCGTGACGATGCGCAAGCGGTTGGGATCGCCGAGCGCGTCGAAAAACGGTGACAGCGGTTCGGTCGAACCGACGGCGGCCGTCACACCGACTCGCCGATCGCGAGATACTTGCGCACCATCTCGGCCTGGTGAGCCCAGCCCTCGCTGTTCGCCTCGAATGCCGACTTCCGTCGCGCCGCGGGGATCTCGTCGAATCCCGATTCCACGATGCGCAGCAGTACCCCGCCATCAGCCTCGGCCAGGGTGAACTCCACCAGGGTGGTAGGCGCCTCCGGTTCGCGGGAGCCGGGTTCGACGGCATAGGGGTGCCAGCGGAAGGCTAACCGGTGCGGTGGCTCGACCGCCACGATGTGCCAGGCGTCTGCCTCACCGGCGTAGGGCTCCTGCATGGCGGCGACCTTGTCGTCGACCTCGGTCGGGGTCATCACCCCGTTCACCGATGCCCCCGCAACGAACGGCCCATCGAAACGCACCCCGAACCAGCGCCCGAACTCGTCGGCGTTGCTGATCGCCCGCCACACCCGGTCCAGCGGGGCCTTGAGCAGAACTTCTTTTTCGATACGGTCGGTACTCATATGCAACCTTTCAGTTGCCCTTTAGCCTAGAGCCAGGCCCGACAAAGAGCAACCTTTTGGTTGCTTTTACTAGATGGCCTCGGGATCTTCGGCGAAGGCGTCAGCGGCCTTCTGCGTGAGCTCCACCGCGGTGCGCGCCCACTGCGCGGTGGCGCCGGCCAGCCCACACGCCGGCGTGATGCCGATGCGGTCACGCAGGACAGCCCGGGCGAACCCGAGACGGTCCGTCAGCGCCACCGTCGCTTTGGCGACCTCCTCGGCCGAGGGCCTGCCCTCGGGCGCCGTCGAGGGCACCGCGCCGAGCAACACCGTCCGCCCCGAGTCGACGAACTCCCCAATTCCGTCCAGGTCCGCCGGCGTCAAGGTCGAGATGTCGGCCGAAACAGCGTGAACGGCGCTGCGCAACAATGTCTTCCACGGCAGTTCGGCCGCGCAGCTGTGCAGCGCCACCTCGGAGCCGGCCGCCGCCACACACGCGTCGATCAGGTTCATCGCCAATGGCTCGTCCACCGGATGCACCGGGGTGAAACTGGTGACCCCGGACAGCCGCCCCGCCAGCGCGGCAGGCAGCGACGGCTCGTCGAGCTGCACCACCACCGGAGTCTCCAACCGGCGGGCCACCTCGGCGCGATGGATCGCCAGCCCTTCGGCGAGTGAAGCCGAAAGGTCCCGCAGCGCACCGTGATCGGTGATGGCGCGATGCCCGTTGGGCAGTTCCAGCTGCGCCGCGAGTGTGATGGGGCCGGGCGCCTGCACCTTGACGGCACGCCCACTACCCCGAAGCCCGGCGCGCTCCCAGGCTTCTTCCAGCGCGTCGATGTCCTCGCCGAGCAGGCTCACCGCCCGGCGCAGCGCCGCGCTGCGACCCTGGGCCATGCGGTACCCGCGCGGCACGGTGTCGATCCCGATGTCTACCAACAGCGCCCCGGCCCGCCCGATGAGGTCGGCGCCGATCCCGCGGGCCGGCAGCTCCACGAGGTGCGACAGGGTGTGCAGTTCACCGACGACGACTTCCGCTGCGGCCCGCGGTTCTGTGCCCGGCCAGGATCCGATGCCGGTGGCCGCCGCGAAAACGCTCACGTGCGCGCGATGGTCGCGCTGGCGATGACCTCGTCGCCCTCGGCGTCGGGACGGTACAGCACCATGGTCTGGCCGGGCGCGACCCCGCGCAGCGGTGCGCGCAGAGACACCACCAGCCTGCCGTCGCGCAGTTCGGCCACCGCGTCGGTGATGCCGCCGTGCGCGCGCACCTGAATCTGGCATTCCACCGGCCCCTGCAGCGCGGTGCCACCGGTGAATACCGGCTTGTCGCCGAACAGCTCCCGCACCTCAAGGTCCTCGGCGGACCCGACCCGCACCGTGCCCGTCTCGGCATCGATCGCGGTGACGTAGCGCGGTCGACCGTCGGCCCCCGGTCCCGGGATACCCAGACCCTTGCGCTGCCCGATCGTGAAGCCGTGCACGCCTTCGTGTTCGGCGAGCACGGTGCCATCGTTGTCGAGCACCGCGCCGGGCCGGATGCCGATGCGGGCACCCAGGAACGCCTGGGTGTCCCCCGACGGGATGAAGCAGATGTCATGGCTGTCAGGCTTTTTCGCGACCGCCAGGCCACGCTCGGCGGCCTCGGCCCGGATCTGCGGCTTGGGCGTGTCACCGATCGGGAAGATCGCGTGGGCCAGCTGCTCGGCCGTCAGCACACCCAGCACGTAGGACTGGTCCTTGTCGGCGTCGACGGCGCGTCGCAACCGGCCATCGGCCAGCCGCGCGTAGTGACCGGTGGCCACCGCATCGAAACCGAGCGCCAGGGCGCGGGCCGCCAGCGCGGAGAACTTGATCCGCTCATTGCACCGGACACAGGGGTTCGGGGTCTCGCCGCGGGCGTAGGACTCGACGAAGTCGTCGATCACGTCGTCCTTGAACCGGTCGGCGAAATCCCATACATAGAACGGGATATCGAGGATATCGGCCACCCGGCGGGCATCGCCCGCGTCTTCCTTGGAGCAGCACCCCCGGGATCCGGTGCGCAACGTGCCGGGCGCCGACGAGAGCGCCATGTGCACTCCGACGACATCGTGACCGGCGTCGACCATCCGGGCAGCGGCCACCGAGGAATCCACGCCGCCGCTCATCGCGACCAGGACTCTCATGAGAAGGTCCTCCCCGCGCTGGCCAGCGCGGCCTCCCGGGCCCGCTCGACCGCGGCGGGCAGCACGTCGAGTACGGCATCGACATCGGCGTCGGTACTGGTGTGCCCCAACGAGAATCGCAGCGATCCCCGGGCGGTGGCCGGGTCGGCACCCATGGCGATCAGGACATGCGACGGCTGCGCCACGCCGGCCGTACACGCCGAGCCGGTGGAGCATTCGACACCCTTGGCATCGAGCAGCATTAGAAGCGAATCACCTTCGCAGCCACGAAAAGTGAAGTGTGTGTTGGCGGGTAACCGGCCGGCTCCCCTGGGTCCGTTCAGGTAGGCGTCCTCGATCGCGGACAGCACACCGTCGATCAGCCTGTCCCGCAACGCCTGCACCCGGGAACTGTGCTCGGCCAACCCACCGATGGCCACCTCGGCGGCGGCTGCCATCGCCACGGCACCGGCCACATCGGGCGTCCCGGAACGGACGTCACGCTCCTGTCCGCCGCCGTGCAGCAAGGGCACGCAGGCGGTGTCACGACGGAGTACCAGCGCGCCGACGCCCATCGGGCCGCCGAACTTGTGCGCCGCGACGCTCATCGCCGACAGCCCGGTCGCGGCAAAATCGACGGGGACCTGGCCGACAGCCTGGATGGCGTCGCTGTGCATCGGGATGCCGAACTCTGCCGCAATGGAAGCCAGCTCGGCGATCGGCATGATCGAGCCGACTTCGTTGTTGGCCCACATGATGCTCACCAGGGCCACGTCGGCGGGACCGTCGCCACCCTCGAGCACCGAACGCAGGGACTCGGGTGCGACGACGCCCTCGGCGTCGACCGGGAGCCAGGTCACCTCGGCGTCCTCGTGGTCGACCAACCACTGCACGGCGTCGAGAACCGCGTGATGCTCGACGGCGGTGGTGATGATCCGGCGCCGCTTCGGCTCGGCATCGCGGCGGGCCCAGTAGATGCCCTTGACGGCGAGGTTGTCGCTCTCGGTACCACCGGCGGTGAAGATCACCTCCGAGGGGCGGCAGCCGAGCAGGCGCGCCAGGGTCTCGCGGGCCTCCTCCATCCGGCGCCGGGCCAGGCGCCCCGAACCGTGCAGCGAGGAGGCATTGCCCACGCTGGCCAGCGCAGCCGTCATCGCTTCAAGGGCGGCTGGGTGCATCGGGGTGGTGGCGGCGTGATCGAGATAGACCGGCCTGCCCGCGGAGGAGCTCATAACCTCTCCAGGATAGCCGCTGGCAGACGACCCGCTCTCCAGCCGCCTCAGGCCACCAGAACGTGCGCGGGAGCGCCAGGCAGCTCCTGGTGGCCGCGCACCACCGCCTCGCAGCGCCCGGCCAGCGCCCGTCGGTCGTCTCCGGGCAGCTGCAACGACCCGACATGGACGTGGCACACGGTGCGACGTGCGGTGATGACTCGTCGTATCGACCGCAGCAGCGTGTCCTCTCCCACGAACGACGGGATGGTCGACGGCCGGCCGTCGCGGTGCCGGTAGTTCAGCCGCAACGGCTGCACCGGACGGGCCGCGTCGATCGCGGCCTGGAACATCGCCGGCCGAAACGGTCCGTAGGCCAGCCCGCACCAGGTGGTGCCCTCCGGGAAGGCCACCACGGTGTGCCCGGCGCGGAGCCGCTCGGCGACGGTGTTCACCACCGCGGGCAGCCGGCGCAGGCTGCCCCGGTCGATCGGGATCACCTTCATCACCCGGGCCAGCCGGCCCACCGCGGGCCATTCGACCAGGTCGGCACGGGCCACGAACGAACCGGGCAACACCGCACCGATCGTGAAGATATCCAGCCATGACACGTGGCCACTGACCACGAGTACACCTTTCAGGTTGCGAATAGGTCCGCCCGACAACGCGATTCGGACTCCGAAGCAACGCAGCATCAACCGGCAGTAGAACCGCTGCACGTGGGAGCGGCCCGGCATCGGCACCGCCAGCAGCGGTACCCCGGGCGCCAGGACAACGGCCATGACCACCCGAACCGTGGTGCGGATCCAGACCACGAGCCGGCGGCCGGCGTCGGCGCCGCCGGCATGTACGCAACTGCCGTCGCACGATGCCTTGGGCAGCCAGGAATGCTCACACGAGGCGGTGGTCATGATGCGTCCCCGGCCGTCCCGTCGGCCATGTCGGCGGCTGCCGAGACCGAGCGCAGGCGCTTGAGGTAGCGGACGTCAGCGCGGCGTTTGTCCAGCAGGGCCGGGAAATCCCCCACTCCGAAGTCGGGGTCGTGGGCGGGTTCCCCGCACACCTGCGCACCGAGGCGCAGATAGCCGCGCATCAGCGGCGGCATCGTGGTCCGCGACGGCGGGTCGATGTCATCGAGCCCTCTGCCGTCCAGCACCACCGGCCGGTACGGGTACACCGTGTGTTCCTCTGGCGCCGCGTGGCGGCGCCGCACGAAGTCACGGACCCCGCGGATCTGCGTTCCCGGCGGGCCGTCGGCGTTGCCTGCGACGGGCACGGAGACACAGCCCGTCACGTAGTCGTACCCCGAGCGGTCGAGGTAGGCCAGGATGCCCGCCCACATCAGCAGGACGACGGCTCCGTTGCGGTGATCGGTCCGCACCACCGCACGGCCCATCTCGACCAGGGACGGCCGCAGCGCGTCGAGACCGCGTACATCGAACTCGGTGGCGGTGTACAGCCCGCCCGCGGCGATGGCGCCCGGCGGCGGCAGCATCCGGTAGCAGCCCACCAGCTCACCGGTGCGGTCCTCGCGTACCAGCAGGTGGTCGCAGTGCTCGTCGAACCGGTCGGCATCCAGACCAGACGAGCGTCCATCGACGTCTTCGCTCAGCGCGAATCCGGGTTCGGAGGTGAACACGTCGTGCCGGAGCCGCTGGGCGGCTTCGATGAGTTCGGGGTCGGCGGACAGCAGGAGGGTGTAGCGGGGCGCTTCGGGCGCCGCGCTGTCGGTGTGATCAGCGGCGATGAGTACAGATGCAGTGCTCATAACCAGCACGGTCGCCCAGTCGGGTCTCCATACGGCATCGCCCATATGACATGTCTGTGAGCGCCAGGTGACTTTTTGGACTGCCTGGTCAGGCGTCGAGGAACACCACGTTCTCACTGATCGGGTCGCGGGGGGTGTCCAGGTTGTTGGCGGGGAAATCCGGGTCCGCGTAGCCGATCGACAGCCCGCACAGGACCGTCAGATCGTCCGGGATGCCGAGTTGTTCACGCAGTACGTCCGGATAGAACGAGATCGACACCTGCACGCAACTGCCGATGCCCCGTTCGTTCAACGCCAGCAGCAGGGTCTGCAGGAACATCCCGACCCCCACCGCGTCGACGTTTGTGAAATCTCGATGCATGCACACCACCCCGGCGACGGGGGCGTGGAAGAACTCCCAGTTGCGGCGCTGGGCCGCCCAGCGTCCCTCGGCGTCGTCGCGGGCGATCCCCATGGCTCCGTAGACCAGAGCCCCGCTTTCCCGCCGCCGGTGGGCGAACTGCGGCGGCAGACCTGCGGAGCCGACCGCCGGCGGTGCGGCCTCCACCGCGGCGAGCAGCGCGTCCACCAATCGGACGCGCCGCTCACCGGTGGCGAAGAAGACGTGCCACGGCTGCGTGTTGGAGTTCGACGGCGCCCGGATCGCCAGTGCGAGTGCTTCATCGAGCAGCTCTCGCGGAACAGGCTTGTCCGGCAAGAACATCCGTGATGACCGACGCGACCGGACGACGTCCCCGAACTCGGCCATTACCGGACTCGCCGGTCCTTTCGGGCCTCCAGTTCGTCGTCCTCGACGATGACGAGCATCGGTTCGCCGGGCACACACAGCATATTGACGAGGAATCGCAGCGGGACGTCGTCGCGATTGTTGGCGTCCGAGTAGTGGATGACGTCACCGCCAGGTTCCCAGAAGGCCTCCCCCGCCTTGACCACCCGCGGCGCCTCACCCTCCAACTCGAAGAGCATCTCGCCCTCCAGCACGTAGCCGAAGGCGGGGCCGGCCGGATGCCGGTGTGGCGGCGCCCCGGGCGACCCGGCGGGCCACTCGATGATCGTCGTCATCACCTCGGCATTCGGCGGGATGAACGGCGGTGTCGCGGTGGCGATCACCGTCATTGCGTCATGGAGGGCTTTCTCCTGCTCCGCTGTGACCGGCATTTCAGTGCGCTCCGATCCATGCAGCCCAACGGGTTTCACCGAGGATCCCGTCGTCGCCGGTCACCAGGCTGTTGTCGTCGACGGCGGTACCGAAGTACGTCGCCTGCGGATCGACCACGACCGGCTTGTCGTCGCCCTGCTCGACCAGTACCGCACGCGCCATGTCGGCGAACGAGAATTTGTCGGGCCCACCGATGTTGACGATCCCGTTGAGCGGAGCGCCCTGAGCCACCTTGGCCACCTCACCGGCGACGTCGTCGACCGAGATCAGCTGAATCCGCGCGTCGGGGACCCGCACCTCGTCGCCCACCACCAGCGATCCCGTGATGGCCTCGGCGAACTCCTGGAACTGCGTGGCCCGCACGATCGAGTACGGCAGTCCGGACTCGGTGATGTTCTTCTCCTGGGCCACCTTGGCCCGCATGTAGCCGCTGTCCGGCAGGCCGTCCGCCCCCACGATCGACAACGCGACGTAGTGCCCCACACCGGTCTCCTTGGCGGCGGCCGCCAGGTTGCGCGAGGACGCGGTGAAGAAGTCCATCACCGGACCGTCGTCGAACGAAGGCGAGTTGACCACGTCGACGAGTGCGTCGGCGCCGCTGAGCGCCTCCACCAGCCCCTCGCCGGTGAGAACATTGGCGCCCGACGAAAGAGAGGCTGCGACCACGTCGTGCCCGGCCTCGGTGAGCAACCGCACCACCCGCGAGCCGATCTGGCCGCTGGCACCTATGACTGTGATTTTCATTGTGCGAATCCCTTTCTCTGGCGTGCTGACTGAACCAACACTGGCACCGCATGCCGAGATTCAAACCCTGGAAAGTCCGTAGTCGGGACGGCCGGTCACACCGCCACCGTGCCGCACCACCGCCTTCTCACGCGAGAGTGGACCTCGGGCTCGAGCGCTACTCCAGCCTGACACCCGGCGCACGTTGTGTGCGTCCGTTTCCCCCACACAGTTGGCCCCCAGAAACCACAGAACCCCGCCGCACCGAGGTGCACCGGGGTTCTGCGTTGACGTCTTGGGGGAAAACTATCCCTTGCGGGCCTTGACCGCCTCGGTCAGCTGCGGGCTGACCTTGAACAGGTCCCCGACGATGCCGAGGTCGGCGATCTCGAAGATCGGCGCTTCCTCGTCCTTGTTCACCGCGATGATCGTCTTCGACGTCTGCATGCCGGCGCGGTGCTGGATCGCACCGGAGATGCCCAGGGCGATGTACAGCTGCGGCGACACGGTCTTACCGGTCTGGCCGACCTGGAACTGGCCCGGGTAGTAACCCGAGTCGACCGCGGCGCGGGAGGCGCCGACGGCACCGCCCAGCGAGTCGGCCAGCTCCTCGACGACCGAGAAGCTCTCGGCGCTGCCGACACCACGGCCACCGGCGACCACGACACTGGCCTCGGTGAGCTCGGGGCGGTCACCGGCAACGGCGGGCTCGCGCTTGGTGATCTTGGTCGCGTTCTCGGCCTGGGCCGGGACCTCGACGTTGACGACCTCGCCTGCACCGTCGGCCGGAGCGGCCTCGATGGCACCCGGACGCACCGTGATCACCGGGGTGTCACTGGTGACCTGGGCCTCGACGGTGAAGGCACCACCGAAGATGGAGTGGATACCCACTGCACCCTCGCGGACCTCGACCGCGTCGATCAGCAGGCCCGAGCCGATGCGCGCGGCCAGGCGGGCGGCGATTTCCTTGCCGTCAGCGGTGGCAGCGACGACGACGGCGGCGGGGGCGGCCGACTCGGCCAGCCCGGCGAGCACGTCGACGACGGGCGTGACCAGGTAGTTCTCCGCGTCGTCAGACTCAGCGACGTAGATCTTGGCGGCGCCGGCGGCCTTCAGGCCGTCGACCAGCGGGGCCGCGGTGCCCGGCTTGCCCACCACGACAGCGGCAGGCTCACCCAGCACACGGGCGGCGGTGATGAGCTCGGCGCTGACCTTCTTCAATGCGCCTTCGGAGTGCTCAGCGAGCACAAGTACTTCAGCCATGAGTTCTCGTTATGTCTTTCTGCTAGATCAGCTTCTGCGCGACCAGGTACTCGGCGATCTTCGTGCCGCCGTCGCCCTCGTCGGTCACCTTTTCACCGGCGGTCTTCGGCGGCTTCGGGGTCGAAGACAGCACCTTGGAACCGGCATTGGCGACGCCGACCTCATCGGCTTCCACGCCGATCTCGGCGAGGGTGAGCACGGTGACTTCCTTCTTCTTCGCGGCCATGATGCCCTTGAAGGAGGGGAAGCGGGGCTCGTTGATCTTCTCGTTGACGCTGACCACGGCCGGAAGCGTTGCCTCGAGGCTGAACACGCCCTCGTCGGTCTCACGCTCGGCGGTGACCTTGCCGCCTTCGACGGTCAGCTTGCGCACGTGGGTGAGCTGCGGCAGACCGAGGTACTCGGCGATCACGGCCGGGACTGCGCCGCCGACACCGTCGGTGGCCTCGTTACCGGCGATGACCAGCTCGGTGCCCTCGATGGTGCCCAGCGCGCGGGCCAGCGCCCACCCGGTCTGGATCACGTCGGAGCCGTGCAGGCCGTCGTCCTTGAGGTGCACAGCCTTGTCGGCACCCATGGACAGCGCCTTGCGGATCGCCTCGGTGGCGCGCTCCGGGCCGGCGGTCAGCACGGTGACAGTGCTGTCTCCGCCGTCACGCTCCTTGATCAACAGCGCCTCTTCCACGGCGCGCTCGTTGATCTCGTCGAGCACGGCGTCGGCAGCCTCACGGTCGAGGGTGAAATCGCCGTCGGACAGCTTGCGCTCCGACCAAGTGTCTGGGACCTGTTTGATCAGGACCACGATGTTCGTCATGACTCTGGTTCGTCCTCCTCGATGAGACCGGTGGACCGGGCTCATATCACGTTCTAGGCAACTAGCATCATGTTACCGGTCGGTAACTTTTGATGGTTCGCAGGAACACCATAGCTGGTCGAACTTTGTATTCCGGCCTCCCCTACCACACCCCTGAGGTATGGGAACCGTTGGTTGATTCACCACCGACCCCGTCAACCTGGGTAAGCCTGGGTTAGCCTGCCTTCCAATGAGCGCTTATGTGGAAGACCCGGACGGCGCCCTATCTGGGGCCCTACCCCTGACCGGCGAGCGGACCATCCCCGGCCTGGCCGAGGAGAATTACTGGTTTCGCCGTCATGAGGTGGTGTACCAGCGATTGGCCGGCCGGTGCGTCGATCGTGAGGTCCTGGAGGCCGGCTGCGGTGAGGGCTACGGCGCCGACCTGATCGCCGACGTCGCGCGTCGCGTCGTCGCGCTGGACTACGACGAGGCGACGGTGGCACACGTGCGTGCCCGCTATCCCCGCGTGGACATCAAGCACGGCAACCTTGCCGAGCTACCCCTGGCCGACCAGTCGGTCGACGTCGTGGTCAACTTCCAGGTCATCGAACATCTTTGGGATCAGGGCCAATTCGTCTCCGAGTGTTTCCGGGTGCTGCGGCCCGGCGGCGTGTTCCTGGTCTCCACCCCCAACCGCATCACCTTCTCCCCCGGTCGGGACACCCCGCTCAACCCGTTCCACACCCGTGAGCTCAACGCCGCGGAGCTCACCGAACTGCTGCTCGACGCCGGATTCACGGTCGAGTCGATGCTCGGGGTATTTCACGGTGCCGGGCTGGCCGAGCTCGACGCCCGGCACGGCGGCTCGATCATCGAGGCGCAGGTGCAGCGTGCCGTCGCCGACGCGCCGTGGCCCGAGCAGCTGCTCGCCGACGTCGCCGCGGTGAGCATCGACGACTTCGATCTGACGTCCGCCGACGACCGGAACATCGATGACAGCCTCGACCTGGTGGCAATCGCGGTGCGGCCGTGACCTCGAATCCCGAGCCCGAGCCGGTACCCCGGCCCTATGTCGCCGGCGATCCGGCTCCCCGGCCCGATGTCGCCGGCGATCCGGCTCCGGGGTTATTCACGCTCGTCCTGCACACCCACCTGCCCTGGCTGGCCCATCACGGCCGCTGGCCGGTCGGCGAGGAATGGCTCTACCAGTCCTGGGCCGCGGCATACCTGCCGCTGATGCGCGTGCTGCGCGGCCTGGCCGCCGAGGATCGCAGCCACCTGATCACCCTCGGCATGACGCCGGTGGTCACCGCCCAGCTCGATGACCCCTACTGCCTCACGGGGATGCACCACTGGCTGGCCAACTGGCAGCTGCGCGCCCAGGAGGCCACTACGCTGCGCGAGCAACAAGACTTGCGGCAGTTCGGGATTCGCGAATACGCCGAAGCCGGTGCGGCCATCGATGAGTTCGCCACCCACTGGCGTCACGGCGCCAGCGGGCTGCTGCGCCGGCTGATCGACGCCGAGACCATCGAACTGCTCGGCGGCCCGCTCTCGCATCCGTTCCAGCCGCTGCTCAACCCGCGGCTGCGTGAGTTCGCGCTGCGCGAAGGCCTGGCCGATGCGCAGCAACGGTTCGGGCACACCCCCGTCGGCATCTGGGCGCCCGAGTGCGCCTACGCGCCCGGCATGGAAACCGGTTACGCCGCGGCCGGTGTCGGCCATTTCATGGTGGACGGCCCGTCCCTGCACGGTGACACGGCGCTGGGCCGGCCCGTCGGCGAGTCCGACGTGGTGGCCTTCGGCCGCGACCTGCAGGTCAGCTACCGCGTGTGGTCGCCGAAGTCGGGCTATCCCGGTCACGCCGCCTACCGCGATTTCCACACGTACGACCACACCACCGGCCTCAAACCGTCCCGCGTGACCGGTCGCAATGTCCCGTCGGAGGAGAAGGCGCCCTACGATCCGCAGCGCGCCGACCGCGCGATCGACGAGCACGTCGCCGATTTCGTCGCGGTGGTCCGCCGCCGGCTGATCAACGAGAGCGAACGGATCGGCCGCCCGGCACACGTGGTGGCCGCGTTCGACACCGAGCTGTTCGGGCACTGGTGGTACGAGGGTCCGGAGTGGCTGGGCCGGGTACTGCGGGCACTGCCCGAGGCAGGCGTGCGGGTGGGAACCCTCGCGGACGCCAAGGCCCAGGGTTTCGTCGGTGCCCCCGTGGAATTGCCGCCCAGCTCATGGGGTTCGGGCAAGAACTGGCAGGTCTGGAACGGCGAGAAGGTGGCCGATCTGGTACAGCTCAACAGCGAGGTGGTCGACGGCGCCCTGAGCACCGTGGACAAGGCACTCACCCAGCACGCCGCGGTCGGTGCGCCAACCCCGCGCGACCGGGTGGCCGATCAGATCCTGCGGGAGACCCTGTTGACGGTGTCCAGCGACTGGCCGTTCATGGTGAGCAAGGATTCGGCGGCCGAATACGCGCGGTACCGCGCTCACCTGCACGCCCACGCGACCCGCGAGATCTCCGACGCACTGGCCTCGGGCCGGCGCGACCATGCCGAACGCCTGGCCGACGGCTGGAACAAGGCCGACGGCCTGTTCGGCGCCCTCGACGCCCGGCGTCTGCCAAAATGACCATCAGCGCGAGCGTGCGTGTCTGCCGCTCGACACCCCGCCAATCCTCAGCATTGTGCGCACGCTCGCACCGGCACGAAGGCACGCAGTCATGAAGATCCTGATGGTGTCATGGGAGTACCCGCCCGTCGTCGTGGGCGGTCTGGGCCGACACGTGCACCACTTGGCCACCGCGCTGGCCGAAGCCGGCCACGAGGTCGTGGTGCTCAGCCGCAGGCCCACCGACACCGACCCGAGCACCCACCCCTCGACCGACGAGGTCAGTGAGGGCGTACGGGTGGTGGCCGCCGCGCAGGACCCGCACGAGTTCGAGTTCGGCACGGACATGATGGCCTGGACCCTGGCCATGGGGCACGCGATGGTGCGTACCGGCCTTTCCGTCAAAGACTATTCGGGTGACCGCTGGGTGCCCGACATCGTGCACGCCCACGACTGGCTGGTCGCCCACCCCGCCATCGCCCTGGCCGAATATTTCGATGTACCACTGGTTTCCACCATCCATGCCACGGAGGCCGGGCGGCATTCCGGATGGGTCTCCGGGCCGATCAGCCGCCAGGTGCACGCCGTGGAGTCCTGGCTGGTGCGCGAATCCGATTCACTGATCACATGTTCGGCGTCGATGAGCGATGAGATCACCGAACTGTTCGGACCCGAACTGTCCGAGATCAGGGTGATCCGCAACGGGATCGACGCCGACCTCTGGCCGTTCGCGCCACGGCGTCCCCGACAGGGGCCGCCCGAGTTGCTCTACCTCGGTCGCCTGGAATACGAGAAGGGCGTGCACGACGCGATCGCGGCCCTGCCCCGCATCCGCCGCGCGCACCCCGGCACCACACTGACCATCGCCGGCGACGGCACCCAGCAGCAGTGGCTCGTCGAGCAGGCCCGAAAGCACAAGGTGCTCAAGGCAACCCGATTCGTCGGGCGGCTCGGCCACGAGGAGTTGCTGCAGGCCCTGCAGGCGGCCGACGCCGCCGTGCTGCCGAGCCACTACGAGCCGTTCGGCATCGTGGCGCTGGAGGCCGCGGCCACCGGCACCCCGCTGGTGACCTCCAATGTCGGCGGTCTGGGCGAAGCGGTGATCGACGGCCAGACCGGAATGTCTTTCGCGCCACGGGATGTGGTGGGGCTGGCCGCGGCGGTCCGTGCAGTACTCGATGATCCCGAGGCCGCGCAGCGCCGGGCGATCGCCGCGCGCGAACGCCTCAGCGCCGACTTCGACTGGCACACCGTGGCCGCCGAAACCAGCCAGGTTTATCTGGCCGCCAAACGTGCCGAGCGGGAACCGCATCCGCGTCGGCCGATCGTCGAGCACGCGCTGCCCGACCGCTGATTCGACCGGCGTCGAATCAATCCGCACCTAGCGTGCGGGTATGGCACCAAAACGTTCTGCCGCGATAACGCTGATCGCCGCGTACCTGGGGTTGTTCATCGGCCTCGTCGACGCGAACGCCGTCAACCTGGCACTCCCCGCGATCGCCGGCGACCTGGGCGGCGGGGTGAGCGGCGCGCAATGGACCATCGACGCCTACAACGTGACATTCGCGGCGTTTTTGCTGACCGCCGGATCGCTCGGCGACCGGTTCAGCCGGCGCCGCATGCTGCGGATCGGGTTGGCGATGTTCGTCATGGCGTCGATCGCCTGCGCGCTGACTCCCTCGCTGACCCTGCTGCTCGCGGCGCGCGCGGTTCAGGGCGTCGGCGCGGCGATGATGCTGCCGCAGGGCCTGGCCATCGCCGCAGCGGTCTTTCCGGACCGGCGAGGACGGGCCCGCGCCACCGCGGCGTGGGCAATGGCCGCGGCGAGCAGTACCGCGCTGGGGCCGCTGCTGGGCGGAGTGCTGGCCGAAACCGTGGGCTGGCGCTGGATCTTCTGGGTCAACGTGCCGGTGGGTCTGCTGGCGTTGGCGGCCAGCGCCACGCATCTGCCCGATTCGCGCGATCCGGGCGCTGCGCGAATCGATCTGCCGGGTCAGTGCCTGGCCATCCTGGCGCTCGGTGCCACGACGCTGGTGTCGGTCGAGGGACATGATTGGCGTTGGCAGCAGACCGTGGCGATCGCCGCAATGGCGCTGGCCGCGTTCGTCGCATTCCTGGCCTCCCAGCGCCGCAGCCCGCACCCCATGCTGCCGCTGGACCTGTTCGGCAGCCGCAAATTGGTCGGCGCTCTGCTGGCAATCTTCGCCATGACTTTCGGCATCTATGGCCTGCTCCTCGTGAACAGCTTTGCCTTCCAACAACTCCGGGGCGTCAGCGCGTTGACGACCGCCGTGTGGTTCCTGCCGATGCCGATCGTCTACCTGGCGTTGATTCCGGTGGCCAACAGCCTGGCCCGCCGCGCCGGCCCACGCCCACCGATGACGGCAGGTCTGGTGTTGATGGCGGCAGGCTCGCTGTTGTACGCCGCGGCCGGCCCTCTTGGCACCATCGAGTGGCTGGAGCTGTCATTCGTACTCGCGGGCGCCGGGCTGGCCCTCAACACCGGCCCGGCGGTGATGCTGGCCATGGACGCGATCCCGCTGCGGCGGGCGGGCCTGGCCGCGGGCGTGGTGAATCTGGCCCGCCTGCTGGGTATCACTGTCGGGGTCGCGGTGTTGGGTAGTGCCATGACAGGCGTCGGCGGTGCGGCCGGGGTGCGGACCGCGCTGTTGCTCGGGGCGCTATGCCAGTTGGCGGCCGCAGTGTTGGCGCTACGCCTGACACGACGCACGCGGGCACCGGCACAACGCGGCGGCCACACCGTCGGGAAGGAGTCATGCCATGCGTGAGGCACAGGAACTGGCCTCGGCGACCGAGGTGGACATCGCCGCGGTGGCCGCGCTGCTGGCCGACCCGGCGCGCTGCAAGGTGCTGCTGGCGCTCGACGACGGCCGCTCCCTGCCTGCCAGTGTGCTGGCGGAGGAAGCCGGTATCAGCCGTCCGACGGCCAGCAGTCATCTGGCCAAGCTGACCGATGCCGGCCTACTCGTGGTCCGCACCCAGGGCCGTCACCGCTACTACCGGCTGGCCGGTCCCGAGGTAGGCGCGCTCATCGAGCAACTCGGCAGACTGGCACCCGCCCGGCCGGTCACCTCGCTACGCGAGGGCACCCGCGCGGCGCGGCTACGCTCCGCCCGAACCTGTTACGACCACATCGCCGGCCGGCTCGGCGTACAGCTCATGGGCAGCCTCCTCGATCGCGGCGTACTCACCGGCGGGGACGGGTGGTTCCACCCCGGCGGCACCGACCGGCTGAGCAGCCCCGGCCACGACGTGCCCTATCAGCTGACCGACGGCGGACGTGGCCTGCTTCGTCAGATGGGAATCGAATTACCCACCGGCCCAAGGCCACTGGTGCGTTACTGCGTCGACTGGACCGAACAACGTCACCACATCGCCGGCGGGTTGGGCCGGGCGCTTCTCGACCACTTCCTGGGCGCGGAGTGGCTGCGCCGCGCCCCGCGGCACCGCGCTCTCACCGTGACCGATTCCGGCCGCGCCGCCCTGAGCGACCGATTCGGCATCGACTGGACCGGTTGACGCACCCGTTGACGCGCGCGTTCAAGAATTGCCGAACCGCTGTCGACCGCGGTGTCCACCAAGCACAATCGAGCCGTGACCCGGACCCGCAGACACCTACGCAAGACTTGCGCTGCGCTCATCGGCGCAACAATCTCACTCGGCCTCGCCGCACCGGCCACCGCTGAACCCAACGGCGCCACGCCCAGCTTGCCCGCGTTCGTGCCCCACCCTTCGGACTGGTCGCCGAACTACACGGTGTTCCCCTACAACCTGTGGCAGGTGCGCGTCACTCCTGAGCAGCTCGACGCCCAGCGGGAGTCCTGCCAGTGGTTCAACGCCCAGTACGGCACGCTGATGAGTCAGATCGTGGGCTTCCAGAAATTCCTGGGCGACCATCACGACTATTGGACCCAGCCCGGCGTGCAGGCCGCGGGTGACGCCGTGCGAGCCAACGTCGATCAGTCGGCAGCGTTCCTGGATCCTCGCGCCCACACCCTGTACATCACCAATTACCCTGACCAGAGCGAGTATTCACCGCTGTACAACGGTGACTCGATCTATCACCTGTGGTATCAGCTGACCCAGATCAGCGACAAGATCCAGAAGCAACAGCCGGCCGGCGTCATCAACGCCAACGTCGCCACGGCCAATGTCTACGGGAACGTGATCCGCGACTCCGGGGTGTGCAACGGGGCGTGATGCCCGGCTAGTGGCTGTTGGCGGCCTTCTTGCGCTCGATGTCGGCCAGCGCCGCAGCAAGTTCGGCACGCTCGGCGGCCGACGTCTCCCAATCCAGCTTGCGGTTCCTGACCACCTTGGCCGGCGCCCCAACCGCGATCGAGAAATCGGGGATCTCACCCTTGACCACGGCGTGCGCGCCCAGCACGCAACCACGGCCGACCGAGGTGTTGCGCAAGATGGTCACCTTGGCGGCGATCCAGGTATCCGGGCCGATACGCACCGGGCCCTTGATGATTCCCTGGTCCTTGATGGGCATGTCGATGTTGTCCATCTTGTGGTCGAAGTCGCACACGTAGCACCAGTCGGCCATCAGCGCGGAGTCGCCGAGCTCGATGTCCAGATAGGTGTTGATCACGTTGTCGCGGCCGAGCACCACCTTGTCGCCGATGCGCAGCGAGCCCTCGTGGCAGCGGATGGTGTTCTTGTCACCGATGTGTACCCAGCGGCCGATCTCCATCTGGGCCAGTTCCGGAGTGCACTGAATCTCCACACCCTTGCCGAGGAAGACCATGCCGCGGGTGATGATGTGCGGGTTGGCCAGCTTGAACTTCAGCAGCCGGAAGTACCGCACCAGGTACCACGGGGTGTAGGCGCGGTTGTCGATGACCCATTTCAGCGACGCTTTCGTCAGAAAGTCGGCCTGGCGCGGATCACGTAGCCGGGAGCCCCGCCAGCGTTTGTGGATCGGGGCGCCCCACATCGTCGTCATGGCCGGACAGCCTACGCGAGCACTTCCGACGGCTTCCGGGTCCTGTACCGCAGCGCCGTCGGGTTACCCTCACCAGGTCACAATTACGAGCGCCCTGCGTGTTCGGCGACGAAAGGACATCGTGTTCCGGCGATACCTTGCACTGGCGGTCGCGGTGCTGTTCACGGGCCTGCTCGCCGGTTGTGAGAACACCGATTCATGGGTGGACGCACACGCCGCACAGGGTTGGTCAGCGCAATACGGAGACGCCGCCAACAGCAGTTTCATCCGATCCCGTGGTCCCGAAGCGCTCCGGCTGGAGTGGAGCCGCTCGGTCAAGGGTGAGCTGGCTGCCCAGGTGGCGCTGAGTTCGGATGGCCGCCTGGCCGTCAACGCGCAGACCGCCGGGGGTTGTTCGTTGATGGTGTGGGAGGCCGACAACAACGCCCGCCAACGCTGGTGCACGCGACTGGTATTGGGTGGTGGCTGGTCCAGTCCCCTGTTCGACGGGTTCGACAACGTCTACGTGGGCCAGCCCGGCACCATCCTGTCCTTCCCGCCTACGCAGTGGATCCGTTGGCGCCAACCGGTGATCGGCATGCCGACCACACCCAGGCTTCTCGATGACGGCCAACTGCTGGTGGTTACCCATCTGGGCCAGGTGCTGGTGTTCAACGGGCATCGCGGAACGGTCGAGGGCACGCCGCTGGATCTGGTCTCCGGTGTGGACCCGACCGATTCACAGCGCGGTCTCGGGGACTGCCAACCGGCCCGGTCGCGCTGCCCGGTGGCCGCCGCACCGGCGTTCTCCCATCAGGCCGGCCTCGTGGTGCTGAGTGTGTGGCAGCCCGGCGCCGAGGCGCCCGTGCTGATCGGATTGCGCTATCACCCCGGCGAGAAGACACTGCTGACGCAGGAATGGACGAGCACCGCCGTGGGCCGCGGGCCGCTGGCCAGCCCGGTGCTGTCGGCCGACGGTTCGACGGTGTACGTCAACGGTCGCGATCAGAAACTGTGGGCGCTCAACTCCGCCGACGGCTCGCCGAAATGGTCGGTGCCGCTGAACTATCTGGCCCAGACCCCGCCGTCGGTGTCACCGGACGGGCTGATCGTGGCGGGCGGCGGGCCGGAGGCCAAGCTGACCGCGGTGCGCGATGCCGGAGACCGCGGCGAGGTGGCCTGGACCCGCGACGACGTCGTACCGCTGACCACGTCGAGCCGCGCGGACGGTGTGGGTTACACGATTGCCCGCGAGGGTGGGCACGGCCAGACGCTGTTGGTCTTCGACACCGGAGACGGGCACACCCTCAACAGTTATCCGGTACCCGAGGCCACCGGCTGGCCGGTCGGGGTTTCGATCGGGCCCGACCACCGGATCGTCACCGCCACCAGTGACGGTCAGGTGTACGGGTTCGCGCCTGCGTGATCGGAGCTCAGGCCAGCAGGCCTGCCACGGCGGACCGCGGGACGTTGGCCTGGCTGGCTCCCGCGGCCTCGGGCAACAGTTCACCCTGGCCGAAGAAGAAGATCACCGAGTCGTCGGTGATCGCGAAGTTCTGATAGTGCGTGGGGTCCAGGCCGACGGCCGGCGCGATGGCCTGCTCGACACCGGACTGCTTCTGCAATTCGCGCTGCACGATCGGGAAGATCACGTCCAGCGGCCTGGATCCGGGCTTGAACAAGGTGTCGAAGGTGATCGGTGCCCGGGTGGCGACGTTGTAGTTGAACGTCTTGTACCAGGTCTGCGGGTGGGCGCCGCCGACGTTTTGATACACCTCGAACACCAGGCTCTGGGTGTGTGGCGGCGTCCCGGAACTGTAGGCCGTGCCCTTGGCGTCCAGGACGTACGGCTGATCGCGTGATCCGGGCATATCCGAGACGTTGACGAAGCCGTCGCGGGTCTGGGTCAGGTATCCGGCCACGGCTTGCTGATCGGGATAGCCGACCGGGAACGTGTAATCCAGTGTGTAGGTGGCATTGGCGGTGTGCACCTGACAGATCTGGTCGCCGTCGACGGTGCCGCCGAGGTCGACACAGGCCGACTGAGCAGCCACCACGGGCATGCCGAGCCAGCCGAGCAGCGCACCGGCCGCCAGCAGCGCTGTCACAGGGGGAATTCGCATCGTCAGTCGTCCTCGCAGGCGATCAACTCACACCGGTGGATCCACCGGCGTGTTTGGGTCCAGGTTACTTGGCGGTTATCGAGACGGGCGACAAATGAATGCCGTTGCCCGACTGGCCGCCCCGGAACCGAGCCGGGCGATCACCACCGCCAGGCGCTCGGTGCCGCGCAGCCGCATCCGCGTCCGCAGCACATCGGGGTCGACGTCCACGCCGCGGATCAGGATTTCCAGCGCCCCGACCGACCGGGCGGCCAGCGCGGCCCGAAGTCGGCGTTCCTGAAATTGCAGCTGCTCGAGGACCTCGAAACCGCGCACCCCGGCGGGCAACTCGTCACCGGACAGGTAGGCGATGTCGGGGTCGAGCTGCCACAGGCCGTGCCGGGCCGCGTAGTGACGCACCAGCCCGGCGCGCACCACCGCACCGTCGGGGTCGACGATCCAGCGGCCCGCCTCGGCGACCGGGCAGTCGTCGGGTTCGGCGTCGGTGATCTGTTCGGAGGTTTCGAGCATGCTGGCCCGCCGTCGCACACCGGGTTCGGTCAGACCGGGTGACCACAGGCAGGCCTCCCGTACGCTGCCGCCCACCGAGGTCACCTCGATCTCCCCGGTGAACCCCATCTTGGTGAGCTCGTCGAAATCGATTCCCGGGGCACACTTCACCACCAGATCCCGGCCACCGTAGACGTCCAGGACCGCATCGAGCGCCGGGGTGTAGGCCCGCGGGTCGAAGCGGCGACGCCCGCCGGACCGGCGGGCCGGGTCGATGATCACCACCGTGTCGCGGGTGACCGGCGCCAACGCGTCGGCGCGGCACAGTGAGACAGCGGGGCCGCCGTCATCCAGATTGTGCGCCGCCATCGCCAGCCGCACCGGATCGAGGTCGCTGCCGACCAGCTGAGCGGCGCAATCACGCAGTGTCACAAGCTCACTGCCGATCGAACAGGTGGCGTCGTGAACCCGGGCCCCGGCCAGCCTGCGGGCCCGGTGCGCAGCCACCGGTGCTGCCGTCGCCTGTTGCAGTGCCTCGTCGGTGAACAGCCAGTGGTCCGGGTCGGTGAACTTGGCTTTCGCACGCCTGCGCAGTTGCACGGTCTCGACCAGCACCGCCGCGTGGTCACCGAATTGTGCTCGGACAGAGGCGATATCGCTGACCAATGCCGCTCCGGCCAGCGACATCCCGGCGACCTGGGTCAGTGCCTGCTGTCCCGCATCGGAGCGCAGATACGAGACGTGGGCCAAGCCGAAATCTAGGACGGCTTGACCCCGGTGATCATGACGTTGTAGAACCAGCCCTTGGGCACCACGCGGCGCCACACGTTGGAGTCCACCCAGCTCAGCGTGGTCCAGCTGTTGAACGCGAACTTGGCCCAGCCCCAGCCCAGACGCCCGGGCGGCACCGCCGCTTCGAAGGTGCGCACCGGCCAGCCGAGCATTGCCGCGGTGAATTCCTCGCTGGCGGTGCGAACTTCGACCGCGCCGGCATTGGCGGCCATCCGCTCCAGATCGGCCGGGTCGAAGGTGTGCAGGTCGACGACGGCTTCCAGCGCCGCGGCGCGGGAGGACTCGTCGAGTTCGGCCTGGGGGCGACGCCATTCGCTCAGCCAGGGCAGCTTGGTCAGGTTGGTGGTGGCGTGCCAGGTGAGAGTCGACAGCTCGCGCGCGTACTTGTTGCCGACGGTGGTGGGCTCGCCGGCGAAGACGAAACGGCCGCCCGGCTTGAGAACCCGGACCACCTCGCGCAGCGAGAGCTCGACGTCGGGGATGTGGTGCAACACGGCGTGCCCAACCACCAGGTCGAAGGTGTTGTCCTCGTACGGGATGCCCTCGGCGTCGGCAACCCGTCCGTCGATGTCCAGGCCGAGTGACTGACCGTTGCGGGTCGCCACCTTGACCATGCCCGGGGACAGGTCGGTGACCGAACCGCGCCGCGCCACCCCGGACTGGACCAGGTTGAGCAGGAAGAACCCGGTACCGCAGCCCAGCTCGAGGGCCCGGTCGTACGGCAGCTCACGCTGCTCGGCCTCGGGCACGATCGCGTCGAACCGGCCGCGGGCATAGTCGATACACCGCTGGTCGTAGGAGATCGACCACTTCTCGTCGTAGGTTTCGGCTTCCCAGTCGTGGTAGAGCACCTGCGCGAGCTTGCTGTCGTGCATCGCGGCCTCGACCTGCTCGGCCGTGGCGTGCGGGTTAGGAGTCGGCATGCCGGCAATATCGGCGTCGGTGCCGGAATCCTTGATGTCAGTCATGCAGGGCAGCCTAACGGCCCGGGTCTCCTCGGCGTCAGGGCCGGTCCACCACTCCGTCGACGGCAGCTTTCGCCGCGGCCAACACCTCCACCGGATGGTCGACGAATCGCCTTGCCCAGGCCAGCGCCTCGTCGAAGACGTGGTCGGGTGCCACCATCTGGTCGATCAGACCGAGCTCCAGTGCTTCCTCTGCGCCGACGAACCGTCCGCTGAACACCAGTTCCTTGGCCTTGCTGGCTCCGATGGTCTGGGCCAGCCGCGCACCGCCGCCGGCGCGGGGCGCCAAGCCGGCCAGGATCTCGGTTGCGCCGAACTTGACGTTGTCGCCGCTCACCCGCCAATCGGCAGCCATCGCCAGGGTCATCCCGCTGCCCAGTGCGTAGCCGGTGATCGCGGCGACAGTGGGTTTGGGGATGGCCGCAATCGCTTCGACGCACTGGCGCAGCGCCGTGTCCGCGGCGGCGGCCTCTGCGGTGTTCAGCGTGCGCAGCTCGGGTACGTCGTCACCGGCGCAGAAGATCTCGTGTCCACCGAACAGGATCACCACGGAGACGTCGGTACGTTCACCGAGCTCATGGGCGGCCGCGACGATCTCGCGGTACATCTGCCGGGTCAGCGCGTTGGTCGGTGGCCGCGACAGCATCAGGGTGCCGACGCCGTCCTGTTCCGGCGTCAGCCCGGTGATCACGCTGACGAACTCGCTCACTGGGCAGGATCCCCGGCGCCCCGGCCCAAAGGCGCCCGGTGGTTTCTGGCCGCGTTGTACCGGCCGCTGTCGAAGAACTCGATCTGCCAGCTCCCTTCACCCAGGGAGAGGTTGGGCTCGGTGGCGACGATCTTGCGCTCGGTCGCCAGCACGTCGGCGACCGAGCGACCGCTGAGCGAATTGAGCTGGGTCCAGGTCGGCGGCAGCAGGAATGAATTGCCCTGTTCGAAGTCGTCGAGGCCGGCCTGCGGTGTGCTCCAGAACGCCCGGTCCGTTTCGGTGTTCTCGCCGTCGGCCCGCTGTCCCTCGGGCAGCGCGCCCACAAAGAAGAAGGTGTCGTAGCGACGGGTGCGTTCCTCTTTGGGGGTGATCCAGTTGTCCCACGGCCGCAGCAGGTCTGCACGCAGCACCAGCTTCTCGTCGCGCAGGAAGTCCGCGAACGACAACGAGTGGTTGGCCAGGGCGGCACGTGCGTCGCCGTAGGCGGACGCGTCGGACACGATGCCCGGATCGCCCGTTCCGCTGGGGGGACCGGCGAACAGGACCCCGGACTCCTCGAACGTCTCCCGGGCCGCGGCGCATACGAGCGCCTCGGCCAGCCCGGTGTCCACGCCGAGGCGCTGGGCCCACCAGTCCGGTTCCGGACCGAACCAGGCGATGTCGGCGTTGCGGTCACGCTCGTCGACTCCGCCGCCGGGGAACACCATCACGCCGGCCACGAACTCCATCGCCGCGTGCCTGCGCATCATGAAGACTTCGATCGCTTCGGCGGTGTCCCGGACCAGCATCACGGTGGCCGCCGGACGCGGCACCAGAGGGTCGGTGCCGGTCGGCTCCTCGGGCAAGCCCTCGTCGGTGCCGGTCGGCTCCTCGGGCAAGCCCTCGCCGGTGCTGCTGGTCGTCATTCACGCCTCCTATGAGCCGCACGGCTCCTGGTTCGCCGGGCGAAGTAGCGCCCGTCGATCACATCCAGGGCGATCGACTGACCGAACGCCTTGGACAGGTTCTCAGCAGTCAACACCTCGGTCAGCAGACCCGACGCAACCGCATGGCCTTCCGACAGGATCAGCGCGTGGCTGAATCCCACCGGAATCTCCTCGACATGATGGGTGACCAGCACCATGGCCGGCGCATCGGGGTCGGCAGCCAGATCGGTCAGCCGCGCCACCAGGTCCTCGCGGCCGCCGAGGTCGAGTCCGGCCGCGGGCTCGTCGAGCAGTAGAAGTTCGGGATCGGTCATCAGCGAGCGGGCGATCAGGACCCGTTTGCGTTCGCCTTCCGACAGCGTCCCGTAGGTGCGCTCGGCGAGGTGTTCGGCACCGACGCTTTCCAGCATGTCGATCGCCTGTGCGTAGTCGACGTCCTCGTAGTCCTCGCGCCAGCGGCCCAGCACGGCATAGCCAGCCGAAACCACGAGGTCGCGCACCACCTCGCTGTCGGGTATCCGCTCTGACAACGCCGAGCTGCTCAGGCCGACGCGGGCCCGCAGCTCGGACATGTCGGTGCGGCCCAGGCGTTCACCGAGCACGTACGCGGTGCCGGACGAAGGATGCTCGGTGGCGGCCGCGATCCGCAGTAGCGAGGTCTTGCCTGCGCCGTTGGGGCCGATCACCACCCAGCGCTCGTCGAGCTCGACGGTCCAGGTGATCGGCCCGACGAGGATGTTGCCGCCTCGGCGCAGGGTCACCCTGGCGAAGTCGATCAACAGGTCGGGGTCGGTTCCGTCTCCGTCATCGTTGATTGTCGAATCGGTGCGTTCCCCTGAGGCCACTCGCCCATCGTAGTGATCGGTTCCCGTTCCGCCCGGGCACGTCCGCCGCTGAAATCGTGGAACAACAATGATCGCGGAGTCAGCCGCAGGAACAGCTGCACCAGCGGCCCGATCCCGAAGGCGTAGACGAGGGTGCCGATCCCGACGGTGCCGCCCATCACCCAGCCCACGGCCAGCACAGTCGCCTCAATTCCGGTGCGCACCAGCCGCACCGACCATCCGGTGCGGGCGACCAGCCCGGTCATCAGGCCGTCCCGGGGTCCGGGCCCCAGGCCGGCGCCGATGTAGAGCACGGTGCTGATGGCGTTGAGCACCACGGCACCGATCAACATGGCGATTCGCACCGGCAACGCCGACGGTGCCGGCAGGACCGCCAGCGTTGCGTCCACCGTGACAGCGATGACGATGACGTTGGCGACGGTCCCGATTCCGGGCCGGTTGCGCAGCGGGATCCAGGCCAGGAGGACGACGACGCCGACGACGGCCGATGCCATCCCGAGGGACAGCGGAGTGTGCCGGGTGAGGCCCTGATGGAAGACGTCCCACGGATCGAGTCCGAGGCCGGCGCGCACCATCATCGCCATCGACACGCCATAGCCGCACAGACCGACCAGCAGCAGGGCGCCACGCCGCAGTGCGGTCGTCATGAGTGGTGTTGGAAGCGCAGCCGGATCAGATCCAGCTCACGGCGTATCCGTTCCGCGTCACGGTCTGTGTGATCGAAGTTCTCGGACGGCGGCTGCCAGTTGAACACCCGGGCCAGAGAATTAGCCAGTCGAGATAGCCAATTTGTTCGCATAATCCGATAGTTCCGTCCATGTGGCTTGCTCTTCAATATCCAGTTGGCTCATACTGGCCTCATTATGTCGACGGATATGGCCGCAAGAGCCCTCGATGTGGACCTGTTGGCTCGCGAACTGGGCAACTGGCGTACCTCCAGCGAAAGTGGCCCCGCCTACCTCGGCCTGGCCGACGCCATCCGGCTGCTGATCGTGGACGGCCGCGTTCCGGTCGGGTCACGCATTCCCAGCGAACGCGCGCTGGCCGAGTCGCTGCGGGTGTCACGCACCACGGTCACCGCGGCCTTCGCCCAACTGCGCGACGACGGTTACCTGCACGCCCGTCGCGGAGCCCGCAGCGTCACCGCCCTGCCCGCTGCCGGCCACATCGAGCCCGACACCACCACGCCGACGGTCAGCCTGGCCGCGGCGGCGCTGTCCGCGCCCGGTACCGCCGTGCTGGAAGCCTTCGCCGAAGCCGCCCGCGATATCGCGCCCTATCTGCGCGAGCCGGGTCACGAGCTGATGGGCGTCGGCCCGCTGCGTGCCGCCATCGCGGAAAGATATTGCAGCAGAGGACTTCCCACCGATCCGAGCCAGATCATGGTGACCAGCGGCGCCCAGCACGCCATCGGACTGATCCTGGTCAGCCACACCCAGCCCGGCGACCGGGTCCTCGTCGAGCAACCCACGTATCACGGTGCGCTGTCTGCGATCTCGACTGCCGGGGCACGGGCGGTCCCCGTCGCACTCACCGATGACGGCTGGGAACTCGACGCTGTACAGGCCGCGCTGCGACAGCTCGCGCCGAGCCTGGCGTACCTGGTTCCCGACAGCCACAACCCGACCGGGTTCACCATGCCCGCCGCCGAGCGAAAGCGGTTGGGGCAGATCATTTCCGACACGCGAACCCGCACCATCGTCGATGAATCGATCGCCGACATGTGGATCGACGAGGCGCCGCCCGAACCGCTGGCCGCCTCGGTGCCCCGCAATGATCTGGTTCTGACCATCGGCTCGATGTCGAAATCGTTCTGGGGCGGCCTGCGGGTCGGCTGGATCCGCGCCGAGCGCGGCACGCTGGCCACCATCGCGGCGATCCGGCCTTCGGTGGACCTCGGTACCCCGATCCTCGAACAACTCGCCGCCGCGAAACTACTCGCGATGCGTGCGGAGGTGCTGCCGGAACGGCGCGAGATCATCCGCGCCCGTCGGGAGTTTCTGGTGGCACTGCTGGCCCGTGAGCTGCCGGACTGGCAGCCGGGCCGCGGTCGCGGCGGAATGTCGTTGTGGGTGAAGCTGCCCGCGCCCATGAGCACCGCGTTGTCGGCCGCCGCGATGCGGTTGGGTCTGGACGTGCCCGCCGGGCCGCGGTTCGGGGTGGACGGCACGCTGGAGCGGTTCATCCGGCTGCCTTATGCGCTGCCGGAACCGGAACTGGAAGGGGCCGTACAACTGTTGGTGCGGGCCTGGCACAGCATCACCGGCACGCTCAGTGCCGCGCCCCAGACGTTGGTGGTCTAGTCAGCCGATCAGGGCTGCTGCGACATTGCGTAGCAGGTGCTGTAATGCTCGATGGTGCAGGGAATCCCGTTCACCGTCGGCAGCTCGCCCGGCCGGTTCGTGATGTTGGTTCCCCCGGCGCTGGGCGCCATCACCGGCGGTGCCACCGCGCCCATCCCGCCGCCGGACGAACCGGCCACGCACACGCCCTCGAACTTTGTCTGCACTGTTCCCGACGGGCATCGCTTGGCCTCGGCCGGGGCCGCGACTGCCAACTGTCCCAGAACCGCCGCAACGGCGAACACGCCAACCACGACCGTGTGCTTCATGTTCGCCATGCCCCTACCCTACGTCAGTGGTGGCCCGGCGCGATGTCAGTCCTCGGGGATCTCGACGCGGCGCAACACGCCGTCCTGAGCGTCGGCGGCCTCGATCTCGCCGCGGGTGACGCCGAGGATGAACAACACGGTGTCCAGGTAGGGGTGGCTCAGCGATGCGTCGGCGACCTCACGCAATGCGGGTTTGGCGTTGAAGGCGACGCCGAGGCCGGCTGCCGCCAGCATGTCGATGTCGTTGGCCCCGTCTCCGACTGCCACGGTCTGTTCCATGGGCACGCCGACCTGCTGGGCGAAATCGCGCAGCGCCTTGGCTTTTCCTGGCCGGTCGACGACCTGGCCGATGACCCGCCCGGTCAGCTTGCCGTCAACGACCTCGAGTTCGTTGGCAGCCACGTAGTCCAGCATGAGTTCGTGGGCGAGCGGTTCGATGACCTGACGGAAGCCGCCTGACACCACGCCGCAGTGGAAACCGAGTCGCCGCAACGTCCGGATGGTGGTCCGGGCGCCCGGCGTCAGCTCGACCTGTTCGGCGACATCGTCGAGGACCGAGGCGGGCAGGCCGGCCAAGGTCGCCACCCGGCGGTGCAGCGATTCGGCGAAATCAAGCTCGCCGCGCATCGCGGCTTCGGTGACAGCGGCCACCTGGGCTTCCATGCCGGCACGGGCGGCCAGCATCTCGATGACCTCGCCCTGGATCAGGGTGGAGTCGACGTCGAAGACGATGAGACGCTTGGCCCGCCGGGACAAGCTGTAATCCTCCAGCGCGATGTCGACGCCTTCGTCGACCGCCACCTGGGCCAACGCCGTCTGCAGTTGGCTGTACGCGGCCCCCGCCGGAACCGACACGCGGAGTTCCAGGCCGGTCACCGGGTAATCGGAGACCCCGCGGATCGTGTCGATGTTGACGCCGAGTCCCGCGACCGCGCGGGCCACCACGCTGAACGCCTCGGCGGTGATCGGACGGCCCAGCACCACGATCGTGTGGGTCGACGGCTCGCGCATGACGGGCATGTCGTCGCTGCGCTCGATCGACACGTCCAGGCCGAGGCGGTGAATCGCTGTCTCGACGTCACTGCGCAGCGCGTCGGTAACCGTTTCGATCGGTGCCGCGACCAGCACACCCAGGGTGAGCCGGCCGCGGACCACGACCTGTTCGACGTTGCGTAGTTCCACCTGATGGCGGGCGAGCACCTCGAACAGTGCTGAGGTGACGCCCGGCCGATCGACTCCGGTGACGGTGATCAGGACCGACGAGCGCTCTCGGGGAGCACCGGTCATCGAAACACCTTCGACGTGCTCACCCCCGGTTGCTGTCACCCGTCAGCTGGAGCTGTCCGCAGACTCGAGCTCTGGGTGATGCGCACGGCCCACGTGGGCCTCGGCGCGCATCCGCTCGACCATGTGCGGGTAGTGCAGCTCGAACGCCGGGCGCTCCGAACGGATCCGGGGCAGTTCGGTGAAGTT
>NZ_JBFAJS010000012.1:0-171073 GCF_040655355.1 Mycobacterium sp. NPDC050441 | reverse complement strand
GGAAAGAACTTCGTCCCCTTCGGCGTCGGCCTGGTCGAACTCACCGACGACACCGGCCCGGTCCTGCGCGTCGAAGGACGCCTCACCGAAAACGACCCCACCAAACTGCAATTCGGCATGGACGTCGAACTCACCATGATCCCGTTCACCACCGACGAAGACGGCAACGAAATTGTCACCTTCGCCTTCCAACCGGTGTAGAGAGGCAGCACCATGAGCAACGATGTAGCCATCATCGGCGTCGGCCTGCACCCGTTCGGCCGCTTCGACAAGACCGCGATGCAGATGGGCGCCGAGGCAATCCAATTCGCGCTCGAGGATGCGGGACTGGAATGGAAGGACATCCAGTTCGGCTTCGGCGGCAGCTACGAGGTGTCGAACCCCGATGCGGTCACCCGCCTGGTCGGGCTGACCGGTATCACTTTCACCAACGTGTTCAACGCGTGTGCCACCGCGGCCAGCGCAATTCAGCAGACCGCCGACACCATTCGGTTGGGCAAGTACGACATCGGCATCGCGATCGGCTTGGACAAACACCCTCGGGGTGCGTTCACCGACGACCCGGCCAAACTCGCACTGCCGCAGTGGTATGCCGAGAACGGCCAGTTCGTCACCACCAAGTTCTTCGGCATAAAGGCCAACCACTACATCCACAAGCACAACATCTCCGAGGAGACGCTGGCGCGGGTGGCCAACAAGAACTTCCGCAACGGAGAGCTGAACCCGAATGCGTTCCGGCGCAAGGAGATCTCGGTCGAGGAAATCATGGCCTCGCCGGTGCTGAACTACCCGCTGCGGCAGTACATGTTCTGCGCCCCAGATGAGGGTGCGGCAGCGGTCATCATGTGCCGTGCCGACATCGCGCACAAGTACACCGACAAGCCGGTGTATGTGCGGGCCAGCGAGATCCGCACACGCACCTACGGCGCCTACGAGGTGCACGGGACCTCGGCACCGCTGGATGAGGATCCCTCGCCGACGGTGTATGCGGCCAAGGCGGCCTATGAAGCCGCAGGCATCGGCCCCGAAGATGTCGACATCGCCCAGCTGCAGGACACCGACGCCGGCGCAGAGGTGATCCACATGGCCGAAACGGGACTGTGTGCCGACGGCGACCAGGAGAAGCTGCTTCTCGAAGGCGCGACGGAGATCAACGGCACGATGCCGGTAAACACCGACGGCGGCCTGATCGCCAACGGCGAGCCGATCGGCGCCTCGGGCCTGCGCCAGATGCACGAGCTCGTACGTCAGTTGCGCGGCGAGGCCGGCGAGCGCCAGGTACCGGGTAATCCGCGGGTCGGTCTGGCCCAGGTCTACGGCGCGCCGGGAACGGCCTCGGCCACCATCCTGTCGCTCTAGCTTTTCCGAGCAGTCCCCCGCAAGCGGGAGGAGCCCCCAGTGAACGTCCCCCGCAACCATCGTTTCGGGGGACGTTCGTGTCCGGTCGCACCGGGGCGGGCCTCAGGCGGGCAGTTCCAGCGGCTGCGGCTCACCTTCCAGGCGTCGCAGCCAGTCCTCACAGAACTTCAGCACCTCGGCGTGACCTGCCGTCATGCCCAGCGCCTGCTCCATGACCATCACCCGCGACACACTGGCCGCGATGAATGTCCACACGACGGGCGGCACCTCGGACGCCTCGACGCCGTAGCGCCGCAGCGCCCCGTCGATCGCCTTGGTTTCCGCCTCGCGGAACATCTCGGCGTAGCGGCCGATCTCAGCCCGCAGCGCCGGTCGATGGTTGGCCAGCCCCGTCATCTCCATCGTCAAGCGCGTAGCGCTCGGGTCGGTGCCGAACCGCCACAGCGCCCACAGCGGCTGCGGCGAGCTCAGGGCTTCGGCCTGCGCAGCCAGCCCCTCGTCAGCCCGCCGCACGAACACCGCCAGGAACAGGTCGTCCATCGTGCGGAAGTAGTAGTGCACCAACTGGGGCTTGAGACCGGCCCGCTCGGCCACCCGCCGGGACGTGACCGCGACGTACCCTTCCTCGATCATCAGCGCCTCGGCGGCGTCGAGCAGCACGATCCGGTTCTTCGCGTCAGGCGCCCCGATCCTTCGCGCCGATGCCATACCCGATCCTCCTTACGACTTACCCCCGACAACGTCTGCCTGATCGTAACTTTCGCCCAGCCACGTGACCTTGACCACGACTCTACCGTCATGCTAAGCAGGTGCTCAGCAATTTTCGCAAATTCTTCGCGCGGCGCAGCCCGTCGCGAAACCACCGCAGCGCATATCGATTTCGGGAGGCAGCGCACACCATGAGCGAGACCAACTACGACACTGTCGATTACTTCACCGACCAGTCGCTGGTGCCCGACCCGCACCCGTACTTCGACCACCTGCGCAGCAAGTGTCCGGTGGTGAAGGAGCCGAATTACGGCGTCATGGCCATCACCGGATTCGAGGAAGCCACCACGGTCCTCAAGGACACCGATCTCTTCTCATCGTGCATCGCGGTAGCGGGCCCGTTCCCGCCGCTGCCTTTCACGCCCGAGGGCGACGACATCACCGAGCAGATTGCCGCGCACCGCTCGCAGATGCCGATGTTCGAGCACATGGTCACCATGGACCCACCCGACCACACCAACGCCCGGTCCCTGCTCAATCGGCTGCTCACACCGCGCCGTTTGAAGGAGAACGAAGACTTCATGTGGCGGCTGGCTGACCAGTGCCTCGACGACTTCATCGCCGACGGCAAGTGTGAGTTCCTGAGCGCCTACGCAAAGCCCTTCTCCCTGTTGGTGATCGCCGACATGCTCGGCGTACCGGAAGAAGACCACGACGAGTTCCGCACGGTGCTGGGCGCCCCACGGCCCGGGGCTCAGGTCGGTTCACTCGACGGCGACCTCGTTGCCAGCAATCCGCTGGAATGGCTCGACGAGAAGTTCAGCGCCTACCTCGAAGACCGTCGAAAAGAACCGCGTGACGACGTGCTGACGGCACTCGCCACGGCGAACTACCCAGACGGTTCCGTACCGCCCATCATCGAGGTCGTTCGGTCCGCCACGTTCCTGTTCGCGGCCGGCCAGGAGACCACCACCAAGCTGCTCTCGGCCTCGCTGCGGGTACTCGGCGACCGCCCGGACATCCAGCAGGCCCTGCGCGACGACCGCAGCCGCATCCCGACCTTCGTCGAGGAAGCGCTGCGAATGGATGCACCCGTCAAGAGCCAGTTCCGGCTCGCCAAGAAGGACACCAAGCTCGGCGACATCGAGGTGCCTGCCGGTACCACCCTGATGGTGTGCCCCGGCGCGGTGAACCGCGACCCGGTCCGGTTCGAGGACCCGCACACGTTCAGCCTGGATCGCAAGAACGTCCGTGAGCACATCGCGTTCGGCCGCGGTGTGCACAGCTGCCCGGGTGGCCCACTGGCCCGCGTCGAGGGCCGGGTGTCGCTGGAGCGGATCCTGGACCGGATGGCCGACATCGGTATCGACGAGCAGTTCCACGGCCCCGCCGACGATCGTCGTTACTCCTACGAGCCGACGTTCATCCTGCGCGGCCTGACCGAGCTGAACATCACTTTCAAGCCGGTGCGCTGACTCCGCCGTTCGACAGGCGATTCCGCGGATCTCGCCTTCGCCGTATTTGCTATTCTCCAATTACGAGAATCACAATCTCAATGGCGAAGACGAGATTCCGGTTTCAGCACGGAGAAGCCTGGTCTCGTTCTATAGTCAGCCGACCAGTGCCAAGCCGTGGAGGTGCGTGTGAAGTCCAGCTTGATCCGTATGGCGATGAGCGCCGCGCTCGGGTTGGGGACAGCAATCGCATTGGCGCCGCCGTCGCAGGCCATGTATTTCGGCAACTACGCCCTGAACATGCCGGACCGCAGGGATTTCCACACCTGGATCTGGTCGGCGATCACCCCATGCCGCGATCCGGGGTCCGACGTCAGGCAGCACGACTGCATCACCATCAGGACCATCCCGCAACCGGTCGCCAAGGCGGTGCCCAACAGCGCGAACGCGAAGCTGGTCGATGGTCGCTACACGTTGACGATCGACGAGTTCTACGGACTCCGGTGCGGGGACATCTACTACGGGCCCACCATCCCGACCCACGACGTGTACTCGTGGGATGCCAACACACTCGCCGGCGAGATGGTGTCCTCGTTCGATGTCGGCTGCGACGGCGCTCCCGGTGGTTCCTTCACCTACCCGTTCACCCTGACAAGGATGTGATCGATGCGCGACTGGATGAGCCGGCCATTTACCTTGGCGACGGCGGCCACACTGGCCGCCGGTGCAATCGCCACGGCCGCACCGGCATTCGCCGATGATCCGGCGCCGGCCGGTCCGCCGCTGCACCACGTGCAGTACACGGTGACCGCTGACGCCCCGTACTGGGCCCACATCTACTACCGCGACACCGACCCGGTGCAGTTCTCGGATTACAGCCACAATCCGTACGAGTTCAGCCCGAGAGCCGACGTGGACGTCGCGCCGGACAGGCCATGGGTGTTCGATGCCATGCTGGCCGATCCGGACCTGTGGGCGATGGTCCTGGTGCAGAGCGGTGAGTCACCCAACTTTCCGACCCCGGGGTTCAACTGCAAGCTGGCAATCGACGGCGTGGTGGTCAAGACCAACAGCGGGCCCAAAGGCGCGCTGTGCTCGGTCCGGAACTGGTAGCCCGGCTTCACGAAACAATCGTCAAAACGCTTGAGGCGACGCAGTTTGCGTCGCCTCAAGCGTTTTCAGTCGTTGCGTCTCAGGCGTCGCCGCGAAGCCAGCGCGTCTCACCGTTCATCGGAACACAGCTCAGGAACAGCCCGTCCGGCGCCTGTGCCACCGAGTTCTGCTCGTTGATGCACAGGCTGTTCTCGTCGCGGATGCCCACCATCGGTGGCGAGCGGAACCATCTCGGCTCGTAGCGCCGCGGCGAACCACAGAACACCAGCCGGCCCCACCCGTTGCGGGCGTCGACCCCGAACACGTAGTACGAGGTGTTGTCGCACGGAGCACCGAGTACCGCGTTCGGGTTGATGCCCGGCGTGCAAAACGCGTCATTACATGTCTGCGGTCCCGCGTTTGCCTGCGGAGCAGCCAGCATCCCGGCGACAATCACTGAAGCGGTCGCCATCACCGTCACACGCACGTTGCTACTTTCGCATAGCTGGAAATTAAACTCTCAGTTTTGGAGAATATTACTACGAACCACCCGCCGCTGGTCCCCAGGATGGCAGCCTGACGGGTTGCCCTGCCCGAATCCATCGTGGAGCAGGCATTGATAGTGATATTCTCCGAAACTGAGAACATGGCTACCACGTCGTCAGGTCGGCCAGAAGGAGCGTTCATGTCAGTCTCCCGGGTTAGTGCCGTTGCGGTGGCCATCGCCGCCGCGACAACTATCGGCCTCAGTGGAGCCGCCCCGGCCAGTGCGGGCGAGCAGTGGGGCATCAACGGCACCTTCGCCACGTCGTCCAACGGCGATTGGGCCAAGATCAACGACCGCTACGAGAACCAACCCCCGGTACGCAGCAACTGGACCATATCGACCCAGTGCGTCTCCCCCACCGAATGCAATGGCACGGTGAACAGCGATGCGGGCTGGACCGCACCGATCTACACGACAAACGGCCTCTGGTACGTCAAGCGAGTCGTGCCGAACTGGCGTTTCTGCGCCGACGGCACACCCATCGAGGGCATGCAGGTATACAAGATCTACCCGGTGGGCTTCGACGGCCACGTGGACCTGGCCTCGACCGAATACACCGGCGAGGATGTGACCACCGGCCCCAGCGGCTCATGTGGGCGTAATCAGTGGCCTGCCATCCGGATGCCGTTCTACATGCGGCCCGCTTAGCTGCTGGCAGCTTCAAGCCAACACTAAAGCTGAAGACAGACAAAAGAATTGGCCCCGGGCTGTTGCCCGGGGCCAATTCTTTTGCCCTGCACTCTAGGTCGGCATCAGGTCCTGCCAGGTCTTGGGCGTGGACACCAGATCCGTCTGCTTGTACAGGTTGCCGTCACTACCCATGTACTCCCCGGTGCGCGGGTTGTACTTGGCGATCGCCACCGACGGTCCGTTTCCCGTACCGCCCTTGAACGCGCTCGGCGCCGCGCCGGGTTGTGCGGGCATGGGAAGCTCAGGAGCGTCCGGAAACACGCCTTGGCCGTGCGGGACCGGCGGAACCTCGGTTGCCTGTGGCAGGTCGGCCGGAGGCGTCGGCACCGCGTTGGGATCGCCCGCCGGTGGCGGCGGTACGCCGGGAACCGGCGGCTCCAGGTACATCGGCCGACCGGGCAGCAGCGGGCCTGGACCCGTACCGGCGAAGTTCGGAGCCGGCTGCGGTTCAGGTGCTGCCCCTGGCGGCGGGGCGTTCACTCCGGGCGGCAGGGGGGTGCCGCCGAGCGGCCCGAAGATCTTCTCGTCCGGCAGCACCCGGGTGTCGGGGGGCACACCCTGAGCGATCAGGCTGGGGTCGATCGGGTAAGGGCCGAGCGCATGCTGACGTTGCGCGATCGGCTGGAATCCCTTGGGGTCGTTGCACAATTCGACCGTGGGCGCCCGCTTGCCCGGATGCCCCATACACGGATAGTTGCGTGCGCCGCGCACGCCGATGGGGGAATCCTGCGGCAGCTTGCAGTAGATGTTGTCCGGAGTGTCGATCACGGTGGTGTCGGCCGGCGATCGCCAGGCCGAGGGCGGCAGGAAGCCGACAGTACACGTCGGTGGATCACCCAGGCCCAGCGAGAAGTCGGCCATCGGCAGACCGCTCGTGTTGTTGGTCGGCGCGTAGGTCTGCAGCTGAGCGACGTACGGCGGCAACAACACCAACAGCTGCTCGATCGACGGGTTGTAGGTCACCGCGATCTGGCCGAACGTGGTCAGATTCGCCAGCAGGATCGGCAACGTCGGCTTGATCTGCTCGAGCAGCTTGGTGGTTTCCTGGGCGAAACCCGGACCGTTGCGCAGCAGCGATCGCACCTCGGGATCGTTCTCCGCAACCTGCCCGGTGATACCGGCCAGACTTGCCGCCCAGGTTCTGATCGAATCGGTGGTCTGGGCTTGCGCGTCCAGGAACGGCTTGGAGTCATCGATCAACGCACGAGTCTGGTCTGAGATCGCGTTGGAGTCCCTGGTGATCGTCGATGCCGAGTCAAGCAGCGACCCGAAGTCATATCCGGTGCCGTTGAACGCGTTGTAGGACTCATCCAGCAGCTGGCTCAGCTTGTCCTTCGGGATGGTGTCCACAAGTGCGCTGAGCTGATCCAGCATCGGACCGACCTGCTGCGGAATCTTGGTGTTCGACACCGTGATCACCGAACCGTTGTCCAGGTAGGGCCCAGAGTTGGTGCGCGGCAACAACTCGACGTACTGCTCGCCGACCGCCGACATGCTCCGGACCTCGGCAGCCAGGTCGGCAGGCACCTTCGGAGAGCGGTCCAGGGACAGCGTCGCCTCGGCACCCTTCTCGGTCAGCTCCACCGAAGTGACCTTGCCGATCTGGGACCCGCGATAGGTGACATTGCCGAACTGATATAGGCCTCCGGTCGCCGGCAGTTCCATCTTCACCGTGATGCGACCGACACCGAGCAACGTCGGCACCTGCATATAGGCGAACAGCATGACGGCCACACCGACCACCGAGGCGACGGTGAAGAGAATCAGCTGAGTCCGGATGAAGCGTGTGAGCATTACCCACCACCTTGTGTCGTCGGCGCAGTGGGCGGAGCGGGCGGCGCCGGCTGTTCAGATGGCGCCGAACCACGTTGCTGCGCATAGGGACCCGCGAACACCGATGTCGACGGACTCGGCGGCGCAGCCGGCTGCGGCATGCCACCGGGCATCGTCATCGGAGCCGGAGGCACCACCGGAAGCACCGGGCCGGAATAGGTCGGCGCCGGGAGATCCGGTGGGGGCGGCGCGTCTGGCACGCCCGGCTCCGCTGCCTCCGGGAATGCGCCCGGCGGCGGCGGGTTCACGCCGGTCTTGAGCGGATCGTAGGTGTAGTTCAGATAGTTCGGATCGCCGGGCACCGGAACGTTTTGCGCATCTCCCTGCTCCCAACGAGTCCCCATCATCAAGCTGCGCTTGAGATGCGGGATGGTCATGTCGAAGTACGCGAACAGGTTGTAGTAATCGCCTCGGATCACCCGGTCCATGAAGCTCTGGGTGAACGGGAAATGCGGGGCATATTCGAGCACCTTGGTCAGGTCCGGCCCCACATTGGCCAGGGCCTTCAGTGCGGGTTCCAGGTTCTTCAGATTCCTGACCAGATCAGCCTGCGACTCGTTGACGAACTGGTTCGCTGTGTTGCTGAAAGTGCCCAGTTTCTGAAGTGCGGTGGTGAATCTCGGCCGCTCTTTGATCAACACGTCGAGCGCCGGTGGGATCTTCTCCAGCGCCCGGGTGATCACATCACGTTGCCCGGCGAAGGTCGAGGCCAGGCGATTCAGGCCCTCGATGGACGCCACGATGTTGTCGCGCTGGGCATCCAGCGCCCCGACGAAGGTATCCAACCGGGTGAGCAGGTCACGGAAATCGGTTTCCCGACCATTGATCGCGGCACTGAAGTTGTGGATGACGTCACCCATCTGTCCGAGACCACCACCGTTCACCACAGCGGCCAGCGAGGACAACGTCTGCTCCGTCGTCGGGTACGTCGACGAGTTGTTGAGCTGAATCGTTGCTCCCGGTTGGAGTTTTCCGTCGGGAGCCTGGCCCGCGGGCGGGTTGATCGCCAGGTGCATCGAACCCAGGAGGCTGGTCTGCCCGACGCTGGCCACCACGTTGGCCGGCACCACCACACCCGGCTTCACCGAGAACTCGACGTCGGCGTGCCAGTCCTTCACCGACAGGCTGCGTACGCTACCGACCACGACATCATTCATCATCACCGGTGAATTGGGTTCCAGTGTAGCCACATTCGCGATCTCGACGTGGTACACGCTGGAGTCGGCACCGCGGCCCACCGCCCCCGGGAGCGGCAGCGAGTTGACGCCTTGGAAGGCGCACCCGCTGGTGGTCAACGCGACGCAGGATCCGATGGCCATCGCCAGCCGCAGCGGCTTTCCCCTGATCATGCTGGCGGCGTCCCTTCTGCTGGTAACGGTGTCGCGGGCGCCGGCGCTTCGGCGGGCAGCGGACCTGGTGCAGGTCCCGGCGGCGGACCCGGTTGTCCACCAGTCGGATTGAGCATGTCCGACACCGTGTTCGGCATGTTGGGCGGATAGAACTCCCCACCCGGCAATAGCTGCTGGGCCCCTGGTGGCGGCACCCCGGGCTCCCGGCCGGTGAACGGCGGGGGCGGCTCGGGGCCAGGGTTGTAGGCAGAGATCGACGGCGGGATCTCGGGTGCGGTAGGCGACCCACCCTCGCCACCCGGTACCAGACTCGGTTCGGAGTACTCGAGCTGCTCGGGACTGGCCGATGGCATCAGGTACGGCGAGATCGGGAACGGCAGGTAGTTGAAGTTGAGCAGCCGCAACGCCGGCCCGAGATACTGCGAGCAGAGTTTCGCGGTCTCCGGTGCGGTGGTGTTCTCGACGGCGCCGATTGCACCGCAGATGAACTCGACCGGGTTGGAGAAGTTGTTCATCACGAACTGACCGACCGCGCTGCCCGAATCCGGGTTGTAAATGTTGTAGCCGTTCATGAAGGCGTTGGGCGCGACGTGGAGCAGATTCTCGATGTTCATCTTGTTGTCGACCAGGTTCTGGGTGACATTCGCCAGCCGCTGCACCTGCTCGGAGGTCTGATCACGGCTACCCGCCACGAACCGCTGCACTTCGACGACCGCTACCGACAGATTCGTCAGCGCCGCATCGAGGTCTGACCGGCTGCCGTCGACCACGCTGGTCAGGGTGGCCAACCGGTTCTGGAACTGCACCACCTGCTGGCTGCTGTCCCGCAATGCGGTAACGAACGTCTGCAGGTTCTTGATGATGTCGACGATGTTGCCGCTACCCTCGGCCAGCACTCGGGCGACGCCGGACAACTGCGAAATCGTCTGGCGCAGTTTGTCACCGTTGCCGGCCATAGCGTCGGCCGTGCTGTTGATGAACCGGGACACCGATGTCCCGTCGACGCCGCTCTGCGGTCCGAGGTCGGTGGACAACCGCATCAGCTGCTCCTTGACCTGATCCCACTCCACCGGAACGGCGGTGTGGTCCAGGCCGATCACTGCGTCGTCAGGCAGTGTCGGGCCACTCGACCGGTAGGCGGGCGCGAGCTGCACATAGCGTGCGGCGACCAGGTTCTGGGCGACGATCACCGCTTTGGCGTCCGCGGGGATCGGCACGTCATGATTGACCTTGAGGGTGACCCGGGTCTGGGTGCCCTCGGGCTTGATGGACTCGATGGTGCCGACTTTGACGCCGGAGACCCGGACATCGTCACCCGGGTAGACGCCGGTGGCCGAGGTGAACAGTGCCGAGATGGTCTTCTGCCCGAAGAACGTCTGACGCAACAGCACCGCCGCGCCGACAACCAGCAGCGCCACCAACGCCACCGCAAGCCACTTACCGAGACGACTGCGGTTCATCAGCGTGAACCTCCGGGGATTCCGTTGTAGGGCAAGGGCAATTCAGCCCGCGGACCGGCATTGTCCGGCGGCTGGCCGGCATTCTCTCCGCGCCGGAACCCGAACGCGTAGTCGAAGAACGGCTGCAGCAGCTGTGCCGGTTGCAGGTTGGGAACGTAGGCGTTGTAGTACGCCCCGTTCGCCAGGGTCTCGGCCTGGGACAACTGGAACTTGTTCAAGTTCGGCAACGCCTTGCTGATGTTGTCGCGGTTGCGCTCCAGCATCGCGGTCACGGAGTTGAGGCGCTTGAGCGTCGGCGCCAGCTGAGCCTCGTTGTCGGCGACGAGTCCCGTGAGTTGCTGCGAGACGGCTGCGGTGTTGGCCAGCAGATCGACGATGGCCTGGCGCCGGTCGTTGAGCACGCCGAGCAGATCATTGGCGTTGAGGATCAACGTGTTCAGCTGATTGCTGCGCTGTGACAGCACCACGGTGACGTCGCTCGCACTCTTGAGCAGGCTGGCCAGACTTTCGTTGCGGCCGTTGATCGATTTCGACAGGCGGCTCAGGCCGTCGAATGTCGGACCGAGCTTCGGTGCGACCTGGTCGATGGTCGCCGACAGCGTGTCCAGGGACTGGTTCAGCGATGCCGTGTCGGTACCCGCCGAATTGGTGGTCAGGTCTCCGACCACGTCGGTCAGCGAGTACGGCGACGACGTACGGGACGTGGGGATCACGTCGGTGGTGCGCAGTGTGCCGGCGCCATCGGACTCCAACGTCAGCACCCGCTCACCGAGCAGTGAACCGGTGCGGATGTGCGCGGTGGTCAGCGACCCCAGGGGGTACTTGCCCTCGGTGGTGAAGGTGACCAACGCGTCGCCGTTCTCCAGCGAAACGTCCGTGACGGCACCGATCTTGATTCCGGACAAGGTCACGTCGTTGCCGACGGCGATGCCGCCGGCCTCGCTGAACAGGGCCTGATGACGCACAGAGGAGGCCCATTGCTGCAGCCGCTCGGGCTGCAGCCCCACGGCGATGATGAGCATCATCAGCACGACGCCGATGAAACCCGCCTTGATCAGATTTGATTCGCGGTACTTAAGCATCAGGGCTCCGCGCACCTCCCGCCTTCTTGTTTGATCATCGGGAAGTGCGCAGTGCGCCCCTGTAGATCGGTGACACGGATACCAAGTCCGCAGATGTAGTACATGATCCAGCTGCCGTAGGAGCCCAGCCGGGCCAGCTTGCGGAAGTTGTCGGGGGCCTTCTGCAGGCCCCGGTCCAGGACGATCTGGTGGTCATCGAGCAACGGAGCCAGTCGGTTCATCTGATCGACGGTTCCCTTGAGCGGTGGGCGCGCCTCGGTGAGCAGGCTGGCGAGCGAGGCCGTCCCATTGTCGAGCTGGGTCACCGCTGTGCCCAACGGGTCGCGGTCCTGCGACAGACCGCTGATCAACTGCTCGAGCCGGTCGACGGTTCCGTCGAACTTCTTACCGTCCTTGGCCAGCGTTCCGACCACCGAGTTCAGGTTGTCGATCAGTTGCTGGATGACCTGGTCGTTGTTGGCCAACGTGTTCGAGAACGACGAGGTCTTGCTCAGCAGCGAATCCAGCGTGTCGCCCTGCCCTTGGAAGATCTGAATCAGGGAGGACGTCAACGCATTCACGTCCTGCGGGTTGAGCCCCTGGATCACCGGACGTAGGCCGCCTAGGAGCAGATCGAGATCGAGCGCGCTCGCGGTGCGGTCCTTGGGGATCTGCGATCCCGCTGGCAGTAGCTTGGTCGAGCCGGGGCTGTCGATCAGTTCCAGGTAGCGGTCCCCAACCAGGTTCAGGTAGCGCACCGCGACCTTGGTGCTCGTGGTCAGCGCAACACTGCGGTCGGTGTCGAAGTGGACCAGAACCGACTTATCCGGTTGCAGCGAAACGCTTTTCACCGTGCCGACCCGGACGCCGGCAACCCGCACCGAGTCTCCGGACTCAAGACGTGAGGCGTCACCGAAGACCGCAGAGTAACCCGAGTAGGAACCGCCGCGGTACTCAGAGAACGTCATGAACAGGAAGGCCGTCAGAACGGCCATCACGACGGCGAACGACGCGAACTTGATGAATGTGCTTCTGCCGCGCTTCATCCCGGCTGTCCGATCTGCATTGTGTTACGTGGCGGGCCGTCCAGGGGGCCGAACAGGATCTGCTTCAATCCGTCGGAGTTCAGCAGGATGCCCTGGTTGCCGTACTTGAACGGGTTGGCGTTGGTGTCGGTGACGAGGTACTTCGCCTTGTTGCCAAATCCGATGTACGGCAAGCCCATGCAATGCGGGCCGCCCTTGGCTGCCACCTTCGGCAGGTTCTGCGGGTAGCGGTAGCGCTCGATCCCCAGCGTGAACGCCACGTTGACCACGACGCCGGGTTCCATCTGCGGCGGCTGGTTGTAGAGGTACAGCATGCCCTTGAGGCCGCACTCGAGTCCGGGTGCGTACTCGTTGAGCAGATCGGTGGTGGGCGCCAACAGGTTCAGCGTGGTGCTGAGCGCCTGCCGGTTGCCGCCGATGACGTCGTTGCCGGCGTCGGCCAGGCCGATCGAGCTGACGAGGAAGTTGTCCAGGTTCTGCTGCTCGGCCACGATGCTGTCGCTGAGCCGGTTCGTGTTGTCGACGGTCTTGAGCAGGTCGGGCGCCGCGTCACCGTAGGCCCGCGAGACGGCGGCCATGCTCTCGATGTCGCCGGTCAGATTGGGCAGGCTCGGCTCGATCTTCTTCAGCACCGCATCGAAGTCGGACAGCGACTGCCCCATCGCCTCGCCGCGCCCGGAGAACGCCGACGACAACGCGCCGAGGGTCTCGTTCAGCTTCGCCGGGTCGATCTTGTTGAGGACATTGGTCAGTTGCTGGAAGACCGTGTTCATCTCGACCGTGACATGGTCGCCCTGCAGGGTCTGGCCGGGGCGGAGCTTGTCGGACGACGGCTTGTCCGGCGCGACGAGCTGCACGTACTTGGCGCCGAACACTGTCGTCGAGGCGATGTCGGCCTGAACGTTGCCTGGGATCAGGCGCAGCTGTGACGGGTTCATCGCCAGGTGCAGCACGGCCTTGCCGTCGGCGCGGTGCTCGATCGAGCTGACGGTGCCGACCTGCACACCACGCATCTTGACCTTGGCGTCCGGGTTCATCACCAGGCCGGCGCGGTCCGAGATCAGGGTGAGCGGCTCCGTCTTGGTGAAGCTGCCGCGGAACAGCGCGACCGCCAGCCCGAAGATCAGGCCTATCGCGACCACGGTCGCCAGGCCGGCCAATGGCCGCGCGGAGCCCCGCGCACCGAAGCTGCGTCCGGGGCGTGCTGCCACCGGCGCCGCGGTACTTGTGGTTTCGGACCGGTGGGCGGGGCCCGGTCCAACGTTTCTTGTCAACTCTTCTCCCTAACCCGACAGGTTGAAGTTGCCGTTGGAGCCGTAGACGGACAGTGACACCAGCAGGGTCACCGAGACCACGACGATCAGTGAGGTACGCACGGCGTTGCCGACCGCCACCCCGACCCCGGACGGTCCGCCGGAGGCGAAGTAGCCGAAGTAGGTGTGGATCAGCAGGATGGTGATGGCCATCAGGACGGCCTGCAGGAACGACCAGAGCAGGTCGATCGGATTGAGGAACGTCGTGAAGTAGTGGTCATAGAGGCCGCCTGACTGCCCGAGCAGCACCACGGTGGTGAACTGTGAGGCCAGGAAGGACAGGATCACCGCGATCGCGTACAGCGGTGTGATGGCGATCATCCCGGCCACGATGCGGGTCGACACCAGGTATTCGACCGGCCGGATCGCCATGGCTTCCAGCGCGTCGATCTCCTCGTTGATCCGCATCGCCCCGAGTTGGGCCGTCACGCCGGCGCCGAAGGTCGCGGCCAGGCCGATGCCGGCCACCACGGGCGCGGCGATCCGGACGTTGATGAAGGCGGCCAGGAATCCCGTCAGCGCTTCGATGCCGATGTTGCCCAGCGAGGAGTAGCCCTGGATGGCGAGCACGCCACCGGTAGCCAGGGTCAAGAATCCGACGATCACGACTGTGCCGCCGATCATGGCCAATGTGCCTGCGCCCATTGATATCTCGGCGATCAGCCGGACCAATTCCTTGCGGTAGTGCATCGCCGCATGCGGAGTGCCGGCCAGCGCCTTGATATAGAACAGCGTGTGATCGCCGATCCGGCTCAAGGTGGACACCGGCTTGTTGAACTGCCGGGTCACCCGCGGATAAGTCGACCGCAGGATCGTCATGGTTCCCATTGCGTCCCCTGCCTCAGTGCGCCGTCATGCGGATACCGATGGCCGTGACGACCACGTTGATGACGAACAAGGCCATGAAGGCGTAGACCACGGTTTCGTTCACCGCGTTACCCACCGCCTTGGCGCCGCCGCCGGTGATCGTCAATCCGCGATAGCAGGCCACGAGTCCGGCGATCAGGCCGAACAGCGCGGCCTTGACGCACGAGATGATCACCTCCGGCACACCGGTCAACAGCGTGATACCCGCCGCGAACGCACCCGGGTTCACGTCCTGGATGAACACCGAGAACACGTAGCCACCCAGGATGCCGATGATCACCACCAGGCTGTTGAGCAGCAACGCCACCAGTCCCGAGGCCAGCATCCGCGGCGTCACCAGACGCTGAATCGGATTGATGCCGAGCACCTCCATGGCGTCGATCTCCTCGCGGATCGTGCGTGAACCCAGATCCGCGCACATCGCCGTCGCCCCGGCACCGGCGACGATCAGCACCGTCACCATCGGTCCCAGCTGTGTCACCGCACCGAAGGCAGCGCCCGCGCCCGAAAGGTCGGCCGCGCCGAGTTCGCGGAGCAGGATGTTGAGGGTGAAGCTCACCAGCACGGTGAACGGGATCGCGACCAGCAGCGTCGGCGCCATCGACACGCGGGCCACAAACCAGCACTGCTCGAGGAACTCCCGGCCCTGGAACGGACGCTTGAAGATGAACCGGATGGCGTCCAGCGACATCGCGAACAGCGCCCCGACGGCCTGCATCGGACCCGACAGGCCGCGTAGCGACACTCCGGTCGACCATTTATCTGCCATGAGAACTCCTGTCCCGGCAAGTGGCTGCCGACACCGCGGTCGGTGCGCCGATGTTAGGTGCTTCACTGCGCCGGCGCTCGAGCAGATCTACTGCGTACGGTGCGGCCTGCGGCCCCAGCTGGGTCATGCCGCAACCCCGGACTCAGCACGTGCCAATCGGCCGGTTGGGCACCTGCCGATTCGGCTCTCAAACGAATTCAACTGAGTTCCAATATCTTTCACGGTCATAACAGCGCCCGAGCCTGGCAGCTCGACAATTGCCGGAACGTACGAGGTGCGTTCGGACATCTGACGCACCTCCTGTTTCCCGCTGATCTTCTGCGCTCCGCCAGACCCACCGGCGAAGCCGGACAGACTTGCCCCAACGACCGCCCCCCGAGTGCCTGATGCTATCGGACCCGGTATCTGTCGCGAAGGCAAATAACGCAGAACTTGCTCGGGTAGTTGACAATTGGGACGGCACCGGTCGTCCGGTTGCACCGCATGACTGCTCGTGCCGTGGGCTGCGATGGCAGCAGCCCACGACAGACGGATTGCGCTGGAAGCGATGAAGGGCATGACGCAGGTGGCCTAGGTGACTGCGCCGACGGTCTTGAGTTCGATGATTCGATCCCAGTCCAGACCGAGTTCGCCCAGGATGTCGTCGGTTTGTTCGGCGAATCCAGGTGCCGGCCCGGTGCTCGGCGCCGTGACGTCGAATTGCACTGGGTTGGCCACCAACTCGAGCTCGCCGGCCTGCACCAGGTACTCGTTGGCCCGGATCTGGGCGTCCTGTCCCGCCTGGAGGGTGTCCTGTACCGGAGCCCACGGCCCGGCCAGCGTGGTGAATCGCTCGCTCCACTCTGGCAAAGTCCGCTTCTTCATCGCCTCGGTGAGGATCTCGACTGCGTCGGGCGTGTGCTCTGCGAACGATTCGGCCGTGGCGAACCTCGGGTCGTAGATGTAGCCCTCCAGGTCCATGTGCCGGCAGACGTCGGCCCAGAACTTGGTCGGCTGCATCATCACGAACGAGATGTAGCGGTCGTCCGCTGTGCCGTACAACCCGACGAGCGGGTTGATCGGCGACCCGTGCACACCGGGTGGTGGTGTCACCATCAATTGGTTCAAGTGCTGGGTCAACGCCACCGTATGGCCCATCGACCACAGGCCGCTGCCCAGCAGGGATACGTCGACCACCGACGGCTCACCGGTGCGCTCCCTCTTGAACAGTGCCGCGGCGATGCCGCCGGCCAGATTGGTGCCCGAGATGGTGTCCCCGTAGGCCGGCCCGGGTGGGGCGATCATTCCCGCCATCCCGGCCGGGGTGATTGTCGCGGCGGTGCCGGCCCGGCACCAGAAGGCGGTCATGTCGTAACCGCCCTTGACCGACTCGTCACCGCGGGGACCCAGCGCGCTGCCGCGGGCGTAGATGATGTTCGGGTTGACCGCGCGGATGTCGTCGACGTCGATGCCGAACTTCTGCCGGTGCCCGGGCAGGAAACTGGTGAGGAACACATCGGCCTTTTTCGCCAGCTCGAGCAGAATCTCGCGCCCTTCGGGCACCGACATGTCGAGCCCGATGCTGCGCTTGCCACGGTTGGCGTGCTCGATGTTCGGGTTGGGATCGCCCTCGACGCGCAGCGGACCCGTCTGTCGCAGGCCGCGTTGCGGGTCGCCGGTGACGGCGTGCTCGACCTTGATGACGTCGGCACCCCACTCCCCCAGCACGGCCCCGGCCGACGGGACGAAGCCGTACATCGCAACCTCGAGAACACGGACGCCTTCGAGCGGGCCGGTCATGACAGCACCCGCGCGAACGTCTTGGCTTCCATGAACTCCTCGAGTCCGGCGGTTCCCATTTCCCGGCCGATGCCGGACTGTTTGTATCCGCCGAACGGACTGTCGGGGCTGAAGTAGTTGCCGCCGTTGATGGAGAACGTCCCGGTCCGGATCCGCCGGGCCACCGCGAGCGCGCGGTCCTCGGTACCGAACACCGCGCCGGAGAGCCCGTAGATCGAGTTGTTGGCGATGCGTACCGCGTCGTCGTCGTCTTCGTAGGCGATCACCGCGAGCACCGGTCCGAAGACCTCTTCCTGGGCGATCTCGCTGTCAGGGTCCACATCGGCCAGCAGCGTCGGGGTGTAGAAGTAGCCGGGATCGACCTTCTCGCCACCGGTCACCAGCGTGGCCCCGGCCTCGACGGCGCGCTTGACCATGCCGTCGACCTTGTCGCGCTGCTTCTCGCTGATCAACGGACCCATGTACGTCTTGGGATCCGTCGGATCCCCGTACCGAACCAGGCCGAAGTTGTTCTTGATCAGCTCGACGATCTCGTCTTTGTGCTTGGCCGGCACCAGCAGCCGCGAGGTCAGCGCGCAGCCCTGACCGGCGTGGGTGACCATGCTGAACGCCGAGAACAGTGCCGCGGTGTTGAAGTCGGCATCGTCGAGCACGATCGCGGCCGACTTGCCGCCGAGTTCCAGGAACACCTTCTTCAAGGTCTCGCTGGCCGCGGCCATGATGCGCCGGCCGGTCGGTGTGGAGCCCGTGAAGGTGACCATGTCGACGTCCGGGCTCGTGGTGAGCACTGCGCCCACCTCGGGGTCAGCGCCCGACAGCACGTTCACGACGCCGGCCGGGATGTCGGTGTGGTTGGCGATCAGCTCGCCGAGGGCCAGCGTGATCAACGGGGTGTCCGGAGCGGACTTCAGCACCACGGTGCAGCCGGCGGCCAGGGCCGGCGCCAGCTTGGCCAAGGCCAGCTGGTTCGGATAGTTGTAGGCGATGATCGCGGCCACCACGCCGCCCGCTTCCTTCTCTACCCACCGGTGATGCTGCATGCCGCGGCTCTCGATGTTTCCGAGGTCTTCGGTCAGTGGGTAGGTCTTGAGCAGCTCCGCGTAGTAGCGGACGATGTCGATCGGCCCGTCCAGCTGCGCACCGGCGCACAGCGCAGCGGTGGCCCCGACCTCGGTGGTGGTCAGTGCGGCCAGCTCGTCCCGGTGCTCGACCAGCGCCCGGTGCAACTGCTCCAGGCAATGGACCCGGAATTCGACGTTGGTGGACCAGTCGGTGTTGTCGAACGCCTGCCTGGCCGCGGCGACCGCAGCCTGGGCATCGGCGACCGTTGCGTCCGGCGCATAGCCGAACACCTCACCGGTAGCTGGATTGACGGAAGGAAACGTCCGCGGCGTCTCGCGCAGCTCTCCGCCGATCAACAACTTCCGGTCAGCCCGCTGTTCTTCCGCGATGGTCGGCGCTTCCTGCTGCATCATCCTCCTCAGGCGATTCCCTACTGTGATGGAAACTGCATTCTCATCACCGGCGAATCATACATTCGCTCGATGAGAACTCAAGTGAAAGCTAGATCAGCTAGTCATGCCCCATTCGCTGCAGATCCACCATCTACCCAGGCGGCACGCAGGTTGCGCCCGGATCTTGCGGTGCACACCGCTCCGAGAGTACGGTTCTCATAATCGGAAGGATGATTCTTGAGCCTTGAGCAAGTCCGGCGTCGCCCGGCGACCGGAGAACTGTCATGAAGAATGCCGTTGTCACCGGAGGAGGTTCGGGTATCGGGGCGGCCATCGCCGCCCGGTTGCGCGCCGACGGCCTCAATGTCGCGATACTCGACCTGCAGCCCTCGGATGACGAGTTCGCTCATGTAGCGGACGTGACCGACCGCGCCGCCGTCGATACCGCACTCAATGCCGTTCGCGCCCAACTCGGCCCGATCTCGGTGCTCGTCAACGCGGCCGGCCTGGACTGCTTCAAGCGCTTCAGCGATGTCTCGTTCGAGAAGTGGCAGCAGATCATCGACGTCAACCTCAACGGCGTATTCCACTGCATCCAGGCGGCATTGCCCGACATGCTCGAGGCCGGCTGGGGTCGCATCGTCAACATCTCGTCGTCGAGCACGCATTCGGGCCAGCCCTTCATGTCGCCCTATGTTGCGGCGAAGTCCGCGGTGAACGGCCTGACCAAGAGCCTGGCGCTGGAATTGGGGCCGAGCGGCATCACGGTCAACGCCGTTCCGCCGGGCTTCATCGACACGCCCATGCTGCGCAAGGCCGAAGGCAAGGGCTTCCTCGGCGACACCGAGAAGCAGATCGCCCAGACCCCGGTTCGGCGGATGGGCAAGCCGGAAGACATCGCCGCCGCCTGCGCCTTCTTCGTCTCCGAGGAGGCCGGCTACATCACCGGCCAGATCCTCGGTGTCAACGGCGGCCGTAACACCTGACGCGCGCGCGACGCACTCGAAACATCATCAGCGAAAGGACAAAATGTGGGAAGCGTAGAAGGCCGGGTAGCCGGGAAAGTCGCATTCATCACCGGCGCAGCCCGCGGCCAGGGCCGCAGCCACGCGGTTCGGCTGGCCGAAGAGGGCGCCGACATCATCGCGGTCGACATCTGTAAGAACTACGACACCGTCGGATATCCGATGGCGACCGCAGAAGACCTTGAAGAGACCAAGAACTACGTCGAGAAGACCGGCCGACGCATCGTCACCGCCCAGGCCGATGTCCGCAACGAGGCCGAGTTGCGCAGCGCGCTGGAGTCCGGACTCGCGGAATTCGGCAAGCTCGACATCGTCGTCGCCCAGGCGGGCGTCGCCGCGATGAAGGGCCAGCCCGCGATGCAGGCCTGGACCGACGGCATCAACACCAACTTCGTGGGCACCATCAACGCCATCCAGGTCGCGCTGCCGCACCTCAAGGAGGGCGCTTCGATCATTGCGACCGCGTCGGCCGCGGCACTGATGGACGCCCACAACAAGCCCAACCCTGGCGCCGATCCGGGCGGCATGGGCTACATGATCTCCAAGCGGCTGATCTCCGAATACGTCCATGCGCTGGCCACCGAACTGGCGGTGCGCGGCATCCGGGCCAACGTCATCCACCCCACCAACTGCAATACCAACATGCTGCAGAGCGAGCCGATGTACCGCTCGTTCCGGCCGGATCTGGAGAACCCCACCCGCGCCGATGCCGAGCCCGTGTTCGGCGTCCAGCAGGCCATGAAGGTCAACTTCATCGAGCCGGAGGACATCAGCAACGCGGTGCTGTGGCTGGCCTCGGAAGAGTCGCGTTACGTCACCGGCATGCAACTGCGTGTCGACGCCGGCGGTTACCTCAAGTGGTACGACTACCACGTCTAATTCCGCGTCCAGCGATTCGAAAGGAGTTGGCGTAGTGAAGGTTTCGGTTGATGCCAGTCGCTGCCAGGGGCACACCCTGTGCTCGATGATCGCGCCGGACTCGTTCGTCCTCGATGACGTCGACGGTCACGCGTCACCGGTTTCCGATGTGGTGCCCTCCGACCAGGAGGACGCGGTCCGCGAGGCCGCGCACTCCTGCCCTGAGCAGGCCATTGTCATCGAAGATTGATGCTGACCCGAATATCAAGGGAGACAACGCCGTGAGCATCCAGGATGTCACGACCGACGACGACCGCAAGAAGAACAACTACCACTTCGACCGGCACACACCGGAATACCGGTTGCAGTTCGAGAAGATCACCGAGGAGATGCAGTCCCGCTGCCCCATGGCGTGGACCGACAGCTACAACGGGCACTGGGTGGCTGCCGACAGCAAGCACGTCTTCGAACTGGCCCGCTGCCCTGTCGTCTCGAATCATCACGACATCAGCGGTGAGACGCCGTATCAGGGCATCACGATCCCGAAGGCCAGCCGGGCGACGGTGGTGCGCGGCGGCATCCTGGAAATGGACGAGCCCGAGCACAGCGCCTACCGCGGCGCGTTGAACCCGTACCTGTCCCCTGCCGCCGTCAAGCGGTGGGTGCCGTTCGTCGATGAGATCACCCGCGCCGCACTCGACGAGCACATCGAGTCCGGCGAGATCGACTTCGTCGAGCATCTGGCCAACGTGGTGCCCGCGGTGTTCACCCTCGCCATGATGGGTATCGAGCTCAAGAAGTGGAACGTCTACAGCGAGCCCACCCACGCGTCGGTCTACACCCCCGAGCACTCCCCCGATCGCGAGAAGATCAACGAGCAGCACCGCGAGATGGGTATCGACATCATCAACAACATGATGGAGATCCGGGAGACGCCGCGACCCGGGCTGGTCAACGCGATGCTGCAGCTACGCATCGATGGTGAACCGGCACCCGACATGGAGATTCTCGGCAACCTCGGGCTGGTCATCGGCGGCGGATTCGACACCACCACCGCACTCACCGCGCACGCGCTGGAGTGGCTGGGGCAGCACCCCGGTGACCGCACCCGGCTGAGCGATGAACGCGCGACACTCCTCGACCCGGCCACCGAGGAATTCCTGCGGTTCTTCACGCCGGCCCCCGGTGACGGCCGGACGTTCTCCGAGGATGTCGAGGTCGAAGGACAGCAGTTCAAGCAGTACGAGCGCTTGTGGCTGTCCTGGGCGATGGCCAACCGCGACCCGTCGGTGTTCGAACAGCCCAACGAGCTCATCATGGAGCGAAAGGGCAACCGGCACTTCAGCTTCGGCATCGGCGTACACCGCTGCGTGGGTTCGAATGTGGCCCGCACCGTGTTCAAGTCGATGCTCACCGCGGTGCTGGATCGGATGCCGGACTATGTGTGTGATCCCGAGGGCACCGTGCACTACGACACCATCGGCGTCATTCAGGGCATGCGAAATCTGCCGGCGCGATTCACCCCGGGCAAGAAGCTCGGCCCCGGCCTGGACGAGACCCTGGAAAAGCTGCAGCGCATATGCAATGAGCAGGAGCTGGCCCGGCCGATCACCGAGCGCAAGGAAGCCGCCGTCATCGACTGATGCAACCCGGCACCGGTTTCGCGAGGACGCCTTGTACGTCTGCCGCCTGTTAACCTCGAACGAGGTCGGGTCCGGCAAACGTGCAAGGCGTCGCCTTCTTGGGCGAACAACATGGGGGTTCCAACAGGTGATCAAGTCTTTCAAGTACATCGCGGCCGCTCTCGGTGGGCTGGCCGTGTCCATTCCGCTGGCGACGGGGGTGGCATCCGCCCAACCCGATTTCAGCGGCGTCGTCAACACGACATGTAGCTACGAGCAGGTGATGGCGGCGCTCAATGCGCAGCGTCCTGACCTGGCCCAGCAGTTCAACGCTTCCCCGTTCGCCCAGGGTGCGTTGCGTAACTTCCTGGCCTCGGGGCCGGTCGAACGCCAGCAGACGGTGGCCCAGCTGCAGGGCAGCCCGGCGGCCGCGCAGTACTTCGGGCCGATCAACTCGATCGCGGGCAGCTGCAACAACTACTGATGTCGCGGCTCCGTGGTCGATGATGCTGCACAGCATCGTCGACTTCGGAGACTGTGATCGAATACCTCGCTACTTCTGCAGCGTGAATTGATTAACGTCGAGATATCCGCCGCGGAAGAGGTCCGGACAACCGCTGAGGTACTTCATGTAGCGGTCATACATCTCGTGGGATTGCACGGCGATGGCCTGGTCACGGTGTTCTTCCAGGTTGGCCGCCCACTCCTCCAGGGTCCGCGGATAGTACTGACCGATCGGCTGCACCCTGGCCACCTTGAACCCGGCTTGTCGGGCGTGCTCCTCGACCATCGATGTCGTGGGCAACCGACCGCCGGGGAAGATCTCAGCCATGATGAACTTGACGAACCGAGCCACGTTCAGCGTCAACGGGATTCCCAGCCGCACCGCGTCCGCCTGGGTGATACCGCAGATCGTGTGCAGCAGCATCGATCCATCGGCGGGGAGCGCGTTGTAGGCCATCTTGAAGAAGGCCGGGTAGCGTTCGTGGCCGAAGTGCTCGAACGCACCGATCGACACGATCCGGTCGACGCTCCCGTCGAACTCCTCCCAGCCCTGCAGTCGAACCTCGACGCGGTGGCCGTTCGGGACTTTCGCCAGCTTGGCCGCGGCGTAGTCGCGCTGTGACCGGCTGAGGGTGAGACCGATGACGTTGACCTCATAGGTCTCGATCGCCCGCTGCAATCCCCCGCCCCAGCCGCAGCCGATGTCGAGCAGCGTCATGCCCGGCTGAAGGTTCAACTTGGACAGTGCCAGATCGAACTTCGCGTTCTGCCCCTCATCGAGGGACATGCCGGGGCGATCGAAGTAGGAGCAGGTGTAGCCCATCGTGGGGCCCAGGAACAGCTCGAAGAACTCGTCTGAGATGTCGTAGATCGACTGCAACGTCTCATAACGTGGACGTAGCGACGCCATGTGTTTGGATGGTAGCCCTCTCGGCTCCGCTACTGCGGTTGATTGGGGACCCCGGGGAACAACTGCTCGGTCGTACCCACCGTCACCCATCCGCCCAGCTTGGTCACCAGATGCGGCGCGAAGACCGAGGCATACACCGCATGCCCGACCACGATCGCGGCGATCACCGACAGCACCCCCGACTGCAGCCGGGTCTTGGAGATCTTGTCGGCCCACATCTCGATGACGTTGCGGCCCTGGGCATCGGTTCGGCCCAGCAGGTAGGTGAACACCATCATCTGCACACCCATCGCGATGGCGTCGTAGATGGGGTACTGGTGTTTGGTCCCCTCCCACAGGCCCAGACCTTCGATCACGTAGCCGTAGTAGAACAGGCCGAGACGCGCGCCGATGATCGCGTTGAAGAACAGCGCCCAGCAGAACCCGACGGCAAAACCCACCAGCAGCAGTGTCTGCGGCCGTCGCCAGTGCCACTTCCCGATCGCCCAGCGCCCCAGTGCGGCACCGATGATCGCCGGTAGTACGAAGTACCCCATGTAGCCGACGGGTACCGCCGACGGCAGCCCGCCCCAGGTCATGTCGAGTGGCCACCACGACGGCATCCGCGGCAGCGCGGGCGGAAACTGTGCATACATCGCCCAGTCGTAGGGTGCCTCGATCCAGGAGAACGAGAGCGCCGAGATACACAGCAACAGCAGCGGATGCAGGCGTCCGCGTCGGTAACTCAGGTAGATGCCGATAGCCAGGAAGCCCAGGCCGGTGAGATAGGCGAAGGCGACGCCGGCTTTGATCAGGAAGTCGACGCTCATCGCTCGACCTCCGGGACGAAGGCGCCACGCGCCTCAGGATCGAAATGGAGCACCAGCCCGACGATCAGGGCAATCAGGACGAGCAGGCTGCCTAGCATGATGATGGCGCCCACCACCACCTCCTTCTGTTGATTCGATGCCCGGTGCTACTGAGGACCGTTGGGCCACTTGAGCAATGAACCCGCGTCGACACGGATGTGTTGCCCGGTGATGTAGCGGCTGTCGTCGCTCGCCAGGAACACCCCTAGATTGGCCATGTCCTCCGGTTCGATGTACGGGATCGGCATGGCCTGGAACAGGTTGAACAGCGGTTCGGCATCTTCGCGGGTAGCCGTCTTCCCCGCGGCTTTGAGGTCGGGACGGAACACCCCGTACATGCCCTCGTTCTGCAGGAGGTGGGTGTTGCAGTTCGTGGGATGAATGGCGTTGATCCGGATCATCCGCGGCGCCAAATGCAGACACATCTCGTCGACGTACTCCATCACGATGCGCTTGCTCCAGCCATACCCGGCACCGCCCGGACCCATGTCGGGGCTGGTGGTGGTGCCGCGGATCATGCCTGCGGTCGAACCGGTGACGATGATCGAGGCACCGTCGGGCAGATGCGGAATCGTCACCGCGACAGTGTTCATCACGCCGAGCAGGTCGACGTCGGAGGCGTCGACAAAGCCCATCGGATCGGGATTCCCCATCGCCATCGGCAGGATGCCTGCGTTGGCGACCACGATGTCGATCCTGCCGAGGTCTGCGATACCCGCCTCGACCGCGTCGCGCAGTTCGTGGCGTTCCCGGACGTCGGCGACACGGGCGACGATGCGACGGCCGAGTTCCTTGACCGCCCTCTCGGTTTCGGCCAGGTCGTCGGGAGTGGCCAGCGGATAGGGGTTCGACGGGATGTCGCGGCAGATGTCGACGGCGACGATGTCGGCACCTTCGCGGGCCATCGCCAGCGCGTGCGCTCGCCCCTGCCCGCGGGCGGCACCGGTGATGAAAGCGACTTTGCCATCGAGCTTTCCGGCCATTGCATGCTCCTTTGGGTGTTCGGTCCGGCTCAGTCGAGCGGGGCAAAAGTGATGTGCAGGGCGCTCAGCCCACGCATGATGAATGTCGGTTCGTAGGTGTAGTCGCGGTTGTCCGGCGGGCCGTGGTGCTCGGGAGAGATCGTGATGTCGCTCATCCGGTCCAGGATGCGGTTCAGCGAGATCCGGCCCTCGGCGCGGGCCAGCGGTGCACCCGGGCAGGAATGGACCCCGCGGATGAACGCGATCTGTTCCCGCACGTTGGCACGGTCCGGCTGAAATACGTTGGGTTCCGGAAACTTCCGTTCATCACGGTTGCACGCACCGGGAAGCACCATGACGGTCGTCCCTGCCGGCACCTCGACATCACCGATGCTCGTGGTCCTACTGGCCATCCGGAAGTGCGATTTGACCGGGCTTTCCAAGCGCAGGGTCTCTTCGAGGAAGGCCGGTATCTTGCTGCGGTCCTCGCGCAGGAGCTTCTCGAATCCGGGGCTGTCCCCGATGAACCGCACCGCCGAACTCACCAGCTTGGTCGTGGTCTCCGTGCCCGCGGCGAACAGGAACGTCGACAGGTTCATCACGTCCTCGATCTCGGGCGTCGAACCGTCCTCGTAGAGGGCCTGCGCCAGCCCGGTCAGAACATCCTCACGTGGCGCGCGCCTGCGGTCCTCGATGTAGGCATAGAACTTCTCGTTGAGCCACTGCAGGGGGTTATGCGTTGTCGGTGCCTCTTTTCCGAGTTCGCCGACCGTCTCCAGCGCGAACGCCGCCTTGAACTCCTCGTGATCCTCGGCCGGGACGCCGAGCAGATCGGCGATGACCAGCAGCGAGAATGGTTTCGCGTAGTCCGCCAGGAATTCGCAGCCGCCCTTGTCGACGAATGTGTCGAGCTGCTGGTCGGCCAGCCGCCACATGAAGTCCTCGTTCTCCTTGAGGCGCTTCGGGGTGATCAGTTTGTTCATCAGACCGCGGGTGCGGGTGTGCACCGGCGGATCCTGTGAGGTGATGTGCTCGGCCATCGGAACCGCCGCGCGGTGCTGCTCGATCAGGTCGGTGACGTCATCACTGTCCCCTGGCCCGAACGGCATCCCGGAGAACGGACCCGCGACCGACACACAGGACGAGAACGCCGGGTCCTTGTAGACGGCCAACGCCTCGTCGTATCCGGTCACTGCCAGGACGTTGAACGGGGTCGCCTGGGTGACAGGACATTTGGACCGCAGTCGGTCGAAGTACGGGTACGGGTCCGGCACCAGCGATTCGTCGGTGAAGAAATCAACCGTTTCGAAATCTGTCACGAAGCGCTCCTAGTCACTTTTCCGCCATAGTTGTCATCCGAACAGAACGGGCAGCGAGGTCGGCGACCGGAAGACCTGCCCGCGGATGTGCGGGTCGTCTCCGTCCGGGTCCAGCCGCAGGTTGGGCAGTCGGTCCAGCAGAAGGTTGATGGCAGTGCGCATTTCGAGGCGTGCCAGGTGCATGCCGAGGCACACGTGTACCCCGTGACCCCAACCGAGGTTCCCCTTCGGGGTGCGGAAGATGTCGAACTCGTCGGGATTGTCCCAGCGGTCCTCCTGCCGATTCGTCGAGCCGAGCATCGGCAGCACCGAACAGCCTTCGGGAATGTGTACGCCGCCGAGCTCGGTATCGCAGGTGGTGGTGCGGGTGATGGTCAGCAGTGGTGGATTCCAGCGCACCGCCTCTTCGATGGCTTGCGGCAGCAGCGAGCGGTCGGCGCGGACAGCATCCAGTTGCGTTGTGTCCGAGAGCAAGGCGAACAGCAGATTCCCCAATGACCGATACGTGGTCTCCACGCCGGCGGGCAGCAGCAGTCGAAGGAAGGAGAAGATCTCGTCGTCGGTCAGCTTCTCACCGTCGATCTCGGCCTCGGCCAGGAGGCTGATCATGTCTTCCTTCGGTTCGGCACGACGGGCCTGCAGGATCGGCTCGAAGTACTCGCACAGCGCGGCCGACGCCGCCAGCCCCCGCTCCGGGTTCACGATCCAACTCAGCAGCGAGATGGACCAGCGTTGGAACTGCGGATAGTCCGCCTCGGGTAACCCCAGCAATCCGGCGATGATCCGGCTCGGGTAGTCGAAGGTGAATTCCTTGACCAGGTCGCCCTTGCCGTTGGCCGCGAACTTGTCGATGAGCTCATTGCCGACTCGGCCAACCAGCTCGTCTTCCCAACGCGCCAAGGCCTTTTGCGAGAACGCCTTCGACACCAGTGAACGCAGCCGGCCGTGCACCGGTTCGTCCATGCCCAGCATCACGCGCTCGCCGAGTACGGGGCCGAAGGCTGCGATGACACCGGACGACGAGTACGTCAGATTGTCCCGCAGCATCTGTTGGGCGTCCTCGTAGCGGTAGACGATGAATACCGGCTTGCCCTCCTCCCCCGGCATCGCGGACATGTCGAGCCGCTGGATCGGCTCCTCACGCCTGAGGCGGGCAAGCTCCGGGTACGGGTCTCGGACGTCACCCGAGACGGCGTCGTCGAACGAACCGAAGTCCTCGAGGTCATCAAATAACTGGGGCAAAGTTTCCTCCTTCAGGCTGCATGCGCTAGAGGGCCGGGTAGGCGACGGACTTGATCTCCGTGTACTGGCTGAATCCTGCGAGGCCGTTCTGGCGCCCGACGCCGCTGTTCTTGTAGCCGCCGAACGGTGTATCGGCGCCGTAGCCCGCGGTGCCGTTGAGCCCGATGAACCCGGCGCGAAGCCGCCGTGCGACAGCAAGCGACCGCTCCAGCGAGCTCGACATGACGTTGCCGGCAAGTCCGTACGGACTGTCGTTGGCGATCCGGATAGCGTCCTGTTCGTCCTCGTAGGGAATGACAACGAGCACCGGTCCGAAGATCTCCTCCCGGGCGATCGTCATCGAGTTGTCCACATCTGTGAACAGTGTTGGGCTGACCCAGAACCCCTTGTCGAACTGCTTTGGCGCCTCGGTGCTGCCGACGAGCATCGTGGCGCCTTCGTCGACACCCTTCCTGACATAGCCGAGGATCCGTGACTGCTGCTTGGCCGAAATGACGGGGCCGCAGAGGGTTCCGGGGTCCTGCGGATCACCGGGCGCGACGTTCTCGTAGATGGCCTTCAGGATCGCGACGCCCTCGTCGTAGCGGGAACGCGGCAACAGCATCCGGGTGGGGGCGGCACAGCCCTGCCCGGCGTGCAACAGGGGACCGATACCGATCAGGCAGGCGGTATCGAAATCCGCATCTTCCAAGACGATCGTCGCCGACTTGCCGCCGAGTTCGAGGAACAGGCGCTTCATCGTCGCGGCGCCTCTCTCCATGATCCGCTTGCCCACGGCTGTGGACCCGGTGAAGGAGATCATGTCGACCTTGGGTGACAGGGTCAGTTCTTCGCCGACGAGGTGGTCCGATGCGGTCACGACATTCACCACACCCGCAGGGATATCGGTGTGCTCGGCGATCAGCCGGCCGAGCCGCGTGGCGTTGAACGGGGTGTCCGGCGCGGGCTTGAGCACCACTGTGTTGCCGGTCGCCAGCGCCTGTCCCAGCTTGTTGATGGCGACCTCGAACGGAAAATTCCACGGCGTGATAGCACCGACCACCCCGACCGGCTCACGCCACACCTTGCGGGTGGTGTTCACCCCGGTGACGGAGACGACGGTGTCGCCGAGATCGGTTTCCCACGGGAACGTTTCAATGAGCCGGGCCGGATACTTGAGACCGTCGGCCAGCGGAGCGTCGAGCTGCGGGCCGTGCGTCACGGCCCGCGGAGCACCGGCTTCGGAGATGAGTTCCTCGCGCAACTCCTCCAGCTCGCCCACGATCGCCTCGTGCAGCTGTTCGAGGCACCGCTTGCGAAGTTGGTGGTCGGTCGACCAGTCCGTCTCGTCGAATGACCGACGGGCAGCATCGATCGCGCGGTTCATGTCGGCCTTCGAAGCATCCGAGACCTCTCCGAGGACCTCTTCGTTGGCCGGGTTGATGTTGGCGAACGTACCGGCCTCGCCATCGACGAGCTCGCCGTCGATCAGCATTCTCGATTCGAAGTCAGCCATGGTCTGTGTCTTCTCCTCGCAGTGCGCCGAACCGCGGGATGCCCATCATCAGCCGGGTCATCTGGTGCAACCCCGCTGCGGGAAGCAAACGGTTGGCAATCAACAACATTCGTGCATCAGGTCCAACGGCCGTCCTGACGAACGGCTTCGAGCTCCCGAGCGCCTCGGCCAGGCCCGCGGCGAACTTCTCGGGAGATTTGGCCGCGCGCTTCATCATGGCCCGCCCACGTTTGTCCATCGTGCGGTGGTGCGGCGCATACGGTCCCTGCAGATCGCGGTCGTCGGTGGTTCCGGCGTCGGTGATGATCTCGGTGTCGTAGGTGCCGGTGACCAGGATGGTGACGCCGATCCCGAATGGCGCCACCTCGCCCGCCATCGCCTCGCCCCACCGCTCCAGCGCACCCTTGACAGCCGAATACGGTGCGGTTGCGGGCATTCCGCGCACGCCGGCAGCACTCGATATGAGCACGATCCGGCCGGCCCCCGCCGCCCGCATGGACGGCAGAAGGGCCTTGGTGAGCGCCACCGGGCCGAAGACGTTCGTGGCGAACATGCGCTCCCAGAGGTCGGGTGATGTCTCCTCGACCATCCCCGCCGCAGAGATACCGGCGTTGTGCACCAACGCATACGGCGCACCGACGGCTTCCTCGATCGACTTGGCCGCCGCCGCGATCGACGCTCCGTCGGTGAGGTCGAGCTGGACCCCGATCAGCCTGTCGTCGTTCTCGGCGGCCCCCACCGCCGAGCGCAGCAGCGGCATCCCCGTCTCCGGGCTGCGCATCGCAGCCGCCACGCGCCACCCCTCGCGATAGAGGCGCACGGTCGAGGCGAAGCCGAGTCCCCGGGATGCACCGGTGATGACGACACTGCGGGGTTCACCCATTCTGGTTCTCCGGCGCGCACCGATCGCTCTTCGAGCCCAGCTCGACGTCGGGGTTGCGGGACGGCCCCTGCTGCCAGGTGGACCACTTGCCTACCGAGTAGGGTCCCTCGGCTCCGTTCGCCCGGTAATAGCCCTGCGGGTCATAAATCTTGGCCTCGGGATAGGGCCACGGGCACGCGACCGAGGTTGCCAGCCCGCTCGCCTTGATCGCCCAGAACCAGCCGCCGTAGGCGAAGTACGACACGTTGATGATCGCGAACATCACCAGGAACGTGCCGAGCACCGGCTTCGTCGGGAAGAGCTTCGCCTTCGCGGCGAGCTTCTCGGCGACCGATTTTCCGGTGTCGTCGCGGTAGACCAGGATCGCCGCGGGGACCATCACGAAGGTCACCGAGAGCGACTCCCAGATCAGCGGGAACTGGAAGGTGCTGCCGGGGAACAAAGTTCCGAACGGGATCGCCTGCGAATAGATGTAGAGGCCGGTCCGCACCAGGCTGACCTCCAGCATGGCGTCGAAGATGAAGCCGATCACCAGGACCAGACCGCCCAGGCTGATGAGCGGGTGCCGGGTGACGAACGCCTCCGGACCGTACTCGGCCTGCAACTTCCGCAGGATCCAGATGGCCGGGAAGTACGGCCCGAAGTAGAACAGTACGTAGCCGAACACGATGAACGGTTCCACCGTCGGCGACATCATGATCAGGTACCAATTCTCTGGCCAGTGCAGCAGCATCGGGTTGTACACCGCGTACGGCGACCAGTTCATGATCGGGTCCTGCCAGACGATCAGCGTCGTGCACAACACCATCAGCAACACCGGGCTGCCGGGGTTCTTCCGCCAGCCGCGGATGAAGGCGACGGTGAACACCACGACGATGATCACGGCGCCAGCCTGCGGGATGATCTGCCAGTGATCGAATGCCGTCAGGAATGCGACCGGACGGGGGCGCCCCTCGACGCTCGGGTTGGCCACCCGCGGGTCGACGTCCGTGCGTCCGACCGCGAGGAACAGTCCGAGGAAGCCGAGCCACGCGAGCAGGGCGATCACGCGGCCCCAGTTCGGACCCTTTCGCGCTGGTCTGTCGACCTGTGTATCCGGCGGTAGTGATTCCTGTGTCGTCATGATCATTACTCCCCGAAGCGATCGACCAAGTGCGAGTTGACCCCGTCCGCATCGAGCGTCCGGGCGACCAGGTACCCGGTGCCCATCCACGCACGCCGTGTCCACTTCCCCAGGGACACCCGGGTTCCGGGCGCGCCGGACGCCGCGGGCATCATCTTCACGCGCTCGAGGGCTTCTTTCACCCCGCGCGGGCTCAACGGATGCGCATCGGTGAAGGCACGCACCAGCGTGGCAGCGACATCATGGTTGACAACCGACACGCAGTACTCGGGCCGACTACCGTTGTACCGCTTCGCATACCGGTCCAGCCAGGCCTGCCCCACCGGGTTCCCCTCGTCGTATTGGTCGACCCCGATCCAGCCCAGAAATGCGTTCCACATGATCGGGTTGACCCATGCGTTCTGGAATGCGGTGGTGGTGAAGCGCGGAGGGTCCCAGTTGACAGCCTCAAGCGCCGGGTTGATGAAGACAATGCCGAAACCGAAACCGAGATGCACGATCGCCTCGGCCTTCGCTTCGTGCAGCGTGCTCACCGCGGAGCTGATGTCCTGTGCGGTCTGCGCGATCGCGGCTTCGGCGACAATGCGAATACCCTTGCGGGCACAGGCAGTTCGCAAATTCTTCAGATAGCTGTCACCGATGAGGTTCTGTTCCACCAGGACGCCGATCTCGGTCAGACCTCGCTTGGAGACCAGATCCGCCAGGAAGATGGGTTCGTCGGTCATCGATCCCTGAGGAAAGGCGAACGTCCACTCGCCCAGCCAATCGTCAGTTCCTGTGACGCTGATCGCCGGCACCTTGAAGCGCTCCTCGATCGCTTCCCGCAGTGGCACGCAGTTGTCGGTGATGTTCGGTCCGAACACCACCAGGCAGCCCTCGTCGACGAGCTCGCCATAAGCGTCGATAACCGCCTTGACCGAACCCTTCGGTAGCCCTTCCACCTCGCGGTAGATCATCTGCACCGGGCGATCCATGAGCCCCTGCTCGACCGCCTCTTCGAACACCAGGTCAAACGTCCGCGTGAACGACGCCATCAGTTCTTCCGGGAAACCCGGCGGGAGGGTGAAGTCCATCAGATAGCCGACCTTGATGGGCTGTGCAGTGCTCTCGTACGACATCTGACCTCCGTGTTTCGGCGTTCATCGGAGGAACGCCGTGGGCAGACCTAATATTTGTTCTGACAGTAATGGCGGCCGGACACACCGTCAATCACCAGATGCGGATCCGCCCAGGTAGACGTCGATCAACTCGTGCAACCCGCGCCCCACCGTGACGTCGTCGGTCAACGGTCCCGCGATCGCCACCCTGGCCGCCAACGCGACCGGTAGCCCTTCGGCGATGAGCCGTCCCGCCGCGATCAATACGCGGGTCGATGCGACTTCGCGCAACCCTCCGGCCTCCAGGCGCCGAATGGCCTGCCCGAACCGCACCAACTCGACAGCTGTGGAATGATCCACGCCCGCCTCGTGGGCGATGATGCCCTCTTCGACTTCAGGTGCCGGAAAACCGAACTCGATGGCCACCATCCGCTGGCGGGTCGAGTCCTTGAGGTCCTTGAGAACACTTTGGTAGCCCGGGTTGTAGGACATCACCAGGCCGAAACCCGGTGCGGCGTTCAGCGTGATACCGAGCCGCTCGATCGGCAACTGGCGCCGATAGTCGGAGAGGGGGTGCAACACCACAGTGGTGTCCTGCCGGGCTTCGACCACCTCATCCAGGTAGCAGATCGCACCCTCTCGCACCGCGCGGGTCAGCGGACCGTCCACCCAGACCGTCTCGTCACCGCGCAGCAGATACCGACCCACAAGGTCCGCCGTCGTGAGGTCGTCGTGGCAGGCGACGGTGATCAGCGGCCGCCCGAGGTCGTGGGCCATCGCCTCGACAAACCGTGTCTTACCGCACCCCGTCGGACCCTTGAGAACCAGCGAAAGACCTTGGCGGTAAGCCGCCTTGAACACGATCTCCTCGTTACCGACCGGCCGGTAATAGGGGCGCGTACTCACAGCCTGCGAATTGGCGCCGTTCTGGTGGGCGAGTCCGGACTCGTTGGCCATCAACACACCTTTCGTCGTATCCGCAACACTGCGGTACCGAAGTGAGCCTATCGCGGAACAGATGTTTGTTTCAACAGTTAGTCTCAGTGACGGCGCTAAGGCATTGACACGTCCAATGCCCCTCTGGCACTTGATATCACCGCCGCCAGATACCTCTACGACACCCGGCGACGAACCTCTCCGGAGCGGATCGCGGAGCGGAACAACGGGCCGATGACGCCGGCGAGCTGATCGGGACCGGAGATGGTGGCGTGTGCCGCACTACCGAAGACTCGCCGCAAGGACTCCACGTCGGTGCCGGCGCCGATGGTCAGACACACACAACCGGTCCCCCGGCGGCGCGCCTCGGTCAAGGCGCGTCTGGCATCGGCAGCACCGTAGGCGCGCTCGTAGCCGTGGTCATAGGCCAGTCCGTCGGACAGCACGACCAGTAGCCGGCGCGAGGTGCCACCGCGCTCCTCCAAGACCGCCGAACCGTGTCGGATCGCCGCTCCAAGCCGCGAATATGCGCCGGGCTCAAGGCTGTTCAGTCGCCGGAACACCTGCGCATCGAGGTGGTCGTCGAACCGCTTCACCGGAACCATGGTCACCGCCGACCGGCCCTGGGAGTAATAGGCGTACAGCGACACCCGATCGCCCAGATCGTGTAGCGCCGCCATCAGATGTGCCACCGCCGTGCGCTGCTGTTCATGCACGGTGCGCCCCACCGTGCCCGGCTCCGCGGTCGAACCGGAGATGTCCAACAGCAGCAGCACCGACAAATCCCGCCGGCGGCGCAGACTGTCCAGATAGACGGCCTCATCGGGCACCGATCCGGCCCGGACTTCGACACGTGCCTCGAGGGCTGCATCGATGTCGATGTCGTCGCCTTGGGGCTGGCGGTGCCGCCGATGTAGGCCCATGCCGAGGCGCGCCAGGGGGCGTCGCACGCTGATCGCACCCTCGATCTGTTGGGTGGCGTGCGGTTTGATCTGCGGGTCAACCTCGCGGACCGTGCACCAGTCGAGCCGGTAGACCCGGCGGTCGGCGTTCCATTCCGGGTACTTCACCCCGTCGGTCTTGACGTCGACGACTTCCTCCGACGAGACCGTGGCCAGCGATGAGACCGCATGTGCCCCGCGTTTCGTCGAGTTGGTGCGGTGTGTCGGCGAATCGGCACCGGGCGGCCCCCCGCCGTCACCACCTGTCTTGCGCGCCGATGACAACAGCTTCTTGAGCCATTTTCCGATGGCCCCGCCCCCGCCGACGGGGCTGGAGAACAGATCGGGGTCATCCGAGTCGTCGACGTTGTCCTCATCGAATTCCTCGAGTTCCTGCTTGCCACCCCGCCGCGGCACATGCCCCACCGACTGCTGATCGGCCGGCTTGGCCGCCGCGCACGCTGCCAGGACCTTCTTGACCTGGATCGCCCCGAATCCCGTCGGCGGATCAGGTAGCGCATCCTTTCCGCGCGCGATCTCCAGGGACGCCGCCGGCGAATCACTGCGTGCACCGATGCTGCGATCCGCCAACGCGCCCAGGGCGTTTGGCAACAACGCGTTGTTCGCCAACAACGCCCGGTGCGCCTCGACGGCGAGGTACCGCCTGGCGAGTCGCCGGTGCCGGACCAGCGTGCCGACCACCTCCGGGGCGAGACTGCCCGCCGCGATCAGCGACGCCTGCACCGCCACCGATTCGAGCCGTTCGCTTGCGGGGGCTGCGGGGTCGATGAACACGGTCCGGCCATCGGTCCACGGTGCGGCACCCGGGGCGGCGGCAGCCACCGCGACCGGACGATCTGCGAGCGCGGAGGCCAGCATGCCCAGCCCGGAAAACTGGCCGCCGTCGTCGCCACCGCCATCAGGCACCCGACACCTCCGCACCACTTACCCGCGTTGACCAAATATCTGTTCCACCGTAGAGTTCGACCCCACCGGAGTCAATCGACCGAGCCGGAACACCAACCAGTAAGGGCTGCAAAGTGATCGACTTCAACGACCAGGTGGCCGTCGTGACCGGCGCCGGCCGCGGGCTCGGCCGGGCGTACGCGCTCGAGCTGGCAAGGCGTGGCGCCGCCGTCGTCGTCAACGATCTCGGAGGCTCCATGTCAGGCGACGGCTCGGACGTCGCGGTCGCCGACCAGGTTGTCGGGGAGATCGTCACCGCCGGCGGCACCGCGGTGGCGTCCTACGATTCGGTCGACAGTCCCGAAGGCGGCGAGGCGATCGTGCGCACCGCCGTCGAACGGTTCGGCCGGCTCGACGCGGTGATCAGCAACGCCGGCATCTTCAACAACATCCCGTTCGACGAACTGTCCGCCGAGAACTGGCGCCGCATGCTGCGAGTGCACCTCGACGGCGGCTTCTACCTGTCCCAGCCCGCCTTCCGAGTGATGAAGAAGCAGGGCGATGGCCGGTTCGTGTTCATCGCTTCGTCGGCGGGGATGTTCGGCCAGCATCTCGAAGCCCATTACGCCGCAGCCAAGGCCGGTCTGGTCGGTCTTGCCAACGTGATCGCGCTCGAGGGCGCACCGCACGGAATCCTGGCCAACACCGTGCTGCCGTTCGGCATGTCACGAATGGTCACCGAGACGCTGGGCGATCCGAAAGCCCTTGAGGACAACGGCTTCTTCAAGGCGATCCGGCCCGAACTCGTCGCACCGTTGGTGGTGTACCTGGCCAGCCGCGACTGCGAGCTCAGCCACCAGAACTTCTCGGCCTGCGCCGGCCGGTTCGCTCGGGTGTTCATCGGACTGGGTGAGGGTTGGCTGGCGCCGCCCGACAGCAACCCGACCGCCGACGACGTGGCCGCTCACCTGTCGGAAGTGACTGCGACAGAGCCGTTCACAGTTCCGGGGTCGATCTACGACGAGGTGTTCGAGGTCACCGAGCGGCTCGGCGTCTCCGCGTGAGCCGTACGGCGACGTTGCGGTCGGCCGGTCATACACATACTCGCGGAGCCCGGGCGACGGTGTTCTACCGGCGCATTCTGCCGTCCGGGATCACCGGCGCACCAGCCCTGTTCTGGTAGCCTCTAACCAAATATTGGGTCTGACCACCCAAAACGCATGACAGGAGCCAGCAATCATCGTGGAGCCGCTGTGGGCCGTCCCCAGGTAACACCTGGGGAGCGCAAGACGCTCAAGCGCACCCCAGGTCGCGCAACCGACGCCGGCTCCACAGTCGAGGACCGCACGCGCCGCACCGAGATCCTCCAGACCGCCGCATCGTTGATCGCCACGTCGGGCCTACGTACGTCGCTGCAGGAGATCGCCGACGCGGCCGGCATTCTGCCGGGCAGCCTGTACCACCATTTCGAGTCCAAAGAAGCGATCCTGGTGGAGCTGCTCGAGCGTTATCACGAGGATCTCGACCTCATTGCCGAGCACGCCCAGAGCCGGTTGGACGGTCCCGATCCGGCGTCGCCGTTCGACCGCATAGCCGAGCTCGGCTCCGACATCGCGCGCTGCGCCGTCGCGCACCGCGCCGCACTGCAGATGTCGTTCTACGAGAGCCCGAGTTCCAACCCCGACCTCATCGCCCTCGCGCAGCGCCGGCCGACGGCCGCGCTGGATGCCATGCAGCAGACCTTGCGGGCCGCCCGATGGGCCGGCTATCTGCCGTCAGACGTCGACCTGGCGCTGCTGGCCGACCGGATCTGCCAGTCCATGCTCCGGGTCGGCCTCGACGTCATGCGCCACAATGCCGCACCGGAGAAGGTCGCCACCCTGTTGTGCCGGATTCTCCTGGAAGGCTTGTCCACCGGTCAGCCCACCGACGCGGAACTCGATGGGTCCCCGGCGTTCCAGGCGGCCGATGCGGTCGTGCGCAGCTGGACCGAGGACGCCCAAGCACAGGCCGACGACAAGACCGCCCACATCCGGGCGGTGGCCCGGGCCGAGTTCGGCCGCCGCGGCTACGAAAGCACCACAGTGCGCGACATCGCGTCAGCCGCCGGCATGGGCACCGGCACGGTGTACCGGCTCATCGGGTCGAAGGACGAACTGCTCGCGGCGATCATGCAGTCGTTCGGCGAGAAGATCGCGGTGGGCTGGACCGAGGTCCTTCGCTCCGACAGCACGACGGTCGAGAAGCTCGACGCGCTGAGTTGGATCCACACCAACGCACTGGACCAGTTCGGAGACGAGTTTCGGATTCAACTGGCCTGGATGCGTCAGTCACCCCCCGATACGCCCAACCCGGGCTGGCTGTTCACCAAGCGGGTCAAACAGGTGAAATCGCTTCTCTCCGAAGCCATCAAGGCCGGTGAGATCAGCATCGACAGCCCGTCGAACGAAATGTTGGCCCGGACGGTCATCGGTGTGGGCTGGATCCCCGAGAACATCCTGCGGCAGTTGGGCACCCGGACAGCGCAGATCCACGTCCGGGACACCAGCCTGCGCGGAGTCATCGCACGCTAGTCCAACCCGCGCGCAGGGAGCCCACCCCCGTTGCGCGAGCAGGAAAAGTCAGCGGCGGGGCAACCCCAGCACCTGGGTGGCGATGATGTTGCGCTGAATCTCCGAGGTTCCACCGGCGATGGTGCCGCCGAAGCTTCTGGCGTAGCGCTCGAACCAGCTGGAGAAGTAGTGGTCGAGATTCATGTGCTCGTACGGACCCGACGTGGCCGGGTGGATCAATCCGTCCGGACCGGCCGCGGTCAGTGCGTTCTCGAACGCACTGCGCTCGGCCTCGGACCCGAACAGCTTGAGCACCGACACCGACGCGGTGTCCATCTCACCGCGGGACGCCTTGGCCAGCGCCGCCGAACCCATCGCCCGCAGCGCCTGATAGTCCATGATCGTGGTGGCGTACTGGTCGCGCTCCAATTCGGTGCGCGGGTGAAAGTCGGCCAGCATGTTGTCGATTCGGTCGGCGAACCCGAGCCACATCATGGTGCGCTCGTGGCCGAGTGAGCCGTTGGCCACTCCCCAACCACCGTTGAGCGGGCCGACCAGGTTCTCGGCGGGCACCCTAGCATCGGTGAAGAAGACCTCGTTGAAGTCGAGGTTCTCCTCGCCGGTCATGTCGGCGAACGGGCGACACACCACCCCGGGGGTATCCGTCGGGATGATCAGCACGCTGATTCCCTTGTGCTTCGGTGCATCCGGGTCGGTGCGCACGAAAGTCAGCAGCCAATCTGCGTCGTGGGCGCCCGAGGTCCACACCTTCTGGCCGTTGACCACGAAATGGTCACCGTCGAGAACCGCTCGGGTGCGCAACGACGCGAGATCCGAACCGGCGCTCGGCTCACTCATACCCAGCGACGCGGTCTTCTCACCGCGCAGCACGGGCACGGCCCAGCGACGTTTCTGCTCCTCGGAACCGAACGTAAGCAGTGATGCCGCAATGATGTTGACGCCCTGCGGGTTGAAGCTGTGGTAGATCCGGCGCCGGCACAGCTCATCGAGGTGGACGAAAGTCTGCACCACGGTGGCGTTGCGCCCACCGAACTCCGGTGGTTGCGCGGGCAGCAGCCATCCGTTGTCGAACAGCAGCCGCTGCCAGTCGCGGGCCCATTGCGGCATGTGGGACACCGACCGGGGACGCTCCAACGTCTGGGTTTCCGACGGCAGGTTGGCGTCGAGGAAGGCGGAGAACTCGGCGCGGAACTCCTCGACGTCGGAATCGAATGTCAGCTGCATTTACAGTCCCCTGTAGGTCGTGCGGTACTCGGCGGCGATCAGCGCGCGGTGCTCGGCGGCGCCGCCCAACAGCAGCTCGCCGGCCTTGGCCCGCTTGAGCGCGAACTGCACGTCGTTCTCCCAGGTGAAGCCCATGGCCCCGAACAACTGCAGGCCGTGGCGGAAGACCACCGCCTGACATTCCCCGGCTGCGGCCTTGGCCATGGCCGATGCCAGCCGCCGGCGCGGGTCATCGGCGGCGATGGTCAGCGCGGCGAAATATGCCAGGGCACGGGCCCGTTCGATGGCGACGTGCATGTCGACGGCCTTGTGCTGCACGGCCTGGAACGACCCGATCGCCACGCCGAACTGCTGGCGCTGCTTGACGTGTTCGAGGGCCAGATCGAGCACCCGCTGGCAGGCCCCGACCATGGTGATGGCCATGCCGGTCAAGGCCAGGTGGTGGGCCTTCTCGGTATCGACGTGGACTCGGTCGGTGTCGTCGACGTGCACGTTGTCGAAGGACACCTCGGCCACGTGCAGCACCGGATCGAAGATCGAGCTGCGAACGACGACTGCTTTGGCCGCGTCGACCAGGAACACTCCACCATCGGTCACGACGGCGAGGTTTTGTGCCCGGTCGCCGTCGAGCACATGACGGGCGGTGCCGGACAGCACCCAGCCGGTGGCATCCCGGTTCGCCGCCACACCGCTGTACACCGCGGCGCCGGCCGTGGACGCGTCGAAGCGGTCCCCCGCCAGGGGGGCATACTGCGTCATGGTTGCCAGGTAGGGCGTCAGGTCGGTGGCCCGGCCGAGTTCCTCGAGCGCGATCGCCAATTCCACGGCGTTCTCGGAGTCCGTGAGCTCGGTCCAGCCCTGGTCGATGTAGCTCTGCCACAGCGGTGTCGGATCGACACCCTGTTCGGCCACCTCACGGACCAGCGTGGCCGGGCACTGTTTGGTCACCGCATCGCGCACGGTTTCCTGCCATAGCCGCTGATCGGCATCGAATTCGAGTAGCACCCGCCGCCTCCTGCTGCACTGTCACGTCCGAACGAGAATATCATTCTCTTTCTATGTTGTTACATTCTCCTCTGGCAAGTAGCGGTTCTCCCGGATAAGTTGCCGTGCGGGTGACCAGCACAGTGCTTACCTGCAGCGAAGCGCCACGTCGTCCCGAGAACTATGTTCTTGCTATCGAAGAATATGGATCTAGACTGGCGGTGAGGTCCGGCGCAGCAGCACGCCGCCATAGGCCCGTGCACAGCTCGTTTCCGGACGAACATCGGAGGACAGTCTTGGCCATCAACGACCCCGCGCAACCCGACAGCACAGGAACGACCGCCAGCTCACCGCTTGTCGATGCGAGCGTGCACGTCTTCTTCGGATCGAACCAGGACCTGCGGCAGAACTTCCTGAAGGAGCCGTTCGCCAGCCGTGGCTTCCCCGATTACGAGATGAACTGGTACGGCGCACCGGGTGGCGAATATGCCAAGGACACCAAGGGACCCGACCGTCAGTACCCCGGCTCGGATCCCGACATCGCCGCCCAGCACCTGTTCACCGACCGTGGCGTCGACATCGCGATCCTGCACCCGATGACGCGCGGCATCATGCCCGACCGTCACCTCGGTTCCGCGCTGGCCGCCGCACACAACGCCATGATGGTGACCCGCTGGCTCGAACATGCCGAACACGGTGAGCGGTTCCGTGGCACCATCCGGGTCAACCCGGACGACATCGCCGGCGCCCTGCGCGAGATCGACAAGTACAAGGACCATCCGCGCGTGGTGCAGATCGGCATCCCGATGCAGTCACGCGAGCTGTACGGCAAGCCGCAGTTCTGGCCGTTGTGGGACGCCGCCGCGGAAGCGGGACTACCTGTGGCCGTGCACATCGAGGGCGGTGCTGGCATCCAGTTCGCTCCGACGCCGTCGGGCAAGACCCGGACCTATGAGCAGTACCTGGGCTTCATGGCGCTCAACTACATCTATCACCTGATGAACATGATCGCCGAGGGCGTCTTCGAACGGACGCCGACGCTGAAGTTCGTCTGGGCCGACGGAGCCGCGGATATGTTGACGCCGTTCATGTGGCGGATGGATTGCTTCGGGCGCCCGCACCTGGAGCAGACGCCGTGGGCGCCCAAGATGCCCAGCGACTACCTGCCCGGTCACGTGTACTTCGTCCAAGGTGCGCTCGACGGACCCGGCGACACCGAGTTCGCCGGCGAGTGGTTCGGCTTCACCGGTAAGGAAGACATGGTGATGTTCGGCTCCAGCTACCCGCACTGGCAGCTGAACGAGCCGGAGGTCCCCAGCTCGTTCAGCACCGAACAGCGCGACAAATTGTTGTGGCGCAATGCCGCAAAGCTTTACGGACTGGAGCAGGATCTCGCAGGTCTGGTCCCATCGTCCGCGGTTGCGGCGCAGTAGGCTTCGAGGGAGGCACAGCACAGATGTCCGTCACAACCAACCCCCGGGTGCCCGCAGCCGAACGGATCGCAGTCCGTTGCGTCGACTCCGACGTCCACCCCATGCCGCGACGCGGTGAGCTGATCGAGTACATCCCCGAGCCATGGCGCAGCAAGTACTTTCTGAACCACAAAGTCGGCGAGCAGATCTATTACGACGCCCCCGATTACGCGCATGCGTACGCCATGCGGGTGGACGCATTCCCACCGGACGGCGAATTCGCGTGCAGCGACCCGGATATGGCCTTGCGCCAGCTCATCATGGAGGCCGGCTCCGACATCGCCATCCTGGAGCCCACCCACTCCGAGCACCGACTGGGCGAGGCCACCGCGGCCTACTGCACCGCGACCAACCTGTGGCTGGCCAATCATTGGCTGGACAGTCGGACCAACTGGCACGAACGCTGGCGCGGGTCGGTCTGTGTGGCGATCGAGGAGCCTCAGCTTGCCGTGGCCGAGATCGAGCAGTGGGCCGAACACCCCTACATGGCACAGGTTCTGCTCAAGGCCGAGCCGCGCCCGTCCTGGGGTGATCCGAAGTATGACCCGATCTGGGCCGCGGCCACCAAGCACGACATCACCGTGAGCTGCCACCTGTCCCGCGGCGAGTACGAGACCCTCCCGACCCCGCCCGTCGGGCTGCCCAGCTACAACCACGACTTCATGGTCAGCTACTCGCTGCTGGCCGCCAATCAGGTGATGAGCCTGATCTTCGACGGGGTCTTCGACCGGTTCCCCACCCTGCGCATCGTGTTCGTCGAGCATGCATTCACCTGGATCCTGCCGCTGATGTGGCGGATGGACGCCGTCTACGAGAAGCGCAAGGGGTGGATGGACATCAAGCGCAAGCCGAGTGAATACGTCAAGGAACACATCAAGTTCACCACCCAGCCGCTGGACTACCCCGAGGACAAGACCGAACTGTCGCGGGCCTTCGAATGGATGGAGTGCGAGAAGATCCTGCTGTACTCCAGCGACTACCCGCACTGGACCTTCGACGACCCCCGCTGGCTGGTCAAGCACCTGCCCGAGCACGCTCGCGAGGCCATCATGTTCCGCAACGGGATTCAGACCTACAAGCTGCCCGAGACCGTTCCAGCCCTTGAGGGACAGGCCCGGGTGTTCTGATGAGCGAGCCCGAGAAGCGCCCCCGACTGGCGCAGGGACGCGAGCACGTCGTCGCCACTGTCGATGAAATCCCGCCCGGCACACACAAACTCGTACCGATCGGACGTCACGGCGTCGGCGTGTACAACGTCAACGGCGCGTTCTACGCGATCGCCAACTATTGCCCGCACGAGGGCGGTCCACTGTGCTCGGGTCGGGCCCGGGGCCGCACGGTGGTCGATGAGAAGGTGCCCGGTGACGCCGTGATGGTGCGCGACAAGGAGTTCATCTACTGCCCCTGGCACCAATGGGGTTTCGAGTTGGCGACCGGCACCACCGCGGTGAAGCCGGAATGGAGTATCCGTACCTATCCGGTCCGTGTGGTTGGAGAAGAAGTGTTGGTGATGGCATGAGCGCGCCCTTGGGCACCCCGGAACTCAACCGGGGCGAGAAGAGCATCGAGATCAACGGCGGCAACGTCGTCTACGAGATCCTTGGCAAAGAGGGCGATTTCATCGCGCTGACACCGGGCGGTCGCTTCAGCAAGGACATCCCGGGGCTGCGCCCGCTGGCGCAAGCCCTGGTCAAGGGCGGCTACCGGGTGCTGCTGTGGGACCGGCCCAACTGCGGCCGCTCCGATATCCAGTTCTACGGTCAGAGTGAATCGCACATGCGGGCGGAGACGCTCTCGGCGCTGATCACCAAGCTGGGCATCGGTCCGTGCATCCTGGCCGGCGGTTCCGGCGGGGCTCGCGATTCGATGCTCACCGCGATGCTCTACCCCGAGGTCGTCACCAAACTCGTGGTGTGGAACATCGTCGGCGGCGTGTACGGATCGTTCGTACTGGGTTCCTACTACATCGTGCCGAGCATTCTGGCCGTCCGCGGGGCGGGCATGAAAGCCGTTGCACACATTGATGAGTGGAAGGAGCGCGCCGCGGAGAACCCCGCGAACCGCGACCGCATCCTGGCTCAGGACCCCGATGAGTTCCTCAAGCTGATGCTGCGTTGGCTCAACGCGTTCGTGCCGAAGCCCGGTCAGACCATCCCGGGCGTCGAGGACGAGATGTTCGACAACATCACCGTGCCGACGCTGATCATCCGCGGCGGCGAGAACGATCTGGACCATCCCAAGCGCACGTCGCTTGAGGTCAGCTGCCTGATCAAGGGTTCCAAGCTGATTGACCCGCCGTGGCCCGAGGACGCCTGGGAGCGCGCTGGTGAGGCTCGAGCCTCCGGAAAGGTCAAGCGGTTCAACATGTTCGACACCTGGGTGCAGGCCGCACCGGCGATCATCGACTTCCTGGGATCTACGCCCTCGGAGCCGACGTGAGCACAGCGCCGGTGTGTTCACACCGTCCGGATGTGCACCTCGCAGTTCAGCGAAGCCTCCAGGGCAGTGTGGATGCGGCTTTCCGGGATGCGTGCCAGGTCGGCCTTGTCCAGGGCCACCGTCACCACATCCCAGCCTTCGGCGTCGACCGACCGGCTGACGTCACCGGACAGGCCGAACCCGGCCAATACACCGCGAACGTCCTCATCGGTGCCGCGGCTGACGAAGGTGACCACCCCCGCCGCAGGGGTGGTGCCAAACGCCTTGGCGCACAGTTCCATCGCGATGGCCTGCAGCTCTGGTGCGTTGTCGCCGGCGATCAGCACCTCGACCTCGCGGCGATGCGCGGGCAGTTCGGCGAGCTGATTGTCCAACACCTCGGCCCCACGTTCACCCAGCAACTCACGGAGCGTTGCCATGCCGTCCGATAGCTGCTCCGCACCGAGCGCACCAGCCGGGTCGACTCCGACGCGCACCACCGCAGTTCTCATGCCGGTAAGCCTAGCCGGGGACGGGATGTGACCATGACAGCCGAACTCACAGTTGCGGTATGGCCGGGTATCACCCCGCGCCTGCTCCGCGACGGGCCGGAGAGCCTGGCTGAGTATCAGCAGGCCGGGGGCTATGGCGCACTTGCAGATTCGGAGCATCTACTGGCCGAAGTGCAGGCCAGCGGACTGCTCGGCCGGGGCGGCGCAGCATTTCCGTTGGCGGTGAAGCTGCGGACGGTGCGCGACAACGGCCGTAGTGCCGCCGAGGTTGCAGGCACCGTGGTGATCGCCAACGGCGAAGAGGGCGAGCCGGCTTCGATCAAGGACCGCTGGTTGCTGCGCAATCGCCCGCACGCAGTGCTCGACGGACTGCGCCTGGCCGCCGGCATCGTCGGCGCCGACCGCGCCGTGGTGTACGTATCGGATCCCCGGGCCGCCGAAAGTGTCGAGCGCGCGCTCGACGAACTCCCCGGCAAGTTGCCGAGTGTGACGATCGAATTGCTCACCGTCGCACCCGGTTACGTCGCGGGTGAGGAGACGGCCGCCGTGCATGTGGTCAACGGCGGACCGGCCAAGCCGACCGACAAGCCTCCGCGCCCGTTCGAGGAGGGCGTGGACGGCAAGCCAACGCTGATCAGCAACGTCGAGACGCTGGCACACCTGGCCTACCTCCACCAGCACGGCGCCCGGACGTTCCGGGAACTGGGCACCGAGGCCTCCCCCGGCACCTTCCTGGCCACGATCACCGGGGCCGGACGCGTGCCTGCGCTGTACGAACTGCCGTACGGCATCGCGTTCGCCGATCTGCTGACCCTGCACGGGGTGTCCGCCGACCACGTTCGCGGGGCGCTGATGGGCGGCTATTTCGCCGGGCTGGTCAACCGCGACATCGTCGGCGCCAAGCTGGATCACGAGTCCGTACGCGCGCTCGGCAGCGGGCTGGGCTGCGGCGCGATCGGCATCCTCACCGATGACTGCCCGGTGGCGGTCGCGGCCTCGGTGCTGGCCTACTTCGACCGGGAGAACGCAGGCCAGTGCGGTTCGTGCTTCAACGGGACCGCCGCGATGGCCGCGGTGGCCACCGGCCTGCGTGACGGGCTCGCGACTCAGGAAGATCTGGACCGGCTGACGCGGTGGTCGGTGGTGCTGCGCGGCCGTGGTGCCTGCGCGACTCTCGACGGCGCGGCCAATGTGGCGGCCAGCCTGCTGGCCCAGTTCCCCGATCACGTGCAGCGTCACCTCGAAAATGGCTGTCAGACCTGCCGTTCCGGTCCATTCACCGCCGCGCGGCCGTACGAAGCGGAGTCCCTGGAGGCGGTGGTCTCGGTATGAAGATCAAGCTCGATCGCACGCTGTGCGATGGCTTCGGGTTGTGCGCCAAGCACGCGCCGGAGTACTTCCCGCTGGACGACTGGGGATACGCCTCGCTTCAGGGTGACGGCAACATCCCCGAGGTCGACGAGGACGCGGTCCGACGTGCGCTGCTGGACTGCCCGGTGCACGCGATCATCGAGTTGAAGGAGACGCGCGCCGAGCGCGAGGTGGGCTGAGGCCCCGTTCGGAATATGAGGTCTGGATCACCTATCCCGGAAACTGGTAACGTGATTCTCCACACGGAATAACCCGCTTACCACCGGAGTCGAGTTGTCACAGATACCGGGGCGTCCGCTCCCGACGGTTACCACGCTCAACGAGTACTTCTGGACCGCCGGCGCCGACGGGGTGCTGCGAATCCAGGAGTGCCAGGACTGCAGCGCCCTCATCCATCCGCCGCAGCCGATCTGCCGCTACTGCCGCAGCCACAACATGGGTGTGCGCGACGTGTCGGGGCGCGCTTCGCTCGCCGGGTTCACGGTCAACCACCGGTTCGGTTTCCCTGATATGCCGCCGCCCTATGTGGTGGCCGAGGTCGCCATCGCCGAGGATCCCCGGGTCCGCTTGACGACCAACATCGTCGACTGTGATTCCGAGGATCTCAAACTCGGCATGCCGGTGGAGGTCGACTTCCAGCACATCGAGGATGTCTGGCTGCCGGTGTTCAAGCGGGCACCGGACTCCACACCGGCCCCTCGGATGGTCGCCGAACCCATCGCACCCCAGGACGTCGCCAAGTACGTCCGGCCGATGCTGACCAAGGCGAAATTCGAGGACCACTCGGCCATCACCGGCATCGGAATGTCCAAGATCGGTCGTCGACAAATGGTGCCGCCGCTGTCACTGACCATCGATGCAGCCGAAAAAGCGGTCGCCGATGCCGGTTTGACGTTCGACGACATCGACGGCCTGTCGACCTACCCAGGCCTGGCGATCGCCGGCATGGGCGAGGGCGGCGTGACCGCCCTGGAGGGCGCACTCGGGCTCCGTCCGACCTGGATCAACGGCGGCATGGACACTTTCGGCCCCGGCGGATCGGTCATCGCAGCCATGATGGCGGTCGCCACCGGCATGGCGCGCCATGTGCTGTGTTTCCGCACGCTGTGGGAGGCGACGTTCGGCCAGCTGGTCAAAGAGGGCAAGATGTCCCCTCCGATGGGCGGCCGCAGCGACAACTGGCAGCATCCGTACGGCGCCACCTCGGCGGCACACACGTTGGCGCAGAACGCCGGTCGCCACTTCGACCGGTACGGCACCACGCGGGAGACCCTGGGTTGGATCGCACTCAACCAGCGCGCCAACGCCGCGCTGAACCCGACAGCCATCTACCGCGATCCGATGACCATGGACGACTACCTGTCGGCCCGCATGATCACGACGCCGTTCGGCCTCTACGACTGCGATGTTCCGTGCGACGGGGCGGTGGCCGTCATCGTCTCCGCCGTGGATGCGGCGCGCGATCTGCCCAAGCCGCCGATCCTGTTCGAGGCAGTGGGCACCCAGATCATCGAACGGCTCGACTGGGACCAGACCACGCTCACCCACGAGCCGCAGGTGCTGGGCCAGAGCGCGCACATGTGGTCGCGAACCTCGTTGCGCCCCAGCGATGTCGACGTCGCGGAGCTCTACGACGGGTTCAGCTTCAACTGCCTGTCCTGGCTGGAGGGCCTGGGCTTCTGCGGCATAGGAGAGGCCAAAGAGTTCCTCGACGGCGGCCATAACATCGCCCGCGACGGCATCATCCCGCTCAACACCCACGGTGGCCAGCTCTCGCACGGCCGCACCCACGGCATGGGCCTGATCCACGAGGCCGTCACCCAACTCCGCGGGGAGGCCGGTGAGCGCCAGGTCGCGAACGCCCGTGTCGCCGTGGCCAGCAGCGGTGGACTCACCCCCAGTGGCGTGCTGCTGATGCGCAGGGACGACTAGGACATGAGCAAGGCCGATCCGCACCCCAGGGTGGTGATGGTCGACGGCGTCCCGATGTCGGCCCTGGTCGCCGAGTCCCCCGACCCGCGCGCCGTCGTCGTCGCACTGCACGGCGGGGCCACCACATCGGCCTACTTCGATTGCCCCGGACACCCGGAGCTGTCGTTGCTGCGCAGCGCGGTGGCCCAGGGGTACACCGTGATCGCACTGGACCGCCCCGGCTACGGTGCCTCCGCGGCCTACCCCGATGCCATGGCCCGGCCCGAACAGCGGGTCGCCTTGGCGTTCGGGGCGATCCGGCGCATCGCCGGTGCGGCGGACCTTTTCGTGCTGGGCCATTCGATGGGCTGCGAGCTGGCCCTGCACCTGGCCGTGCAGCAGCCAGAGGTACTCGGTGTCTCTCTGGCCGGAACCGGTCGCCGGTATCACCCGGCCGCGCAGGAACTGCTCAAAGATGCTTCGCCACAGCAACGGCCGCGCGGTCTGCGCGAGCTGCTATGGGAACCGGCTCGGCTGTACCCGTCGGACGTGATCGGCGCCGGGTTGTCCGCGGGCGGCACCGCCTACGAGGGTGATGTCATCAAAACCTGGGCGCGGCAGGAATTTCCGGCACTGGCCGGGCAGACGACAGTTCCGGTGCAATTCATCGCCGGCGAGTACGAGAACGTCTGGGAATCCGATCCCGAGTCGCTGGCCGCAATCGGTGCGATGTTCACCGTCTCGCCGCGGGTGGAGACCGGCGAACTCGCAGACAGCGGCCACAACCTCAGCGTCGGACTGAGCGCCGAGATCTATCACCGCAAGGTGCTGTCGTTCGCCGAACAATGTGTCGCCAACCGCGGCCTCGTGCCGGTGAAAGACATTGTGAATACCGAAGTGGAAGTGGAGGCAGGTTGATGCGAGTCGGATTTATCGGGCTGGGCAGCCAGGGGGCGCCGATGGCCCGGCGGATCGTCGAGGGCGGATTCGAGACCACCCTGTGGGCACGGCGCCCGGCGTCGCTGGAACCGTTCGCCGACACCGGCGCCAAGACCGCGGGCTCCCCCGCCGAACTGGCTGCCGCCAGCGACCTGGTGTGCCTGTGCGTGGTGGGTGACGACGACGTCCGTCAGGTGCTCGACGGTGAGACCGGCGTGCTGGCCGGGCTGGCTCCCGGTGGCGTCATCGCCATTCACTCGACGGTGCACCCCGACACCTGTCGAGAGATCGCAGACAAGGCGGCCGCCCAGGGGATTTCGGTCGTGGACGCCCCGGTGAGCGGCGGCCAGCCCGCCGCCTCGGCCGGCACTCTGCTGGTGATGGTCGGCGGCGATGAAGAGGTCGTCGAGCGGGTGCGTCCGGTGTTCGCCACCTACGCCGACCCGATCGTGCACCTCGGTGGAATCGGTGCCGGCCAGGTCGCCAAGATCTTGAACAACCTCCTGTTCAGCGCCAACCTGGGCGCAGCCATGAGCGCACTCGAACTCGGTGAGGCGCTCGGCGTTCCGCGCCAGGCGCTGTGCGAGGTGATCTCGCGCGGTTCGGCCACCAGCAAGGCACTCAACAGCATCGCGATGTTCGGCGGGACGCTGGACAACCTGGCACCGATCGCCGGCGCACTGCTGCAGAAAGACTGCAGGCATGCCGCCAGCCTGGCCGACGACGCCTCGGCCCCACAAGGGGCGGTATTCGACGCCGCGGACAACGCCCTGGCCATCATGAACCATCCCCGCTGATGCGCGTCGCCTTCATCGGGGCAGGCCGGATGGGCGCGCCGATGGTGCGCCGCCTGGCCGAGGCCGGACACCAGGTCCGAGCCTTGGGCCGGGACGATGAAAAGCGCGCTGCGATGGCTGAACTCGGCGCCGAACCGGTGGATTCGGCGAGCGCGGCCGTTGCCGACGCCGAGGTGGCGATCGTCTGCGTGTTCACCGATGAGCAGGTCCGGGAACTCTGCCCGGCGCTGATCGACGAGATGCCTGCCGGTTCGGTACTCGTGCTGCACACCACCGGCAGCCCACGCACGGCCGAGGCTCTCGCCGAGCGCGGGGCCGCTCACGGCATCGCCGTCGTCGACGCTCCGGTCAGCGGCGGACCGCACGACATCGCAGCCGGGACCGTGACGGTGTTCGCGGGTGGAGACGAGGACGCGGTGGCCCGTGCCCACGAGGTGCTGACGGCCTATGCCGATCCGGTACTGCACGTCGGTCCGGTCGGCGCCGGGCAGCGGGTGAAGCTGGTGAACAACGCGTTGTTCGCCGCGCAGATCGGCGCGGTGGCCGAGGGCGTGCGCCTAGGCGATCGACTGGGTATCGACGAGGCGACGCTGCTGACCGCGCTCACGCACGGCAGTGCGGCAAGCCGCGCGCTGGGCGGTATCGCCGCCACCGGCTCGGCGGACGCATTCATCGCCCGGGTCGGCGAGTTCATCGGCAAGGACGTCGCCGTGGTCCGCAGAACAGCCTCTGAACTGGACAGCGACCTCGGCAGACTCGAGGGTCTGCTCGACGCCGCGATCAACTGACCCAGCCTGCCGTCACGACCTGATCAGCGCGCATTTTGTGCTTTTCAAACACTCCCAACAGGATTACTGTTAGCGTTACAGTTCAACAGTTTCCCGTAACGTTTCACAGCACTTCCGGCCCAGCCCGCCGCGAAGGAGGAGCCAGCCAATGACCAAGGCCCAGGTGATTTTCGATCCGTTCTCCGAGGAGTTCTTCAACAACCCGTTCGACATGTACCGGCGGATGCGCCAAGACGCGCCGCTGTACTACAACGAGGACTCGGACTTCTATGCCCTGACCCGGCATGAGGACGTATCGGCCGCATTGAAGGATCACGAGGCGTTCTCCTCGTCACGTGGCTGCGATCTGGCCATGGTGCAGAGCGACGAGCCGCCGCAGAAGTCGATCATCTTCATGGACCCGCCCGATCACCGGCACATGCGCAGCCTGCTGAACAAGGCATTCACCCCGCGCATGATCCAGTCCCAGCGCGACACCGTCGTCGAGCAGATCGTTCACCACCTCAGACTGATCGACTCCGACGAATTCGATGTCGTACAGGATTTCTCCGGCCCGTTCCCGGTCGAGGTCATCACGCGGATGGCCGGCGTCGACCCGGAGTACCGCCAGCAGGTCCGGCACTGGATCGATACCAGCCTGTCGCGTGAACCGGGTCAGATCGGCTACTCCGAAGCCGGCATGCAGGCCAATATCGACACCGGCATCTACTACTACGGGCTGGTGCAGAAGCGCCGGGAAGACCCGCAGGACGACATGATCAGCCGGCTGATCGCCGCGGAGATCCCCGGCGAGGACGGCCAGATGCGTCGCCTCGACGACATCGAGATCACCGGATTCGCCACCCTTTTGGGCGGAGCCGGCGCCGAGACCGTCACCAAACTCGTCGGCACCGCGATGGTCCTCTTCGCTCGTAACCCCGAGCAGTGGCAGAAACTGCTCGACGACCGCGAGAAGGTCGGAGCCGCCGTCGAGGAGCTACTGCGTTACGAAGGCCCGGTGCAGTACAACGTCCGCTACACCCTCAAGGACGCCCACGTGCCCAGCGGCACCATCCCGGCAGGCAAGGCCGTGTTCTTGATCAGCGCCGCGGCCAACCGGGATCCCGATGCGTTTACCGATGCCGATACTTTCGACATCGACCGCGATCGCACAGAGGCCCAGAACCTGGGGCTGGGCTACGGCATTCACAGCTGTCTCGGCGCGGCACTGGCCCGCATGGAGAGCGCCGTCGCCCTGGAGAAGTTGCTCGATTTCATGCCTCGCTATGAAGTGAAATGGGATCAGCTGCAGCGGGTTCACATGCAGAACGTCGCGGGCTACTCGCACGTGCCGGTGAGGGTGTTGAGGTGATGAGCGCTTGCGCGAAGAACAGAGGGCGCTGATGACGAAGAAGGTTCACGTCGACTTCGAGATCTGCGAAAGCAACGCTGTCTGCATGGGGATCATCCCCGAGGTGTTCGATCTCGATGATCAGGACTACCTGCACATCCTGCAGGAGGATGTCACGCCGGAGAACGAGGCTCTAATCCGCGAAGCGGTGCGGCAATGCCCCCGGCAGGCCATCTCGATCAAGGACGAGTAGGCGTGCGGTTCGTCTTCGTACACGGCGGTTTTCATGCGGCCTGGTGCTGGGAGCGCACGATCGCCGAGTTGCAGAGTCTGGGTCACGACGGCGTCGCCGTGGACCTGCCCGGGCACGGCGCACGGGTAGCCGAGGAATCGACCCTGGCCAACCGACGGGCCGCGATCCTCGAGGTCATGCAAGCCGGGGACGTGCTGGTGGGGCACTCCGGCGGCGGGTTCGACGCCACCCTCGCTGCCGATGCGGCCCCGGAACTGGTGGGCCACATTGTGTATCTGGCCGCCGCGCTGCCCAGAGAAGGCCGGACGTATCCCGAGGCGATGGCCATGCGTTCGGCTGAAGATGCGTTGGGCGGCGAGTTCGACGGAGACGTCGGCGAGATGCTGGGCTACCTGCATTTCGACGACGAGGGCGCGATGCACTTCGCCGACTTCGACGGCGCGTGGCGCTACTTCTACCATGATTGCGACGAGGCAACGGCCCGTTGGGCTTTCGATCGTCTGGGCCCCGAGCGGTTCGGGGACACCACGGTGACCCCGGTGTCGGTGCCGCAGTTCTGGGCGGCCGATCTGCCCCGCAGCTTCATCCGCTGCCTGCAGGACCGTTCGATGCCGCAGTGGCTGGCCGACACCGTGACACAACGTCTCGGCGTCGAGCAGCTGACCATCGACGCGTCGCACTCACCGTTCCTCAGCCGCCCGCGCGAGCTGGCCGAGCTGCTGGTGCACGCGACGACGACCACGCCGATTGCCGCACTGACACCCGCCTGATTCACGGCTAAGCGGCGATCACCGTCTTGCCGAATTTCTCGGTCGCCTCCAGCGCATGCGCGAGGCTGTCCCCGGGCAGGGTCACATGTAGCCACGTCACACCCAGTGCGGCGAGCTTGTCCACACCGACCAGATACGCGTCGGCATCGAAGTCGTCGTCGCCGGGGTTTCCGCCCTCAAAGTTGTTGAACACGATGTCGATTCCGTCCGGATCACGACCGGCGGCGGCCAACCGGGCGCGCAGATCCTCGATGCCGGCGGCCAGCGCATCCAGCGAATCGATCGCGGCGGTGCCTGCAGTCTTGGCCAGGCCCGGCGGCGCGGCGAACGGGCACCAGCCGTCGCCGTGCTTGGCTACCCGGGCCCGCGCCGCTGAGGTGTTGCCGCCGATCCAGATCGGCGGATGCGGGCTCGCCGCAGGCCGAGGGTGTGCGGTGATACCGCGTGCGCTGAAAGTCTTCCCTTCGAAGCTGTAATCGTCGGTGGTCCAGATCCCGCGGATGACTTCGAGTGCCTCATCGAACAGCTCGGCCCGCTCGTCGTAGGAAACCCCGAGCGCGGCGAATTCCCGCTTGAGATAACCCACTCCGACGGCCAGGGTAAATCGGCCGCCGGACAGCACGTCTAGGGTGGCGCCGGACTTGGCCACCACGAACGGGTTTCGATACGGCAGCACCACAATGTTGGGCACCAGACGCAGTGTCGTGGTGTGCGCCGCGGCGAAGGCCATGGCCACGAACGGATCCACCGCATCGTGACCACCGGCGTCGAGCCAGCGTTGCGACGGAGCGGGATGGTCGGTGAACCCGAAGCCTGCGAAACCCGCCGCCTCGGCCGCAGCCGCTACCGCGGCAACTCCGCTGCCGCTCACCAGATCCGGATGGTACGGGTGAGTGTGCATCGGATAGGTGATGCTGTAACGCACTGCGGCCGGCCGATCAGGCGGGGAAGCCGGAAAGGATCACGCCGTTGCAATCCGCGGCGCCTTGGCGCACCTTGGCAGCCGCCTGGTAGGCGTCGGAGTAGTACCACTCCCGGGCGGCGTCAACGGATTCGAACTCCAGCACCACGGTTTGCGTGCCGTGCCAAGCGCCTTCGATCACCTCAGGCTTCTGGTCGACGGCCACGATGGTCGCGCCGCCCATCGCCTTCGACGCCAGCTTTGCGTACTCGCCCATGCCGGCCGGGTCCTTGATGTCCTCGGTGATGATCACATAGCCTTTGGCTGCCATTACGAATCTCTTTCTCTAGTTGTCGATTTCGCTGATCGCCCGTTCCGGGCAGTTGTCTATCGCCTCGCGCGCCGCGTCCTGCAGGTCGGCGGGGACCTCCTCGGGATCGGCGACCGCCCAACCATCGTCAGACATCTCGAAGACCTCAGGGCACAGCGTCAGGCACATGCCGTGGCCGGCACAACGGTCCTCGTCAACCCTGACCCGCATCAGCTGTCGAACTCCAGATGCAGCTCGGTCAGCCCGCGCAGGATGAAGGTCGGGATGTAGTTGTAGCGCCGGTCGCCGTCGGAGCCGTGCTTGGCCTCGGAGATCCGGATGTCGGTCGTGCGGTCGAGCAACCGCTCGATCCCCACGCGGGTCTCCGCGCGCGCCAACGGGGCACCGGGGCAGCTGTGGATGCCGCGGCCGAAAGCCAGGTGCTGACGGGCGTTCTTGCGCGCCGGGTCAAAGGTGTCAGGATCCTCGAAGCGCCGCGGATCGCGGTTGGCCGCACCGTTGAGCACCATCAGCGTGGTGCCGGCGTTCAACTCGGTGTCGCCGATGGTCACCGGGCAGCGTGACAGCCGGAAGTCGCCCTTGACCGGGCTCTCGATCCGCAGCGCCTCCTCGATGAAGTTCGGGATCAGGCTGCGGTCGGCACGCAGCCGCTGTTGAATCTCGGGCTGTTCACCCAGGACCTTCAGCGCCGTGCTGAGCAGGCGCACCGTGGTCTCCTGCCCTGCCGAGAAGACGTTGGTCGCGACCCGCGCGACATCGCCGACGTCGGGGATGCTGCCGTCCGGGAAGGTGGCCTCGGCCAGACCGGTGAGGACGTCGCCGCGCGGATTGGCCCGGCGATCCGATATGTAGTCGGAGAATTGGCCGTAGAGGAATTCGAGCGGGCTGTGCGACAGCGACTCCTTACTGGTGCTGCCGATGCCGCCGCCGGAATTGTGCTTGATGCCGTTGACGAAGCCTTCGCGATCCTCCGGCGGGATGCCCAGCAGGTCGGCGATCACCAGAAGCGTGAACGGACCGGCGAAGCCCTTGATGAACTCGCCCCCACCGGGCGCCAGGTAGCTGTCGAGCACCTCATCGGCCAACTGCCACATGGCGTCCTCGTTTTCCTTGAGGCGCTTGGGCGTGATCAGCCGCATCAACAGTGAGCGATGATCGGTGTGGGTCGGCGGATCCAGCGTCGGCAGCTGATCGCTGAACGGCAGTTCGTTGCGGTGCTTGTCGATGAGCGCGGTGACCTCTTCAGCACTGCGCCCCTCCAGCGGGACCGGGAACCCCGGGAACGGTCCGGTGACCGACAGGCACGACGAGAAGGTCTCCTCGTCGTTGTAGACCTGCACCGCTTCGTCCCAGCCGGTCACCATGGTGACGTTGTAGAGGTCTTCGCGGGTGACCGGGCACTTGTTCCGCAGCGCCTCGAAGAATGGGTACGGGTCGTCGACCAATCGTTCATCGCGAAAAAAATCGATACCGGTTGGGTCGATCGCCATCAGCTGCTCCCGTTCCAGCCACACGTATGAGAATGCGGCTCTCATCTATGAATAGATAGATTTCCACAGCACCGGTTACGCGTCAACGTCGGACCCCGACCCATCAGCGACAAGCAGCAAGAATAAGATTCTCACCCCCTAAGCGCCCAGCATCGTCAGTCCGCCGTCGACGGCGATCAACTAGCCGGTGATGAAGCCCGCGCCGTCGCCGGTGACCAGAATCCGGCGGCCATGCAACGGTGCGTTCATAAGAAAGATAGTTAGACAGACGTCAACTATTTTCAATAGCCGCATCCGTTGTTACAGTGCCGAATATGGCCAAGGGAACGGCGACGGATGCTGCTGACAGCAGTCAGCGCCGAGCCTCGTTCCAGCGGGCCCGCTCGCACCAGACCAAGCGCGACCTGGTCCAGGCCGCCATGGCGCTCTGGCGCACCAACGGCTACGCCAAGACCACGGTCGCCGACATCTGCCGGGCCGCAGGGGTGTCCCGCGCGCTGTTCTACTTCTACTTCCCGGCCAAAGAGGACGTGCTGTTCGAGGTGGGCCTGACCTCCACCCGGCTGGCCCAGAAGCGGGTGAAATCACTCCTGACCGGCGATTACGACGTGATGGTCGTGATCACCGAGGCACTGCGCAGCCTGGAACGGTCGATGGCCCGCAATCCACCCGATCTGATCGTCGAGACGATCCTGGAGGGGTACCGGCACGAGCACCGGATCCTGGCCGGCGATGTCGACCCGGATACGCAGGACGCCGACATGTTCGGCGAGTTGTTCGCCCGCGCTCAGGCTGACGGCAAGCTCGGCGCGCACGTCGACGTCACCCACCTGTCCCGGCTGTCGCAGATCCTCGTCAGCGAGGGCGTCCGGCACTGGGCCGGCGGCAGTTTCGGCAACCGCTCGTTCACCGACCTCGTCGCGCGCGATATCGGCGCGATGATCACCGGCTTCAATACCAACAACTAGATCGGAGAACCCCGATGGCGTGGGATTTCGAGACGGACCCGCAGTATCAGGAACTACTGGACTGGGCCGACGAATTCGTGACCGAGCAGGTCGAGCCACTCGACCTGGCCTGGCCACACAAGCAGTTCACCCCGCTGGAGGGCAAGCGGCGCCAGGCCATCGACCCGCTGAAGGCGCAGGTGCGCGAAAAGGGTTTGTGGGCTACCCATTTGGGCCCCGAGTTGGGCGGCCAGGGGTACGGGCAGCTCAAGCTGGCGCTGCTCAACGAGATCCTCGGCCGCTCGCAGTGGGCGCCGATCGTGTTCGGCTGTCAGGCCCCCGATACCGGAAATGCCGAGATCATCGCGCACTACGGCACCGAGGAGCAGAAGAAGCGCTACCTGCATCCGCTGCTCGAGGGCGAGCTCTTCTCCTGCTATTCGATGACCGAACCGCATGCCGGTGCGGACCCCACGCTGTTCACCACCAGCGCTGTACGCGACGGGGACGACTGGGTGATCAATGGTTGGAAGTTCTTCTCCTCCAACGCCGCAACGGCGTCGTTCCTGATCGTCATGGTGGTCACCAACCCTGAGGTCAGCGCCTACCAGGGCATGTCGATGTTCCTGGTGCCCACCGACACTCCGGGCGTCAAGATCGTCCGCAACGTCGGCCTGTACGGCGAACCGGACAACGAGGGCAGCCATGCGTTGATCCACTACGACAATGTCCGGGTACCGTCCGAGGCCCTCCTGGGCGGCGAGGGACAGGCATTCGTGATCGCCCAGACCCGGTTGGGCGGGGGCCGGATCCACCACGCGATGCGCACGATCGGCCTGGCCCAGAAGGCTCTCGACATGATGTGCGAACGCGCGCTGAGCCGGGAAACCCAGGGCAGCCGCCTGTCCGACAAACAGTTCGTCCAGGGCTACATCGCCGACTCCTACGCCCAGCTGCTGCAGTTCCGGCTGATGGTGCTCTATACCGCGTGGGAGATCGACAAGTACAACGACTACAAGTTGGTCCGCAAGGACATCGCCGCGGTAAAGGTGGCCATGCCCGCCGTGCTGCACGACATCGCCTGGCGGGCAATGCAGATCCACGGCGCGCTCGGGGTCACCAACGAGATGCCGTTCCTCGGCATGGTCACCGGCGCGGCGGTGATGGGACTGGCTGACGGCCCGACGGAGGTTCACAAGACCACGGTGGCCCGGCAGGTTTTGCGCGACTATCAGCCGACCACCGACACGTGGCCCACCGAGTGGATACCCCGCAAACGCGACGCTGCGAAGGCGAAGTTCGCCGAGTACCTGGAAGCCGAGGTGGGCAACCTGTGAGCGAGATAGACACTGCGCGCCTTGCCGATTGGATGGACAACGCCGGGCTGGTGGGCAAGGGCGAGCCGCTTGAGGCCCGCTTCCTGTCCGGCGGAACCCAGAACGTCATCTACGAGATCCGCCGCGGCGAACATTCCTGCGTCCTCCGCATGCCACCGGCCGGCGCCCCGCCGGACCGGGACAAGGGCATCCTGCGGGAATGGCGCATCATCGAGGCGCTCGACGGCACGGAGGTCCCGCACACCGCCGCGATCGGCGTGTGCCCCGATCCGGAGGTGCTGGGCCGACCGTTCTACGTGATGGGCTTTGTCGACGGCTGGTCCCCGATGGACACCCATGGCCACTGGCCCGAGCCGTTCAATACCGACCTGAGCACCCGCCCCGGGCTGAGTTATCAACTGGCCGAGGGAATTGCGTTGCTGTCCAAAGTCGACTGGCAGGCCAAGGGGCTGAGTGATCTCGGTCGGCCAGACGGCTTCCACGAACGCCAGGTCTCCCGCTGGATCGGGTTCCTCGACCGGATCAAGAACCGGGACCTGCCGGGCCTCGAGGTGGCCACGGACTGGCTGCGGACCCACAAGCCGCTCGATTTCATCCCCGGTCTGATGCACGGTGACTACCAGTTCGCCAATGTCATGTACCGCCACGGCGGCCCGGCCACCATGGCCGCGATCGTGGACTGGGAGATGGGCACCGTCGGCGACCCGAAGCTGGACCTGGCCTGGATGGTGCAGAGCTGGCCGTCCGATACCGACAACCCGGAGCCGTCCGAAATGGGCTATGTCGACATGCGCGGGATGCCCTCGCGTGACGACGTCGTGGCGCACTACGCCAAGGTGTCCGGACGACAGGTCGACGACCTCGACTACTACCTGGTGCTCGCCAAGTGGAAGCTGGCGATCGTGCTGGAGCAGGGTTTTCAGCGCGCCGGCGATGACGAGAAGCTGCTGGCTTTCGGTCCGGTGGTAACCGAACTGATGCGATCTGCCGCTGAGCTCGCCGAATCCACGGATTACCGGTGAAGGCTGTCGTCTGCCCCGAGTACGGGCCTCCGGATGTGGTTCGCCTCGAGGATGTCCCCACTCCCCCGCTCGCCGCCGGTCAGGTACGGGTTCAGGTCGGTGCAGCCGCGGTCAACTTTCCCGACGTGCTGCTGGTCGCCGGCCAGTACCAGATCAAGGTGCCGGTACCCTTCATCCCGGGCAGCGAATTCGCCGGCGTGGTGATCGAAGTCGCCGGCGACACTGACGGTTTCATTGTCGGCGACCGGGTGACCGGCACGGGGTTGTTCGGTGCGTTCGCCGAGCAGGTGTGCGTTCCGACGACCGGGCTGGCCCGAATCCCTGACGGTGTGGACGACGGTACCGCGGCCGCCTTCGGAGTGGCGCACCGCACCGCCTATCACACGCTGCGATCGATGGCCCGGATCCAACCGGGCGACGACGTGATCGTTCTGGGCGCCGGCGGCGGCGTGGGCCTGGCGGCCGTGCAGCTCGCGTCGGCGCTCGGCGCACGGGTCACCGCAGTCGCATCCTCGGACGAAAAACTCTCCACTGCAGCGCGATACGGTGCGGCCTCAGTCGTCAATCACGCAAAGGGCGACCTGCGCGGCGCACTGCGGGAGGTGCTGCCCGACGGCGCCCACGCGGCCCTCGATCCGGTCGGCGGCGACCTGTCGGAGCCCGCCTTACGGACGCTGCGCCGCGGTGGCCGGTTCGTGACCATCGGCTACGCCTCGGGCGCGATTCCCCGCATCCCACTGAACCTGGTACTGGTCAAGGGGATCCACGTCCTGGGCTTTCAGTTCCAGGACATCACCCCGGACGAGTTCACCCGTAACGAAGCCGAATTGCGCGACCTGTTGACCACCGGCGCCGTCCGGCCACACATCGGTGCGGTCTATCCACTGGAGCAGGCATCGGCCGCGCTACGGCAGGTCGCAGAAGGACGCGCCGTGGGCAAGGTCGTGATCGAGCTCAGGACTCCTTCGGCGGATAGAAATACTCCCGCCACGCCGTGATCTTCTCGTCCTTCACCTCATAGGCCCCCATGACCGGCCAGCTCATCTGCTTGCCGTCCACGATCCAGTGATCGCGCCGTTCCATCAGCACGACATCCCCGTCCACCGCGAGGTACCGGATTTCGAGGTCTACACATTTCCCGCCGGCGAAGAACACTTTCATCATCTCGTGGATCGCGTCGCGGCCAGAGAGCTTCGGCCAGTCCGGTCCGATGTCAAAGGTGGCGTCGTCGGCGAAGTGACTCATGACTTCGTCGACGTTGTTACTCCCCCACGCGGCGATCTCGGCACGCACGATCTCTTCAGCGGTCATAAGCCCCCCCTTGGCCGTTGTGACAGATATTTACACTAGCGCGACCCAGTGTAATTCCGATAGGAATCCTTGCCAGCCCTGTGCGCATTTCAATCCGCAACAGGCAGTAGCGAATTCGTTCCAGCACCGGGCACTCACATCCCAATCCTTGACCCAGCTACCTCGCGCCTGCTAAGCAGGTGCACAGCCCTTTCAATACGGTCAGGAGACCCGCCGTGCCCACGTCGACCGAAGCCGACCTGTACTACGACCCGTACAGCGTCGAGCTCAATATGGATCCCTATTCGGTGTTCGCCCGGATCAGGGAAGAGGCCCCGCTGTATTACAACGAGCAGCACGACTTCTACGCACTGAGCCGCTACGACGACGTCAACAAGGCCGTCATCGACCACGAGACCTTCATCTCGGGGCGCGGTGCACTGCTCGAGATCATCAAGTCCGGCATGGAAATTCCGCCGGGCACACTGATTTTCGAGGATCCGCCGATCCACAACATCCACCGCAATCTGCTGTCCCGGGTCTTCACCCCGCGCAAGGTGCTGGCGCTCGAGCCGCGGATCCGCGAGTTCACCGCGCGCTGCCTCGATCCGCTCGTCGGCGCGGACCGCTTCGACTTCGTCAACGACCTCGGTGAGCAGATGCCGATGCGCGTCATCGGCATGCTGCTGGGCATCCCCGAAGACCGTCAGCGGGCGATCACCGACCACGGTGAGGAGACCCTGCAAGGGCAGACGGTCGACGCACTGGCCACCGGTGAGGTGTTCGCCGAGTTCATCGACTGGCGGACCGAACACCCGTCCGACGACATCATGACCGACTTGCTCAATGCCGAGTTCACCGATGAGACCGGCACGGTGCGCACGCTGCGCCGCGACGAGTTGCTGCTGTACCTGACCGTCATCGCCACCGCGGGCTCCGAGACCACCACCCGGCTCATCGGCTGGGCCGGTAAGACCCTGGCCGACGTTCCGGATCAACGACGTGAGCTGGTGGAAAACCCTGAGCTCATCCCCCAGGCGATCGAGGAGATCCTGCGCTGGGAGCCGCCGGCGTTGCAGATCGCACGCTACGTCACCCGCGACGTCGAGTACTACGGCCGGACGGTGCCGGAGGGTTCCGCGATGCTGATGCTTGTCGGCGCGGCCAACCGTGACCACCGCCGGTTCGCACCCGACGGTGACGTCTTCGACATTCACCGGGAACAGAAGTCACACATGACCTTTGGTGCGGGCACGCACTTCTGCATGGGTAACGCCCTGGCCCGCCTGGAGGGGCGGATAGCTCTGGAGGAGATCCTCAAACGCTTCCCCGAGTGGGAAGTCGACTGGGCCAGCGCCAAACCGTCGGAAACCGCTGCGGTGCGGGGCTGGGCAGCCATGCCCACCCTGGTTTAGCGTCGAGTCTGCGTACAGATCGCGAGTTTGGTGATTCTCGCGATCTGTACGCAGGGTCGACGGCGCGGAGCGGACATCGAGCTCCGAAATAGGTCAGAAGGGAAGGTCGACAAAGCCATTCGTGGTGTTGACCTGGTCGTGGTTGTCGACGCTGTAGTGCGGCCCGACCGGGGTAACGGGCTCAGCTGACGCGGGCGCGGCGAGACTGAACACCGCGGCACTCAGACCGCCGGCGATCAGGGTAGCGAAACCGATCTTCTTCATTGTGGTGCCCTCTTCCGATGTGTTCTCCGGTGGCGTCGAGCGTCGTGCTACGGCTCCACAGGCCGGCGATTCGGTACTGCATTTCGCCGATCTGAAACATCAAACATCCAGGTCAGAGGGTTAATTCCGATGGCAGAATTTGACCTGCGTTTGGCAGAATTCTGCCCGCCGGCAGCCCGGCGAGAGAGCGGGCCGCCTCAGCTCGCCGGAATCAGGTCGGCGGGCACCGAGCGGCTGATCATCGTGCCGCACCGGAATTCCTCGCTGGCACCGACAACCCGGGCCTCGGGATCGTTGACCGCCGCCAGCGCCTGCGCCTTGAAAGCGCGTGCGGCAGCCGATAGTTCGTGACGTACGGGATCAACGCGCAGATCCGCCGGACACTCGTCGCCCCACAACGTCACCTCGGTATGCCCCTGCTCCAGCGCACCCAGGACGCCGCGTCGCACACGCTCGTCGGTGTTGAACAGATCGGCGGCCACCGCAACGGTCTGCGGATGCGGGCGGTCCTCCCAGGACTCCAGGACGGACTCCAGCGCAATGGTCTCCACCCCGAGGATCGCCAGCGGCCGGACGTCCTCGTCGGCGCCGATCAGCACCGTGACATCCCAACCCGCCATCACCCGGTCAACGAGCCAGCCACCGGCGAACCGGACTGCGTCCACCACGCAGGGGGCGACCACATCAAGCCGATACCGCATGTCGTCCTCCAATCTCACTGGCCGGCCGCCCCGTTGCGGCCGTCCGGCTGCTCGATTTCCCGCCCCAGCATCTCGGCGTAGCTCTTGAACACGTCCGTCAACGGGAGCGAGGGATCGAGTAGCCATGAGGTCTCCATTCCATTGATGAATGCCAGGATCTCCACGGCCTTGGTGGCCGCGTCGAAGTCGGAGCGATAGCGGCCGTCGAGCTGGCCGCGCGTGATGATGTCGGCGACGATGTCACGTGCAGCCTGCTGCCGTTTGAGCAAACGATCGTGCAGCGGCGCATCCGGCTGGATGTTCTCCACCAGCAGCACGGTGAAAGTGCCGACGAGCTCAGGCGCCCGGACGAACCGGTCGGCCACCCGTTTGATCTCGTCTGCCAGATCTCCGGACCGGTCCGCGTGCACGTCGTCGTCGTGATCGCGGATATCGAGCACCGCATTGAGCAATTGCTCTTTGGACTCGAAGTGGTGCAGCAGTCCGGCCGACGTGACGCCGGCTTCCCTGGCGATCTGCGCCAGCGAGGTGTTGCGCCAACCGTTGCGCGCCAGCAGCTTCTCGGCCACAGAAAGTATCCGCTGCCTGCGGTCTTCCCCCTTGGCCAGGAGCGTCTCATAAGGCCTTGCGCCCTCAGACTGCCCCTGCAGACCAGAAACCGAAGTCACCGAACTCCTTCGTCGAACCAACCTAGTGAACACACAGTAGGTTGGTTTGACGGCTGTGACAAGCGTCTCAGAGAAAGAAGTTCCCGGCAGCCGTCACAGCCGCCGGATGTGCCCGGTCAGAGCCCCAGCGACTTGGCGATGATCACCTTCATGACCTCGCTGGTCCCGGCGTAGATACGGGCCACCCGGGCATCCGTGTACAGCCGGGCGATGGGGTATTCCATCATGTAGCCGTACCCGCCGAAGAGCTGCAGGCAACGATCGATCACCCGCGCCTGCATCTCGGTGCAGAACAGTTTCACCCGTGCCGCATCGGCACCGGACAGCTCGCCGTCGACGTGCAGGGCCACCGCGCGATCCAACATCGCCTGGGCCGCTTCGACCTCCGTCGAGCACGCCGCGAGCTCGAACTTGGTGTTCTGGAACGACGCCACCGGCTGGCCGAACGCCTTGCGGTCTTTGGTGTAGCCGATCGCCGCGGCGATGGCCGAGCGGGCCTGAGCCACCGAACCCACGGCCACGGTGAGCCGCTCCTGGGCCAGGTTGTGGCCGAGGTAGCTGAAGGCCTCGCCCTCCTCCCCCAGCACGTTCGCCACGGGAACCCGGACGTCGGTGAACGACAGCTCCGCGGTGTCCTGCACCTTGCAGCCCATCTTCTCCAGCTCACGGCCCCGCTCGAAGCCCGCCATGCCGTCCTCGACGACCAGCAGAGTCAACCCCTTGCGGCGGTTCTCCGGGTCGGTGGACGTCCGCGCCACCACGACCACCAGGTCGGCCTGGATTCCGCCCGTGATGAACGTCTTGGCGCCGTTGAGCACGAACTCGTCACCGTCGCGGACCGCGGTGGTGCGCATGCCGGCCAGATCTGATCCGGTCCCCGGCTCGGTCATCGCGACCGCGGTCAGCAGCGTGCCCGCGGCCAGCCCGGGGAACCAGCGCTGCCGCTGTTCGTCATTCGCGTAGTGCAGGAAGTACGGCAGGATCACCTCAAGCTGCGTACGCACGGTCGACAACGTCACCAGCGCGCGGGCGGCCTCCTCCTGGAGCACCACGTTGTACCGGTAGTCGTCGACGCCGGCGCCGCCGTACTCCTCGGGGATCGCCATCCCGAGCATGCCGAGTTCACCCATGTGCTTGAAGACGTCACGGGGCATCCGGCCGCCCTTCTCCCACTCGGGATAGGCAGGGACGACTTCCTTTTCGATGAAATCGCGGGCCAGCGCCCGGAATGCCTCGTGGTCCTCGGTGAACAGATTGCGTTGCACTACTTCTCCCTAGCGTCAGTCGATGAGCTCGACCAGCGTGGCGTTGGCGGTACCGCCACCCTCACACATGGTCTGCAGGCCGTAACGAATTCCGTTGTCGCGCATGTGATTGATCATCCGGGTCATCAGCACCGCACCCGACGCGCCGAGCGGGTGTCCGAGCGCGATCGCGCCACCGAGTGGATTCAGTTTCGCCTCGTCAGCGCCCGTCTCTGCCAGCCAGGCCAAGGGCACCGGGGCGAACGCCTCGTTCACCTCGAACACGCCGACCTCGTCGAGGCGGACGCCGGCCTTGTGCAGCACCTTCTCGGTCGCCGGGATGGGCCCGGTCAGCATCAGCACCGGATCGGCTCCGGTCACCGCACCCGCGCGGTACCGCGCAATGGGCGAAAGGCCCATGGCCACAGCGGCTTCAGCGGTCATCACCAGCAGCGCCGCCGCGCCGTCGGAGATCTGCGAGGAGTTGCCCGCGTGAATCACCCCGTCCTCGGCGAAGGCGGGCTTGAGGCCGGCCAGTTTCTCCACCGTGGTGCCACGGCGCACTCCCTCGTCGGCGACCACCGGATCGAGTTGATCCGCCGGGTCGGGAAAAACGGTGATCATCTGGTTCTCGAAGGCACCGCGATCCTGCGCAGCGGCCGCCCGCTCGTGCGAAGCCACCGAGTACTCATCAACCCGAGTCCGGTCGAAACCCCACTTCTGCGCGATCATCTCAGCCGAGATGCCCTGGTTGAATGCGAAATCCTTGTACCGCTGAAATACTTTCGGCCCGTACGGGGTGCCGGTGGCCCGGGCCGCCCCCAGCGGAACCCGGCTCATCACCTCGACCCCGCCGGCCACCACGACATCCTGCTGACCCGACATCACGGCCTGGACCGCGAAATCCAGCGCCTGCTGGCTGGATCCGCAGGCCCGGTTGACCGTCGTGCCGGGGATGTGTTCGGGCCAGCCGGCGGCCAGCACCGAGTAACGGCCGATGTTGCTGGACTGATCGCCGACCTGCGACACACAGCCCCAGATCACGTCGTCGATGATGTCTGGGCTGATACCAGCCCGTTCCACCAGCGCATTGAGCACCAGTGCGGACAGGTCGGCGGCGTGGAAGCCGGACAGGCCGCCGTTGCGCTTGCCGACCGGGGTGCGGACGGCCTCGACGATGACGGTTTCGCGCATGGGATTCTCCGCTTCTGTGGACTAGGACTGTGAGTAGGCGGGGCCGACCGCGCCCTGCTCGCGCAGCACTGCGATCTGCTCGGCGGTCAGGCCGACCCCGCCCAGGATGGCATCTGTGTGCTCGCCGAGCCCCGGCACCGCACCCATGCCCAATTCCATGCCGCTGATCACCGGTGGCGGCAGCAGCGCCGAGATGTCCCCGTTGGGGGTTCCGACCTGACGCCACCGGTCCCGCGCCTGCAGATGTGGATGCACGATGACCTCGCTCGGCAGGTTGTACCGCGAATTGCCGATTCCGGCATTGTCGGCAGTCTGCTGAATGTCATCGAGATCATGCTGGGCACACCAGGATTCGATGGCCTTATTGAGTTCGTCCCGATGTGCACAGCGGTCTGAGTTGGTGGCGAATCGCGGGTCATCGGCCAGGTCCGGACGCTCGATGATCTCGCGGGCCAGCCGCTGCCACTCCCGGTCGTTGGTGGTGCCCAGCACCACCGTCTGCCCGTCGCGGGTATCGAAGGCGCCGTAGGGCGCGACTGCCGGCGAACTCATCCCGAGCGGAATCTGGTCGATCCCGGAGTGCTGAGTGTAGGCCAGCTGGTATCCCATGATGTCGGTCATGGTGTCGAACAGGCTGACCGCCACGGCCGGTGCGGCACCGGTGTCACCCTTGCGCGCCCGGCCGAGCAACAGCGCCATGATGGACAGCGCCGAATACAGGCCGGTGGTGATATCGGCAACCGCCGCACCGGGTTTGGCCGGCATCCCGGCATAACCGGTCGATGCACACGAACCGGATTCGGCCTGCACCAGAAGGTCGTAGGCGCGCTTGTGCGACAGTGGACCGCCGGGGCCGTAACCGTCGATCTCGACCGGGATCACCTGAGGATGACGCACCTTGAGGTCGTCGGGCCCGAGCCCGAGTCGCGCGGTGGCGCCCGGGGCGAGATTCGACACGAAGGCGTCGGCACCGTCGAGCAGTCGGTGCAGTACCTCCATCCCCTCAGCGGACTTCAAATTGAGGGTGACCGATTCCTTACCCCGGTTGGCCCACACGAAGTGCGCCGCCTGGCCGAGCACGACATCGTCATAGTCACGGGCGAAGTCACCGCCCTTGGGGTTCTCGATCTTGATCACCCGGGCGCCGAAGTCGGCGAGCACCCGCGTGCACATCGGCGCGGATACCGCCTGCTCCATCGCGATGACCGTGATACCGGCCAGCGGCAGGGAGGAACAGTCCGTTATCCGTGGTTCGCTCTTGAACTCGCTCACGAAGTCACATAACCATGCCGCCATCGACCGGCAGTACCTGCCCGGTGATGTACGACGCGGCATCGGAGGCCATGAAGACGAATGCGCCCGCGACCTCGTCGGCGTCGGCCCACCGCTTGAGCGGGATGCGGTTCATCATGTTGGCCGCGAACTTCTCGTTGGTACGGATGGTTTCCGTCATCGGTGTCGCGGCCAGGGGCGCCAGGGCGTTGACCATGATGTTCTTGCTCGCCAGCTCACGCGCCAACGACTTGGTGAACCCGATCAGGCCGGCCTTGGCCGCCGAGTAGTTCACCTGGCCCAGGGTGCCGGTGATCCCGGCAGCCGAGGTGACGTTGATGACGCGGCCGGTCCCGTCGGTGGGCATATGCGGAAGCGCCGCCTGGGTGACGTGGAAGGTCCCCATCACGTGGATGTCGAAGGTGACCCGGAACGTCTCGTCGGTCAGCTTGGGGAACATCGCCGGCGATGTGACGCCTGCGTTGTTGACGACGATGTGCAGGTTGCCCTCGCCCAGGGCAGCGGCCTGCGCGGCGGCCGCCACCGCGGCGTCACGGTCACTGACATCCAGCGCGGCACTGTCGGCTTTGCCTCCCGCGCTATTGATCCGCTCCGCGACCAGGGCCGCGGCGTCACCGCTGATGTCGGTGACGAGTACCGAGGCGCCGGCAGCGGCGAGTGCCTCGGATACCGCCGCGCCGATCCCGGCACCCGCGCCGGTCACCAGTGCCGAACGCCCGGTCAGGTCGAAATAGGTCCTCATTGAACTTCGATATCTCCTCAGTAGCTCTTGGGCAGGCCGAGAACGTTCGCGGCGAGGAAGTTCAGGATCATCTCCTGGCTCACCGGTGCGATCTTCATCAGTCGGGACTCCCGGAAGAACCGGGAGATGTTGTATTCCTCGGAGTAGCCCATCCCGCCATGCGTCTGTAGTGCACGGTCGGCGGCATCGAACCCGGCATCCGCGCACAGGTACTTGGCCATGTTGGCCTCCCGGCCGCACGGCTTGCCGTTGTCGTAGAGCCAGGTGGCCTTGCGCAGGATCAGCTCGGCCGCGTCGAGCCGGGCCAACGAGTCGGCGAGCGGGAACTGGATGCCCTGGTTCATGCCGATCGGCCGGTCGAACACCACCCGCTCGTTGGCGTACTTGACCGCACGGTCCAGCGCCACGCGGCCGATGCCGAGTGCCTCGGCGGCGATCAGCATCCGCTCAGGGTTGAGCCCGTGCAGGATGTACTTGAAGCCCTTGCCCTCCTCGCCGATCAGGTGCTCGGCGGGCACGCGCAGATCGTCGATGAACAACTCGTTGGAGCTCACCGCATTTCGGCCCATCTTGTTGATGGGACGGATCTCGACGTGGTCACGGTCGAGGTCGGTGAAGAACAGTGACAGTCCGTCGGTCGGCTTGCCCCCGCGCTTCTCCACGTCCTCTCGGGACTCGGTGCGGGTGAGCAGCAGGATCTTCTCGGACTCGAGTGCCTTCGAGATCCACACCTTGCGCCCATTGACCACATAACCGTCACCATCCCGCTTCGCGAACGTGGTGATTCGCGAAGTATCCAGCCCCGCACCGGGTTCGGTGACGCCGAAGCACACATGCAGATCCCCGTTGACGATCCGTGGAAGCGTCGCCTTCTTCATCTCCTCGGAGCCGAACACCACCACGGGCTGCATCCCGAAGATCGACATGTGGATCGCGCTGGCGGCGTTCATGGCTCCGCCGGACCGGGCCACCTCCTCGGCCAGGATGGTGGCCTCGGTGATGCCCAGGCCATGGCCGCCGTACTCCTCGGGAATGGTCATCCCGAGCCAGCCCCCGCCGGCGATGGCGTCGTAGAACTCCTGCGGGAACTCGTGCGCCTGGTCTTTGGTCATCCAATAGTGGTCGTCGAACTTGGACGACAGCTCCGCCACGGATTTGCGGATCAGCTGCTGGTCCTCGGTCAGTTCGAAGTTCATACCGCCCGACACTGTGTGTTCTCCTATTTTCTCGGCCGTTCGTCTCGGCATTCAGTCGCGCGCGCCGGAAACGGCTTTGGCGTTGGCCTGGAAGTCGGCAAAGCTGGTGCCGGTCTTCTCCTTGTGGCTCAACGCACGGATGGCGACATCGTGACCCTCAGCGGCCTTTCGTAATGCACCGACGGTCGCCTGGTCCTTGGGGACGTGGGCGAACGGTTCGAAGTGGTACAGCCGCATGGCGTTCTCGTGCGTGATCTTGTTGATCTCGTCGTCGGGCACCTCGTAGGTGTCGAACACCGCGCTCAACTCCTCGGGGGCACCCGGCCACATCGAATCGCTGTGCGGGTAGTCCATCTCCCAGCAGATGTTGTCCACACCGATCTCGTGGCGGTTCTTCACCCCGATCGGATCAGAGATGAAACAGGTCATGAAGTGGTCGCGGAACACCTCGGAGGGCAACTTGTCACCGAAGTCCTGATTCGTCCACGTCGAGTGCATCTCGTAGGTGCGATCCACCCGGTCCAGGAAGTACGGAATCCACCCGGTGCCACCCTCGGACAACGCGATCTTGAGCGTCGGGAACTCCTTGATCGGCGCCGACCACAACAGATCCGCGGCAGCCTGCACGATGTTCATCGGCTGCAACGTGATCAACACGTCCATCGGCGCATCCGGTGCGGTGATCGCGAGCTTGCCCGACGACCCGATGTGCACATTCATCACCGTCTCGGTATCAACCAACGCCTGCCACATCGGCCGCCAGTACTCCAGGTCATGGAACGACGGATAGCCCAGGGTCGACGGGTTCTCGGTGAACGTCAGCGAATGCACACCCTTGGCCGACACTCGGCGGATCTCGTCGGCGCACAGTTGCGGGTCCCAGATCGCCGGGATCGCCATCGGGATGAACCGGCCCGGATTCGATCCGCACCACTCGTCGATGTGCCAGTCGTTGTACGCCTGCACCAGCGCCAGGGAGAACTCGGCGTCCTCTGTGGCGAACAACCGTGCGGCGAAACCCGGGAACGATGGGAAGTTCATGGTGGCCAGCACGCCGCCGGCGTTCATGTCCTTGACCCGCTCGTTCGGGTCGTAGCACCCCTTGCGGATCTCATCGAGGCCTTGGGGTTCCAGGCCGTACTCCTCCTTGGGCCGACCCGCCACCGCGTTGAGGGCCACATTCGGGATCACCGTGTCCCGGAACTGCCAGGTGTCGCTGCCGTCGGGGTTGTGCACCAAACGGGGCGCCTCATCCCGGTACTTGGCCGGTAGATGGTTCTTGAACATGTTCGGCGGTTCGATGATGTGGTCATCGACGCTGATCAGGATCATGTCGTCTTTGTGCACTGCCTCACTCCATTCGATCCGCTGTCACATCGGTTCTCTATGAGAGAAAACTAGCTTCTCATCTAGCGAGAATCAATGTCTGATGCCGCTGACGAGCAGATTTAGCCAGGTCACCGCAGAACCTGGCACGTTCTTGTTGACCATCGCCGCAAAAGATGGAAATCTGTTAGTCGGAAATGAGAACCGGATTCTCGTCACCGAGAGTCTCCGATGGTCATCGAGAGGAGAACCGCCCCGTGCGCTTGGCCCCCTTGCCCGCCGAGGAGTGGGACGACGACGTGCGACGAGCACTGTCGGTCATGCTTCCGGAGGAGCGGCTCAATCCCGAGGGAGCGGGAACCGCGCTGTCGACACTGGCTCGCCATCCGTCCCTGACCAAGGCCTTCCTGCGGTTCAGCAATCATCTGCTGTTCCGCTCGACCCTGGACCCACAGATGCGCGAACTGTCCATCCTGCGGATCGCCCACCGCAAGAAGTGTGAGTACGAGTGGACGCACCACGCGTTCATCGGCAAGGCCGAAGGACTCACCGATGAGCGGATCGCGAGCAGCACGAGCGGCGAAGGTTCCACTCCCCTCGACCAACTGGTACTGGATGCCGTCGACGAACTCGACGGGCAATCGGAGATCTCGGACGGCACCTGGGCCGCCCTGAGCGAGCATCTCTCCGAGCGTCAGCGCATGGACCTGGTTTTCACGATCGGCGGCTATGGCCTGATGGCCATGGCTTACAACACCTTTGGAATTGCGCCGGAATCCGGCCACTAACTCAAGAAGAAAGTAGAGGTAGATGATGGCGTTCTTCCCGAAGCCAGCTGCCGGCAGCTGGACCGAGAACTGGCCCGAACTGGGCACCGGCCCGGTCAACTACGAGGATTCGATCGATCCCGAGCACTGGAAGCTTGAGCAGCAGGCCATCTTCCGCAAGACCTGGCTGCAGATGGGCCGGGTGGAGTTGATTCCCAAGAAGGGCAGATACATCACCCGTGAGCTGCCGTCGGTCGGCCCCGGCACCTCAATCATCATCGTCAACGACGGCGATCAGATCCGCGCCTTCTACAACCTGTGCCGCCACCGCGGCAACAAGCTGGTGTGGAACGACTACCCGGGCGAAGAGGTCTCCGGCAGCTGCCGGCAGTTCGTCTGCAAGTACCACGCCTGGCGTTACGACCTCAAGGGCGATCTGACGTTCATCCAGCAGGAGCAGGAGTTCTTCGACGTCGACAAGGCCGACTACCCGCTCAAGCCCGTGCGCTGCGAGGTATGGGAGGGCTTCATCTTCGTCAACTTCGACGACGACGCGGTGTCGCTCGAGGAGTACCTGGGCGAGTTCGGCGAGGGCCTCAAGGGTTATCCCTTCCACGAGATGACCGAGCACTACAGCTACCGCTCGGAGATCAAGGCCAACTGGAAGCTGTTCATCGACGCGTTCGTCGAGTTTTACCACGCGCCGATCCTGCACATGAAGCAGGCGGAGAAGGAGGAAGCCGAGAAGCTGGCCAAGTTCGGCTTCGAGGCGCTGCACTACGACATCAAGGGCGATCACTCGATGATCTCGTCCTGGGGTGGCATGAGCCCGCCGAAGGACCTCAAGATGGTCAAGCCCATCGAGCGCATCCTGCACAGTGGCCTGTTCGGGCCGTGGGACCGCCCCGACATCAAGGGCGTCCTGCCCGACGAGCTGCCCCCCGCGATCAATCCCGGCCGGCACTCGACGTGGGGCCAGGACTCTTTCGAGTTCTTCCCGAACTTCACTCTGCTCTTCTGGGCGCCGGGCTGGTATCTGACCTACAACTACTGGCCCACAGGGGTGGACAGCCACATCTTCGAGGCCGACTTGTACTTCGTGCCGCCGAAGAACCTGCGCGAACGACTGTCCCAGGAACTGGCCGCAGTGACGTTCAAGGAGTATGCGTTCCAGGACGCCAACACGCTGGAAGCCACCCAGACGCAGATCGGCACCCGCGCCGTACTCGACTTCCCGTTGTGCGACCAGGAAATCCTGCTGCGGCATCTGCATCACACCGCTCACAACTACGTCGACCGGTACAAAGAAGCCAAGGCCAACGGGAATGGCTCGACGAACGGCACGCATGCCGTCCCAAGTGACAAGGCCGCAGAAAAGGATGCCGCAAATGTCTAAGTTGCCAGAAGAATTCGCCGACCTGGAGCGGTTCAGCGACTGGTGCCTGCCCACCGAAGAGGAGCGCTATCAGAAGCGTCTCAACTCGTCGATGGACGAGATGCAGGAACTCTACGACGCCGGCATCGCGCGCCTCGAGGACATCATGGTCTACGTCGATGCCCGCTTCCCGCTGGCGAGCATGCCGGACGACGCCAAGGCGCTGGTGCACCTCGGACAGTCGGTCGTGATGGTCAGTTTCCCGATCGAGGTGTGGAAGCAACCGCGGGTGCTCGACAGCGGTGCGGCCTACGTCAATCTCATCAAGGAGCCGGTGGTTTAGTCGTGCTGACCCTCAAGGCTGCGGGTCTGGTCGACGTCGATGCCGGGACGATCATTCGTCCCGGCATTGTCCGTGTCGATGGAGACCGAATTGTCGGTGTCGGAGAAAGCGCGGAAGGCGAGAGCTCCGAGGTCATAGACCTGGGCGACTCCTACCTCCTGCCCGGCCTGATGGACATGGAGGTCAACCTGCTGATGGGCGGCCGGGGTGAGAACCCGGGCCTGTCCCAGGTGCAGGACGATCCCCCGACGCGCGTGCTGCGCGCGGTGGGCAACGCCCGCCGCACCCTGCGCGCCGGGTTCACCACGGTGCGAAACCTCGGGCTGTTCGTCAAGACCGGTGGCTACCTGCTCGATGTCGCCCTCGGCAAGGCCATCGACGCGGGCTGGATCGACGGTCCGCGCATCATCCCAGCGGGCCATGCCATCACCCCCACCGGCGGACACCTGGACCCGACGATGTTCGCGGCGTTCATGCCGGGCGCACTCGAGCTGACGGTCGAGGAAGGCATCGCCAACGGTGTCGACGAGATCCGTAAGGCGGTGCGCTACCAGATCAAGCACGGCGCCCAGCTGATCAAGGTGTGCGTGTCCGGCGGAGTCATGTCACTGACCGGAGAGGCCGGCGCACAACACTATTCGGACGAAGAACTGCGGGCGATCGTCGACGAGGCACACCGTCGTGGGCTGCGGGTCGCGGCCCACACCCACGGCGCAGAGGCCGTCAAGCATGCCGTGGACTGCGGCATCGACTGCATCGAGCACGGATTCCTGATGGACGACGAGGCGATCCAGAAGCTGGTCGACAACGACCGGTTCCTGGTCACCACCCGCCGCCTGGCCCAGGCCATGGATGTCTCGAAGGCACCGAAAGTGCTGCAGGACAAGGCTGCCGAGATGTTCCCCAAGGCCGAGACGTCGATCAAAGCGGCGTACGAGGCCGGGGTGAAGATCGCGGTCGGCACCGATGCACCGGCGATCCCGCACGGCAAGAACGCCGACGAGCTCGTCACGCTGGTCGAGTGGGGCATGCCGCCGGCCGCGGTACTGCGCGCCGCCACCGTGGTGGCCGCCGATCTGATCAACGTCACCGACCGGGGCCGGCTGGCCGAAGGACTGCTGGCCGACATCATCGCGGTGCCGGGCAATCCACTCGAGGACATCACCGTTACACAACATGTGGATTTTGTAATGAAAGGCGGTAAGGTCTTCCGCAATGAGCACATCAACTGATTCCCCGACGCGGACCGAGGATCTCATCGAGATCCAGCAGGTGCTCGCCAAATACGCGGTGACCATCACCCAGGGCGACATCGACGGTCTCATCAGTGTTTTCACCCCCGACGGCACCTACAGCGCATTCGGCGAGACCTACACGCTGAATCGCTTCCCGGTGCTGGTGGACGCCGCCCCCAAGGGCCTGTTCATGACCGGCACCGCCCTGATCGACCTCGTCGAGGGCGCCGACTCGGCGTCCGGCACACAGCCACTGTGCTTCATCGAGCACTCCAAGCACGACATGCGCATCGGCTATTACCGCGACACCTACGTGCGGACCGCCGAGGGCTGGCGGCTGAAGACGCGTGCGATGACCTTCATCCGGCGCAGCGGCGATCACGACCACGGCCGGCCGCACGCGATCGGCAGGCCGGAAGCGGGATGAGCGCGCGTAGCGAGCGAATCGCAGATCTGAAATGCGGGAGCCGAGCATGCGAGGCAACCGCATGAGCGACCTGTTCGACACCGCGACCTTCCGTACGGCGCTACAGGATTGGCTCGCCGAGAATGACCTGACGCCGCCCGACGATCATTCGCTGCAAGGCCACATGCGCCAGTTCGCCCGGGTACAGAAGGCGCTCTACGACGGCGGCTGGAGCCGCTACGGCTGGCCCGAGCACGCCGGCGGGCTGGGCGGACCTGCGATGCTGCGCGCGATCGTCGGCGAGGAGGTGGTAGGTCGCAGGCTGGCCGAACCCGGTCCTTATTCGATGCTCGAAGTGCTGGCGCCGACGATGATCGACTATGCGCCCAAGGAACTGGCCGCCGAGATGGTGCCGAAACTCCTGTCCGGCGAAGAGCAGTGGTGCCAGGGGTTCTCCGAACCCGGCTCGGGCAGTGACCTGGCCTCGCTGACCACCCGCGCGGTTCAGCGCGAGGACGGCAAATGGATCATCAACGGCCAGAAGGTCTGGACCAGCTTCGCGCAGTACTCGCACCGATGCATCCTGCTGACCCGTACCGGCGATGCGGATACACCCAACCACCAGGCCATCACGGCGTTCTTCGTCGACACGGACGCCCCCGGTATCACCGTCCGACCGTTGCGCACCATGCACGATGTCGACGAGTTCTGCGAGGTCTACTTCGACGATGTCGAGGTCGACCCGAGCCGGATGCTCGGCAACCCGGGCGACGGCTGGCAGCTGGCGATGGACCTGCTGCCCTACGAGCGTTCAACCTGCTTCTGGCAACGCATCGCCTACCTGTACTCACGGTTCGACGCATTGGTGGAAGCGGTGAAACGGCAAGGGCAGGTGGTGGATCCGGACCTCGGCGAGGTCTATCTGGCCCTGCACACGCTGCGCTGCCGGTCGGCGGCAACCCAGCACCGGCTGGCCGCGGGCCACAAGCTCGGGCCGGACACCTCGATCGACAAGGTGCTGCTGGCCAGCGCCGAGCAACTGCTCTACGACACCACCCGCAATCTGCTGCCCGGCGTGATCGAACTCGAAGATTCCGAATGGCGCACCGAGTACCTGTATTCGCGGGCCTCGACGATCTATGGCGGCACTGCCGAAGTGCAGCGCAACATCATCGCGCGCCGACTGCTGGACCTCGGGAAGGAGTGATCTGGTGAACGAATTGGATCCCGAATCACTGAGCCTGCTTGAAGACACCCTCCGCAAGACCATGCTGTCGGTCTCGGGCGCCGCGCTGGACGCTGCCCTGGCCGAACTCGGCTGGGGCGAGATGCTGGCCGACATGCCCGAGGTCGCCATGCCGTTGGTGTTCCGGCTGCTGGGCGAAACAGGTTCGCACGCCTCAATTCTCAACGATGTACTGCTGGAGACCATCGGTGGTCTGCCCGGCGGTACTCCGCCGATGCCCTATGCCGGTGGCACCTGGGTGGTGTGGGAACGGACCGATAGCGACAATCCGGCCCTCGGGGGCCTGCCATTGCGTCAGGTACCCGACGGCCAGCTGCTCCGCGTATCAGAGGCCCGCCGCGCTCTGGGCTGGTGGCTGGTCGGCTCGGCCCGTGCGATGCTCGCGCTGGCCCGACAGCACGCACTGGACCGGGTCCAGTTCGGCAAACCGATCTCGTCCTTCCAGGCCGTGCGGCACCGACTGGCCGAGACGCTGGTGGCCATCGAGGGTGCCGAGGCGACGCTGAGCCTGCCCGGCGCCGACAACGTCGACCTGAACTCGCTGCTGGCCAAGGCCGCTGCGGGCAAGGCCGCGCTGACCGCGGCCAAGCACTGCCAACAGGTGCTCGGCGGCATCGGTTTCACCGAGGAACACGAGCTGCACAACCACGTGAAGCGGGTCCTGGTGCTGGACGGATTGCTGGGCAGTTCAAGGGAACTCGCCCGCAAGGCCGGTGCCGGGCTGCGCGCCCGCGGGACCGTGCCGCGGCTGGCTCAGCTGTAGCGGGTCAGGGATCGCGCGGTTCGGCGAAGACGGTGGCCGTCGAGCGGCCACGCAGTACCGTCGAACCGCGCACCACCCAGTGCCCACCTTCGTCCGCGTCGGCGTGGGCCAGGGCACTGCCCGAACACAACACCGTCGACTCACGGTCCTTGGCGTGGTCGGCCAGCCGCGCCGCTTCGTTGACGGCGTCACCGATCACGGTGTACTCGTAGCGGTTCTCGGCGCCGATGTTTCCCGCGAACACCGAGCCGCACGAAATGCCCACGCCGAACTCCACATCCGGTAGTCCATGGAGCCGCGGCACCAGAGCTCGCGCGGTGGCCAGCGCCGAGGACGCCGGATTGTCCAGCCGTAGCGGTGCGCCGAACACGGCCAGCACGGCATCGCCCTCGAACTTGTTGATCAGGCCGTGATGGCGCTCGACTGTGTCCACGACGATCTTGAAGAACCCGTTGAGCAGCTGCGCCAGCTCCTGCGGCGGCCGGGAGGCTGCCAGCGCGGTCGAGCCGACCAGATCGACGTACAGGACGGCGGCCTCACGGACGTCGCCGGTGACCGCCACGCCCTGCTGCAGTGCAAGGCGGGCCACGTCTACCCCGACATAGCGACCGAACAGGTCCCGCAACCGGTTCCGCTCGGCCAGGCCGGCCAACATCCGGTTGAATCCGTACTGGAGTCGGCCTATCTCTGACGACTCGTAGACCTTGACCGACACACCGGACCAGCCGCGCTCAACGGCTTTCATGGCCAGGACGACGTCCCCGACCGGATCGGACACCGAACGCGCCACCAGAACCATCGACCGAAGTCCGAAGACCAGCGAGATGATTGCCACCACCAGCACCGCGGCCTCGACAGGCGCCGTCTTCTGCACGAACCAGCCGTTGGATCGGGCCAGCACGATCAAGGCGATGCCTGCCAAGGGCAGCCCGCTGAACAGCGTCCAGATGGTGATGAGGCGGGCCAGCACGCCGGGCATCCGGACGAGCGTGGCCGAGGACGCGGTCAGCGATGCCGCGACGATCGGCCGCAACATCCGTTGGGTCACCAGGAATCCCATGCAGGCAGCTGCGATGCCGCCGAAGAGGATCGCACCGCCCATCACGTAGGCGACGCCTCCCCCGACATCGAGGTTGAGCAGCGTGTACACGAGCGCGCTCACCGCCCACGTGGTGAACTGGATGATGGTCTGCCGCGGTGCGATACGCATGGCAGCCCGCTGCTGTTGTGGTGTCGGATTCTCCCCCGCGGCAAACCATTTGAACGTCGGATGGACGTTGACCCAACCGACGACCGTATCGACGATCGCGGCCGCGACCATCAGCGCGATCAGTGCAAAGAGATTCGCCTGGGTCAGCAGCTCGCGCGCATCACCGACGGTGTTACGGCTCAGCGCCAGCACCACGAGCGTCACCGCGGCCGCCGCGGTGGTCTGCGCGTAGATCTGTCTGGCCGCGTATGCCAGGCTGAGCCGGATCGCCCCCATTCCGAGAGGCCCAGGCCTACTTGATGTTCTGCTTCATCCCGTCGATGTCCATCAACACCGGCCAGCCGCTGACGCTGAGTGCGTTACCGTGCCCGGTCTGGTGGATATCGAACACCGATTGGATTGCGGCGTAGAACCCTTGTACGTCGAGGGTCTGATTCACCGCCCGCTTGGCCTGACGGAGAGCGAACGCCGGCATCTGGGCGATCTGCGCAGCCAACTCGGCGGTCTGGGTGTCGAGGTCGGCGCGCGGCACCACCCGGTTGACCATGCCGGTGCGCTCAGCCTCCTCGGCCGTCAGCGCCCGGCCGGTAAAGAGGATCTCCTTGGCCTTACGGGCGCCGAGTTCCCAGGTGTGACCGTGGTACTCGACACCGCCGATGCCCATCAGGGCCACCGGATCGGAGAACAGCGCGTCATCGGCGGCCAGGATCAGATCGCACGGCCAGCAGAGCAGCAGGCCGCCGGAGATGCAGCGTCCCTGGACTGCCGCGATCGACGGCTTGGGCACATTGCGCCATCGCAACGTGTACTCCAGGTAGCGCCGCGACTCGTGCTCGATGAGGAACTCCAGCGTGATCTTGTCGGGCACCGGGCCGCCGCCACGCAGGTCATGGCCTGCGGAGAAGTGCTTGCCGTTGGCCCGCAACACGATCACCTTCACCTCTCGGTCATCGGCAGCCCTGGTCCAGGCGGCATCGAGTTCGTCGAGTAGTTCGGGGTTCTGCGCGTTGGCCGCTTCCGGCCGGTTCAGCGTGATCGTGGCGATCGAATCGGCGACGTCATAGTCGATGTACACGTGTTTCCTTCTGGTCACCGCTGCCAAACGACAAGCCGTCTTCGCGATTCGGCAGCTACCGGCGAACAGCGCCCCGGCGGCGCAAAATTTTGATGCGAAACCCTTCTTCTCAAAGGACTTCTATAATTCCCGTCATGAGAATACTATTCTCACAGTACGAAAGTTACAATCTCCGACACATTGGCCGCGAGGGGGTCTGGCACCACAATGGCAAGGCGTTCTCCGGTACAGTCAGTTCATGTTCTCCCCACTCGACAAGCGTCGGAGCAGCCAGTGACTACCGCTGGCGAAGAACCCGCGTGGAAACAACGAGCTGTCGAGCGGTCGATCAAAACGGCCAAGTTGCGCGCCGCCCAGCGCGTGCAGCGGTTCCTCGACGCGGCCCAGGCGATCATCATCGAAAAGGGCAGCACAGACTTCACGGTCCAAGAGGTTGTGGACCGCTCCCGCCAGTCGTTGCGCAGCTTCTACCTGCAATTCGACGGCAAGCACGAACTCCTGCTCGCGCTGTTCGAAGACGCGTTGAGCCGCTCGGCCGACCAGATCCGGGCAGCCACCTCGACGCAGGGTGAACCGATCGAGCGGCTCAAGATCGCGATTCAACTGCTCTTCGAGTCGTCCCGGCCCGATCCGGCCGCCAAGCGTCCGCTGTTCACCGACTTCGCGCCCCGTTTGCTGGTCTCGCATCCGTCGGAGGTCAAGGTCGCCCACGCGCCGCTGCTGGCCCTGCTCACCGACCTCATGGAGGAAGCCTCCGAGGCCGGCCAGCTGCGCTCCGGGATCAACCCAAAGCGGATGGCGGCGATGACCATGCAGACGGTGATGTTCGTCGCGCAATCGAGCGGCGGCACCGACGAGGCGTCGATCCACCCGATCACCGCCGACGAGGTCTGGGATTTCTGCGCCAACGGATTCGCCGCCAGCTAGTTGAGAATTCCGTTCTCCTAGAGACAGAATTCTCCTTACACTCAGCTGTGTGCCCGATCTCCGGACTCACCGATATCGCGTCGCCCAATGGGCAACCGGCACCATCGGAACCCATGCATTGCGCTCGATCATCGGGCATCCGCACCTGGACTTGACCGCTGTTCATGTCTTCGGCGCCGGCAAGGTCGGCATCGATGCCGGCGAACTGTGCGGCCTGGAGCCCACCGGTATCACTGCCACCAACAGTGTCGATGCCATCCTCGACGCGGCTCCCGACTGCGTGCTGTACATGCCGGCGGCTCCCGATATCGAGCAGGTGTGTCGACTACTCGGCGCGGGCATCAACGTGGTCAGCACGTGCGGCCAGTTCCACCACCCGGCCACGGTCGACCCGGCACTGCACAGTGCCGTGACCGACGCCTGCCTGCGCGGCAACGCGTCACTGTATGCCACTGGAAGCAGTCCCGGGTTCATCACCGAGGCGATACCGCTGGCACTGACCTCGGTGCAGCGCCGGCTGAACCTGCTGGCGATCAATGAGTACGCCGATCTGTCCCAACGCAATTCGCCGGAGCTGTTGTTCGACGTGATGGGTTTCGGCGGCCCGGCCGGCCCGTTCGACCAGCGTCGGGCCGCCTATCTGCAGGGCAGTTTCGGTCCGTCGCTGCGCCTGGTGGCCGATGCGATCGGGCTGCCGCTGGACGCGGTGCACGCCGAGGGCCAGTGGGCGCTCGCGGCCGAGGCCACCACCATCCGCGCCGGACATCTCGCCGCCGGAACGGTGGCCGCACAACGAATCACCGTGTCGGGCATGCGCGCAGGCCGCCGGCTGCTGAGTTTCCAGGCCACCTGGTACTGCGGCACGAACCTCACCGAGGACTGGGACCTGCGCCCCACCGGGTGGCGCCTGACCGTGGATGGCGATGCACCCCTGGACATCGACGTCCGGATGCCCATTCCGCTCGAGCAGATGGCGGCAATTTCCCCGGGATACACCGCGAACCGCGCGGTCAACGCGGTGCCCTTCGTCTGCGCCGCCGAGGCGGGCATCCGCTCGACCGTGGACCTACCGCAGATCGTCGCCACGATGGGGGTCTGAGAACTTGATTCTTCTAAGCGGAGAGTACAAATTGCCCCAAACGTATCTGTCGTTGACACAGCGGGCGACCCGGTGACAGAGTTGCTGAGCAGGTGCACAGAATTTCACCGAGTATGCGGCAGACACGAAAACAGAACTGGGGTAATCAATGACTGGACGGGTGGAAGGCAAGGTCGCGTTCGTCACCGGCGCGGCCCGCGGCCAGGGACGTAGCCACGCGGTACGGCTGGCGCAAGAGGGCGCCGACATCATCGCGATCGACATCTGTGGACCGATCCGGCCCGGCGTGGAGACCGCCATCCCGGCCTCTACGTCCGATGACCTGGCCGAGACCGCCAACCTCATCAAGGGGCTGAACCGCCGCGTCGTCACCGCCGAGGTCGACGTCCGCGACGCGGATGCGATCAAGGCGGCCGTGGACAGCGGTGTCGAGCAGCTCGGTCGCCTCGACATCATCGTGGCCAACGCCGGTATCGGCAACGGCGGCGACGTCCTGCACGAGACCAGCCAGCTGGACTGGGACGAGATGATCGACATCAACCTGTCGGGCGTCTGGAAGTCGGTCAAAGCCGCTGTGCCGCACCTGATCAAGGGTGGCAACGGCGGCTCGATCATCCTGACCAGCTCGGTCGGTGGACTCAAGGCCTACCCGCACTGCGGTAACTACGTTGCCGCCAAGCACGGCGTCGTCGGCCTGATGCGCGGCTTCGCCGTGGAGCTGGGTCAGCACAATATCCGTTGCAACACCGTGCATCCCACGCACGTCGCGACCCCGATGCTCCACAACGACGGCACATTCAAGATGTTCCGGCCCGACCTGGAGAACCCCGGTCCCGACGACATGGCGCCGATCTGCCAGCTGTTCCACACGCTACCCATTCCGTGGGTCGAGGCCGTGGACATCAGCAACGCCGTGCTGTTCCTGGCCTCCGACGAGGCCCGCTACATCACCGGTGTGACGCTGCCGGTCGACGCGGGAAGCTGCCTCAAGTAGGTCCGGAACCTAGCCCGGACCAAGTGTTGCGGCACCGGTCTGCGGGTGGCGGTACCAGCCACCCGCAGCCCGGGTGCCACCGTCGACGTGAAGCGTCTGTCCGGTGACGTAGCCGGACAAGCTGGAAGCTAGAAAGACTGCGGCCCCCGCGATTTCGTCGACATGCCCGGCCCGACCCAGCGGGATGGCATCAGCGATACCCGGCGGCGGACCGTCCGGCGACAGAGCCATGAGTCCCTCGGTGAGGGTGAGGTCGGGCGCGATCGCGTTGACCCGGATCCTGTGCGGCGCAAGCTCGAACGACGCGGTCTGGGTGTAGTTGATGACGCCGGCCTTCGCCGCCGCGTACGCGGCATAACCGGGGGCCGCACGCACTCCCTCGATCGACGTGAGATTGATGATGCTGCCAGGTAATTCGTCGGCCACCAGCCGGCGCGCCACCCGCTGTGTGCACAGCAACACATGGCGCAGATTGCTCCTGTACAGCGCGTCCCAACCGTTCTCGCTCGTCTCCAGCAGCGACGAGGCGAACACACCGCCGGCATTGTTGACCAGGATGCTTACCGGCCCCAACTCGGCGGCGGTCTGAGCCAATGCGGCATCCACCTGCTCGGCATCGCGCACGTCGGCGACCACCCCCAGGGCACCGATCGACGCCGCGGCATCAGCACAGCTCTCCTGGTTGCGCTCCCAGATGGCCACCGACGCACCGAATGCCGCCAGCCCGGCGGCGATGCCCCGGCCGATACCGGCGCCGCCGCCGGTTACGACGGCCACCTGTCCGGTGAGCAGAATGTCAGAAGGATTGATAGCCATGGTGATTCAGGCTAGCGGCGGGACAGGTGGTGAGTCTATGCATTCGGCGTTCTCCCACAGGGCAACCGGGTCAACGCGATCACCCGCTTCGACCCCGCGGATCGCCGACAGCGAGCCGGTGCGGGCTCCGCTGTTGATGCTGAGTAATGTCCTGCACCTCTGGTACACCGTGGATTTCGCCGCGTTGCTCGACGAATTCGAGCGCCTCTGAGACAGGTTCAGCGAGTCGCCTTGCGACGTCCGCCCACCCCGGGCTCGGTCCCGATCACGCCGTCGGTGGCCAGTGCGGTGATCTCGTCGTCGGACAGCCCCAGCTCGGCCAGTAGTTCGTGATTGTGCTCGCCGAGCAGCGGTGCGGCCCGCCGATGCAGCGCCCGCGGGCCGTTCGCCAACGAGACGGGCAGGGTGCTGTGCGGCGCGGCGTTGTTGACCGGGTGCCCGACGTGCTCGAAGAACCGCCGGAACCGCAGCTGGGGCAACTCCAGTTGCCGGTGCGGCTGCATCACCTTGGCCACCGGTACGCCGGCGGGCCACAAGGTTTCGACGATCTCGTCGCCGCTGCGAGGCAGACACCAGGCCGCCAGCTTCTCGTCGATCACATCGTGACGTGCCCGGCGCCCGTCGGCGGAATCCAACTCGGGGCCCATGGCCCAATCCGGCTGCCCGAGCGCCGCCCGCAGGGCGGCCCACTGGGCATCGGTGCTCACCGCGATCGCGACCCAACTGTCTGCGCGGCCGAACTCGTCGATCTCGGCACTCCGGTAGATGTTCTGCGGCGCGGCGGCCGGACCACGGTTGCCGTCGCGCTGAAGTAGCGTGCCGTACGCCGAATACTCGATGACCTGCTCGGCGGCGACGTTGAGCGCGGCGTCGACCATCGCGGCCTCGACCAGCACTCCCTGCCCGGTACGGCGGCGGTGCTCGAGCGCGAGCATCAATCCCGACAGCGCATGCACCCCGGCGTTGGGGTCACCGATCGAATACGGTTCGAACGGAGTGCGATCCGGGTAGCCGGTGAGCCAGCTCAGCCCCGAGGCATCTTCGATGACGTACGCGAACGCCGGGTTGTCCCGCCACGGCCCGTCCAGCCCGAAGCCGGGCATGCGCACCATGATGATGTCCTCGCGCAACTCCCGCAGCGAATCGAAGTCGAGTCCGATCTGTTCGATCACCCTGGGGGTGAAGTTCTCCACGACCACGTCGCAGGTGGCGATCAGGCGGCGCAACAGATCCCGGCCCTGGTCGGTCTGGAAATCCAGGGTCAGGCCCTTTTTGTTGGTGTTGAGCGCGCTGAAGATCGGCGAACGCTCCCACCACTGTTCCACGGTGGCCGGGATGCCGGCGATCAACCGGGTGCCGTCCGGGCGTGGGGTGGATTCGAGGTGGATCACCTCGGCGCCGAGCATGCCGAGCGGATGGGTGCACGACGGACCGGCCCAGAACGTCGTCATATCGAGCACGCGTAACCCGCTGAACGGCAACCGATCGCCGCTCGGCGCACCGGCCGGGACTTCACGCGGGCTCAGCTCGGCCGCCCGGATCTCCTCGGTGTGCTCGCCGAGGCGGGGAGCCGGCGCCGCCTCCCGCAGCGCCACACCGGACAGCCGGTACGGCGCGGCAGGCTGGGTGAACCCGTACTCCGGGTTACGGACGAACGCGTTCCGCTCCACGAAATGGTCCATGGCGGTGACATTCTCACCGTTGCCGACCGGCGAGTTCGGGATCCGGAAAGCCGACGCGAGTTCTCGGACGTCGTCCACGTTCTGATCGCGCAACCAGCGGTACAACTCCTCGGCATGCAGGTTGGCCTGCTCGGTGATCGTCAGCTCGGAGTTCTCGTCGATCCACTCGTCATGGCCCGACATCGCGCACAGATCCCACCACTGCTGGGCAGTGCCGCATCCGAGTGCCACCAGGCCGTCGGCGGCCTGCGCCACCCCGGGAACTGTGGGCCTGCGCTCGCTGCGCCACGGGCGGCCCAGCATCTCGAAGTAGGTGACCGGGTAATAGGTCAGGCCCAGGATCTGTGCCTCCAACGCCGACAGGTCCACCAGCTCGCCGTGGCCGTCGCGCAGCGCCCGCGCCCGGAACGCCAAGGTCATCGCCGCCGCGTAGGCACCGGCGAGCCACTCGCCCACCTGACCGCCGATGGACACCGGCGCCCGGTCCTGCACACCGCGACCGATGCCGATCGCGCCACCAGACCATGCCTGCAGCGTGAACTCGGTGGCCGCCCGGTCACTCCACGGCCCGTCCAAGCCGAACGCTGTGATCGTGGTGACGATCAGATGCGGATGCTGCCGGAACAGATCCTCCGGTGCGACCGTCTGGGCCACAGCCGATTCCGGTGACCAGATGACGGCGTCGGCGCCGGACACCAACCGGTCCAGCAGCTCCCGGTCACCGGAGGACTCAGGGTCAACCGCCACACTGCGTTTACCACCGGCCAGGAAGGCGAACAGCGCGCCATCCTGGTCCGGGCCGACATGCGCGCCCGATGCCGACCAGCGGCGCATCGGGTCACCCTCGGGGGCTTCGACTTTGATCACATCGGCGCCGCCGTCGGCGAGAATCTTGGTGGCGTACGCCCCGGCGATCCCGCTGGACAGGTCGACGACGGTGTAGCCGGTCAGTGGTGAGCTCATGCGCCTATTCGGGTTTCGCCCGGTTCTTCTTGGACAGCCGAAAATCGGGCGGGAACTTGCTGTCGTTGTCATTGACCGCGGCCGACAGTCCGGAATCGATCGACTCGAACATGTCCAGGTCGTCATCGCTGTCGTTGGCCACCCCGTTGCCCATCGACTCGAAGAACGCCGACAGCAGGCTGCCCATGTACTCACCCTGCTGCTGTTTGAAGATCTCGAAGAACATCTTCTGCTGAAAGACGGTGTCCACCGGCCGGTTCCGGGTGCAGGCCAGCGCGTACTTCTGCACTTCGGCTTCCAGCTGATCGCGTGCCACCACCTTGTTCAGGAAGTTGCAGTCGTACATCTCCGCTGCCGTGAACGGCCGACCGGTGAAGACCATCTCCTGGAACTTGCGCAGGCCCATCATCTGGACCCACGTCCACATGCGTGGTCCCCAGCCGTGATACCGGAAGGAGGGATGCCCGAACAGTGCGTCGTCAGAGGAGATCACCAGATCCGCGTCGGCGCATTGGTAGAAGTGCCAGCCGTAGCAATAACCCTTGGCCTCGACGATGCTGATCTTCTTGAAGTCCTGCAGCGCACGGTTGCCGGCCTGGGAGTTCGCATACCACGAGCTGATCGTGGCCCCGTTGCGGAACGTGCCCTTCGGCGGATAGGTAACCTCCCCTACCCCGTCGTCCTCCAGCCGCAGCTCGGCCAGCCGTACCGCCGGATTGTCGTTGCCCTCCATGAACTCCGGCAGATCGGCCCCGCTGCCCAGGTTGTCTCCGACGCCGCGGATGATCACCACCTTGACGTCATTGTCGGCGTTGGCCGCCCGCAGCACATCGGCGTAGCGCAGCCGCGCCATCGACGTCGGCGCGTTGAGGAACTCCGGCCGGTTGAACGTGATGGTGGCGATCTTGGTCTTGGGGTCCTTCTCGTAGAGGATGATCTCTTCCGGACCGGGACGCTCAGGCATGTGCCGCCTCACTGTCTGACGGGGCGTGGGTCAGCACCTCGGGACCATCGGCACCGACGAGGACGGCATCGCGGGTGAACACCGCGCCGACGCCCGGCTCCCAGACGTAGCCGGTCACCGCGAGGACCATGCCCTCCTCGAGGAGGTCGGCCTCGGCGGTCGCCCGCAGGCTCGGGGACACCACCGGCGGGTCGAACCCCAACCCGAGTCCGTGCGCCACCGGCATCGCCGGTACCGGTTCGCCGGCCTGCTCGTACGCATCGAGCAACGCGCTGGTCGGCTTACCGGCATGGCAGGCATCAAGCAGCTTGTCCCACAGGTCATCCCGCCGTCGGTACAGCGATCGAACCGCATCCGTCGGTTCACCCACGCATACGGTGCGTGCGACCTCCGCGACGTAGCCGTCGGCGAGCACACCCGCCGACAGAGCCACCAGGTCGCCTTCGCTCACCCGGCCGTCGCCTTCGGCACGACGCCACGGGTGGTCCTTCGAGGTGACCCATGCGGCGTCCTGCGTGGCCGGAGTGCTGACCCCGCCGGCGGCTTCGGCCTCCAATATCGCACCGGCAAGGCGCTTCTCGGTGGTACCCGGAACCAACTCGGCGACGCCTTTGGCCAGGCCCTGTTCGGCGACCACCAACGCGCGTCGTAATGCCGAGATCTCCTCGCGGGTCTTGACTCGGCGCGCAGCCCGCATCGCCTGCTCACCGTCGACCAGCTCTGCGTTCGGGAAGGCCATCGGCAGCAGCTTGGCGAAGGTCGGTGTCAAAGCATCCGTTCCGATGCGCCACGCCGAATCGGAACCCTTGATGTTCTGCAGAACGCCGATCAGAGTCATCGGGTTCCACGCGAAGCCGTACAGGTTCTCGTGTGGGATCTCCTCGGGGATGCCCTCGTCCCACGTGCTGTTCAGGTGGATCTCACCCGTGGCGCGGACGAACGTGCAGATCGGCCCGAAAGGCCTGGTACCCACCACCCACAGCTGTGGGGCGCCGGAAATGTACCGAACGTTGGCCTGCCTGCCGAGTACCAGCGCATCGAGGTCATGGGCCTCCATCTGTGCGATGGCGCGCTCCCGACGGCTGACGCGCAGGGCCCGGCCGTCGGCCACAATTTCAGTTCCCACGGGACACCTCATAGGGGTCGTACGGATATGCGGTCAGCGGCATCCAGCCGCCCTCGGTTACCACCACGATCTCCTCGCCGCGATAGCCGCCGGTGCCGTCCTCCCAGACCACCGGCTCGAACACCAGCAACATGCCTTCCGGGAAGACGAAGTTGTCGTCCCACTTCTGGCCGAGATCCGTTCCGATCATCGGCATCTCAGCTGCGCTGGTACCGATGCCGTGTCCCAGGTAGAAGTGCGGCAGCCACGGCTTCTGCCCGCCACCGGCTGCGGTCGCCGCCCGGCCGAGGTCACCACACGTGGCACCGGCCTTGGTCACCGAGAGCACTGCGTCGACGATGCGACTCCACTTGCCGAATTGCTCCTGTTGGACCGGTGTCGGGTCCTGACCGACGATCCAGGTACGCCCGTGGTCGGAACAGTAGCCGTGGTAGGCGATGGACACATCGGTCCACAGCACATCGCCCCGCTGCAACTCGCGCTCGGTGGTCAGCAGGGGCAGAGCGAGATCGCCTGTAGTTGTCCAGGTGCCCTCCGCCTTCGACGCGGGCATGACCTGCCAGATCGAGTCGAACATGTTGGTCGTGGCGCCCAGTTCGAAAGTGCGGCGCACGAATTCGGCAGACAGGTCGATCTGGCGCACGCCGGGCGCCAGTGACTTCTGGATCTCGGCAACGGCCTGTTCGGTGATCTGACAAGCCCGGCGGACACAGGCGATCTGATCGATCGTCTTGACGAGTTTCGCCGCACCGATCACCGGGGCGGCATCCACCGGCGCGCTGGGAAACAGTGCACTGCCAGCCAGCCGCATCGCCCCGGTCAACTCGTCAGTCGCGATTGTCGCACCGGCGGGCACCAACCTGGCCACGATCTTCGCGAATTCTGCTACGCCCTCGTCGAATTCGAGATATACCGGCCCGTGCAGGTGGTCATCGGGCAGCGCTGTTTCCATGGCGACGCCCTCACGGAACGGCAGGAACAGGTGCGGGTGTTCGTCATCGGCCAGCACGACCGCGATCGGCCGCTCGACGTGCGACAGTCCCGCGTCGGCCAGCGGCCAGGCGATGCCGGTGGCGTACATGACGTTGCCGTTGCCGAGCAGCACGAGCGCGTCCACGCCCTGGTCGGCCATCGCGGCGTGCAGACGCACACCGACCTCTCGACGCATCCGGGCGAGGTCGGGCTCGTCGGGAATGTCGAGCGGGGTGAAGCCGGTCCGGGCGATCTGGGTTACGCCGGTCAGAGTGGAACTCGTCATAGGAGCCCCAGGAACTTCTGGATGTTGGTGGACACGATCTTGACGGCGTTCTCGGGGCCGACCGCCTCCACCACCGTGGCCAGCGACTTCTCCGAGTAGCCGAAGGTGGATTCATTGTGCGGATAGTCGCTGGACCACATCACGTTGTCGACGCCGATCTCATCGATGAGCCGCAGGCCGAGCGGATCGACCATGAACGACGCGGCCATGTGCTGGTCCCAATAGTGCCGGACCGGGTGCTGCAGTTCGTGGTTGAACATGTGCCGGTAGGAGGCCAGCATGTGCTCGGCGTCCTGCAAAGCGGTGGGCACCCAGGCGATTCCGCCTTCGAACCAGCCGATCTTGAGGCTCGGATGCCGATCCAGGATTCCGGAGAAGACGTACTTGGCGAACTGCTCCCGGAAGGAGTCGACGTTGACCATCATGCCGACCACGACGCTGTTGTTCTGGCACGGAGTCTTGGGCGGCGTCTCGCCGATGTGGTGGCTGACCGGCAGGCCGGCGGCCTCGATCTCGTCCCAGACCGCGTCCATCTCGGTGCTGCCGTAGTCGTAGATGTTGCCCTCGTCGTCCTTGCCCGGGTTCAGCGGCAGCAGGAACGTCTTGAGCCCCAGCGATTTCAGCTGCTCGAGGGTGCTACGGGTGCCGGCCGGATCCCACCAGTTGATCAGCCCGACCCCGTAGAAGTGGCCGTTACTCTTTTCCTGGAGTTCGGCCATCACCTCGTTGTAGATGCGGAACACCCGCTCACGAATCCCCTTGTCCGGGTAGTGGAACAGGGCGAGCACGGCGTTGGGGAAGGCAAGTTCCCTGTCGATGCCGTCTTCTTTGAGCTCACGGATGCGGGCCGCGATGTTGTTGGACGCCGCACCGGCGAGGTCGTCGTACTGCATCAGAACCCGGCCGAAATCCCCGCCGGTCCAGGCCTTGCCCTTCATCCCGACCATGTAGGCGCCGTCCTCGTACCAGATACGCGGGGCGGCACCTTTGAGGTCGTCGGGGAAGCGCTCGTAGAAGATGTCGTCGGCCACCGAGATGTGGTTGTCGGCCGAGAAGATCGTGGTGCCCTCAGGGAGTCCGGTCAGGCCTCCCTCCGTCGCGTGGCCGCGGCGATTCTTGGGTGCGCCAAAGCCTTCCGGTGGATAGAGGGTTGTCGAAGCAGTCATCTGTGGTACTCCAATCAGGGCTGTCGGTTACCAGGTCACGGGAAGTTCGTATACGCCGTAGGCGAGGCGGTCGTGCTTGAACGGCACGTCGTCGAACGGGATGGCCAGCTTCATCGTCGGGATGCGGCGCAGCAGGGTTTGGAACACGATCTGCAGTTCCGCGCGCGCCAGCTGCTGGCCGACGCACTGATGGCGGCCGTAACCGAAGCCGAGTTCCTGGCTGGCATCGCGGGTGAAGTCGACCTTGTCCGGATTCGGGAAGGCAGCGGCATCCCAGTTCGCGGGCGCCAGGTCGATGATGATGCCCTCGCCCTTGCGGATGGTCTCGCCGCCGATCTCGATGTCCTCGAGTGCCACCCGGCGCTGGCCGTTCTGGATGATGGAGTTGTAACGCATCAGTTCCTCACACGCGTTCGCGACGAACTTGGGATCATCGGAATCACGAAGCAGCGCTGCCTGTTCCGGGTTCTCCAGCAACGCCAACACACCGATACCGATCATGTTGGCGGTGGTCTCGTGACCGGCGATCAGCAGGCCGGTGCCCAGCTGTGCGGCCTCCTTCACGCTGATCTCGCCTGCGGTGACCCGCTCAGCCAGATCGGACACCGCGTCCTCGGCCGGATTGGCCTGCTTCTTCTCGACGAGGTCGATCAGATATTGATGCAGGCTCATCGCGCCCTTCTGCATGGCGTCCGCGGCTGCGAAGCGAGCCAGGCCGGCGTTGGCGTGCTCCTGGAAGAACTCGTGGTCCTCGTAGGGGACGCCGAGCATGTCGCTGATCACTTTCGTGGGCACCGGCAATGCCAGGGCCGAGACGATGTCAGCGGGTTGCGGGCCGGCGAGGATCGCGTCGATGCACTCGTCGGTGACCTCTTGGATCGTCGCCCGCAGGCCTTCGACCCGACGGAAGGTGAACGGCTTGGACAGCATCCGCCGGAACCGGGTGTGCTCCTCGGCATCGGAGGTGAATACTGAGCGCGGTCGCTTGTCGACGGTGGAGAGCATGTGCTCGTTCCAGTGCGGGAAGCCTTCGATGCGGTCGTCGACGCTGACCCGTGCATCGGCGAACAGCGCCCGCGCTTCCTCGTGTCCGGTGATCAGCCATGGCGTGGTGCCGTTCCAGATCTTCACCCGTTTCAGGCCTTTGGAGTTGCCGAGCATCTGCGGCGGAGGCGCGAACGGGCACCGCACGTCGCGTTCCATCGGGTAGTCCGGGATGTCGGCGGTGGTCACGGAGTCGGCAATGGTTTCAGACATGAGTCGGTGGCATTCCTCTGTGTCAGTCTTGGATCTCGATGGCTAGGGCTGGGCAGGCCGCTGCGGCGCGGCGGGCGTTGTCGGTCTGGTCCGGACCGGGGGCAGGTTCGAGTAGGACCACGACGCCGTCTTCGTCGCGCTGGTCGAATACCTCACCGGCGTTGAGTACGCACTGCCCCGACGAGACGCACTTGTCCTGGTCGACAGTGACTTTCATATGAGGTCGCTTTCTTGGGTAACCGGCGCCATCCAGAGGCCGACAATCGCGTCGATCAGTCCTGATGCCGCACCCTGCCAGGACGCGCGCGGCACGTTGCCGCCCTGCGCCATCGCACGTTCACGGTCAGCGGCACTGTGCATCAACAGGTTGCGCGCCATGATGTTGCGTTCGGCCCGGATCTCGTCGGGCAGATCGGGCAGGCAATTCTTCATCCCGTCGATGACCTGCACCAACGACTCCGAACTCAGGGCATCGCGGACCACGATGTTGTGGTAGGCAGGATCGGTCATGACCTGAGCGGCGAACCTGGCGTACCAGGTTGGGTTCCCCAGCGCCGCAAGGTGATCGGTGAGCGGCTGCACCAGGCAGGCGACCCAGTCCCGTAGCCCCGACGCGTCACCGGTGTCGGCGACCATCTGCTCCCGCAGGTACTCGATCGGGCCGCGGTGCTTGTGCTCGATGGCGCGGACCAGGTCGGTCTTGGTGCCGAAGTGGTAGCCGACCGCGGCGTTGTTGCCCTGCCCGGCCGCCTCGCTGACCTGCCGGTTGGACACCGCGAACACACCGTGCTCGGCGTACAGCCGCTCGGCCGCCTTGAGGATCGCCTCCTGGGTACTGCTGGCACGGTCGGCGCGAGCGGTCCGATTGGCTGCTGTCACCGTTACAGTCAACGCGCCTCCTGTAATTAAGTCAAGCAGTTGATTTAATTTCGTCCGCCGCCGGTCTGCGTCCACCCTCCGACTCGCCGAAACTACGCTTTTTGGCTGGATAACCGGGTGTTTTGGCCAGAAACCGTAGTGTCGGCGCAGCAGGGCTACGGCCGCGCAGCGGTCAGGACTTGGGCTTGCGGACGATGACCTTGCCCGCGACGGTGCCGCCGTCGATCGGCAACACGGTCCCCGTCACGTACCGCGAGCGGTCCGTCGCGAAGTACACGGCCGCCTCGGCCACGTCCTCGACGGTCCCCTCCCGCTTCAGCGGACGGTCGTTGCGCATCTGGGCCCGGATCCCCGCCTCGAATTCTTCGATGCGCTCGCGCTCCTCGGGCGACGCGGACTTGGCCACGATCGCCGTACGGATGTTGCCCGGCGCGATGGCGTTGACCCGGATCTCGTAGTGGGCCAACTCGATCGCCGCACACTTGGTGAACTGGATGACCGCGGCCTTCGACGCGCGATACGTCATCACGCCGCCGCCGGCCTGGATCCCGCCGATCGAGGTCAGGTTGAGGATGGAACCGCCGCCGTGCTCGGCCATGTACCGCGCTGCATCGCGGGTTCCGGCCATCACTCCGCCCACGTTGACGGACATCACCTTGTCGAAGTCGGCGAGATCGTCGTCGAGGAAACGGCGGTGCATCCGGCCCGAGACACCGGCGTTGTTGACCATGACGTCCAGGCCGCCGAACGTTTCCACCGCGGTCGACACGAGGCGGCCGACCTGCTCGATGTCACCGACATCGGTGGCCAGGAACGCGGCATTCTCACCGAGTTCGGCGGCCAGCGCCTTGCCGCGATCCTCGTCGACGTCACCGATCATCACCTTGGCGCCCTCGGCGGCGAAGCGGCGCACCAGACCTTCACCGAGACCCGACGCGCCGCCCGTGACCACCGTGACTTTTCCGACCAGTTCGTTACTCATTGCACCTCTTCCAGGAATTCCAGCAACACTGCGATGAGCGCGGCGGGCTGTTCGATCTGCGGACAGTGACCCGCTCCGGCGATCACCGCGCTGCGGGCACCGGCGATCTGGCCGGCGATTTCGGCGGCCCAACCGGACGGCAGCAGCTTGTCACGATCCCCCTCGATGATCATGGTCGGCACACCGATGCGGTCATATGCCCGTTGCGACGACGGCATCGCCGGCGCGTCCAGGCCGGGCCGCCGAAACCGGGCCGCGGCCAAGGTTTCCCAGGCCCCAGGCGCGATGCTCGACTCGTACCGCCGTTGCACGTAAGCCTCGTCGGCCGGATAGGCCGGATCGGCGAACAGTGCGGTGATGATGCGACGCATCCCGTCTATCGTGGCGTCGTAGTCGTACAACGCCGACAAGTGGTCGGTGCGCTGCATCTCCCCTCCCCCGCAGATCGCCACCAGCGACCGCATGGGGAGCCGCGGCGCATCCGAGGTCGCGTCGACGAGCAGGTTGATCGCGCCCATCGAGTTCCCGACGAAATGCGCTGAGGCGACGCCGAGTTCGGCGCAGAACCGGGCGATGTGCCGGATCCGCATGCCCCGGCCGTCATTGAAATCAATGACTTTGGCACTCTCACCGAAGCCGAGCATGTCCAGCGCCAGCACCCGGTAGTGCGCGGAAACTGCGCCGATGGCGTGTTCCCAACCCAGTTCGGCGCCGGCGCCGAACTCGCCGCCATGCAGCAGGACGACGGGGTCACCGGACCCGGCTTCGAGATAGCTCGTCGTCAGCCCGTCGACATCGAGAGTCTTGCGTGCGAAGTCCACGGCCACACGATACTGATGTTTTCCGTATTGGAGAACATCATTCTCTAATCCGTGAGATGACCAGACTGCTTAATCATGCGTCCCAATCATGCGTAGCGTCATGGCTGTGCTGGAGAAGTCGGAGATCCGGTTCCTTCCCCTCGGCGACCGCCGCATGGCCTACGAGACGCGCGGGGACGGTCCACCGCTGGTCGCTCCGGCTTGGTGGGTGAGCCACCTCGAACTCGACTGGCAGAGCGAGGGCTTTCGTCGATTCTGGGAAAGCGTCGCGGCCGGCTACACACTGATCCGCTACGACCGACTCGGCGTCGGCATGTCGGACCGCACCCTGCGAGATTCGGATCTGAGCCTTGATGCGGAAGTTGCGACGCTGCGCGCGCTTCTCGACGAACTCGACCTCGAACGCGTGTCGCTCATCGGCGGCTCGTCGGGGAGTTGCACCGCGATCGCCTTTGCCGCGGCGTTTCCGGAGCGTGTCGAGCACCTGGTGCTGTACGGGTCTTACCCCGACGGCGCGGCGCTCACCGCTCCGGGCGTGGGCGACGCGATTCTGGCTGCGGTACGCGCACATTGGGGACTCGGCTCGCGTCTGCTCAGCGGCCTGTTCCTCGGTACCGCCGACTCTGCGGAACAGGAGCGGTTTGCCCGGTTTCAGCGAGAGTCGGCGACCTCCGAGACCGCTGCCGCGTTGTTGAATCTGGTCTATCGCCTCGATGTGCGGGCATACCTTCCTCTCGTTCGCCGGCCGGCGCTGGTGGTTCATCGTCGTGACGATCGCGCTGTGCCGTCACGGCTGGGTCGTGAGGTCGCGGCAGCGGTTCCCGGCGCGACGTTCATCCCCCTGCAGGGAAGCGCGCACTTCCCCTGGCACGGTGACACCGATTCCGTGGTCCGCGCGTGCCGCCAGGCGCTGGCGCCGGCACAGCCGTCGCCGGCCGTGGCGAGCGAGCCGAAGCCGGTCCTGCTGTCCCCTCGGGAACGTGAGATCCTCGCCTGCGTCGCCCGCGGTCTCGGCGATCGCGAGATCGCAGAGCAATTGGTGCTGAGCCCGCATACCGTTCACCGCCACGTCGCGAATATCCGCCGCAAGCTGGGCCGCACCTCACGAACGGCCGCCGTCGCGGAGGCCGCGCGTCTCGGCCTCCTGTGAGATGGCCGGAACGGGCCATCGACAGAAGATGGCCGGTCTGGGCGATGCGTACCCGATGCGCCCGCTCCTATGTTCGAGGCATGACAGACATCATCGGCACCGAACTTCAGCCGAGCCCGCCGTCCAAGGCGTGGCTGCGCATCATGGCCCTGGTGTATGACCCATTCCTCTGTGTGGGCGAGATCGCAGGAATGCGTCGCCGGCGGCGCACGCTCCTGGGCGGCGCCCGCGGTCGCGTCGTCGAGATCGGCGCCGGGACGGGGCTGAATCTCGCGCACTATCCAGACGCAGTCGCCGAGCTTGTACTCACCGAGCCCGAGCCGGGCATGCGCCGACGCCTCGCGCGCCGCCTGCAACGACACGGGCGCGTCGCTCGGATCGTGGACGCGCCTGCGGAGCAACTACCGCTCGCCGACGGATCCGTGGACACCGTCGTTTCGACGCTCGCCCTGTGTACCGTCGGCGACCCCGAACGCGCGCTGCGCGAGATCGCCCGCGTACTCCGCCCGGATGGGCAGTTCCTGTTCATCGAACACGTGCGGGCGGAATCACGGTTCCTCGCGGCGTACCAGGACAAACTATTTGAACCGTGGCGACACTTCGCAGGCGGCTGTCGATGCAACCGCGCGACCGTGGAGCTGATGCGCGCATGTGGATTCGCTGTGGCAGCCGACGACGCCGTGTGGCGCGGCATGCCGGCGATCGTCCATCCGCTCGTGGTCGGCCGGGCGACTCGGTAATCCGAGCGAAACTACCGAGCGGCTCCACTGGAGCGGGCGAAGGTGAGCACCTGATTGGCCAGCATGTCGAGTTGGCTGCGCACCGGCCCATCGGTCAATTCGCCTGACTCGTCCCAGATCTGATCGGCGGAGTTGATCGCCACCCCGAGCGGCGTCGGCCACGCCCGCAACGCATGACCGATGGACCGCAACTGTCCCAGCGTCCCCACCGCGGCCTGCCAGCCGTAGGCGCAGCTGATGCAGCCCCACGGCGTGTTGTCGAGGTACACCCGCGGGTCCTCCCGCAGATCCTCGATGTAGTCCAGCGCGTTCTTGACCAGACCCGAGATCGCACCGTGGTACCCGGGCGAGCCCACCACCACGGCGTCGGCGTCGCGCAGCGCGGAGACGAACTCCAACGCCGCGGGTGTGCGCTCCAACGAATGCGGGGCATACATCGGCAGCTCCAGGTCCGGCCCGGCGAACATCCGGGTCCGGCCCCCTTGGCGCTCCACCGATTCCAGGCAGTACCGCACCGCCCGCTCGGTCGACGAGTTCGCACGCAAGGTGCCGCCGAGCCCCACCACGAACGGGACCTTCTCAGCTGTCGTCATCGTTCCTCACTTGATTGCAATGGGATTCACCGGCGAACCGACGGCTCCGGTCACCCGCAACGGCGGGGCGATGAGCTGGAATTCGTAGACGCCGTCGGCCGCACAGTCGGCGGCCAGCGCGCCGAGGTCCCAGTACTCACCCAGCATCAGGCCCATGTCGCGCAGGCAGAGCATGTGCATCGGCAGGAACGTGCCCTCGACACCGTTGGCCGGATCGGGGTCCTCGACCATGAGGTTGTCGGCGGCGACCGCGGCCACCTGGTGGTCGTGCAGCCACGAGGCGCAGTGCCAGTCCAGTCCTGATCCGGGCTCAGCCCCGTCACCATTGGCCAAAAACCTTGTCCACCAGCCGGTGTGCACCACCACGATGTCGCCCGGGCTGATGGCCACCCCCTGCGCCCTGACCACCTCGTCGAGCTCGGCCGGGGTGATCGGATTGCCCGGTTCCAGGAACTGCTCGGCGCCCCGGTGGCGGACCACGTCCAGCAGTACCCCGCGCGAGGTGATGCCCTTGCCGTCCACCTTGTCGATGCCGCAGTGGAAGGCACCGAAGCTGGTGACCGAATCAGCCGGGAAGCCGTTGTAGAGCTTGTCCTCGTAATAGACGTGCGACAGCGCGTCCCACTGTGTGGCCGCCTGCAGCGGCATGACGATCATGTCGTCGTTGAAGCGGAACGGATTGTCCGCGAAGAACCCGCTCACCTCGTGGGCCACCGAATTGCGGAGCCACTGCGGGCCGTACTGCGCCAGCGTATGGGCGTCCCCTCCGTCGACCGTCATCACGTGTGTGGGGTTCTGCCGGAACTGGAATGCCCCCTGCGGGCCGGCTGAGGAGAAGTCGACGCCGAGCGCGAAGACCTTGCCCTGCTTGGCCAGCGACGCCCCCTCCGCGACCTTTTCGGCGGTGATCAGGTTCAGGGTGCCGAGTTCATCGGCGTCGCCCCAACGGCCCCAGTTGCGCACATCGTCGGCGACCTTGCGGAAGTCTCTCATCGTCCCGGCCAAGCTCAGCTCCTCTGCCCAGAGTCGGTGTCCACTACAGCATCGACCAGAGCCGCGTGCCGCTGGGCCAGAATGCCGCCATCGGCCCAGATCACCTGCCCGCTCACGTAACTGGCCCCCGGGCTGCCTAGGAACCCCAGCAGCGCGGCCTGTTCGGCAGGATCGGATTTGCGACCGAGCGGGGTGGTGAACGAATCGAGAAACTGCTGCCCGTACGCCGAGCGCAGCTGATCCAGAATGGGTGTTTCCGTGACACCGGGTGCGGTGCAGTTGATCCGGATCCCGCGGGCGCCGAGTTCGGTGACCCGGCACATCGTGTAGAGGATCATCGCCTCCTTGGACAACCGGTAGCCGCCGTCGGCCAGTGCCTCGGGATTGTCGGCGCACCACTGCAACCCCTCGTCCACCGACCGTGTTCTGAGCAGACCCGCTGTGGTGGTGAGGTTTTCCCGATACCCCGATGCCGCCAACGAGGACACCGAGGTGATCGATCCGCCCGCGGGAATGCGGCCTTCCACCAGTTCGGTGAACTGCCGGGTGCCCAGGAAGTTGATCCGTACCACCAGAAGCGGGTTGCCGATGCCCGAGGACACACCGGCCACGTTGAACAGGGCGTCCACCGGACCGCCGACCGCTCCGGCGGCACGATCGACGGACTCCGGGTCCGCCAGGTCCAGTTCGATGAACTCCTCGGGCAGGTGATCGGGCGGTCGAATGTCCAGACCCGTCACCCGGGCGCCGAGCTCACCCAGCGCGCGGGTGACCTCGGCGCCGATGCCCGACGCGCAGCCGGTGACCACGACGTGTTTACCGTCGTAGCGCACCAGCTCGTCTAGGGCGGTCACGGTAGCCGACTGCTTCTCACTCCGACTTCCCGCGAGCGTCCTTCTCCGCCTGCGCTGCCTTGACCCGTCCCTCGTTGATCTCGGCCATCGCCTCGGGAATCTCACCGGCGGTGAACTTGTCGCGGCCGGTGGGCAGGCCACCGAAGGCGTAGGTCTCGTCGAACAGTGGGGCGTCGGACGGACGGCGACGCGCCTCGACCTTCTCGATCACCGGCGCCAGGCGCTTGGCCTTGTCCGCCACTGCCTTTGCGTCCCGCTCGATGAACTCGGGCAGGATCTCCTTGCCCATGATCTCGATGGATTCCATGGTGCCCTCGTGGCTGCGCGGGTTGAGCAGCAGGATGATCTCGTCGACCCCGCTCGCCTCGTAGGCACGCAGGAATTCGCGGACGGTGTCGGGCGAACCGATGGCGCCGCGGCCCGGACCGTAAGCCAGCGTCGGATCTTCCTTGACCGCCTCCTCGTACCGCTCCCACACCTTGGTGCGGCCGGGGGTGTGCATGCCGGTCAGGTAGTAGTGCATGATCCCGAACGAGAAGAAGCCACCACCGGTGCCCAGGCGCTTGAGGGCCTCGTCGTCGGAGCGGGCCACCATCATCGACAGGTCACCGCCGATGGCCAGGATGTTGGGGTTGATCGCCGGGGTGATGGGTGCGCCCTGCTCTTCGAATTCCTTGTAGTACCCGTCGACCCGCTCTTTGAGTGCCTCGGGACCGGTATAGGCGAAGCTCAATGCGCCGATGGCCTTCTGCGCTGCCATCTGCACCGACGACGGGCGGGTGCAGGCCACCCACACCGGCGGGTGCGGCGTCTGCAGCGGCTTGGGGATGACGTTGCGGGCGGGCATCTCGACGTGCTCGCCCTTGAAGCCGGTGAACGGCGCTTCGGTCATGCAGCGGATCGAAACCTCAAGAGCTTCTTCCCACATGGTGCGCTTGTCGGCCGGATCGATGTCGAAGCCGCCCAACTCGGCGACCGAAGAACCCTCACCGGTGCCGAACTCCACACGCCCATTGGACAGGTGATCCAGGGTGGCGACGCGCTCGGCGATGCGTGCCGGGTGGTTGATCGGCGGCGGCAGGTGCATCACACCGAAACCCAACCGGATGTCCTTGGTCCGCTGGCTGGCCGCGGCCAGGAACATCTCCGGCGCGGTGGAGTGGCAGTACTCCTCCAGGAAGTGGTGCTCGGTCAGCCAGACCGTGGAGAAACCGGCCTTGTCGGCGGCCTCGACCTCGGTCAGGCCGTGCTGGAACAGCTGATGTTCGTCATCCTCCGACCACGGCCGGGGCAGTGGGAACTCGTAGAACAGCGAAATCTTCATCGGTTTCCTCCTGGGGTGTTGCTGACGTTGTCCTGGACTTGATGATTGGCATCGTGTGAAACAGGTTGTGCAACAAGCTGTTCGGCTTGGAGATCGGCGATGTGCCTGGCTGCCACATACCCGAAGGTCATCGCAGGCCCGATGGTCGCGCCCGCACCGGCGTAGCTGCGGCCCATGACCGCCGCCGAGGCGTTGCCCACCGCGTAGAGCCCGTCCACCGCGGAATCGTCGACTCGCAGCACCCGCGCGTTCTCGTCGGTGCGCAGTCCGCCCGAGGTGCCCAGGTCGCCGAGGATGATCTGAAACGCGTAGTACGGAGGCTTACCGAGTGGCCGCAGATTCGGGTTGGGCAGCGTCGGGTCCCCGTAGTAGTTGTCGTACGCGCTGTCGCCGCGGTTGAAGTCGTCGTCGTGACCGGCGTGTGCCAACTGGTTGAACCGTTCGGCAGTGGACCGCAGGTTCTCTGCGGGCACACCGATCTTGCCGGCCAACTCCTCCCAGTTCTGCGCCTCGACAACCACTCCGGAGTCCAGCCAGGCCCGCGGTACCTTGCGCCCGGTGGGAACGGGGGCGAACGGGATCTTCGGGATGGGCAGGTGCCCGGCCACCACATACCGGTGGAACGAGTCGATGTCGGTGACCAGCCAGCATGGGATGTGCCCCACCCCGGACTGCTGTCCCTCGATCATCGCGTGGGCGAAATCCATGTAGGGCGCGGCCTCGTTGATGAACCGCTTGCCCTCACCGTTGACCACGAACTGCGACGGCATCATCCGCTCGTTGAGCATGAACTGCAGCCGACCGTCGGGCCAGCAGATGGCCGGGAACCACCACGCCTCATCGAGCAGCTCGGTGGCACCACCGGCCTTTTCCCCGGCCCGGATACCGTCGCCGGTGGCGGCCGGATTGCCGAAGCTCCAATCCTTCTCCAGGACCGGCAGGTGCTCCTTTCGCCACGCCATGTCGTGGTCGAATCCGCCGGAGGCCAGGATCACGCCACCGGTGGCCCGAATCCGCAGCGGCTTGCCGTCACGTTCGATGACAGCGCCGAGCACGTCGTCGCCCGCACCGGTGATCAACGATGTCATCGGTGCATCCAGCCACACCGGGACGTCGTGCTGCTTGAGCGCGAGCCGCATGCGGGCGGCCAGCGACTGGCCGATGGCCGCCATCCGGTCACCGAACACCCGGGCCCGCACCATCCGCCAGATCAACTTCAGCAGCACAGCCTTGCCGCGCCAGTTCTGTCGGATCTGGTAGAACAGCCGAAGATCCTTGGGCGCAAACCAGATTCCCTTGGGCGCAAGGGCCAGCGGGGCGAGCAACTCGTGCTCGTGCTCGCCGAGCTTGCGTAGGTCGATGGCTGGGACGTTGATCGTGCTGCCCTGTGCGGAGCCGCCGGGCAGTTCCGGGTAGTAGTCGGCGTAGCCGGGCTTCCAGACGAACTCGAACCAGTCGCTGTTGCGCTCGAGGAAGTCCATCATCTCCGGCGCCGCCTCGACGTACTTGCGCAACCGGGCATCACTGACGGTGCCCTCGGTGATCTGCTTGAGGTAGTCGAACACCCCGTCCGGTGAGGGCACATAGCCGGCCCGGCGCTGCGACGGCGCGCCGGGCACCCAGATGCCGCCGCCGGAAAGCGCGGTGGAACCGCCGAAGTGGGAGGACTTTTCGACCACGAGTGTTTTGAGGCCGGCCGCGTCGGCCGCCAGCGCAGCCGTCATGCCGCCGCCCCCGGAACCGATGACGAGCACGTCGACCGTTTCGCCGAAGCCTTCGTCGGCCGCCTGTGCAGTGGTGTCTGAAGTCATGCTGCGATTCCTACCGCCGTCCTGATTGCGAATCCTGCGATCAATTCCGGTGCCGCCCGGTAAAAGTGATTTCCGGTCCGGTATGGGCCATTGCTTGCGAGCGCTGCGAATGCGGCCACCCAGGTGCGGATTTCGTGCGCCGAGTTGCCCCCTTCGGCGGCGATGAAGTCATTGGACCAGCTGTCCAGGTCGGTGAGCCGACCTTCGTCGAAGATCTCCAGCAGGCGGTGATCCCACTCGGGATTCAGCGGCCGCAGCGCACTGTCACCGTGGGCGAAGTCGTGGGCAGCCTGGCTCACCGCGCGCTGCCGGGCCATCCGTTGTTCGTCGGTCATCGGGGCCCCGTGCACGATCCGGTCCAGCGCGGCCGGCGGTGCGGTGGCCAGCGTCGGTACCGGCGGATCATGCGACAGTCCACCGGATCCCAGCACCAGCACCCGCTTGTCGAGGGTGGCCAGGAACGCGCCGACGGCCGCGCCGAGCGCCCGGGAGCGCGACAGCGGACCCAGCGGCGTGGCAACGGAGTTGACGAAGATCGGCACGATGGGACGCGCGGTCGCCTCGCCGAACAATTCCTGCAGCGGCTGCACGGTGCCGTGATCGACGTCCATGCTCGTCGAGATCGCGATGTCGACCCCGGACTCCCACACCGCCTCCGCGCACTGCTGGGCGATGTCGCCCGCGACATTCAGCGCACCCTGATGCGTCCCGTAGTCACCCACTCCGGCCGCGGCGGTGCCGACGCAGAACGGGGGCATCAGCCGGTAGAAGAACCCGTTGTAGTGGTCCGGCGAGAACGTCACGACCAGCTCGGGGTCGTAGTCGGCCACGAACTCCCGCGCGGAGGCAAGCGCCGCGCCGATCTCGTCGAGGAGGTCAGCCGACGGTCCCGGAAGATTCAGCAGTGGGCTGTGGGACATACAGCACAGGGCTACTGGCACCGTTCACTCCTTCCTCCACCAGATGCAGGACGTCGAACAGGGCCGTGCTCAGTTCCGGGGCCCGCTGGGCGATGTCGGCCCCGGCGATGCACCGGTCCGGCCGCAGCACGAGTACCGATTCGGCATGCACGTCGAACCAGGACTTGAGCGCACCGGTGCTGTCACCGACGATCACGACGGATCCGTCATCGTGGTCGGCGTCGTGCCCCGCCCAGAACAACTGGGTCTGAGGTCGGGCGGCAATGAACTTCGCACCCAACGCTTTCCAGCGTCCGTAGGCCTGCTCACCGAGCAATGCGCGCGGATCGTTGTTCCAGCACAACACCGCGAAGTTGAGCCCGATCACGTCGTCGAGCAGCACGTTCGGCTGCTCGCGGGTATCGACCCGGGGTTGGATGAACAACGTGCCCACGGGCGAGTCGGCCGTCGGCGGCTTCGGGTGGTAGACCGCACCCTGGTCATAGCGCGGCATCGGCTTGAACCGCATCTCCAGCACGTAGCGCTTGAGCGCAGGAACAACTGAAGCACCGCGAATGAGCTTGTCCCGCACCACCGCGATCTTGCGGTTGGTGGGCGAGATGACCCGGCCGACCAGAGTCGACAGGTCGATCATCGCCCGGGCGTGCTTGCGGCGCTCCGTGTCGTAGCTGTCCAGCAATGCGTCGCCGGCCTGGCCGTTGACCACCGCGGCCAGCTTCCAGCCCAGGTTCGCCGCGTCCCGGATGCCGCTGTTGTAACCCTGGCCCTGCCACACCGGCATCAGGTGCGCTGCGTCGCCGGCCAGCAGGAACCGGCCCTTGCGGAAATTCCCCGCGATACGGGAGTGGTGGGTGTACACGCGGCGCCGGATCACGTCGACCTTGTCGGGATGCGGGACGAACGAAGCCAGCAGCCTCGCCACAAACTCGGGATCTTCGGCCTGCTCGTCGGTTTCGTCGGCGTGGATCATGAACTCGAACCGGCGGATACCGTGGGCGATCGAGATCGATGCGTACGGCCGGTCCGGATCGGCACCGACCTCGCTGTTGGGGTGTCCCAGCGGGTCATTGGCCAGATCCACCACCACCCAGCGGGTCGGCGAGGTGGTGCCGTCGAACGACACCCCAGCGATGCGGCGGGTGGCGCTGCGTCCGCCGTCGCATCCGATCACGTAGCGCGCCCGGACCGCGGGGACGTCCGGACCGAAGTCGACGTTCACCCCGTCGGCGGTCTCGACGGCCGATTCCATCCGTCGCCCCCAGGCCACCTGCACGTGCTCGAACCGGTTCAGACCGACCAGCAGTTGCGCGTCGACCAGTGGCTGGACGAACCCGTTGCGCTTGGGCCAGCCGAATCGTGCGTCCGGGGGCGCCATTTCGGCCAGCAGCCGGCGGTTGCCGTCGTAGAACCGCAGGATCTGATTGGGCACGGTGTGCGGCAGGATCGCCTCCACCAGCCCGATGGACTGGAAGGTACGCAGCGATTCGTCGTCGAGACCGACCCCACGCGGGTAGTCGATGAGGGTGTCGCGTTCCTCGACCACGAGCGTCCGGACACCCTGGATCCCAAGGATATTCGCCAGAGTCAGGCCGACCGGACCGGCCCCGACGATGACGACGTCGACCTCTTGGCCGGTCACAGCAGCCCTCTGTTCTTCGCGCAAGCGCTCATCACCGCGCATCCAGCAGGAAGTCGAGATGCAGCCGGTTGAACGTCTCGGGGTCTTCGTACTGCGGCCAGTGCCCACAGTCCGGCATCACCTCGAACACCGCACCCGGGATCATCGAGGCGATGCGTCGTCCCTCGCTGACGTCGGCGGTCGGGTCGTCGCTGGTCCACAACACCAGGGTGGGCGCGGTGATCGAGCCGTATTCCTTCTCCCCCAGCAGGTTCCGTGCACGAATCTCCGGATCCTGCAGTGCCATGATGTCGCTCATCGCGGCGACGAAACCAGGCTGGCGGTACACCGCCTGCCGGCTGGCCACGATGTCGTCGTAATCCTTTGTCTTGTCGGCCATCAGCCACTTGATCCGGGCCTGCACGGTCTCCCAGCTCGGATTCTCCGCGGCCGCCATCGACAGCGTGATGATCCGCTTCATCACCTCGGGGTCAGCCTGTGAGCCGCCGGCGGTGTTGAGGACCAACCGGTCAACGCGGTCCGGGTGATCGGCAGCGGCCCGCGCCGCCACCCAACCGCCCAGCGATTCACCGGAGATGTGGGCGCGCTGCGCACCGATCGTGTCGAGGAAGCCGATCAGGTGATCGACATAGTGCGCGACCTCCAGGGGATGACCCGGTTTGTCGGTGTAGCCGTGCCCGAGCATGTCGATCGACCACGTCGAGAAATGCTCGGCGTGGGATTCCAGGTTGCGCACATACGCCTCGGCATGTCCGCCCGAACCGTGCAGGAGAACGAGCACGGGCAGTTTCGGGTCACCGGCATGCAGGTAGCGGGTTCGGACGCCGCCCACATCGAGGTAGCCCTGCGAGAACGCCACGCCTTGGAGGTCAGCCCAGACGCTTTCGTGCTCGGTGGCCGAAACGGAACCGGATGCCGGCCCGGCGGCAGTGCTTGTCATGTTCCCCTCTCCGGAGATAGGGAGAATGATATTCTCCAAATTTGTAAGCACTTTGCTCATATAGCGCACACTAGAGTGCATTAATATCAGAGCATCACTCTCGCGGTTCTATCTGTCAAGGAGGGCGCGATGCCGGCCAAGGCAACCCAGCCTCAGGCACAATCGAAGGCCGACGGCTCTCCCACCGGTGTGCCCGGTTCGCAGACGCTGGCGCGCGGACTGAGCGCGCTCGCGGCCATCGCCGCAGCCCCGACCGGGCTCACCGTGCAACAGGTCGCCGACCATGTCGGAGCCCATCGCACGATCGCCTACCGGCTACTGGCCACCCTGAGCCAATTCCGTTATGTGACAAAGGGTGAAGATGGCCGCTACCGGCCCGGCGCCGGGCTGGCGGCACTCGGTTCGTCGTACGACAACAACATGCGCCAATTCAGCGTCCCGACGCTGCGCGCACTCGCCGACGAACTCGGCAGCACAGTCTCACTGCTGGTGGCCGAGGGCGATCAGCAGGTGGCCGTCGCGGTGATCGTCCCGACTCAGGTGTTCTACCAACTGTCCTTCCACGAAGGCAGCCGTCACCCGCTCGAGCTCGGCGCGGCCGGGGTGGCGTTGCTGGCGAGCATGCCGCCGCGCCCCGGTGAGCGCGAACTGGTCCGCCAGACCCGCGAACAGGGTTGGGTGATCACCCACGGCGAGATCGAACCGAACACCTATGGCCTGGCGGTACCCGTGCGCCGGCGTCTGCCCTCACCCCCCACCTGCATCAACCTCATCTCCCACCGTGAAGACGTCGTGCTGGGGGGCAAGGACGCGGTGGTCCGCGCAGCGAATGAACTATCGGCGATCCTGTACTGAAAGGGAATGACTGTGACCCGTACCGAATTCGACTGGGATGACGAGGTCGACGTCGTCGTGCTGGGTAGCGGGGGCGCCGGGCTCACCGCGGCGCTGACTGCGTCGGTCAGCGGCGCATCGGTCGCGATCTACGAGAAGGCACCGACGGTCGGCGGCACGACCGCGGTTTCCGGCGGCATTGTGTGGATCCCGTCCCATGACCGCAGTGCCGACGGGCCGCTGCCGGTCTCCGATGCGGTGGACTACCTGCAGGCCCAGTCGCTCGGCTACATGGACACCGATCTCGTGGACACCTTCGTCCGGACCGGACCGGCGATGCTCGACTTCGTCGAGGAACACAGTGAGCTGCGTTTCGCCGTCGCCGAAGGCTTTCCCGACTACAAGCCCGAACTGCCCGGCGGGCGCCCCGGGGGTGGCCGCTCGCTGAGCGCAGGCCCGGTGGATCAGGGCAAGCTCGGCGCGTGGCGGGACCGGATCACGTCCTTCCCCGCCGATTTCAGCAACGTCGGGATCGACGCCGAGACCCGCGCCCGCATCCACGCCGTCTACGACGATCCCGACGCCGACCTGTGCGTGGCCGGCACCGCACTGATCGCCGGCCTGCTGCGGGGGCTGCTCGATCGAGGCATACAACCAGTGACCGAAGCCCGCGCGGTAGAGCTGATCGGTGATGCCACCGGCATCGTCGGGGTACTGATCAGTGTCGACGGCGCCGATATCCACGTGCGCGCCCGCAGCGGCGTGGTGCTGGCCACCGGTGGCTTCGAATGGGACGCCAAGCTGGTCGAGGCCTACCTGCGCGGGCCGATGCGCGGCGCGGTGTCTCCACCGAACAACACCGGCGACGGGCTCCGGATGGCCATGGCACATGGCGCCGACCTGGCCAATATGGGTGAGGCATGGTGGGTTCCGATCGTGCAGATCCCCGGCGACACCATCGACGGTCACCCCCGCAGCCGCAGCGTGCGGCTGGAACGCACCCGGCCGCGCAGCGTCATCGTCAACCGGGCCGGCAAGCGCTTCCTCAACGAGGCGGGCGAATACAACTCGATGGCCGGGGCATTCCAGTACCTCGACCCCAAGCTCGGCTACGCCAACGATCCGGCCTGGATCGTGTTCGACTCCGTGCATCTTCAGCGGTACGGGTTCCTGGGCGTGGAACCCGGTGAGCCGGTGCCGGATTGGTTCTGCGAGTCCGCCTCGCTCGCCGAACTCGGCACCAAGACCGGTATCGACGCCGAGGGCCTGGCCGCGACCCTGGGGCGATGGAATGACAACGTCGCCGCCGAGATCGACACCGATTTCGGCCGCGGATCCAGCGCCTACGACGGGTACTGGGGCGACAACTCAGCTGCCACCCCGGCCGGACAGACACTGGGTCCGGTCGACACCGCGCCGTTCTACGCGGTGCCCGTCAAGATCGGCGCGATGGGCACCAAGGGCGGGCCGCGCACCGACCGCGACGGTCGCGTCCTGCACGTCACCGGTGCGCGGATCCCGGGCCTGTTCGCTGCCGGTAACGCCATGGGCGGGGTGACCGGCAAGGCCTACGGTGGCGCCGGCGGCACCCTCGGTCCGGCAATGGTGTTCGGCTATCGCAGCGGCTACGCGGCGGCGACGGGCAAGTCCGTCAGCTGAATTCGATTACCGTCGACGTGCCCTCGACCCCGCGCGGCGCCGCGCAGACCCGCATCCTCGATGGGACGGGTGATCGCGCTCCCCGACTCAGCGGGCCGAGTCGGCGATCAATTGCGCTGCCGCCGTGTACGGGTCGGTGGTGCCGTCGGCCACGGCCGCAGCCAGCCCGTCCAGCTCCCCGTGGTTGCGCAGCAAGGTCTGGGCCAGCGACAGGATCTGGGTCCTGGCCCGCGCAGCGCGACGCGCCGCGGTGTCGGCCCGGTGGTGGGCGTCGATAGCCTCGACCAATTCGGCCAGGCCCTCCCCCTGCGCCGCAACAAGTTTGAGTACCGGAACGCTGGCCTCTGCCCGCAGATCGCGGGCGGTCTGATCGGCACCCTCGCGGTCGGCCTTGTTCACCACCACCAGATCGGCGACCTCCAGCAGGCCGGCCTTGGCCGCCTGCACCGCGTCACCGGCACCGGGATTGAGGATCACCACGGTCGGGTCGGCGATCGCGGCGATCTCGATCTCCGACTGCCCCACACCCACGGTCTCCAGCACGATCAGGTCGTAGGACAGCGCGGCCAGCAAGCGGATCGCCGCCGGCACGGCGGCAGCCAGTCCGCCGAGATGCCCGCGGGTGGCCACCGAGCGGATCAATACGTCAGGGTCGTTGATGTGGGCGGCCATCCGGATCCGGTCCCCGAGGAGCGCTCCACCGCTGTACGGGGACGACGGATCCACCGCGAGCACCGCCACCCTCAGACCACGCTCGCGGTAGGCACCTACGAGAACGCCCACTGTCGTCGACTTTCCGGCCCCAGGTGGCCCGGTAATGCCGATGACGCGCGGAGATGCCGTGCCCAGCACCGCGAGAACCTCGTCGCGACGGTCACTTTCGACCAGGCTCAGCAACCGACCGACGGCACGCTGGGATCCGCCGCGCGCCGCGGTGATGAGCTCTTCGATGTTGTACTTCGTCATCACGGTTGACACTACGGCGAAGGCACCTCGATGACCGTCGCCGAGCCCATACCGCCGCCCGCACACATCGCTGCCACGCCGATACCGCCGCCGCGGCGGCGCAACTCGTGGACCATGGTGGCGAGCATCCGCGCCCCGGTGGCAGCCACCGGATGGCCCAGCGAGCACCCGCTTCCGCTGACGTTGACGATCTCCGGGTTGATGTCGAGCAGTTTGACGGTGGCCACACACATCGACGCGAAGGCTTCGTTGATCTCGAATAGGTCCACGTCCGCCAGTGAGAGCCCAGCCCGGCCAAGGGCTTTGGTGATGGCTTCGACGGGCGCCAGGCCGGTCGAGGCCGGGTCGACCCCCACCGACGCCCAGGACTTGATGGTGGCCAACGCCGGCAGTCCGAGTTCGTCGCTGGCGATCGTCAACAGCGCGGCCGCGTCGTTGGCGCCACACGCGTTGCCTGCGGTGATCGAGAACCCGTCGATCTCGGGGTGCAGCGGCTTGAGCCCGGCCAGCTTCTCCAGGGTGGTGTCGCGGCGCGGATGCTCGTCGGTGTCGAAGAGACCGTGGGGAGTGTCGATCGGGACGATCTCTTCTTTGAACCGGCCCTCGTCGATCGCCGCGATAGCCTTGAGGTGCGAGCCCAACGCCCACTGGTCCATCTCCTCGCGGCTCACCCCAGCTTTGACCGCGGCGTTCCAGCCGACCGTGATCGACATGTCCATGTTCGGTGCGTCCGGGCGGTCCGGGTGCGTGGGCGGGAACCAGTTCACCCATTCGGCGTCCTTGGCGCTGCTGGCCGCGCGGATGAACCGGGGCGAGGTCGAGGCCGAGTTGACGCCGCCGGCCAGGATCAACCGGTCCATCCCGGCGCGGATGCCGGCGGCGGCGCTCTGCACGGCGGCTTGACCGGCGGCGCAGTGCCGATTGATGGACGCACCGGGGACCGTCGTGAGGCCGGCGGTAATGGCGGCATGACGGGCGATGACGCCGCCGCCGTAGAGGCCCTCTCCCAGGATCACGTCGTCGATTGATGCTGCCAGGTCGGCAGGCATATCCTCCAACGCCGCCCGCACCACGTGGTCGGCCAGCACATAGGCGTCGGTATCGCGCAACGTGCCCTTCTTGGCTGTACCGATGGGGGTACGCAGCGCGGACACGATGACGGCTTCAGGCATTGATCTGCTCCCTGGTTCACCCGGTAAGAGAATGTTATTCTCGCAGCCAGAGAGTGTCAGTTGCAAGAAGGGGAACCGTATGCAAATCGCCGGTAGTTCCGCGATCGTCGTCGGCGGTGCGGGCGGCCTGGGTGAAGCGACCGTCCGCCGCCTGCAGGCAGCGGGCGCCAAGGTGGTCGTCGCAGACCTGGCCGACGAGAAGGGCGCCAAGCTCGAGAACGAGCTGGGTGTGCGCTATGTGCCCACCGACGCCACTTCCGAGGAGTCGGTGCTCGCCGCCATCGCTGAGGCCGAAGCCCTTGCCCCGCTCCGCATCTCAGTGGACACCCACGGCGGGCCGGCCGCCGGCGGCCGCCTCGTGGGCAAGGACGGGTCCCCACTGGACCTCGACGGCTTCAAGAAGACCATCGAGTTCTACCTGACCGCGGTGTTCAACGTCATGCGACTGTCGGCCGCGGCGATCGCCAAGACCGAACCGCTGGAGGAAGGCGGCCGCGGCGTCATCGTCAACACCGCATCGATCGCAGGGTACGAAGGCCAGATCGGCCAGCTGCCCTACTCGGCCGCCAAGGGCGGCGTGCTCGGCATGACCCTCGTCGCCGCACGCGACCTGTCGCCGCTGGGCATCCGGGTCTGCACCATCGCCCCCGGCACCATCAACACCCCCGCCTACGGCAAGGCCGCCGATCAGCTTGAGCAGTACTGGGGTCCGCAGGTGCCGTTCCCCAAGCGCATGGGCCGATCGACCGAGTACGCACAGCTTGCGCAGAGCATCATCGAAAACGACTACCTCAACGGCGAAATCATCCGCCTCGATGGGGCATTGCGATTCCCGCCCAAATAATGCCCACCTCTTGGCATTTGCACCGCGAGCGTGCGTGCCTGTTGGTGGACACGCCGATTCCGCTCGGCACTTCGTGCACACTCGGCACATGACGAACGTGCACGAAGCGTCGATCCACGGTGACGGAACCACCGGCAGGCTCGACGGCAAGATCGCCTTCGTCGCTGGGGCCAGCCGCGGTATCGGCGCCACGATCGCTCGAACCCTGGCCGCCGAGGGCGCTGCGGTCGCGGTCGCGGCTCGTTCGCAGGAGCAGGGCAAGCTACCCGGCACCATCGGATCGGTGGCCGCGGCCATCAACGAAGCAGGCGGGCGGGCGCTGCCGGTCGCCTGCGACGTCACCGACGAGGAATCAGTGAACAAGGCTGTCGCCAAGACAGTTTCGGAATTCGGCGGCATCGACATCCTGGTGGCGAATGCCGGCGTGCTGTGGCTCGGCCCGATCGAGACGACGCCCCTCAAGCGCTGGCAATTGTGCCTGGACGTGAACCTCACCGGGGTGTTCCTGGTGACCAAGGCCGTCATCCCAGAGGTGCGCAATCGCGGTGGCGGTTCGCTCATCGCGATCACCACCACCGGCGTCGACATGGTCGAGCACGGCGCCAACGCCTACTGGGTGTCCAAGGCTGCCGCCGAACGCCTCTACCTCGGTCTGGCGGCCGATCTGCGCGGCGACAACATCGCGGTCAACTGCCTGAGCCCGTCACGGGTGGTGCTGACCGAAGGGTGGCAGGCCGGCGGCAGCGGTCTCCAGATCCCCCCGGAGATGGTCGAGCCCCCCGAAGCGATGGGACTCGCTGCCGTGCGACTGGCGGGGCAGGATGCCAGTGGTGTCACCGGCACCGTCCAGCGCTCCGAAGCCCTCACGTTCTAGGTGCTTCTAGTTGCACCGCGAGCGACCGTGCCTGTACGCCAACACGCCGCAATGTGCGTACATCTGCGGTCGCTCGCGGTGCCTGATAATCAGTTCTTGGCGATCAGGCCATCGACGATCCGATTGAAATCAGCTGTGCCGAACGACACGTACTCGGCGAGGTTGGCGTAATCGAGCGACGCCATCACCTGCTGCTCGAGCTGAATGTTCATCAACCGTTTGGTGGCCTCGACGGCCTGCTTGGGCAGATCGATGAGCTTCTTCGCGCAGGCGATCGCCTCCGACAACGGGTCTGCCACCACATGGTTGGCCAGCCCGAGTTCCAGGGCCCGCTGGGCCTTGATCCGCACGCCGGTCAGCGCAAACTCCTTGGCCTGCAACAAGCTGATCTGAGAACCCCATACCAGCGGGCCACCGTCGGCGGCCACCAGCCCGATCTGTACGTGCGGATCGGCGAAGTGTGCGGTCTCGGCCATGTAGACGACGTCGGACAGCGCGGCCAGGCTGCAGCCCAGCCCCACTGCCGGGCCGTTCACGGCGGCCACGACCGGGATCCGGCACCGCACCATGCCGATCACGAGATCCCGTCCATGCTTGATCGTCTTCTGGCGCAACGCCTCGTCGCGGCGCAACTCGTCGAGGTAGTTGAAGTCGCCACCGGCCGAAAACGCCCGTCCCGCACCGGTGATCACTGCCGCACGTGCTTCGGCGTCCTCGTTGAGCGCCTCCCACAACCGCGCGAGCCCGACATGCAGGTTGTCATTGACCGCATTGAGCGCATCCGGGCGATTCAGCGTGATGATGCGCAGCGCACCGTCGGCCTGCACATCGATTTCGTCTGGCATTCCGTACATGTATCTAGACTCCCAGCCCGAGGATTCGTGACGCGATGATGTTCTTCTGGATCTGCGACGTGCCACCCATGACGCTCTGCGCCCGGCTGTACAGATAGGCGCTGAGCAGTTCAGGGTCCGTGGTTCCGGTCACCGAGAGTGCAGCGTGCCCGACGGACTGCTCGACCCAGGTCATCAGCAGCTTGTCCAGCGAGCCGTCCGGGCCGTGCTTGAGCCCGTCGAGCTGTTCGGACAGTCGCCGGCGCACGTGCAGGCGCAGCATCTCGGCCTGCACCCCGGCCCAGGCCAGATCTTCGGGAACCTTGCCGCCCACGCTTTCGACCCGAGATGCCATCTCCCGCACGAGCTTTCCGTAGCGCGCGGAGTAGCCCAGCGTCGACGGTTCGCGCTCATGGCTGACCACGGTCATGGCGAGGCGCCAACCGTCGCCCGGCTCACCGACCATATTCGAGGCCGGCACCACCGCGCCGTCGAACGCCACCTGACCGAATTCCGTGGTGACACCGTTGATCATCTGCAACGGCCGCTGCTCGATGCCGTCCTGGTGCATCGACACGATGAACGCCGAAATGCCCTTGTGGCGGGCCACGTCCTTGTCGGTGCGGGCCAACACCAGGCACCAGTCCGCCACATCGGAATAGCTGGTCCAGATCTTGTGCCCGTTGATGATGTAGTTGTCGCCGTCGCGGGTCGCGGTGGTGGTGAGCGAGGCGAGGTCAGAACCGGCGCCCGGTTCCGAAAATCCCTGGCACCAACGCTCGGTGCCGTTGATCATCCCCGGAAGGAACCGCTGCTGCAGTTCCTTGCTGCCGTGGTGTCCCAGGCCCACGACCAGGTAGCCGAGGCTGGGGCGCGGCGGGGCGCCGGCCCTGGCCAGCTCCTCATCGACGATGACGTCGTAGACCGGTGGCAGGTCCTGGCCACCGAACTCCTTGGGCCACGAGGTCCCGAAAAAGCCTGCGGCATAGAGGGCCTGATGCCACTCCCCCATCCGGGCCCAGTAATCGTCGCCGGACGCCTTGAACGACGCGGCGTTGTCTGCCAGCCAGGTCCGCAGCCGGTCCCGGAAGACAGCTTCCTCAGGTGAATCACGAAAGTCCAAGATCAGTGACCTCCAAGTCCTCTAGCTTGACGGGCCACAACTCGGTGGCCACCAGAACGCGGCGCAGATACACGTGCGCCAGGCATTCCCAGGTGTTTCCGATGCCGCCGTGTACCTGGATCGCGGTCTCGCAGACGGTGCGCGCGGCGCGGGCGCAGTAGACCTTCGCGATCTTTCCGGCTCGGACGGCTTCTTCGGCCGGCAGTTCGTCGACGGCCCATGCCGCATGGCGCAGCACGCTGATCGAACCCTCGATCAGAGCGAGTCCCTCGGCCAGCAGGTGCGCGACAGCCTGGTACGAGCCGATCGTCGAGCCGTACTGCTCACGGACTTTCGCATAATCGACGGCCAGCGCGTGCACGCCGCGTGCAGCGCCGACAAGATCGGCGCTCGTGGCCGCGAGCGCAAGCGCCTGCCAGCGCAGGACGTCCTCGTCCGACAGCTCGCCGAGTTCGGCCGGCGACTCGACGACGCCCGCCGTGCTGCGGGTCAGATCCACGCCGGCGGTGGCAGCCTCGCCCCCGCCAGACTCTCGCAAGCCGACCACCGTCACCTCACGATCGAGCCGACGAGCCAGATCGTCGGCGAGCACCGGCCCGAGGAACGGCACGTCGACAAGACCGCGCCCGAACTCTTCGGCGACGATCGCCACTTCCACCCCGGAGGCGCCGTCGGACCGCAGGGTGCGCCACTCGGTGGCAGCGACCGTACTTTCCAACCGGGCGATCCGGCCCTCATCCGACAATTCCTGGACCGCACCCGGTCCGAGGTCGTCGGCCAGTTTCGCTGCGGCCTCTCGCAGCTGCTGTTGTTCAGACGTCAGACGAACGTCCATGCCGCTCCTTCAGCACTCGTCGCAATACCTTTCCCGAAGGTAACCGCGGTATGTCGGTTACGAACTCCACGCGGCTGGGCCGCTTGTACGAGGCCAGCCGCTCACCGACGAGATCGATGAGTTCCTCGGCCGACACCGCAGAACTTGTCGCCACGGCAGCCACCACGGCCTCACCGTCGGCCGCATCGGCCACACCGAACACGGCGCAGTCGGTGACTGCCGGATGGCCGTGCAGCACCGCTTCGATCTCGGCCGGTGCCACCTGGAAACCGCGGACCTTGACCATCTCCTTGGAGCGGTCGGTGATGCGCAGGTATCCGTCGCCGTCGAGGTAGCCGATGTCACCGGTGCGGTACCAGCCGTCACAAAATGCGCCCGCGGTGGCGTCCTTGGGCAGGTACCCGGCCATCACCGAATCCGACCGCACCTGGATCTCGTCGTCCTCGCCGATCCGTACGTCCACCCCGCGCACCGGCATACCGACGGTGTCGATGTGGGTGGCGTCCAGCGGATTACACGCGATCACGGGAAGCTCGGTTGTGCCGTAGGCGGTCAGCCACTGAACCCCGGCACGCTCCGTGACGGTGTCGGCGACACTGCGGGTGACCGGGGTGGCACACCACATCACGTAACGCAGCGACGACAGATCGTAGCGCCCCAGATCGGGATGCGCGGCCATGGCCAAAGCGATTGGCGCCACGGCCATCTCGATCGTGATCCGGTCTGATTCGATATGGCGCAGCATGGTGTCGATATCGAAACGGCGGTGCAGACGCATCCACGCGCCGGTATCGAGCACCATGGCGATGTTGAGCAGGCCCAGGATGTGCGACGGCGGCGTCATGATCTGCATGCGGTCCGCGCAGGTGAAACCCAGCGCGTCGCGCCAATGCTCGATGGCCGCGGCGAACCCGCGATGGGTGTGCCGGACCGCCTTGGGCAGGCCGGTGGTTCCCGAACTGAAGACGAACAGCGCGTCGCTATCCGGGTCGGGCCGACCGAACTGCCGGCGGCCCGGGGTGATCGGCTCGTCCAGATGCAGCATCGACATCTGCGAGGCCAGCACCTCGTGGTCACCCACCGCGTAACTCGGTTCGGTCAGCGCCAGGGCATGAGCGGCCTCGGTTTCTTTCCATGCCGGGCTGATCAACACCGCGACGGCACCCAGACCCCAGATCGCCCGCAACGCCACGACGAACTCGGGGCGATTGGACGACATGATCGCGACCCGATCGCCCGGGCGTACGCCGCGATGCTCCAGCGCGGTGGCCATCCCACTGGTCAGCGCGTCGAGCTCGGCCAGGGTGTACTCACGGTCGTCGAACGCGAGCACTGCGGACGTGCGCACGCAAGGAGCAGTTGTGACCTCAGTCAAGATCTACAACCCCTCTCCCGAGAACTCTCGTTGGGTGCCGAGCATCCCGAGAAGATACTATCATTTAGCGAGAATGGTATTCTCTTTCTATCAGAACGTACGTGCACAGGGGAGTCACATGACCGCAGAACCGATGGCCGGCAGCGAAGCGGACGGCAAGGTCACGATCGTGTTCGACCGCGAGCAGTTGTCCGTGCCCCGCAGGCAGGGCGAGACGCTGCTGGAGAGCGCGCGCCGGGCCGGCATGACGCCGCCGTTCTCGTGCGAGGCCGGCAACTGCGGCACCTGCATGGCCAAGCTCCTCGAGGGCACCGCCACCATGCGGGTCAACGACGCACTCGACGACGACGAGGTTGCCGAGGGCTACGTGCTGACCTGCCAGGCCGTCCCGGACTGCGATTCGGTGACGGTCTCCTACGACGAGGACTGAGCATTTGATGACGGCGCTGCCGATTCCCCGAAGGGGGCGGCAGCGTACTCATCGAACAACGGCGCGGGCCGGTAATCCGGGGAGTACCCGGCGACGTGCACCGGACTCCCCACCAACCGGAAATCCCCAGCGGTGACCAGCATCTCCGGCGTCGCGTCCAGCGCCTGAGGCAGAGTACGCACCGCAGCCGCCGGAATCCCCAGCGGTTTGAGCCGAGACTCCCAGCCTGCGGCGGTATCGGTCGCCAACACGGCAGTCACCACATCGAGAACCTCATCCCGTCGGGCGGCCCGTTCGGCCATGGTCTCGAAACCCTCGATCCCGGCCTCACCGGCGAACGACTTCCAGAAGCCGTCGTGGGTGATGAACAACGCCAGATAGCCGTCGGCGGTCGGAAACAGCTGCGCGGGTACGTAATAGGAATGTGCACCGAACGGATGGCGGCGCGGCTCGGTACCGTCGTTGAGGTAGGCCGAGGCGCGGTAGTTCAGCTGCGAGAGCATGACATCACGCAGCGAGACGTCCACCTGCCCGCCTCTTCCCGAGACGATCATCGCCAACAGGCCCAGCGCAGCGGTCAGCCCCGTCGAGTTGTCCGCCGACGAGTAGCCCGGGAGCGTGGGCGGCCCGTCGGGATCGCCGGTCATCGCGGCCACTCCGGTGGCGGCCTGGATGACGTAGTCGAACGCCGGGTCATCTCCCCCGTCCAGCCCGAATCCCGTCATCGCGACGCAGACGATCTCGGGGTTGAAGCGCGAGAGCGCTTGATACGTCAGCCCCAGCCGGCGGATCACCGACGGCTTCATGTTCACCAGCAGCGCATGCGAGTCAGCTACCAGCTCACCGAGTTTCGCCTGACCAGCTTCTGAGGCGAGGTCGAGGCAGATGCTGCGCTTACCCCGATTGAGGCTGGCGAAATAGCTGTCGCTGACTTGGCGTGAGATCTCACCGCCCGGCGGTTCGACCTTGATCACCTCGGCACCGAGATCGGCCAGCATCATGGTGGCGTACGGGCCGGCCAGCATGACGCCGACCTCGATGATGCGGATGCCCGCGAGCGGCCCGGTCATTTCGCCGAGACTACGGTTTGTGACGCGATCAAGCCGAAAAGTCGCCATAAAGCGTAGTTTCGGCGGCTCATCGCACGGCCTTGGCGAGTTCCGCGATCACCTCACGCGTCCGGTACTTCGACGCGATCAGCTCGTCACGGGTCTCCCCGATCGGCAACAACCGCACCGACAGATCTGTCACCCCGGCGTCGGCGAACTGCTTGAACCGCTTCAGGATTGACTCCTCGTCGCCCGCCGCGCACAGGTCGCCGACGTTGCGGGCCTCACCGCGGTCGAGCAGCCGCTGGTAGTTCGGCGACGTCTCGGCCTCGGCCAGGACGCGGTTGGCCCGGTCCTTGGCCTCCTCGATCTCGGAGTTGGCGCACAGGGTGACCGGGATGCCTGCGACGATGCGCGGTGCGGGCTTACCCGCTTCGGCGGCTGCCTTGTTGATCTTGGGTGCGATGTGCTCGCCGATCGCCTTCTCATCGGCCATCCACAGCGACGTACCGTCGGCATGCTCACCGGCGAGCTGCAGCATCACCGGGCCCAGTGCCGACACCAGTACCGGCATCGGAGTGTCGGCGGCAAGCACCGTCGGGTTGTGCACGGTGAACGAATCGTTCTCCACGTCAACGGGTCCGGGCCCGGCGATCGCGGTGTTCAAGACCTGCAGATAGTCACGCGTGTAGGCAGCGGGCTTCTCGTACGGCAGGCCCAGCATGTCGCGCACGATCCAGTGGTGCGAGGGCCCGACGCCCAGGGCCAACCGACCCGCCGACATCGCGTGTACCGAAAGTGCCTGGCGGGCCAGCGCGATCGGATGTTGGGCCTGCAGCGGCACCACCGCCGTGCCTAGCTCGATGCGCGTGGTGTTCGCCGCCATCAGCGCCACCATCGTCAGGCAGTCGAAGTCGTTGGGCACCTGCGGCATCCACGCACTGTCCAGTCCTGCCGATTCAGCCCACTGGATGTCGGAGACAAGCTTGGAGACCTTGCGGGCCATATCGCCACGCTCGGCCCCGATCATCACACCAAGGCGCATGTCAGCTCGCTTTCTCGGTCAGCGCACGAACATCGGTCACGAGGGTTTCGAGCGAGGTTCCGGTCGGGAACACCGCTGCTGCACCGGCATCGAGGAGTTTCTGCACATCGGACTGCGGGATGGTGCCTCCGACGACGACGGCGATGTCACCGGCGTCGGCCGCCCGCAGTGCCGCGACGGTCCGGGTGGTCAGCGCGACGTGCGCGCCGGACAGGATCGATAGGCCGACCAACGCAACGTCTTCCTGCAGCGCGATGGAGACGATGTCTTCGATGCGCTGCCGGATGCCGGTGTAGATGACCTCGAATCCGGCATCACGCAAGGTGCGCGCCACGATCTTGGCGCCACGGTCGTGACCGTCCAATCCGGGCTTGGCGACGAGTACCCGAGTCGCCATCAGAACACCACCGGCTGCTGGAACTCGCCCCACACGGACTTCAAGGTCGACACCATCTCTCCCACTGTGCAATACGCGTTGGCGCAGTCGATCAACCGGTGCATGAGGTTGTCGTCGCCTTCGGCACCTCTGGCCAACGCGGCCAGAGTCTCTTTGACCGCAATGTCGTCGCGCTCGGCCTTGACCTTCGACAGTCGCTTGAGCTGCAGATCGCGCCCCTCGGCGTCGAGCTCGTAGGTGTCGATGTCCGGTGCCGGCTCGTCGGTGACAAACCGATTCACCCCGACCACCGGACGTTCGCCCGACTCGGTTTCCTGGTGAATCTTGAACGCCTCGTCGGCGATCAGGCCCTGCAGGTACCCGTCCTCGATGCAGCGGACCATGCCGCCGTGCTTCTCCAGGTCGTCCATGATCTCGATGATCTTGGCCTCGGTGGCGTCGGTGAGCGCCTCGACGAAGTATGAACCGCCCAGCGGGTCGGCGACTTTGGTGACGCCGGTTTCGTAGGCCAGGATCTGCTGGGTCCGCAGCGCCAGCGTCGCCGATTCCTCACTCGGCAGGGCAAACGGTTCGTCCCACGCGGCAGTGAACATCGATTGCACGCCGCCCAGTACCGCGGCCATGGCCTCATACGCCACGCGGACCAGGTTGTTCTGCGCCTGCGGGGCGTACAGCGAGGCTCCGCCGGCCACGCAGCCGAAGCGGAACATCGAGGCCTTGTCGGTGGTCGCGCCGTAGCGCTCCCGCACGATCGTGGCCCAACGGCGCCGGCCCGCACGGTATTTGGCGATCTCCTCGAAGAAGTCGCCGTGGGTGTAGAAGAAGAATGAGATCTGCGGGGCGAACTTGTCGATCGTCATCCGACCGCGTTCGACGACGGTGTCGCAATAGGTGACGCCGTCGGCCAGCGTGAACGACATCTCCTGCACGGCATTGGCGCCCGCGTCGCGGAAGTGCGCACCGGCCACCGAGATCGCGTTGAACCGCGGCACCTCGGCCGCACAGAACTCGATGGTGTCGGCGATGAGCCGCAGCGACGGCTCGGGCGGCCAGATCCAGGTGCCGCGAGACGCGTATTCCTTGAGGATGTCGTTCTGGATGGTTCCAGTGAGCTTCTCGCGCGGCACGCCCTTCTTCTCGGCGGCGGCGACGTAGAAGGCCAGCAGGATGGCCGCGGTGCCGTTGATGGTGAAGCTTGTGCTGATCTTGTCCAGCGGGATGCCATCGAACAGGATCTCGGCGTCGGCCAGAGTGTCGACGGCGACGCCGACGCGGCCGACCTCTTCCCCGTACTCTTCGTCGTCGGAGTCGTAGCCACACTGCGTCGGCAGGTCCAGCGCCACCGACAGGCCCGTCCCACCCTGATCAAGCAGGTATCGGTACCGGCGGTTGGATTCCTCGGCGGTACCGAAGCCCGAATACTGCCGGAAGGTCCAGGTCTTCCCGCGGTATCCGGAGGCGAAGTTGCCACGGGTGAAGGGGTAGGTCCCGGGGGCAGGAGGCTCGACCGCGCGGTCGTCCGGTCCGTAGACGGGCGCCAGCGGGATGCCAGATGGGGTCTCTACGGGAGAGACATCTTGCTCGCTCATCAGTGGATAACGTACTTGCTAAAAATGAGAATGCCAATACCGCACGGTGGAAATGTGGCGCCTGTACAGGCCGGGAGCGCTCCGACCTGCACACTGAGGCCTGGTGAGCGTAGGGAGCGAACAGGTCTGGTCGGCACCGATTCCCCGGGCGCCACACCCGACGATTACGCCACTTGCTAAAAATGAGAATGCCAATACCATTTGGGTACGGTTGACAAACGGCGCATCGCGGACGCTGCGCTCGACGAGGAGGACCATGTCCAGCCAGCAAGAGTCATTCACCGATCGCACGCTGGTCGTGTCCGGCGGCAGCCGCGGGATCGGGCTGGCGATCGCGCTCGGCGCGGCCCGTCGCGGAGCGAACGTGGTGCTGCTGGCCAAGACCGCAGAACCCCACCCCAAGCTTCCCGGCACCGTGCACACCGCCGTCGCCGAGGTGGAAGCCGCCGGCGGCAAGGGCGTCGCGGTCGTGGGCGATGTGCGCAAGGAAGAGGATGTGGCCCGCGCGGTCGAGACCGCTGTCGAGCACTTCGGTGGCGTCGACATAGTGATCAACAACGCCAGCGCCATCTCTACCGACCCCACCGAGGCGCTGTCGGCCAAGAAGTTCGACCTGATGATGGACATCAACATTCGCGGCACCTTCCTGCTCACCAAGGCCGCGCTGCCGCACCTGCGCAAGTCCACCAACGGGCAGGTGCTGACCCTGGCCCCGCCGATGAACATGAACCCCTACTGGCTGGGCGCACACCCCTCCTACACCTTGTCCAAGTACGGCATGACGCTGCTGTCTCTGGGCTGGGCGGCGGAATACGCGGACGCCGGTATCGGATTCAGCTGCCTGTGGCCCGAGACCTACATCGCCACCGCTGCGGTGACCAACCTCGCCGACGGCGACAAGATGGCCTCGCAGTCCCGCAACCCCGAGATCATGGCGGATGCGGCCGTGGAGATCCTGTCCCGGCCGGCCGCCGAGGTGAACGGTCAGACCTTCATCGACTCGGAGGTTCTCAGCTCCTCTGGTGTCACCGACCTCTCCCGCTACGGCGGCGGGGATAATCCGATCATCGATATCTTCATCGACGCACCGGGACAGGGTCTATGAGCATCTCGCTACTGCTGGAGATGGCGGTCTCGGGCGGACCGGACCGCACCGCAGTGGTGTCCGACGATCTCCGCCTGACCACCGAGGAACTCAGCACTCTGGCCGACGGCGGGGCCGGCGTCATCGCCGCCTCCGAAGCTGCGCACGTGGCCTATGTCGGTACCGGCGGTGCGCTGCTTCCGCTGCTGCTGTTCGCCTCGGCCCGCGCCGCGGTGCCGTTTACGCCGCTGAACTACCGCCTCAGCCGCGACGGCCTGCACGAGCTGATCGAGCGCCTGCCCACCCCACTGGTGGTCGCCGATGCCGAATACGCCGACGTGGTCGCCGGGGCAGGTAAACAGGTGATCACCTCCGAGGAGTACCTGGCCGCGGCCCGCACTTGCGAACCTGCGGCCGAGTTCGCCGATCCCGACGCCGTGGCGGTCGTACTGTTCACCTCTGGCACTACGTCGCGCCCCAAGGCCGTCGAGCTCACCCACAACAACCTCACCAGCTACATCACCGGAACCGTCGAATTCGCCTCGGCCGCAGAGGAAGACGCCGCTCTGATCTGCGTCCCGCCGTATCACATCGCCGGGGTCAGCGCGGCCATGTCGAACCTGTACGCCGGTCGGAAGATGGTGTACCTGCGACACTTCGACGCCGGCAAATGGGTGGAGCTGGTCCGTACCGAGGGCGTCACGTCCGCAACCGTCGTGCCGACCATGCTGGACCGCATCGTCACCGCGCTGGAAGCGGCCGGCCTCGAGCTGCCCACCTTGCGCACCCTCGCCTACGGCGGCTCCAAGGTGGCGCTGCCGCTGGTCCGCAAGGCGCTGCAGCTGCTGCCGAACGTCGGCTTCGTCAATGCCTACGGATTGACCGAAACCAGTTCCACCATTGCGGTTCTGGGCCCCGATGATCATCGCGAGGCTCTCGCCGCCGAGGATGCGTCCGCCGCCCGGCGGCTCGGCTCCGTGGGCCAGGTGGTGCCCGGTATCGAGGTACAGATCCGAGCCGAGGACGGGACCGTCCTGGGCTCGGGCGAGACGGGTGAACTGTTCGTACGCGGTGAGCAGGTGTCGGGCCGCTACACCGACATCGGATCGGTGCTCGACGCCGAAGGCTGGTTCCCCACCAGGGACGTCGCGATGCTCGACGAGGGCGGCTACCTGTTCATCGGTGGACGATCCGACGACACCATCATCCGCGGTGGGGAGAACATCGCCCCGGCCGAGATCGAGGACGTGCTCGTCGAGCATCCTGAGGTCCGCGACGTCGCCGTCGTCGGTCCTGAGGACCCGCAATGGGGCCAGATCATCGTGGCCGTCGTGGTGCCCGTGGAGGGCACCTCCCCCGACCCGGATGCGCTGCGCGATCATGTCCGGAAGCAATTGCGCGGATCACGCACCCCTGACCGGGTGGTGTTTCGCGATGAACTACCCACCAACCCGACCGGCAAGGTTCTGCGCCGCCAACTCGTCGACGAACTCGCACCCGTTTCAAAGGAGTCAGCATGATCAAGAACGGAACCCGCCTCCAGAGCCAGGTGTGCGACACCCAGGTGATCGTGGTGCGCAGCGCCGACAGTCTCGATGATCTCCGCGCCGGCGGCGTCGCCATGGTTCCTCTCGATGCCGAGAAGGATTCGGGTGCAACGATCGATGCCGCATACTCCGACGGCAACCTGATGGGCAAGCGCTACGTCGACGAGGGCGGCGCCGAGGTCCTGGTCACCAAGGCCGGCGCCGGCACGCTGTCGGTCGGCACCACCGCGCTCAACCTCAAAGAAGCCAAGCCACTTCCGGCCAGCGACTAGGTCGGCATCGGGGCTAGGACTGCATCAGACTCGCGGCAACGGCCGCGGCCTGGGCCGCGCCGGCGGGCAGTGGAGTCGCCGCGGCGGCGCGTAGACCGTCCAGCAGCAAGGCAATCTGGCGGCGGGCGACCGCAGCGGCATCCGGGCCGCCATGGTCGGCCAGGCAGGCATTGAGCCAAAGCGCTGTGAACAGGTCGTCAACAGTGACGTCAGCACGCAGCGAACCGTCGGCCTGAGCGCCGGCGATCAACCGTGCGCCGAGTTCCAGACTGGCCTGGCAGATCTGCTCGATCGCCGGCGAGGCGTACCGCGAGGTGCACATGGCATCACTGAAGGCATGATCGCCGGCCTGCAGGTCGCACAATCCAAAAATGAAGGTGGCGAGGCGATCCCACGCTGAGTCGGCGGACAGCGCGCGCTCGGACAGGTCCTCCAGCGTCTGCGCAAGTAGGGCAGGCAACGCTGCGTCGATGAGGTCCTCGCGCGTCGCGAATCGGTTGTAGAGCGTGCCGATGCTGACCCCCGCGCGCGCCGCGATCGCTTCCAGCGGAGCGCCGAGCCCGCGCTCCTGAAACTCGGCCTGCGCGGCTTCGAGCAGTTTCTCGCGATTGCGGCGCGCATCGGCGCGTAACGCGCGTTGTACGGGCATCGCACCTCCAGACTTAAGTTGACATGCACCCTCAATATAGCGTTAGGCTGGGCCACGTAACTTGAGCCCATTCCTCAATTTGGAGAAATCGTGAAGCTGCCCTGGTACATCAAGCCCGGCAACAAGGCGATCGTCGCGCTGTCCCGGCTCGGACTCCGCTTCGGCGCAAAGGGTCCCGTAATCCTCACGGTCACCGGACGCAAATCCGGGCAACCCCGCGCGACACCGGTCACACCGATGTTCGTCGACGGCAAGCAATACGTCGCGGCGGCACCGGAGGCGGCGTGGATCGCAAATGTGCGGGCCGACCAGGCTGCGACGCTGAGCCGGGGTCGCCGAGTCGAGCAGGTACGGGTGGTCGAACTGTCCAACGAGGACGCCAGACCACTACTTCGCCTGCTGCCCAGCCTGATTCCCGGCTGGGTCGGCTTTCTTCGCCAGGGCGGGCTGGTGACCGACGGTGACCCCGACGAGTTCGAGGCGCTACTGGGGCGCATGCCGATCTTCCGGATGGATCCAGCATAGGTGCGCTGCAGATGATCGCCGATGCCATCGGTGTCGACCCGCTGGTCACCGATGCCGATGACGGCACCTTGCGCGATCAGATCCTCAAGGTCACCCTCGTATCCGGGACCTGCCTCAGGGGTGGCGGCTGGTCACTCCCCCGTCCACGACGAGCTGTGTGCCGGTGATGAACGACGCCTTCGGTGACATCAGGAACGCCACGGCGGCACCGATCTCGTCAGGCTGTCCCAATCGGCCCAGCGGCGCGGCCTGTTCGAAGCTCGCGCGGATCTCCTCGACGTCCAACGCGATCTGCAGCATCGGGGTGTGGATGAAGCCCGGGCACACCGCGTTGACGCGAATTCCCAACGGGCCCAACTGAGCAGCCATCGACCGCGTCATGCCCAACAGGCCGGCCTTGGAGGCGCAGTAGGCCGGGATGAACGGATTGGCGGCCAGACCTTCGATGCTGGAGATGCCGACCACCGCGGGTGATCCACCCGCCTTCGCGGATTTCTCCAGGTGCGGCAACAGCAACTGCACCAACAGCGCCTGCGCACGCAGATTCACGTCGAGCACCGCGTCCCAGGACTCCTCGGTGAAGGCGCCCACCGGCTCCGGGAGCACCCGGCCCGCGGCGTGCACCAGGCCGTCGATGCCGTCGAGCGCCTGGGCGGCCTCCTCGACGGCCGACGACAACGCAGCGGTATCGCACACGTCGATCACCGCCGAGGGCATGCCCAGCCCGTCGGCCACCTCGCGGACCCCGGGCGCTATGTCCCACAACGCAACCCGTCGGCCATCTGCGATCAGCGCCTCCGCGCTGGCCCGGCCGATCCCCGACGCTGCACCTGTCACCACCACACCTGTCATGCCGGACACCGTAGTGGTTCGGCGGGCCTTCAGATCGACGATTCCCGTCAGGCGGGCTGTTCGACCGAGCTTGCTAACCGACCAGATCGGCCAGTGCCTGCGCGGTCTGCAGATCCTCGTAGGCCGCCGAATACCGCTGGGCCAGTGCCAGGGCGATGTCCGGGCGCTGCCACAGCTCCCCCGCGCTGGCGGTGGCCAGCCACGTGGTCAACCCGTGCGCCACCGAGGCCCGGTAGCGGAGCCATATCTCATCCGCCGACGGCAGCTCATCGGCGGGAAGCTCCAGTGCATCCCGGTACTCCTCGAGCAACTGACGCTCGGCCATGCGGCGGTCCGCAGTAGTCAGCGCGCCCTGCAGGAAGTAACCGAGATCCAGCGAGAAGTTGCCCTGGCGAGCCACCTGCCAGTCGAGGAAGCCGACGTCACCATCGGGCAGCAGCCCCGGAACAACGTAGGTGTTCCCGATGTGCGGATCACCGTGCAGCAGTGTCTGCGACGTACCGGGCGTGGTGAGCGTCCGGATGAAGGGCTTCCAGATGCCCTCCACCAGATGGTCGATGGTCAGCGCGTGTACCGAGGCCGGCGCGTCGTCACCCAACCGCTCGAGCGCGGCAGGCAAGGGCGCCCACTGCATGCCGTCCCACGGTTCGAACGGCTCCAGCCACTCCAGGCCGGGTCGGCGAAGGCGCTCGCCCCAGAACGCAGCGTGCAGGCGGGCCAGACCGCGCACACCACAGGCGGCCTGCTCGACGGTCAGCGGCCGGGTCGCATCGCGGGGATCGGCGGAGCGGGCGGTGAGATCCTCCATGACCAGCATGAAGTCCTCGTCGCCGTCGTCGATCGGCGCCGCGTACACCTTCGGATATTCCAGTGGCAGATCGACTTTGGAGTTGAACAGCCGCGGTTCGTGCAGCAGACCGCTGGTGTACTTGATCATCTCCTTGTGGCCGGGGTCGACGGCCTTGGCGAACACCGTCGCAGGCCCCGAACCCGACGAGTACGTGACCGACAGGCGCGCCCGACGGTTGGTGCCGTCGTCGCGCATGTCGATGGTCACGCGGTCCACCACCGCGTCGGGGTGGTGGTCGGCCAACGCGGCCGTCAACCACTCGGGCGTGACCTGGCTCCAGTCCTTGGGGACGGTCAGCGCGGCCGTCACCGGATGAACACCGGCATCGAATCCCAGCCGCGGACAGTCGAAGTCGGCGACAGCTCGGCGTTGTCGAGGTCGACGTCCCACTCGGGGAAGCGCTTGAGCATCTCTTCCAACGCAATGCGGCCTTCCAGTCGCGCCAGCGCCGAGCCCAGGCAGTAGTGGGTGCCGACGCTGAATGCCAGATGCTGGTGCTGCTCGCGGTGGATGTCGAAAACCTCACCGTCGGGCGGGAATTGGCGACTGTCGCGGACGGCCGCACCGATCAGCATCATCATCACGCTGCCCTCGGGGACCGTCTGGCCGTGGAGCTCGACGTCGCGGGTGACGTAGCGAGCCACGTGCGGAGCCGGCGGTTCGAACCGCAGCAGCTCCTCGATGGCCTGCGGGATGAGTGCCGGATTCTCGACCAATTGGCGGCGCTGATCCGGATGCTCTGCGAGCACCTTTGCCGCCCAACCGATCAGCCGCGTGGTCGTCTCATTACCCGCACCCGCCACCACGTTGATGTAGATCAGCAGTTCTTCGCGGGTCAGCTTGCGGGTCACGCCCTGCTCATCGGTGAACTCGACGTTGAGCAGGTCGGTCATGATGTCGTCGGACGGGTTGTCCTTGCGCCAGTCGATGTAGGTCTCGAAGATCGAACCGTCGACCAGACCTTCCTGCGCCGCTTTCATCGGCTTGCCGGCCTCGGTCCGCAACTGATCGTTGCCGTGGTCGCGGATCATCTCCTGGTCGTCCTCGGGGATGCCCAACAGTGCGCTGATCACCCGCATCGGCATGATCGCGCCGAAATCCTTGATGAAGTCGACCTTGCCGGCACCCACCAGCGGGTCCAGCGACTGCGCGCAGAACTCCCGGATCTTGGGCTCCAGGGCATTGATCTTGCGTGGGGTGAACATCCGGGCCAGTAGCTTCCGGTGCACGGTGTGGATCGGCGGATCTTCGAAAATCAGGGCGCCCGAAGGGATGTCGATGTTGGCCTTGATCAGTTCGATGATCGCGCCGCGGGCCGAGCTGAAGGTCTCGTGGTCGACGAGTCCCTTGTTGACATCGGCGAAACGACTCAACGCGTAGAAGTCGTGCTGCTCGTTGTAGTACAGCGGCGATTCCTCGCGCAGCCGGGCGAACGTCGGATACGGGTTGGTGTTGATCTCGACGTCGTAAGGGTCGAAATACACGCTCTGGGTCGCGCTGGCTGTCACGGAAATCCACCTCTCTGTGTCCGAGAGCGGAGTTTACACACGGATGGTTATGCGCGTAAGTAAGTTGGCGGTTCCCGACCCGTCAATCGGTAAAACCCGAGGTCAAGTGGAGTCGCGCTGGACCAGCGTGGCGACCTCCGCGCTGCTCGGCTCGGCCTCGGCGGGGTACCCCAGTTCCGACATCATCGCGGCCACCGCGACGTCGACGATCGCCTTGGCGTCGAAGGCCACCGACGTCAACGGCGGGGCACTGACCGCACCCAGGTCGATCGCGTTGACACCCATCACCGCCATCTCCCGTGGACACTGCAGCCCAGCCTGTCGCAGCCCGTGCAGCACCACGAATGCCGTCTCGTCGCTCTGCGCGCAGATGGCCGTCACCCCGTCGGCAGCCCAGCGCGCGACGGTCTCGGCGGCGTTGGATCCGTCAGCGGCACAACTGGCCACGGCGATCTCGGGCAGACCACGCCGCTGCGCGGCGGCCCGCAACCCCGCGAGCCAGTAGTCGCCGAGCGGACGCAGTTCCTCTTCGGTGGTGTAGGCGAAAGCCAGGCGGGTGTGGCCGCGGCCCGCGAGATGATCCACCCGCATCTCGCCGATACTGGCGTCCAGCGAACCGATCGCGTGCAGCTGCGAGCTGCCCAGGTGAATCTGTGGGATACCGGCCGCGGTCGCTGCCGCCAGCGCATTGCCCGTCAGCGGAAAAGTGCTGGTGATCGCCATCGGGTTGAGGTCGGCGATCGCGTCGACGACGTTGCGGTCGTCCTCGGTTTCGAATTGCAGGGACAGCACGACGCCGTGCCGGGCCAACGCGGTGGTGAGCCGGCTGCCCACCTCGATGGGCAGGTTGCCGAGCGAGAGCCGCCCGACGATGTAGAGCACCACACCGCTACCGCCGACGGCGAGGTTGCGGGCCGCGAGATTGGGCCGGTAGCCCAGATCGGCTGCGGCCTTGCGTACTGCGGCCTGGGTCTGCTCCGAGATGCGTTGCCCTTGAACGTTGTTGAGGACATAGCTGACGGTCGCCGTGGAGACGTTGGCCAGCTTGGCCACATCGGCTTTCGTCGGTCGGGCCGTCGGCCTGGTGGTGCTCACGGTGCCATCGTGGCACGTTGCTGATCGGAAGGGTCGCCCTCGCCACACATTGGTTGCCCCGCACTCTCGCGCAATGTCAGGACAGTGGCCACCGAGACGACTCCCGCGGCAACCAGATACAGCGCGGGAGCCAGGTTGTTGCCAGTTGCCGCGGTGAGCCAGGTGACCACATACGGGGTGGTCCCGCCGAACAGCGCCACCGCGATGTTGTAACCGATCGAGAAGCCGCTGTAGCGGACCCGGGTGGCGAACAGTTCCACACCTGCCGTGACCGCCGTCGCGACGTACACCGATTCGATGGCGGCAAGCAGGCAGTGTCCGAGGATCGCCGCCGCCACCGATCCCGAATTCATCAGCAGGAAAAGCGGATACGCGCCCACCACGAATCCGGCCGAACCGGCGATCAGCAGCGGTTTGCGCCCGATCCGGTCCGACAGCGCAGCCAACGGCAGGATCAGGATCAAGGCCACCAGGCTGGCCAGGGTGATCGAGACGAACGCCTGGGTCTTACTGAAGTGCAGCGCCTTGATGAAGTAGGTCGGTAGGAAGGTGAAGACAACGTAGTAGCCGACGTTGAACACGATGAACAGTCCGATGACCTGCAGGATCGCGCGCCGCGCGGTGCCCACGGCTTCACGCAATGGCGAGGTGGACACCCGATCGGCCTCGTCGAGCTTGGCGAACTCAGGGGTGTCATCGAGCCGCAGCCGGATGTAGAGGCCGACCAGGCCGAGTGGTGCGGCCACCAGGAACGGGATGCGCCAGCCGTAGCTCTCCATTGCCTCGGGCGGTAGAAAAGCCTGCAGCAGCGTGACGGTGACCGAGCCCAGCAGGAAACCCAGCACCCCCGACCACGCGATGAACGTGACGGTGAGCCCACGCCGTCGGGTACTGGCGTACTCAGCGAGATAGACTGCGCCGCCGCCATATTCGCCACCGGCCGAGAATCCCTGCAGGCACCGCAGCAGGAGTAGGAGCAGCGGCGCAGCCACACCGATGGTGGCGTAGGTGGGCAGCAGGCCGATTCCCAGCGTGGCGGCCGACATCAGCAGGATCACCACGGCGAGCACCCGCTGACGGCCCCAGCGGTCGCCCAGCGGACCGAACACGAACCCGCCGAGCGGACGCATGAAGAATGCGGCGGCAAAGATGGCGAAAGTGTTGAGCAGCGCGGCTGTTTCGTTCCCGGCCGGGAAGAAGTTTCCGGCGATGTAGGTCGCCAGGAAGCCGTAGATGGCGAAGTCGAACCACTCGACCGCGTTGCCGATGGACGCACCCGTGATCGCCTTGCGCACGGTGGCATCGATATGGGGGCTGCGGGTACTTCTCTTCGGTGCCACCAACAGAAAACTCGCCTCCCGGAATCGCGAGAGGCGAGTTTATCTGTTGGGTTATGCGCGTAAGCCCCTTTTCGGGAGGCTTGACCTTCAGACTCCGGCGAGCGCGTCCGCGGTGAGCAACGCCTGGGCCACGCCGGACACGATCGACGCCAACCGGATGGCTTCGAAGATCGTCGTGCGGGACACGTCGGCGTCGCGCAGCACGGTCTCGTGCGCGGACAGGCAGTGCGAGCAACCGTTGATCGCCGAGACTGCCAACGACCACAGCTCGAAGTCCGCCTTGGGTACACCAGGGTTCGCGATGATGTTCATCCGCAGCCCCGCCCGCAGGTCGTCATAGCGGCCGTCGAGCTGACCCTTGGTGCGGTAGAAGACGTTGTTCATCCCCATGATCGAGGCAGCGCCGAGGGCGGCGTTGTACGCCTCCTCGCTCAGCACGTCGAGGGCGTCCTCGGAGATCTCCTTCAGCAGTTGCTGCGATTTGGTAGCTGCCGCCGTGGCGACCAGCGCACCCCACAGCTGCTGCTCGTTGAGCTCCGTGGACTTCACGATGCTGCCGAAGTTGAGCTTGAGATCCTTTGCGTACTCCGGCAGCGCTTCCTTGATGTTGTCGATGCTCATGACTAGACGGCCTCGGACAACAGCTCACCGGCGTTCAGCGTCGGGTCGCCCTTCTTCCAGTTGCAGGCGCACAGCTCGTCGGACTGCAGCGCATCGAGCACGCGCAGCACCTCGTCGACGTTGCGCCCCACCGAACCGGCGGTCACGGAGACGAACTGGATCTCGTTGTTGGGGTCGACGATGAAGGTGGCCCGGTCGGCGACACCGTCGGCGTTGAGCACGCCGGCCGCAGCGGTGAGTTCACGCTTGAGGTCCGAAACCATCGGGAAAGGCAGCTTCTTCAGGTCCTCGTGCTGCGCGCGCCACTGGAAGTGGACGAACTCGTTGTCCACCGAAACGCCGATCACCTTCGCGTCGCGATCCTCGAAGTCTTCGTTGAGCTTGCCGAACGCGGCGATCTCGGTCGGGCACACGAAGGTGAAGTCCTTGGGCCAGAAGAAGATGATCCGCCACTTGCCGTCGTCATCCTTGTTGGTGACGCGGGTGAAATAATCGTCGGGCTGCTTGGCGTCGACCTTGGACAGATCTCCGCCAACCACGGCCGTCAGGTCGTATTCCGGGAACTGAGAACCAATCGACAAAAGTGCCATTGCAACCTATCCAATCTCACGCTGATTTTCTGGAATCATTCCAGATTTACACCTCAATCTTGGCCCCCGCCGATGGTTATGGCAACTCGCTCGGCCGTGATTATGCACACAAACGACATCAGTGTGAGCCGGGCATCACGGCCGCAACCGACACAACCAGATCGGCCCGCTCCGCAGTGGCCGCCACCAACCGCGCATTGGGCTCGTCGACCTCGGCAACCCAACGCCGCGCGGCACCCGCCGGCTTGCCGAACGCGATGTGCCGGGCCACCAGACGCGCGACGCGGACATCGTCTTGGATTGCGCAGTACCAGGTTTCGTCGATCTCCGCGGCCACCGCCGACCACCCCGGGTCGTCGAGCAGCAGATAGTTGCCCTCGGTGAGCACCACAGCCACATCCGGGAACACCGGGATCGCGCCGGCGACCGGCTGCTCGATGTCCCGCTCGAAGCCCGGGGCGTAGACCACCTCGGCGCATCCGCGGATACGGCGCAGCAGTGCGGCGTATCCGGCAACGTCGAAGGTGTCCGGCGCACCCTTGCGGTCCAGCCGGCCAACCCTGCGCAGTTCGACGTCGGCGAGGTGGAATCCGTCCATCGGTACGTGCGCCACCGCGTCGTCGCCGAGCCGGTCCCGGGCGGCGGAGACCAGCGCCTCGGTCAGCGTGGATTTACCCGCCCCCGGCGCCCCCGCGATCCCGATGACTGACGTCCCCGGCTCTGCTGCACGGGCCAACACCCGGGCCACCAGATCGTCGAACGTGCACATAGCGCTGCCATTGTCCCGCAGGTCATCGATGGCCCGTGCCGAACGTCGTCGCGAGCAGGTAGAACTGGCTGGGGTGTATCGCGTGGAAGGCGGATCAGTTGGCGAGGCTTCGCTGGTGGCTCGGTCTGGCCTGTTGTGCGGCACTGCTGGCCGGGTGCGGGAACGCCCCCGTGATCGGGGGCAGGGCGACGTCGATGTTGTTCCTGCCTGACCGGGTAGGCGGCCTGCCGGTGACCGACGGCCACAGCGGCACCCGGCCCGAGGCGCCCGCGCCGACCCGCCGAGCCGAGAACACCGACGGTGGGCAGATCGATGACCTGGCCCTGCTGGCCGTCGACGACATCGAGGACTTCTGGTCGCAGAACTACACCGGCGGCTCACTGCCGGGAACATTCACCCCCGTTTCCCGGCTGGTGTCGTTCAACTCCGACCTCTCCCCCGGGCTCGAGATCTGCGGACAGAGCACAGTCGGTCTGACCAATGCCTTCTACTGCCTCAAGAGCGACGTGATGGCATGGGACCGTGGCGTCGCGATTCCGGTGGCGGCGCAGTACTTCGGCCAGATGGGCGTGGTCGGGGTGATGGCCCACGAGTACGGCCATGCCGTCCAGCAACAGGCGCGGCTGATCAACGAGAGCACGCCCGTGCTGGTGGCCGAGCAGCAAGCCGATTGCCTGGCCGGGGTTTACCTCCGCTGGGTGGCGGCCGGAAAATCGCCACGCTTCGAGTTGAGCACCGGCGACGGGCTCAACCACGTCCTGGCCGGGCTGATCTACATCCGCGATCCTCTGATGACCCGGATGGACGCCACGCTCACCGGCAACGAGCACGGGTCCGCGCTGGACCGGGTCAGCGCCTTCCAGATCGGCTTCAGCGGCAACGTCGACCAATGCGCGGCCATGGACTCCGCCGAGATCACCAAGCGTCGCGGTGATCTACCCAAATTCCTCGACTTCTTCGGCGCCCCGCAGAGCGCCAACAGCACGATCACGGTGAATCTGTTGGACAAGACCATGCAATCGCTGCGGCAGGTCTACGCACCCACCAACCCGCCCACGTTGAGTACCGAGCCGGCCGCGTGCCCCGACGCCGGACCGTCGCCGCCGGCGTCCTACTGCCCGGCGACCAACACCATCGTGGTCGACCTGGATGGACTGAAAGCACTCGGGGAAGCCAGAAACGAAAACGATGAACAGGAACTCCTGCAGGGCGACAACTCAGCGATCTCCGTCCTGACATCGCGGTACGCCATGGCGGTACAACACGAGAAGGGCCTGACGCTCGACACTTCCGTGGCCGCGATGCGCACGGGCTGCCTGACGGGCGTGGGTCAGGCCAGGATGGCCGAGCCCGGTCTGCCGATCACGCTGTCAGCCGGCGACACCGACGAGGCGATCAGCAGCCTGCTCACCAACGGGCTGGCCGCCAGCGACGTCAACGGCAGGGTGCTGCCGGCTGGGTTCACCCGCATCCTGGCCTACCGGTCCGGCCTGCAAGGCGATGACGCACAGTGCTACCAGAGGTTCCCGTGAGCCGATGAGCCCAGTCGAGGAGAACCGATGAGCGGTCCCGATCAACCGTGGTGGGCGCGGCCGGGCGGCGCACCCCTGCCGGGCGGCACGCCGCCACCGGGTGCTCCTCCGCCGCGGCCGGCATGGACACCCCCGCCCGCGCGCCAGCAGTCGCCTCAGCCGCCACAACACGATGCGTGGCCCGCACCGCCACCGCAGCACCAACCACGGCCCACGCCACCGCTGCCGTCGCGGCCCAAGCCCAAGCCCGCCGACCGACGTCTGCTCATCGGTGCGGCGATCGCCGTCATGGCGGTCGCGGTGATCGGCGCCGGGCTGTGGGCCTGGAGTCGCGCGGACACGAACAGCACCCGGCTAGACGTCCATCAGGCCGAGTCCGGCGTGGCCCAGATCCTGTCCGATCCGATCAACGGCTACGGGGCCAACCGCATCGTCGCGGTGGCATGCAACAACGGCCAGAATCCGGTCGTGCGGACCGGCGCGACGTTCACATGCGCGGTTGAGATAAACGACACGCTGCGCAGGGTGATCGTGGAGTTCACCGACGATAACGGGACTTATGCCGTGGACGGGCCTCGATAAATAGAGACGCACGACACATTTCCCGGACCTCGTGACAACCCACACCCGACCGCGCTGCCAGGCTTTATTAGAGCCGCTATTAGTCTTACCGGCATGGGTCGGGATCCCTTCGCAACCAGTGCCGTAGATACGTCGACGTCGAACATCGAAAATTACGTCCGCGACGACGGCACGATTGTCGTACCCGACGGCGTCACCCTGACGTCGTTTCTCGATCGCAATCGGTTCATCTACGGGGACGAGCCGTCCTACCGATTCCTCGACTACTCGACGGATCCCGACGGCCGTGCCGTCGAGCTCAGCTGGAACGCCCTGTGGTCGCAGGTGTGCGCTGTCGGCGCCCGACTGCAGCAGGTCACCCAGCCCCGCGATCGGGTAGCGATCCTGGCCCCGCAGGGTGTCGAGTACGTCGCAGCCTTCTTCGCGGCGGTGCACGCCGGCAATGTCGCCGTCCCGCTGTTCGCACCGGCCCTGGCCGGTCACACCGAGCGACTCGCCGCGGTACTGGCCGACGCCAAACCCACCGTGGTGCTCACCACGACCGCTGCGGCCGAGTCGGTCCGCACCTTCATCAAGACGCTGCCCGCCGCCGAGCGTCCGCGCATGATCGCCGTCGACGCCGTCCCGGACACGCTGGCCGAGATGTACGTCAGCCCCGAGGTCGACACCGACGACATCGCCTACCTGCAGTACACATCCGGGTCCACCCGCACGCCCGCCGGTGTCGAGATCACCCACCGCAACGTGTGTACGAATGTCATCCAGATGGTCCTGGCCGGCGACCTCGACACCGGTATCCGCAGCGTCAGCTGGCTGCCGCTGTACCACGACATGGGCCTGATCATGGTCATGTTCCCGGCGCTGTGCGGTGGCCACATCAGCCTGATGGACCCGATGGCGTTCGTCCGCCGCCCGTACCGCTGGATCAAGCGGTTGGCCGAAGAGGCTGCCCACGGGCGCACCTTCGCCGCTGCCCCGAACTTCGCCTTCGAGCTGGCTTCCGAGCGCGGCCTGCCGCCCGAGGGTGAGACGCTGGACCTGACCAACGTGGTCACGCTGCTCAACGGGTCCGAGCCGGTCACGATGACCGCTGTCGAGAAGTTCACCTCCGCGTTCGCCCCGTACGGGTTGCCCGCCACCGCGATCAAGCCGTCCTACGGCATGGCCGAGGCGACCCTGTCGGTCGCCAGCATCGCGCCGAGTGCCGCGGCCAGCGTGGTGTACCTCGACCGCGACCAGCTCAGCGCCGGACGCGCAGTGACCGTCGCCGCCACCGACGAAGGCGCTGTGGCACATGTGTCCTGCGGGCAGCCGATTCCGAACCAGTGGGCGGTGATCGCCGGACCCGATGGCGACGAGTTGGCCGACCGCACCGTCGGTGAAATCTGGCTGCACGGCAACAACGTCGGCCAGGGATACTTCGGCCGCGCCGAGGAGAGCGAGCGGGTGTTCGGCAACAAGCTGCAGACCCGGCTCACGACCGGTGGCCACGCCGCCGAGGTGCCCGACAACAGCCATTGGCTGGCCACCGGCGACCTCGGCGTCTACATCGACGGCGAGCTGTATCTCACCGGCCGGATCAAGGACATGATCCTGATCGACGGACGCAACCACTACCCGCACGACATCGAGACCACCGTCAGCGCGGCGTCACCCGCAGTGCGCTCGGGCTATGTCGCCGCGTTCTCGGTGGTCGGCGACCGCGGCGAGGAACTGGTGATCGTCGCCGAGCGCGCCGCCGGCGCCGGACGCGCCGAGCCGGGCCCGATCGTCGACGCGGTGCGTGCGGCCGTGTCACGCCACCACCAGATCCGGGTCGCCGATGTGCGGATGGTCGCGGCCGGCGTCATCCCCCGGACGACGAGCGGCAAACTGGCCCGAAATGCTTGTCGCGTCGAGTATTTGAGCGGGAAGTTCGACAAGTAGGGGTTGCTCTCGGCGTGGTTGGCGTGGTTGGCCGCGCCGAATGCGACGCTACGGTCGTGATCCGGCGCGCCGAGCAGCCATAGCGTTGATCTGGCGTGGGAGGCTTCCCTGATGACCCAACGTCGGTGGTGGATTCTCGGCGGGATCAGCGTTGTCGCGTTAGTCGCCATAGCTGCGGGCGCATTCGCACTGTCGAATCGCCCGGCCCCAGACTGCGCCGTTGTGCGGTCGATGCTCGACTACAACAAGCAGTTCGCCGAAGGTGTCATCTCGAAAACCAACGCCGGGAGTGAACCTACCGACGCTGAATACACGCAGTGGGTGGCGCAGCTGCGCGGGTTCGCTGATCAGATCCACGGCGACCAACGTCTTGCGGAACCTGCCGACAAGATGGCCGACCTGGCGGTCCAGATAGCCAAGCTCGCTCCACGGCCTCAGACCGATTCGTCGGCGATGCCTCAGCAGGCTACGGCACCACGACCGTCGTTACGCGAGTCCTTATACATCTCAAAGGAATTCAACGAGAATCTCACCGTGCTTGAGGGCGCGTGCTCAGGCTAGCGAGCAACCGCGTCTCGGTGAGTCCACGGCGCCGTCTGCACCGGACACCTAGAGCTGACTCATCGCCTGACCGAACGCCCCGTCGCACAGCAGGTCGATGCTGCGGGCCTGCGTGTCGATCCGGGTGATGCGCTGCACTGCATCGCTGTGCCAGAAGTAGGTGTCTCGACTGACCGCCCCGCCGGGCGGATTCTCGGTCTGCCCGACCGTCACCGAAGCGAGCCAACCGACCGCATCGGCCGTGGACTCGCCGACGGCATGCACGAAGAGCAGACTGCGGTGAGGCACGCTGAACACCGCCCCCAGCGGTGCAGCCCCACCCAGCACCGTCTCGATCAGTCGGGGCATGTTCAGGGCTTTCGAGGCGATGAAGAAGGAATCGCCGGTCAGCGCAAACACGTTGCGGTCCAACGCTTGTACGGCCACGGGCTCGCCATCGGTATTACGCTGGCCCACCTCATAGAGGAAATCCAGGTCCCGGCCGGCGACATGGTCGTCACCCACCGTCTTCACCACGGTCGGCAGGTCGCGGCTCAACTCAGCCACGAGACCGTCGAAGGCCGGGCGCGCATATCGCATCGACACCATGCCCGAGGTGTCCGGCGTCTGCAGGCGCGTGCGAATCTGCGCCAGAAACTCGGCGTCCGCCAGTTCGGCCGGCCCGGGGTCCGAGCGGCTGGCGAACTGCTGATCGAAATGAAACTCGACGGCGCCTACCCACTCGGCCGGCGGACGTTGCGCACATTGGAGCTGAAGGTTGTACAGCCGGTAGTGATTTCCCGTCTGGTCCATGAACCAGTCATCACCCAGTGCGTCCTGCGGGGCCGGACGCACCCGTACCCCACGACGTTCCAATGATTCCAACGCCAGCCGGCGCACGTGCCGACGCCGGTCATCGTCGGTGCTGACAGTCGGCTCGTTCCCGCTCGTCGACGACTCCCCCATGCTGACCCCCCGTAGTGATACTGATCGACTCAGCCATGATCCCACCGTCGTGGACGCCTAACCGGCACCAGTTCAGTAAGCACTCCCGACATGTCGGTCGGACACGTCCACCTACGGGACATCCGGTTCGACCTGCCCGACCGCGCGGGGCACGACGACTGATCGACTACCCGCGGCCCCTCAGCCCGCGGCCCCTCAGCCCGCGGCCCACTCCTTCGCCGCGTCGAGCTCACCAAGCCCAAAGACCTTGAGCTCCCCCGGAATCATCCACGCGAACGCATGCATGGCGTGGGCGACCCACTCCATATCGGATACGACTGCGATCCGTTTGAATGCGGAGTGATGGCGAAGCAGCGCGCCCAAGCCGAGCTTCAGGTCCTCGACCAAACCACCAGGGCCGAATCCCTCGTAGTCCGGTGAGATGACCTCGACGATCCGGATCTCGCCGGTCGCCAGCAATTCGTCCATCGTCGGCCGGAACTCGCGCAGGTCATCACCACGCACCCGGCCCGACACTCGGATACCGAACACACCCTGAGGCATGTCGGGAAGGACATCGATCATTGGTTCTCCTCCCGTCTCACGCTCAAGTCTGCACCCAGACGACGACGCTTCGATTCAGGACCGCGAAGACTCCCAGAGGCTGGATACTTCCGACGGTACGTTCTCGCGTTTGACGGCGCTCCTGGTCCACCCACCGTGGCTGCCGGGAGCGATCCGGTAGACGCCTTCATCACCTGAATACACCCAGAGCTGTTCGGGTTCCGTAGGCAACCAGGTGATCATCACCCCGGGGGTGCGGTAGGAGGAATGGTCGTGGAAGACCTCCTGACCGGCTTTGTCGCGAATCACGGGGACCCAGGTCTTCCCCCCGTTCTCGTCGGGTCCCTCCTCGGCGAAGGCGGTGTAGGCGTCCGACGGCGATGTCTGGTCGTGGCCGGGCGTGACGATGGCAGCGGCAGCGTTGTCGCTTTTGCCGCAGCCCACGACGATCGCCATCACTGCCAGAATCACTGCGATCAACCGCTTGCCCATGTATCGACCCCTTCGGTGCTGACGAGCGCGCCGTACGCCTTCGCCGCTTGACGAGATGGAACGATACGGTCTGGACACCGCGGCCGATCACTACCCCAGTGACTTGAACTCCAGCTGTGCGAGCAAGAGGGGCATCAGTTTCCGCTCCAACCCGCCCTTCGTCGACCACACGCCGACCGGTCCCGACGACGCATTCGCCGATGCCGACGTCGACAACATCGTGCAGATTCTCAACACCCTCAAGGGGAACGCCGTTCCAGTCGACGGGGTTGCCTGTGCTCGCCGCGGATTTGTACCGCACACTTTTGCGGTGACGATGCAACAGCGCCTCGACAGGTGGGAGGCACGCGCCGAATGGCCGCTGGCCTCGGTGGCCGCGGTGTTTCTCGCCGCCTACTCAGTGGAGGTGCTGGTACAGCCGCAGGGGTTGGCGGCGCGGGCCGTCGAGCTGGCGACTCTGGTCACCTGGGCCGTGTTCACGGTGGACTATGTGGCCCGGCTGTATCTGGCCGACGACCGCAAGCGCTGGTTCCGGACCCACCTGGTCGACCTGGCGATCGTGGTGTTGCCGCTGCTGCGGCCGCTGCGGCTGTTGCGTCTCATCGTGTTGATCGGTGTGCTTCAGAAGGCTGTCGGCCACGCGATCCGCGGCAAGGTCATTCTGTACACGATCTCGGGCGCGGTCCTGCTGGTGTACGTCGCGTCGTTGGCGGTCCTCCAGACCGAACGCGGCGCCCCCGACGCTCACATCACCAACTTCGGTGACGCGATCTGGTGGGCGATCACGACGATCACGACCGTCGGCTACGGCGACATGTATCCAGTGACCACGACCGGACGAGTCATCGCCGCGCTGTTGATGATTGGCGGGATCAGCCTGGTCGGCTCGATCACCGCGACGATCGCGTCGTGGATCGTGCAGACCGTGGCCGTCGATGACGCTGCCACTGCAGCCGTGACAGCGGCCCACATCAATGACCTGCGCGCCGAGATTGCGTCGTTGCGGGACGAACTGCGCAGAGCGCCGGCCCTCGACGGCTCTGGAAGCGACCACCGACCGTGAAACCTGGTACCGCAAGCGGTACCAGGTTTGGGAAACACATGTGAGTTGAAGAGTGCGGGCGGTGGGACTCGAACCCACACGTTCTTTCGAACACCGGCACCTAAAGCCGGCATGTATGCCAATTTCATCACGCCCGCGGCGTGCCGATCCTACCTGCTTACTCGGCGGCGATCGTGTCGGTCCCAAGGTCTAGTCGGACGGAAGCGCCTGCCCCGACATATCGATCAGCCGGTCCTGCTCGTCGAAACGGAACTCGGCATGCCCGTCGGGCAGCGTGATCCGCAGGCCCTCCGGCACTTCGTCGACCTGGACGCCACGCACATCGCCCCATGCCCACACGCTGCGAGGCGCGACCGGTAAAGCTTGCAACGCCTCGCCCACACTGCGCATCAGTCGGGGCACGGTCGGCTCGGGCAACCGCAGCCGATCGTCCGCCAACATAATTGCGCCGATCGTGGAGCCATCGGCCTCGAAGGTGTAGGTGGGCAATTGCCCGAGCAGGAGCGCCGCGACTCCGCCCATCCACCACGCGAACTCACGCGGGTCAGCCTCACCGAGTGGCACTTCTGCGTCACGCAACTCGGCGACGTCGTACTGCTCGCCGAAGGTGCGGATCAGTGCACTCCGCTCGACGACCGAGGGCGGGAAATCGGCGTTCGCCCATGCCCAGAGCCAGGTGCCGGGTCCCTGCGCAGCGGAGCCGAGCAGTTCGGCCTGAGCAACAAACGGGTCGGCGCCGCTCGTCGAGGCCTTGGAGAACACTCCGGCGCCAAGATCGAGGCTCCAGTCTCCGTCGTACGCCGAATTTTCACCGATGAGATCGGCGAGGTGGGCTTGCGTCTCGGCTTGGACGATCGCAGCGTCGAGGAGCAGGTCATAGAGCAGCACCGGAAAAGCCTAAGTGCCACTCACCGCCCATCCAGGCACTAATTTTCGGCCCCGAGCACCGCGCGGTACCGTGGACGAATGTCCACTACACGGCGTAGGAGACCAGCGCTCATCGCGCTGGTCTGTCTCGGCGCCGCCGGATGCCTCGCACTGGCTTGGTGGCAGTGGACGCGTTACGAATCCGCCTCGGGCACCTTCCAGAATTTGGGCTACGCCCTGCAGTGGCCGATGTTCGCCGGATTCTGTTTCTACGCGTACTACAAGTTCGTCCGTTACGAAGATGCCCCACCGGAGCGGCCCAGCGGTGACGTCACCGAGATTCCCGCGGGCCTGCTTCCGGAGCGTCCCAAGTCCGCGGCCGCGGACACCGGCGACCAAGAACTTTCCGAATACAACGCCTACCTCGCCGAGCTGGCCAAGTCCGACCAGCCCGAGAAGAAAGACAGGACCGATAGATGACCGAACCAGAAGCAGGCGCCGAGGTCACGCCGGTTGTTTCGACACCCAAGGAGACCATCCGCAAGGCCCTGCTGGGCTACCGCGTGCTGGCTTGGACGACCGGTATCTGGTTGATCGCGCTGTGCTACGAGATGGTGCTCAAGTACATCGTGCAGGTGGACAACCCGCCAGGCTGGATCGGCATCGTGCACGGCTGGGTGTATTTCGTCTACCTGCTGTTCACGGCCAACCTCGCGGTCAAGGTTCGCTGGCCGATCGGCAAGACCATCGGCGTGCTACTCGCCGGCACGATCCCGCTGTTGGGCATCATCGTCGAGCACTTCAATACCCTGGACCTCAAAAAGCGCTTCGAGCTGTAACACGGGCTGTCAGCGGATCCCCCCCGCGTTCGTAACGCTGCGGCGGCCTCAGCGCGAAATCCCCGCCACCACGTTACAAACGCGGCGCCGCCCTGAGACGCGCTACGACCCGGCCAGCTCCCGCAGGGCAGGCACCAACAACGCCAGCGCCCGGCCACGATGCGACGCCGCATCTTTCTCGGCGGGCGTCAATTCGGCTGCGGTGCGGGTAGATCCGTCAGGCAGAAACACCGGGTCGTACCCGAACCCGCCTTCGCCGCGAGGTTCGTGGGTGACTGTGCCGGGCCACTCGCCGCGCACCACCACCCTTTTCTCGCCGGACCCGGCGCCGTACACCAACGCACATGCCGACACGAAAGCCGCGCCACGGCGCGCATACGGCACATCGCCCAGCTGCGCCAACAGCAACGCGGTGTTGGCGGCGTCGTCGCCGTGAACACCTGACCACCGGGCCGACAAGACGCCCGGCATACCGTTGAGTGCGTCCACCGATATCCCGGAATCGTCTGCCACACATGCCAATCCGGTGGCACGGAACCCGTCCGACGCCTTTGCCAGCGCGTTGTCCTCGAAGGTCGCACCGGTCTCGGGCGCCTCGTCGTACGCGGCCACATCGGCCAGCGACAGCAGCGTCAGCCCGGTGATACCCGCAGCGTCCAGGACCCGCCGCAGCTCGGCCAGCTTCTTGGCATTGCGGCTGGCCACCAACAGCTCAGGCACTCAGCTTCCGAACGACTTCTTGGGCGCCGGCCCCTCCGGCAGCACACCCGGATACGGCAATTCCAGTGCCTCGCGCTGGACTACGAACAACTGCTCGCAACCCGCCAGCGCGGCGTCGAGCATCTTGTCCAGGGTGGAGCGCGGGAACGTCGCGCCCTCGCCGGTGCCCTGGATCTCCACCAGGGTGCCGGTGTCGGTGGCGACGACGTTCATGTCCACCTCGGCGCGCGAATCCTCGGTGTAGGGCAAATCCAGACGCACCCGACCGTCGACGACGCCTACCGACACCGCCGCGATGGCGCACGACAGCGGGCGCGGATCGGAAAGCCGTCCGGCCGCAGCGAGATACGTGACCGCATCGGACAGTGCCACGTACGCGCCGGTGATGGCGGCGGTACGGGTGCCGCCGTCAGCCTGCAGCACGTCGCAGTCGATTGCGATGGTGTTCTCCCCCAGCGCGCCGAGGTCGATGCACGCGCGCAGTGAGCGCCCGACGAGGCGGCTGATCTCCTGGGTCCGCCCGCCGACGCGCCCCTTGACCGATTCCCGGTCGGAGCGGTCATGGGTGGCGGCAGGCAACATGGCGTATTCGGCGGTCAGCCAGCCCTGCCCGGAACCCTTACGCCAGCGCGGCACGCCTTCGGTGACCGAGGCGGTGCACATGACACGGGTCTGGCCGAACTCGACCAGTACCGAGCCGGCGGGATGCGATGTGAAACCGCGGGTGATGGTTACCGGGCGCAGCTCGTCGTCGAGACGGCCGTCTTCTCGCTTGGACACCCGCCAACCCTAGCGGGTCAGCGTCGGGTGACGTCGAAGGTCTCGCCGCTCAGCACGGCATGCACCGGGCCGTCGAACTCGGCCTTGGCCTCGCTGATCACGTCCTCGCGCGAGGTCCACGGCGGAATGTGGGTAAGCAGCAGCTCACCGACGCCGGCTTCGGCGGCGGCCCGCCCGGCCTCGGTGCCCGACAGGTGCAGGTGCGGCGGTCGGGACGGGTCGTGCGTCCACGACGCCTCGCACAGGAAGACGTCGGCCCCCCGGGCCAACTCGACCAGTGCGTCGCAGTACCCGGTGTCGCCGCTGTAGACCAGCGTCGCCCCGGACGGATCGGTAAACCGCATGCCGAAGGACTCGGTCGGATGACACACCAGCCGGGGTGTCACGTTGAGCGTGCCGAGCTGCACCGGGGAGCCGTCCTCCCAGTTGCGCACCTCGAAGATGTCGGTGAAGTCGTCGATCTCTCCGCCCTCGGGCGAGGACGCCGCACCGAGCCGGGCCCAGGTGTTGACCGGCCCGTACATCAGCCCACGCTCGGTGGCCGGGATGGGGTGATAGCGCCGCCACACGAACAGGCCGGGCAGATCCAGACAGTGATCGGCATGCAGATGCGACAGCAACACGTTGACCGAATTCGGATCGGCATAGCGCTGCAGCGCACCCAGGACGCCCCCGCCGAAGTCGACGACCATCGGAGTCGTGTCAGGTGCGGTGACGAGATAGCCGGAGGCTGCCGAATCCGGGCCGACGACGCTGCCGGAGCATCCCAGGATGGTCAATCGCACAGTGTCTAGCTTGCCATGCTTGCTGTGCGCGTTGCCAAGACATCGCCGGTTTGGGCGACGGAGATCATTTTCCGGCGCCCACGTGACGCCGGACCTGACGCGCCCCGTCCAGCCCCGGCCCCAGGAAACGGGCGGCCAGTGTGGTGAACGCCTCAGGATCTCCGGTGGCCTCGAACACCCGTTGGGCCGGGCCGGATTCGTGAGGTTTCAGCAAATCGAGCTCGGTGAGCACCCGGAGCAGGTCCTTGGCGGTCTCCTCGGCCGAGGACACCAGGGTGACGTTGTCGCCCATGGCCAACTGGATGAGCCCGGACAGCATCGGATAGTGGGTGCACCCCAACACCAGGGTGTCCACCTCGGCGCGCTGCAGCGGTTCGAGATACCCCTCGGCCAGACCCAGCACCTGACGACCACTGGTGATTCCGCGCTCCACGAAGTCGACGAACCGCGGACAGGCCACCCCGAACACCTCGGTGTCGCGTGCCGCGGCGAACGCGTCCTGATACGCGCCCGAGGCGATGGTGGCGGCAGTGCCGATCACGCCGATGCGGCCGTTGCGGGTGGCGGCCACCGCGCGCCGGACCGCGGGCAGGATCACTTCGACTACGGGCACCGGTGAGTAGCGCTCGCGCGCGTCGCGCAGGCACGCCGAGGACGCGGTGTTGCATGCGATCACCAGAGCCTTGACGCCGCGGGCCACCAGGTCGTCACCGATGGCCAACGAGTGCGCCCGGATCTCGGGAATGGTCAGCGGCCCGTACGGACCGTTGCCCGTGTCTCCGACGTAGATGATGTCCTCGTCGGGCAGTTGGTCGATGATCGCGCGGGCCACGGTCAGGCCGCCGACGCCGGAGTCGAAGATGCCGACGGGGGCTAGTGGGTCGTTCATCCGGTCATGCACTCAGACGCGGCTGGGCGGAGCTCTTCTTCGCTTCCCGCGACTTGCGTTCCGGTCCGGACAGCAGGTACGCCGCCACCACACCGGCAAGGGCCCCACTCAGGTGGCCCTGCCAGGACACCCCCGCGTTACCGGGCAGCACCCCGAACAGCACACCGCCGTACACGAACAGCACGACGACACCGATCACGATCTCCCACACATTGCGGGTGAAGAATCCGAACACGATCAGGAACGCCAACCAGCCGAAGATCAAGCCGGATGCGCCGATGTGCGTGCTCGTGCACGGCACGCTCACGTAGGGACAGTGCAGGCCGATATTGCCGATCAGCCACGTGCCGAACCCGCCGAGAATCCAGACGATGGCGGTCGCGGCGATGAAGCGTCCCATCCCCGCCAGCGTCATGAGAAACCCGAGCACCAGCGCGGGCACGGTGTTGGCGATCAGGTGTGGCCAGCCGCCGTGCAGCAGGGGCGCCCACAGGATGCCCCACAGCCCATCGGTCTGCAGTGGCCGGATGCCGTCCTGGTCGAGCCGGTGGCCCATGGCGGTGTCGACGATCTCGATCACGTACAGCAGCGCGACGAAGGTGACGATCGTCAGGCCGCCGACCAGCCACGCGGGCCGCTTTTTCGGGGTGGTCGCAGGCAGGTTGCTCATATCCGACCGCTCACGCCCATAGCTGCCCTTCCAACGCATCCTCTGCGTCATCCAGGCTACCGGCGTACGCACCGGTCGACAGATACTTCCAACCGGCGTCGGCGACCACGAAGGCGATGTCGGCGCGCTCGCCGGCCTTGATCGCCTTGGCCGCCATCCCCAGCGCGGCGTGCAGCACCGCCCCGGTCGAGATGCCGGCGAAAATGCCTTCGCGGGTGACCAGATCACGGGTGCGTTTGACCGCGTCGTAGGAGCCCACCGAGAACCGCGTGGTCAGCACGTCGGCGTCATACAGCTCGGGGATGAACCCCTCGTCGATGTTGCGCAGCGCGTAAACGCCCTCGCCGTAGCGGGGTTCGGCGGCCACGATCTGTACACCGGGGACATGCTCGCGCAGGAAACGGCCGGTACCCATGAGCGTGCCGGTGGTGCCGAGCCCGGCGACGAAGTGGGTGATCTCGGGCAGGTCGGCCAGCAGCTCGGGACCGGTGCCGTAGTAGTGCGCGTCGGAGTTGGCCGGGTTGCCGTACTGATACAGCATCACCCACGAAGGGTTTTCTGCTGCAAGCTCTTTCGCCGTCGCCACCGCGGTGTTGGAGCCGCCCTCCGCTGCGCTGAAGATGATCCTCGCGCCGTAGAGTTCCAGGATCTGACGCCGCTCGATCGAGGTGTTCTCGGGCATCACGCAGATCATGTTGTAGCCCTTGAGCATCGCGGCCATGGCCAACGAGATGCCGGTGTTGCCGCTGGTGGGCTCCAGGATGGTGGCGCCCGGGCTCAGCAACCCGTCACGCTCGGCCTGCTCGATCATGCGCAGCGCGGGACGGTCCTTGATCGACCCGGTCGGGTTACGGTCCTCGAGCTTTGCCCACAACCGCACGTGCGGCCCGTCCTCACCATCGTCCCAACGCGGCGAGAGGTTCTGCAGCCCCACCAGCGGGGTGTTGCCGAGGGCCTGCAGCAGTGAGTCGTGCCGTGCCATCGGCTATCCGCCTGCCACCGCGGGCAGGATCGTCACCGAGTCGCCGTCGGCGATGGTGGTGTCCAGTCCGCCGGAGAACCGCACGTCCTCGTCGTTGACGTAGATGTTGACGAAGCGGTGCAGCTTGCCGTCATCGACGAGCCGGGTGGAGATCCCGGAGTAGTTGGCCTCCAGATCGCTGATCACCGCCGCCAACGTGTCGCCGGACGCACTGACGCGTTTCTGCCCGCCGGTGTGCGGGCGCAGGATCGTCGGGATCGAAACGGTTACTGCCATGTCAAAGCCTTTCTAATACTGCTCAACGATGTCGATGGGTTCCTCCGTGACGACACCGTCGATGATGCGGTAGCTGCGCAGTTCATGCTCGTCGGGGTCGCGGGTGGACACCAATATGTAGTGGGCGTCGGGTTCGGAGGCCAACGAAATGTCGGTGCGGCTCGGGTAGGCCTCGGTCGCGGTGTGTGAGTGATAGATGACGACGGGCACTTCGTCGGCGTCGTCCATGGCGCGCCACACCTTGAGCTGCTCGCCCGAATCGAACCGGTAGAACGTCGGCGAACGCTCGGCGTTGGCCATCGCGACGAAGCGTTCGGGCCGATCGGAGCCCTCCGGCCCGGCGATCACCCCGCACGCCTCGTCAGGATGGTCGGCGCGGGCGTGCGCCACCATGGCCTCGACGAGATCCCGGCGGATCACCAGCACTTGATCACTCCTATCGCACTTCCTTCCCGGAGAACGCTCCGGGCAACATGTCACGGTAGGTCGGTATTCCGGCCACCGGCTCGGCAGCCAGCAGCCCGACCAGCACGGCGCGGGCCAGCACGTCAGCCGCGGCCGCCCCGACCCTGGTCACGAGCGCCGTCTCCGGCGACATCGCCATCGGGGTCTTTTCGTCCGGCTCGACGGTCACCGCGCCGGTCGCCAGCGCAAACACCGTATCGCCATCGATCGGGGTGTGACACGGCTGGATGGTCCGGGCCAGCCCGTCGTGGGCGGCGACGGCCACCCGGCGGCACCCGGCCGGGCTCAGCGCAGCGTCGGTGGCGACCACCGCAATCGTGGTGTTCAACGGACTCAACCCGGTGTGATGGTCGGCGTAGGCGGCGAGCTGGTCGGCAGGCGGGGCGGTCAGCCCGAACTCCTGGATCAGCGCAGCCATCCAGGGCAGGCCGGTGGCCGGGTCGACCACGTCACCGGCGGCGTTGAGCACAACCAGGGCACCTACGGTCACCCCGCAGTCGAGCGTCACCGACGCGGTGCCGACGCCGCCCTTGAGCACTCCGGCCCGCGCGCCGACCCCGCCGCCCACGGTGCCGAGCGCGAACTCGGTGGACGCTGCCGCGGCTGCCGTATAGCCGAATTCGGCGGTCGGCCGGTTCGCCCAGGCGCCCACCGGTAGATCGAAGATCACCGCGGCGGGCACGATCGGCACCACGCCGCCGTCCATCGCCACTCCGCGGCCCTGCTCCTCCAACCAGGTCATCACGCCGTCGGCGGCGGCCAGGCCGTAGGCGCTGCCGCCGGTCAGTACCACGGCGTCGACATGGCGCACGGTGTTGATCGGGTCGAGCAGGTCGGTCTCGCGGGTACCGGGCGCGCCGCCCCGTCCGTCGACGGCACCGACGGTCCCCGGCGGGGTCAGCACGACCGTCGAGCCTGATGCCCATCCCGAGCCCAATGACACATCGGGGTCGATGCGGTGATGGTGGCCGACCAGGATGCCGCCGACGTCGGTGATCGAACCCATCAGGTCTATCTCCCCATCAGGCCCAGGACGAGGTACTCCTGAAGCACGGTCAGCCACTGGTAGACGTCCACGTGTCCGGCCATCGGATCCTCGGCGGGCAGCTGCTCGGGGCCCTGCGAGCCGATGTCGAGCATGGTGCCCAGCGCCAGCCGGATGTCGTTGACCGATGCGGCCCACGCCTCGGCATCGTCCTGCGTCAGCTCGAACTTTCCGCCGCCGTCCGGAATGGTGTCCAACAAACGTTGGGCCGCTTCGCGTTTGGCGTCGATGATGGCCGGCTCATGCAGTCCGCGCAGTGCGCTGTTGAGACTCTCGGCGGTGCCCGAACCGGCGGGATGCTCGGTCTGGGGCCGATAGAAATCCGGGAGCAGACGCTTCATCGTGGCGTCCTCGGGCGGCTGCGGATTGCCGGTCTTCATACCGGTGATCATCTCGAGTTCGTCTGTGGGCCCGGATGATCCGCGTTCGTCGAGCATCCCGAGCATCGAGGCGCCCAGGCTGGACAACAACGCGGCCTCGTGGCCCTCCAATGCCGAGCGGAACCGCAGACCGTCAGCGGTCTCGACCCGTTTCCATTTGCGCACAGTCGATCAGCGGTCCTGTTGCATGGTGGCCCACAGCCCCGCGGCGTGCAGTTTGGACACATCGGTTTCCATCGACTCGCGGCTGCCCGCCGACACCACTGCCTTGCCTTCGTTGTGCACCTGCAGCATGAGTTTGGTGGCGTGCGGCTCGGTGTATCCGAACAGTTTCTGGAACACGTAAGTGACATAGTTCATCAGGTTGACCGGATCGTCCCAGACGATGGTCACCCACGGGCTTTCGGTCGCCGCGGCTTCCTCGACGCTGCGCTCCTCGCGGGTCCCCGGTCGGGCCTTCGCCGGTGTAACCATGGGCCCACAATACCGGCAGGCGGCCCGCGATATTGAAGCAGCTGCGAACAGCTACGGTTGCTGGTGTGACCGTCGCGTTGCTCACCGACAAGTACGAGCTGACGATGCTCGCCGCCGCACTGCGCGATGGCACGGCGCACCGCCGCACCACGTTCGAAGTCTTCGCCCGCCGGCTGCCCGAAGGGCGCCGCTACGGCGTGGTCGCCGGCACCGGACGGTTTGTGGAAACGTTGGCGCAGTTCAGCTTCTCTCCGGAGGAATTGACCGAACTCTCCGAGTTCCTCGACTCCGCGACACTGGATTTCCTGGCGAGCTACCGGTTCAACGGTGACGTCGACGGCTACGCCGAAGGTGAGCTCTATTTCCCGGGTTCGCCGGTACTTTCGGTCCACGGAACTTTCGCCGAGTGCGTGGTGCTCGAGACCCTCGTGCTGTCAATCCTGAACCACGACACCGCGATCGCCTCGGCAGCGGCCCGGATGACCAGCGCCGCTCACGGCCGGCCGATGATCGAGATGGGCTCACGGCGTACCCACGAGTTGGCCGCCGTGGCCGCGGCGCGAGCGGCCTACCTCGCCGGGTTCACCGGTTCGTCCAATCTGGCCGCCCAGCAGCGCTACGGCGTACCCGCGCTGGGTACCGCGGCACACGCCTACACCCTGCTACACACCACCGAGTCCGGCCCCGACGAACAGGCGGCGTTCCGCGGCCAGGTGGCGGCGCTGGGCATCGATACCACCCTGCTGGTGGACACCTATGACATCACCGCCGGCGTGGCCAACGCGATCGCGGCCGCCGGCCCGCAGCTGGGCGCCGTCCGCATCGACTCGGGCGATCTCGGGGTACTGGCCCGCCAGGTGCGCCAGCAGCTCGACGGCCTGGGCGCCACCGGAACCCAGATCGTGGTCTCCGGTGATCTCGACGAGTTCGCCATCGCCGCCCTGCGCGCCGAGCCCGTCGACAGCTACGGCGTCGGTACCTCGGTGGTCACCGGATCGGGCGCACCGACCGCGGGCATGGTCTACAAGCTGGTCGAGGTCGACGGGATCCCGGTGGCCAAACGCAGCAGCCGCAAGGAATCCCACGGTGGTCGCAAGCAGGCCCTCCGGCTGGCCAAGGCCTCGGGCACGATCGTCGAGGAAGTGGTCCACCCGTACGGCCAGGCTCCGTCGGAGCCCTCGGGGCTCACCGCACGCCGGCTCACGGTGCCACTGGTCACCGGCGGCGTCCCCGCCGAAGGACACCACCCCATCACCGACCTGACCACCGCGCGCGAGCGGGTGGCCGCGGGACTGCACAGCCTGCCGTGGGACGGCCTCAAACTGTCCCGTGGCGAGCCGGCCATCCCCACCCGGGTCGTGGCGTCGGCCCAGATTCGTTAGTCACGCACCGTGCCCCCTACTTCGAAGCCGACTGGAACCAAGCCATCCCGCGAGGCGGCCAATGTGGTGACCAATCTCCTCAAGATCGCCGTGAAAGGGCTCGGCGGCGCCAGCCGCCCGGGCCAGGTCCAGATGGCCGAGGCAGTCGCGAACTCCTTCGAGTCCGGTGAACACCTGGCCGTACAGGCCGGGACCGGCACCGGCAAATCACTGGCGTACCTGGTGCCGTCGATCGCCCGGGCGCTGCAGACCGAGCAACCGGTGGTCGTCTCGACGGCCACCATCGCCCTGCAGCGTCAGCTCGTCGACCGGGACCTGCCCCGGCTGGTTAACTCGCTGGCCGATGCACTGCCCCGCAAGCCCACTTTCGCGCTACTCAAGGGGCGCGGAAATTATCTGTGCCTCAACAAGATTCACAACGGGGCCGAAGAACCGGGCGACCGTCCGCAGGATGAACTGTTCTCCCCCATGGCGGTCAGTGCGATGGGCCGCGATGTGCAACGGCTGACGGAATGGTCCTCGGACACCGAGACCGGCGATCGGGACGAGGTGACCCCCGGCGTGCCGGACCGATCGTGGTCACAGGTCAGTGTCTCGGCACGCGAATGTATCGGGGTGTCGCGCTGCCAGTTCGGTACCGAATGTTTCGCCGAGCGGGCGCGCGAGAAGGCCGGGGCCGCCGACGTCGTCGTCACCAATCACGCACTGCTGGCCATCGACGCGCTCTCCGATTTCTCGGTGCTGCCCGAGTACGAGTTGCTGGTGGTCGACGAGGCCCACGAACTGGCCGACCGGGTGACCGGGGTGGCCACCGCCGAATTGTCGGCGACCTCCATGGCCGTGGCGCACCGCAAGATGTCCCGTTTGGTGGATGACGAACTGGCGCAACGGTTCGAGGCTGCGGTCGCGACGTTGTCGTCGCTGCTGCACGAACTCGACGCCGGCCGCATCGATGTGCTCGACGAGGAATTGGCCACCTACCTGACCGCATTGCGCGACGCCGCCAATGCGGCGCGCACAGCCATCGACACCACACCCAGCGACCCGCAGGCCGCCTCGGCCCGCACCGAAGCCGTCACCGCGCTGGGCGACGTCAGCGACACCGCGACCCGGATTCTCACCTCGTTCGTCCCAGCCATCCCCGACCGCGTCGACGTGGTGTGGGTGGAACAGTCCGACGGGCCGGGCGCCGCAAACGCCACTGGCGGCAACACCGCAGCCCCCCGGCCCGGGCGCAGCCTGCTGCGGGTGGCACCGATGTCGGTGTCGGGCCTGTTGCGCACCAGGCTGTTCGCCAATACGACCGCGGTACTGACCTCGGCGACACTGACCCTCGGTGGCAACTTCGACGCGATGGCGCGCAACTGGGGGCTGGGCGGCTTCTCCGATGACGGCGAGTCTGCCAAACCTGGTTGGCGCGGCATCGATGTCGGATCACCTTTCGACCATGCCAAGTCCGCAATCCTCTATGTTGCCAAGCATTTACCGCCTCCCGGGCGGGACGGCACCGACACCCGGACACTGGATGAGATCGAAGGCCTGATCACCGCAGCCGGTGGGCGCACCCTTGGCCTGTTCTCGTCGATGCGCGCAGCCAAGGCCGCCGCCGAGGTCATGCGCGGGCGGCTGTCCACCCCGGTCCTGTGCCAGGGTGAGGACACCACTTCGGCTCTGGTGCAAAAGTTCTCCGATGATCCGGAGACATCGCTGTTCGGCACTCTGTCGCTGTGGCAGGGCGTGGACGTACCCGGACCATCGCTGTCGCTGGTACTGATCGACCGGATTCCGTTCCCCCGCCCCGACGATCCGTTGTTGACCGCCCGGCAACGGGCGATCAGCGCACACGGCGGCAACGGCTTCATGGCGATCGCCGCGAACCATGCCGCGCTGCTACTCGCTCAGGGCACCGGCCGGCTACTGCGCCACACCGACGACCGCGGCGTCATCGCGGTCCTGGACTCCCGGCTGGCGACCGCCCGCTACGGCGGTTACCTGCGTTCGTCGTTGCCGCCCTTTTGGTCCACCACCGACCCCGACCGGGTGCGTCAGTCGCTGAAGCGGCTGCGCGGCGCAGGCTGATATCGCAACCTGGGCTCGCTCGGTTAACTAGTGTGTGCGGCAAATACCCGCGCGGACGGTGGTGGCCGCCGAGTGCACCGGAAGGCGGCAGAATGAGCCGACGCACCCTGTTCGGCATCGCTTTTGCGGTGTGCACGGTGTTGCCGCTGGCCGCCTGCTCATCTCTGGTGAGCGGCACGCCGGTGTCGGTGTTCAGCGATCCCTTCTCGGTTGCCGGCATGCCCGCCACCGAGGGTTCGAGCGGTTTGCGCCCCGATGCCGAGAAGCCCACGCGCAAGGTCACCCACACTGACGGAGGCAAGAGCGACAACCTCGCTGCCAGTGCCGTCAGTGACCTTGAGCAGTTCTGGTCGGACGCGTACTCCGAGGCATTCCACGGTGAGTTCCAGCCGGTGCGCGCGCTGATCTCCTGGGATGCCGAAAGTTTCGACGGCCGGTTCTGCGGGATGGAGACCTACGGGCTGGTCAATGCCGCGTTCTGCAAACCGGATCGGACGATCGGCTGGGACCGGGGCGTGCTGATACCCAGGCTGCGCCAGCAGAACGGCGACATGGGTGCCGTGATGGTGCTCGCGCACGAGTACGGCCATGCGATCCAGCAGCAGGCCGGACTGGTCAACCGCAAGACGCCCACCCTGGTCGCCGAACAGCAGGCCGACTGCCTGGCGGGCACGTACATGCGATGGGTGGCCCAGGGCGATTCCCCGCGGTTCACGCTCAGCACTGCCGACGGGCTCAGCAAGCTGCTGGCCGCTGTGATCGCATTCCGGGATCCCCTGCTCACCGAGGCCGAAGCCCAGGTCGGGATCGACGAGCACGGGTCGGCGTTCGAACGGGTGTCGGCGTTCCAGTTCGGCTTCACCGAAGGTCCGGCGGCGTGTGCCGCGATCGACATCAAGGAGATCAATCAGCGGCGCGGCGAACTCCCCGTTCTGCTGCCCGAGGACCAGAGCGGCGATCTGGACATCACCGAACACTGGGTCCGCTCGATGGTCGACGCACTCAACATCCTTTTCAAGCCGGCCAGTCCCCCGCAGCTGAATTTCCGGCCCGACGCCGCGGCGGACTGTCCGAGTGCGCGGCCCAGCCCTCCGGTGTCCTACTGCCCTGACGACAACACCATCGTGATCGACCTGGCTGAGCTGCAACTGCTGGCCGAACCGCCGGACGAATTCGGCGGCGGCGGCCTGGCCGGCGGTGACAACACCGCATTTTCGGTGCTGATCTCGCGCTACATGGTGGCGCTGCAGCACGCCCGCGGCCTCGTGCTCGACAACGCCGAGGCGGCGCTGCGCACCGCCTGCCTGACCGGGGTGGCGACAGCCAAGATGATCAAGCCGGTGACCGTACCCAACGGTGACACCATCCTGCTGACCGCAGGCGACGTCGACGAGGCGGTATCGGGCATCCTCACCAACGGGCTGGCGGCCAGTGACGTCAACGGAGAGTCGGTTCCCTCGGGGTTCGCCCGCATCGATGCGTTCCGGGTCGGCATTCTCGGTGACGAGCAACGCTGCCTGAAACGCTTCGCGTGACGGCTCAGACCACCTTCGTGGTGCCGTACCAGGCGAGTACTGCCTCGGATTCGTCGGTCGAACGGGTCAGCACCGCATAGGACCTGATGAACGACTGGCCCACGCAGCCATCGATCTTCACCCGGAAGTTGCTGATCATCACCCACGGTTCGGTGCCCTTGAATTCCTTCTTCGCCACCGGGATGAGGTTGATGATGCCGGGTTTGAGACCGATCGTGATGCCGCCGCCGAGGTTCGCACCGGCGCCCGGCAGGATGCCCTCGGGCCAGGGTGAAGCCACATCGGTGCCGAGTAGCCCGATCGAGGTGTTGATGCCGGCGGTGCCGGTCAACGAGACACCGTTGGACGTGCTCATGTCGATCCCGCAACCGATCTGGTAGCCGGCCTCGAGTTTGCCCTGCGGCTCGTCACCGCCGCCGGGTCCGGCCATGGCACCGCGATAAGTTCCGCCGACGATGTATTCGCGGGACGAAATCGCTGTGGTCAGCGGTGGCGCCGCGGCCTGGGTCTCGTCACTGGCCGACACCGTCAGGTTCCAGCCGTCCGGGGTCTTGAGGGTGGCCGGTGCGGTCGACTCGACCAGATCGGCGGCGGCCGGTTCACCCGGCGCCGGCACCACGTCGGCGACCACCTCGATTTCGGGGGCGACGACGGGGTCGGCCCACGCCGGGGCAACCGAAGCCGCGCAGGCGAGAGACACCGCGGTGAGCAGTCCCAACGAGCGAATCAACACAGGCGGCCTCTCATTACAGCTCCCCGCGGGAACGTATGGCCTATCTACTTACCCGACCGGCGCCGGGCACCGGCACTCAGGTGGGCATTTTCAGGACGAATCCACACTCCAGCGCCACCCAGCAGGCGCCGTCGGGACCGATCGCCAACCCGTGCGGTTCACTGCCCGACGGCAGGTCGATGGTCACCACGTCACCGTCTCCGCTGATCCGGGCGATCTGGTCGGCGCCCCACAGACTGACCCACACTCCGTCGGTCGGGTCGGCGACCACCGCGTGCGGTTTGCCCGGCAGGTCAAGCTCCTGGATCGTATCGTGGACCGGGATTCTGCCGACCTTGTCCGCGCGGATCTCGGTGAACCACACCGCATCATCATGGGTGGCCGCGATACCGACCGGACCGGCTGCGGCAGTGGGCAGTTCGCGCACCGTGAGGGCTCCGTCGACCGTCAGCCGGCCCACCGCGCCGGTCTCGTTGAGGGTGAACCACAACGCGCCGTCCGGCCCCTTGGTGATCATCGACGGCATCCCGCCGACCGCGGCCTGGCTGCTGATCTCACCATCGACGCCGATCCGGCCGATCTCGCCCGACGACATCGTGGTGAACCACATCGCGTCGTCGGGGCCCGCGGTGATCCCGAACGGCGCACTGCCCTCGGGTAATTCGAACGAACTCAACTCACCCGCCGTCGTGATCCGGCCGATGCGGTCATCACCGGAGCGGGTGAACCACAGCGCCCCATCCGGTCCGGGCGCGATGATCGACGGACGCGAGCATTCTCCGACCGGGTACGTGCTGACCTCGCCGGCGGCCGAGACCCGGGCCACGGCGCCACTGTGCACCAGGGTCACCCACATCGCGCCGTCGCTTCCGGCTGCCAGCGCGTACGGTCCGCCGTCGAGCTGAACTTTGAGCGCTCTACTCAAGCCAGCGCCACCAAGCCCAACTCGTTGTCAGCCGTCAGCAACCGATGGTGCGGCAGCACCCGGACGGTGTAGCCCACCGGCCCGGCCACCGGCAGCGGCGTGCTGGTCGAGAACACCTCGGTCCCGCCGTCGGCCGAACCGGCGTGCGTCATCGGCACGGTCACCGGATTCACGATCACGTCCCCGGCGTCCACCCGGCCCAGCACGGCCTGCACCGTGACCTCGTCGGGCCGCAGTCCGGCGAGCTGCACCGTGGCGGTCAGCGTCAACTGCGACCCCAACAGCGGTGTGTCGGGCAATCCGTAGCTGTCCACATCGCTGATCTGGATCTTCGGCCACGCATCCTCGGCACGCCGCCGGTACTCGGCCAGTTCCCGGGCTGCACCGAACGGCTCACCAGAGGTGGCCTCGACGGTCGCACGCAGTGACAGGGCCGCCGGCACGTAGTACTTCTCGGTGTAGTCCCGCACCATGCGTGAGGCCAGCACCTTCGGCCCCAGAACCTGCAGTGTGTGGCGCACCATCTCGACCCAGCGGGTCGGGACACCCTGGTCGTCGCGCTCGTAGAACTTGGGCGTGACCGCATGCTCGAGCAGGTCGTACAGGGCGGCGGCCTCCAGATCGTCGCGGCGGGCCTCGTCGTCCACCCCGTCGGCGGTCGGGATCTCCCATCCGTTCTCGCCGTCGTACCACTCATCCCACCAGCCGTCCCTGATGGACAGGTTCAGCCCGCCGTTGAGCGCGCTCTTCATGCCCGACGTGCCGCACGCCTCCAACGGCCGCAGCGGATTGTTGAGCCAGACGTCGCAGCCCCAGTACAGAAACCGGGCCATCGACATGTCGTAATCGGGCAGGAACGCGATGCGATGGCGCACCTCCGGACGGTCGGCGAACCGCACGATCTGTTGGATCAGCGCCTTGCCGCCATCGTCGGCCGGATGCGACTTGCCGGCCACGATCAGCTGCACCGGCCGTTTCTCGTCGAGCAGCAATTTCTCCAGCCGCTCCGGGTCGCGCAACATCAGCGTCAAGCGCTTGTAGGTCGGCACCCGCCGGGCGAATCCGACGGTCAGCACCGACGGGTCGAAAGCCGTTGCGATCCAGCCGAGTTCGGCGTCGGACGCGCCGCGTTCCAGCCAGGAACGGCGTAACCGGTCGCGGACGTCGGCGATCAGCGTCTCCCGCAACTGCGATCGGATCCACCACATGTGGCCCGGGTCGACCTCCTGCAGGCGTTCCCACACCGCCGGCTCGGCGGCCTCAGAACCGATCAGCTCGCGGCCCAGGGCCAACCACTGCGGCGCCGCCCAGGTCGGTGCATGCACGCCGTTGGTGATCGAGCCGATCGGCACCTCGGCGCGGTCGAATCCCGGCCACAGGTCGTTGAACATGGTCCGGCTGACCCGTCCGTGCAGCAGCGACACCCCGTTGGCCCGCTGTGCCAGCCGCAGACCCATGTGCGCCATGTTGAACTTCGACGGATCGTCCTCGGCACCGAACGCGACAACCCGCTCCAGGGGAACCCCGGGCAGCAGACGACTGTCGGGCGGTCCGCTCCATTGATGCTCTTCGCGCGAGCGCTCATCGGCTGGACTGCCGAAGTAGCGTCTGATCATCTCGACCGGGAACCGGTCGATCCCGGCGGGCACCGGGGTGTGGGTGGTGAACACCGTGGAGGAACGCACCACCGTCAATGCGGTGTCGAAATCCAGCCCCGCCGCGACCAGTTCGCGGATACGTTCCACGCCGAGGAAGCCGGCGTGGCCCTCGTTCATGTGGAAAACCTCAGGGGCAGGAAGGTTTTCGATCTCGGAGAACGCGCGGATCGCGCGGACTCCGCCGATACCCGCCAGGATCTCCTGTTTGATCCGGTGCTCCTGGTCGCCGCCGTAGAGCCGGTCGGTGACCCCGCGCAGGTCGTGCTCGTTCTCCGGCACGTCGGAATCGAGCAGGAGCAGCGGAATCCGGCCAACCTGGGCTACCCAGACCCGGGCCCGCAGTTCACGGGCGTCCGGCAACGCCAACTCCACCAGTACCGGAGCCCCGGACGCGTCGGTGAGCAGACGCAACGGCAGCCCTTGCGGGTCCAGCGACGGGTAGGTCTCGTGCTGCCACCCGTCGGCGGTCAGGGACTGCCGGAAGTACCCCGAGCGGTAGTACAGACCCACCGCGATCAACGGCAGCCCCAGATCCGATGCGGATTTCAGATGGTCACCCGCCAGGATGCCCAGACCGCCCGAATAGTTGGGCAGCACCTCGGCGACACCGAACTCCATCGAGAAGTAGGCGATGCCCTTCGGCATCGCGACCCCGTCGTCGATCTGCTGCTGGTACCACAGCGGACGGCTCAGATAGTTGTCCAGGTCCGCGGCCAACTCGTCGAGCCGGCCCAGGAACGATTCGTCGCCGGCCAGTTCGTCGAGTCGTTGCGGACTGACCGCCCCCAGCAACGCGACGGGGTCACCGTTGGTCTGCTGCCACAGCTCGGAATCGAGCACGGCAAACAGATCCTGGGTGGGCTTGTGCCACGACCAGCGCAGGTTGATCGACAGCCGTTCCAGCGCCGCCAACCGCTCGGGAAGGTGCGCGCGGACGGTGAACCTTCTGAGGGCTTTCACGCGACCCAACCTTACTGACAATTCCGTTTCGTGCAGCGATGAGCGATACCCGTGCAGATGCCGTTCAGGCCGCGCTTAACGCCCGCGAGATTGGGCAGCCCACTACGGTGGGTATCAGACGCGACAAGGCGAGTGAACGAGAGACAGCCGCTTGACCGAGACGACGTGAGGAGTGGATGGGTGGCCGGTCGTATCGGAATCGACGATGTCGCGCCTGTGATCTTCGGCGGACAGTTCCCCGCAAAAGCCGTCGTCGGCGAGGTGGTGCCGGTAAGAGCCACGGTCTGGCGCGAAGGCCATGACGCGGTCGCGGCCACATTGGTGGTGCGGTATCTCGGTACGGATTACCCGCGGCTGGCCACCGGACCCGGCACCGCGGCAGTGCCCGTGTCGATCGACACCGGGTTGCCCACCAACCCTGGGGTGCGTCCTTCACAACGCATCAAGCCGCAGACCCTGCCCATGTCCACCGGACACACCCCCGATGTCTTCCACGGCCAGTTCACGCCCGACACCGTCGGCCTGTGGACCTACCGGGTCGACGGCTGGGGCGATCCGCTGGCGACCTGGCGGCATTCGGTCGAAGCCAAACTCGGCGCAGGTCAGAGCGAGGCCGAGTTGTCCAACGACCTTCTGGTCGGGGCACATCTGATCGAGCGTGCTGCCGCCGGGGTGCCCCGCAAACTGCGCGATCCGCTGATCGAGGCCGCCGCGGCACTGCGCACCCCCGGTGACCCGTTCCGGCGCGCGGGGGTCGCCCTGTCCGAAGAGGTCACCGAACTGCTCGACCAGTACCCGCTACGCGAGTTGGTCACGCGCGGTGAGCAATACGGTGTCTGGGTGGACCGGCCACTGGCCAGGTTCTCCTCGTGGTACGAGATGTTCCCGCGGTCCACGGGTGGTTGGGACAAGGCCGGGCATCCGGTGCACGGGACATTCGCCACCGCAGCCGAGCAACTTCCCCGGATCGCCCGCATGGGTTTCAACATCGTCTATCTGCCGCCCATACATCCGATCGGAAAGGTGCATCGCAAGGGACCCAACAACGCGGTCACCGCCGCACCGGACGACGTCGGATCACCCTGGGCCATCGGCAGCGACGAGGGCGGCCACGACGCCGTGCATCCCGCACTCGGCACGATCGACGACTTCGATGCCTTCGTGGCCGCCGCCCGCAAGCAGGGCGTCGAGGTGGCGCTGGATCTGGCGCTGCAGTGCGCGCCCGATCATCCCTGGGCCGCAGCGCATCCGGAGTGGTTCACCGTGCTGCCCGACGGCACCATCGCGTATGCGGAGAATCCGCCCAAGAAGTACCAGGACATCTACCCGCTCAACTTCGACAATGATCCCGCCGGCCTGTACCGCGAGGTGCTGCGGGTCGTTCGGTTCTGGATCTCGCACGGTGTCAAGGTCTTTCGTGTGGACAACCCGCACACCAAACCGCCGAACTTCTGGGTCTGGCTGATCTCCGAGGTCAAGAACGAGGACCCGGACGTCCTGTTCCTGTCCGAGGCGTTCACCCGGCCGGCCCGGCTCTACGGGTTGGCCAAACGCGGTTTCACCCAGTCCTACAGTTATTTCACCTGGCGCACCAACAAGTGGGAACTCACCGAGTTCGGCAACGAGATCACCGCGAACGCCGACAGCGCTCGGCCGAGCCTGTGGGTCAACACCCCCGACATCCTCCACGAGTCACTGCAGCACGGTGGTCCCGGCATGTTCGCGATACGCGCGGTGCTGGCCGCGACCATGAGCCCGTCGTGGGGCATGTATTCGGGCTTCGAACTTTTCGAGCACCGAGCCGTCCGAGAGGGCAGCGAGGAGTACCTGGACTCCGAGAAATACGAGCTGCGACCCCGCGACTTCGCCGCGGCGGTGGCCGAAGGCCGTTCGCTCGAACCGTTCGTGTCCCGCCTCAACGAGATCCGGCGCCTGCACCCGGCCCTGCGCCAGCTTCGCACCCTCACCTTCCACCATGTCGACAACGACGCACTACTCGCCTACAGCAAGTTCGACCCGATCACCGGAGACACCGTGCTCATCGTGGTCACGCTCAACCCGTTCGGCCCGGAAGAAGCCATGTTGTGGTTGAACATGGAGGCACTGGGTATGGAATCGCATGACCGGTTCTGGGTACGTGACGAGATCACCGGCGAGGAATACCAATGGGGACAGTCGAATTACGTTCGCATCGATCCCGCCAAGGCGGTGGCGCATGTGCTGAACATGCCACTCGTACCCTATGAGCAACGACTGGGCTTGCTACGCAGGGAATGAGAACAAGATGACAAGAAGCAACCACCTCACCGACAGACATCTGCGGCCCGACCCATCAGACATCCAGCGGCTGCTGATCGGCCAGCACCACGACCCGCATTCGGTGCTGGGCGCCCACGAGTACAACGGCCGGACCGTGATCCGGGCCTTCCGCCCACACGCCGCCAAGGTCGTGGCGGTGATCGGCGGTGACCGATTCCCCATGCAGCACATCGACTCCGGACTTTTCGCGGTGGCCGTTCCGTTCACCAAACTGGCCGACTACCGCCTGGAGATCGGCTATCCCGGCGCCGACGAAACGATCTTCACCCACACCACCGCCGATGCCTACCGCTTCCTGCCCACGCTCGGCGAACTCGACCTGCACCTGTTCTCCGAGGGCCGCCACGAACGCCTGTGGGAGATCCTGGGCGCACATCGGCGCAGCTTCAGCACCCCCGACGGGCTCGTCCAGGGCGTGTCGTTCGCAGTGTGGGCACCGAACGCCAAGGGCGTCAGCGTGATCGGTGACTTCAATCACTGGGACGGCAACGAGGCGCAGATGCGGGCTCTGGGCTCGTCGGGGGTCTGGGAACTGTTCTGGCCAGGGTTTCCTCCCGACGGTCTGTACAAGTTCCGCATCCACGGCGCGGGCGGCATCACCGCCGACCGTGCCGACCCGATGGCATTCGCCACCGAGGTGCCGCCGCAAACCGCATCCCGGGTCACTGCCAGCTCCTACACCTGGGCCGACGGCAAGTGGATGACCCGGCGCGCCGCACAGAATCCGGTGTTCGAACCGATGAGCACCTACGAGGTGCACCTGATGTCCTGGCGTCCCGGGCTCAGTTACCGGCAGCTGGCCACCGAGCTCACCGAATACGTTGTGGAACAGGGTTTCACCCACGTCGAACTGCTCCCGGTGGCGGAGCATCCATTCGGTGGATCGTGGGGCTATCAGGTCACGTCCTACTACGCACCGACCTCCCGGTTGGGAACCCCTGACGACTTCCGGTACCTGGTGGATTCACTGCACCGCGCCGGGATCGGGGTCATCGTCGACTGGGTCCCGGCCCATTTCCCCAAAGACGCCTGGGCCCTTGGCCGCTTCGACGGCACCCCGCTCTACGAGCATTCCGACCCGCGCCGCGGTGAGCAGCTTGACTGGGGCACTTACGTTTTCGACTTCGGCCGGCCCGAGGTGCGCAACTTCCTGGTCGCCAACGCGCTGTATTGGCTGCAGGAGTACCACGTCGACGGCCTGCGAGTGGACGCCGTCGCCTCGATGCTCTACCTCGACTACTCCCGCCCCGAGGGCGGCTGGACGCCCAACATCCACGGTGGCCGGGAGAACCTGGAGGCCGTCCAGTTCCTGCAGGAGATGAACGCCACCGTGCACAAGGTGACCCCGGGAATCGTCACCATCGCCGAGGAGTCGACCTCCTGGCCCGGTGTGACCCGACCGACCAGCCTTGGCGGCCTTGGGTTCTCGATGAAGTGGAACATGGGCTGGATGAACGACACCCTCGACTACGTCAGCCATGACCCGGTGCATCGCAGCTATCACCATCACGAGATGACGTTCTCGATGCTGTACGCCTTCAGTGAGAACTACGTGTTGCCGATCAGTCACGACGAGGTCGTACACGGCAAGGGCACGCTGTGGAGCCGGATGCCCGGCGACGACCACGCCAAGGCCGCCGGCCTGCGCAGCCTGCTGGCCTATCAGTGGGCCCACCCGGGTAAGCAACTGTTGTTCATGGGCCAGGAATTCGGCCAGCGGGCCGAGTGGTCAGAGGAACGCGGGCTGGACTGGTTCCAACTCGACGAGCAGGGCTTCTCCGGCGGCGTGCAACGGTTGGTGCGCGATCTCAACGGGATCTACCGCCGTCACCCGGCATTGTGGAGCCGCGACACCAGCCCCGAGGGCTACTCGTGGATCGATGCGAACGACTCGGCCAACAACGTGCTGAGCTTCCTGCGGTTCGGTGCCGACGGTTCGGTGCTGGCCTGCGTGGTCAACTTCGCCGGCAGTGAGCACAGCGAGTACCGGCTGGGCCTACCGCATGCCGGCGACTGGCAGGAGGTGCTCAACACCGACGCGACCATCTACAACGGGTCGGGCATCGGGAACTTCGGTGCGGTGCAGGCCACCGACGAGCCGTGGCACGGCCGCCCGGCCTCGGCGGTCATGGTGCTGCCGCCGCTGGCGATGCTGTGGTTCGAGCCCGCCTGACGCGTTCTAGTACAGCGCGTTGGCCAGATTGCGGCGGCCCGCGACGACCTCGGGATCAGCCGGGTCGAACAGGTCGAACAACTCGATGAGCCGGGTCCGCACCGCGGTCCGGTCGTCGCCCGCCGTGCGCTTGACCAATGCGATCAGCCGATCGAAGGCCGCCGACACGTTTTGAGCCAGAATCTCGGCGTCCGCAGCGGCGAATGCCGCCTCGATGTCGTCAGGAGCGGCGTCGGCAGCGGCGACCGCATCGGGGCGCTGCGCGCTGGCCCGCTGCAGGAACGCGATCTGCCGGACCGCGCCCTTGGCCTCGGAGTGATTGGGCTGGGCATCGAGAATCGCCTGGTAGGCAGCTGCTGCGGCGTCGAAGTCGCCTTCGTCCAGGTATGCCCTGGCCGCGGCCAGCTCGGGATCGACCTGCTCGGGCTCATCGTCACCGTCACCGTCACCGGATCCGGTCAACTTGCCCGCCGTTGCCTCAAGCAGTGAATCGACCCAGCGACGCAGTTCGTCTGCCGGTTGCGAGCCCTGGAAGCTGGCGATCGGCTGGCCTCCGGCCAGTGCAACGACGGTGGGCACGCCCTGGATGCCGAACATCTGCGCCACCCGCGGGGTGGTGTCGACGTTGACCAGCGCCAGTGACCACTTGCCATTGTCGGCGGCGGCCAGGCCCGCGAGGGCATCCCCCAGCGCGGCACTGGAATCGCTGCGTGGCGACCACAGCAGCACCACCACCGGTACCTGGCCCGAGCGGACCAGCACCTCGGCTTCGAAGTTGGCTTCGTTGACCTCGGTGACGTTCGGGCCGCCGGGCGCGCTGGGGCCGCCGCCGGAGCCGCCCGCCGTGGGCCGCTGCTTGAGTGCCGAGAGGTCAACCGCGCCGGCCAGCGCCGGCCCGACAGAAGGTCGTGGACGTGTCACGCCATCAAGTCTGTCACGTCGTTTCCGCGGCAGGCCCGCCCGGTTGCGTCACCAGCGCCGGAGCTTCGCCCGATTCGATCCGGGCGGTCCGGTCAGCCCACATGACAAAGATCACACTGCCCAATGGCACGATGCTGGCCAGCAACGCCAGAATCCAGGTGCCGATGTCCCATTTACGGGCCACACCGACCAGCACGGCCGCGACCACGAACGCGATGAAAACACCGCCGTGGACCGGGCCGAACACCTTCACACCGATCTCGGTGCGCGGACTACCCAGGTACTTGAAGTACATGCCGACCAGCAGTCCGGCCCAGCTCACCGCCTCGGCGAAGGCGATGAGCCGGAACCAGCCGGCAATCGTGCGCAGGTCGAAGGAGCGTGTCATGGCCGCCATTGTGCCGGAGCGGACGGCCAGCTACTACGCCGTGTCGTTTTTGAGTCGCCGGTTAGCTGTCAGCGACGCAGGATCAGGGCATCACCCTGGCCACCGGCACCACACAGCGCGGCCACCGCGTAGCCGGACCCCTTACGGGCCAGTTCCAGCGCCGCATGCAGCGTGATGCGCGCACCGGACATCCCGATCGGGTGGCCGATGGCGATCGCGCCGCCGTTGACGTTCACCTTGGAGGCGATGGACGCCTCGTCCAGCCCCAATTCGCGGGCCGAGGCCAGCGACACCGCGGCAAACGCCTCGTTGATCTCGAGGACGTCCAGCTGATCGACGCTGATGCCCTCCCGCTCGACCGCCTTCTTGATCGCGTTGGCGGGCTGGCTCTGCAGCGTGGAGTCCGGGCCGGCCACCACACCGTGCGCACCGATCTCACACAGCCAGTCCAGGCCCAGCTCCTGCGCCTTGGCCTTGCTCATCACCACAACCGCGGCCGCACCGTCAGAGATCTGCGACGACGAGCCGGCCGTGATGGTGCCGTCCTTGCGGAAGGCCGGACGCAGGCCGCCCAGCGATTCGGCCGTCGTGTTGGCCCGGATGCCCTCGTCCTCGGCGAACTCGATCGGGTCGCCCTTGCGCTGTGGGATCGACACCGGCACCACCTCGTCGGCGTACACCCCGTCCTTCCACGCCGCGGCGGCCTTCTGGTGCGACTGGGCGGCAAACTCGTCCTGCTCGGCGCGGGTGAACTTGTCGACGTCGTTGCGCTGCTCGGTGAGCGCGCCCATCGGCTGATCGGTGAACACATCGTGCAGACCGTCGTAGGCCAGGTGGTCGACCAGCGTCGCATCGCCGTACTTGTAGCCCTCACGGCTCTTGGGCAGCAGGTGCGGGGCCTGGCTCATCGACTCCTGACCACCTGCGACGACGACCTCGAACTCACCGGCCCGGATGAGCTGATCGGCGAGTGCGATCGCGTCGATGCCCGACAGGCACATCTTGTTGATGGTCAGCGCGGGCACGTCCCAGCCGATGCCGGCGGCCACCGCGGACTGGCGGGCGGGCATCTGGCCGGCTCCTGCGGTCAGCACCTGGCCCATGATCACGTAGTCGACCAGCGAAGCGTCTACCTTCGCCTTCTCCAGGGCACCGCGAATCGCGACCGCGCCCAGGTCACTGCCGGAAAAATCCTTCAGCGAGCCCATCAACCTGCCGACCGGAGTACGCGCTCCAGCAACGATCACCGACGTGCGAGTTTCCGCAGTCATTTCCTACCTCCAAGGCCTGGTTTCCAAAGCTGTGTGGGCGATCACACATACGCAAACGTTCAGGTAGAGGTTACCGTTACGTTATGACCGCCGATCAGGTTGATGCCCGTCCACTGCTCGCAAGCGCGCTGGTGACGGCGATCGATCACGTCGGCATCGCGGTCGCCGATCTGGACGCCACCGCCAAGTGGTACCACGACAACCTCGGCATGATCGTCCTGCACGAGGAGATCAACGAGGAGCAGGGCGTCCGCGAGGCGATGCTCTCGGTCCGCGGCGCGCCCAAGGGCAGTGCCCAGATCCAGCTTCTGGCCCCGTTGAACGAGAAGTCGACGATCGCCAAGTTCATCGACACCCGCGGCCCCGGCCTGCAGCAGCTGGCCTACCGGACCAGCGACATCGATGCCCTGTCCGAGCGGCTGCGCAGCAACGGCGTGCGGCTGCTCTACGACGCCCCCCGCAAGGGCACGGCGAACTCGCGCATCAACTTCGTCCACCCCAAGGACGCTGGCGGCGTGCTGATCGAGCTGGTCGAACCCGCCACCGACGAGCACTGACCGCTCAGGACCACTTTCTCGTCGGGCCGCGGTTGGCCCGGTTCGCCCAGCAGGCGGTATGCCAATGCCTGCGGTCATCAACATCACCGACGTCGATCGGCAGCACCACCACATGCGCGGTGGCCACACGAATCTCGTGGTCACATCCGGGGCATCGATAGACCTTCACCGCACGCGACGCGGCGACCACCCGCACCTCGTAGTCGTAACCGTCGGGCCCCGTCTCGACGCGACGCGATGGCGGCAAGGGCGCCAACCGCCGGTGCTCACGGGGCCGGCGACGCATCAGAACAGCCGATATTCGTCGCTGTCCATGCCCCGCATCTGGTCATAATCCAAAGTCACGCAACGGATTCCACGATCAGTAGCCAGGGTTCGGGCCTGCGGCTTGATCTGCTGGGCGGCGAACACGCCCGCCACCGGGGCCAGCACGGTATCGCGGTTGAGCAGGTCGAGGTAACGCGTGAGCTGCTCCACGCCGTCGATCTCCCCGCGTCGTTTGATCTCCACGGCCACCGAGCGGCCCAGCTCGTCGCGGCACATCAGATCCACCGGGCCGATCGCGGTCGGGTACTCACGGCGCACCAGCGTGTAGCCGGCCCCCAGGAGCTCGACGTGTTCGGCCAGCAGCACCTGCAAGTGCGCCTCCACGCCGTCCTTCACCAGACCGGGATCGACACCGAGTTCGTGGCTGGAGTCATGCTCGACGTCCTCGACCGTGATGCGCAACTGCTCACCGGCCTTGTTCTCGACCACCCACACCTGCACGCCATCGTTGTCATCCTCGGTGAGCCAGCACGGCGGGCTCATCCAGTTCAGCGGCTTGTAGGCGCGATCATCGGCATGGACACTGATCGAACCGTCGGACTTGAACAACAACAGCCGGCGGGCCGAAGGAAGGTGGGCGGTAAGCCGCCCGACATAGTCGACGGTGCACTGGGCAATCACGAGGCGCACCCGATCCACCTTAAGGGCACATGCGACGAACTAGGCTGACGCCACAATGAACTCCGACAAATCGCTGGCACGACGGCTGGGCCGCGTCCTTGAGGGTGTCACCCGCCAGAACAGCCGGATCCCGATCACCCCGGAATACGGATCGTGGGTGCTGGGCCGGGTATCGGAGAGCCAGCGCCGGCGCAGAGTGCGCATCCAGGTCATCCTCACGACATTCGTGATCCTGGTGAACCTGCTCGGTATCGGCATCTCGATGATCATCGTCACCCTGTTGTTCCCAGCGCCGGATGTGTTCGATCCGCAGGTCCGCTGGATCACCTTCATCGTGGCCCCCATCTACATGGCCACGGCATTGATCGTCGGGGTGTTCTGGGCTACGACCCGGGTGATCGACAATGTGCGCTGGGCCATCGAAGAACGCCCACCCACGATCGCCGACCAACGGAACACGTTCTTCGCCCCGTTCCGGCTCACCCGCGTTCTGCTCGTCCTGTGGGGGCTCGGCGCCGCCCTCCTGACCACGCTCTTCGGACTCGTCGACACCAATTACATTCCGAAGTTCCTGCTGGGCATCACCTTTCCCGGCATCGTGGTGTCGGTCAGCTGCCATTTGTTCACCGAGTTCGCACTGCGGCCGGTTGCCGCGCAGGCGCTGGAGGCCGGCCCGCCGCCGGTTCGGCTGGCTCCGGGCATCATGGGGCGCACCATGGTGGTGTGGGCACTCAGCTCGGGCGTGCCCATCATCGGCATCATGCTGGCCGCGATGTTCGCGTTGACGCTCAACAACCTCACCGCAACCCAATTCGCCTATGCCGTCATCGGTCTCGGCTCGTTCGCATTGATCTTCGGCTTCCTGCTGATGTGGATCCTGTCCTATCTGACCGCAACCCCGATCCGAGTGGTGCGTGCGGCCCTCAATCGCGTCGAACAAGGTGATCTCGACACCAATCTGGTGGTGTTCGACGGCACCGAACTCGGCCAGCTGCAACGCGGATTCAACTCGATGGTGCACGGCCTGCGCGAGCGCGAGCGGGTTCGCGATCTGTTCGGCCGTCACGTCGGCCGCGAGGTCGCCGCCCTGGCCGAACAGGAGAAGCCCGTCCTCGGCGGCGAGGAACGCCACGCCGCAGTGATTTTCGTCGACGTCATCGGCTCGACGCAGCTGGTGACCACGCGGCCCGCGGTCGAGGTGGTCGATCTGCTCAACCGGTTCTTCGCAGTCATCGTCGACGAGGTCGACAATCATCGCGGGCTGGTCAACAAATTCGAGGGCGATGCGATCCTCGCGGTGTTCGGTGCGCCGGTCTCACTGCCCAACGCCGAAGACGAAGCCCTGGGAGCCGCACGGGCGATCGCGCGGCGGCTGGGTACCGAGGTGCCCGAGCTCGAGGCAGGCATCGGGGTCGCGGCAGGGCAGGTGGTGGCGGGCAACGTCGGCGCCAAGCAACGATTCGAGTACACCGTGATCGGAGAACCGGTCAACGAAGCCGCGCGGCTGTGTGACTTCTCCAAGCAGGTGCCCGGGCACCTGGTGGCCTCATCTGACACGATTGCCAACGCGTCCGAAACCGAAAGGGCCCGTTGGTCGCTGGGTGAATCGGTGACGCTGCGGGGCCTGGCCGAGCCAACCCGGGTGGCCGTTCCGGCCTAACCGGCGCCTGACAGTCGCGCCGCGTCAACCGCCTCGTCGAGAGTACGGAACACGATCGCGTCGTAGTCGTCACGCCGGTCCGCGGGCACCACGCGACCGTCGGGGTCGACGAGGTAGGCCTCCTTGCCTGCGGCGGCCAGGCCGGCCCGCATTCCGGTCAGCATGCCGCGCGCGGCATCGTTGATGTCATCGACCCGGGTGACATCCAGCACGGCCACGTCGTAGCCACCGCGGTCGCGCTCGACGGTCCGCAGCACCTGCTCAGCCCCGGCGAACAACAGATCCCCCTGGACCTCGTAGATCCGGATGCCCCGGCCTGCATCGAACACCGCCCGGAGCGTCGACGACGACTCACGGGTGACGCTGAGGAAGTGCAATCCCAGCTGCGAGGACAGGTTTCGGCACACCTGTACGCCCCGCACACTGTTACCGCGGGCATCCAGACGTGGCGAGTAGACGCCGATGCCGAGTTGGCCGGGCAGCACCGCCACGATGCCGCCACCGACCCCACTCTTGGCGGGCATGCCCACAGCACTGACCCAATCGCCTGTCGCGTCGTACATCCCGCAGGTCACCATCACACTGAGGGTGCGGCGAACCACGTTCGCGTCGATCACCCGTCTGCCGGTCAACGGATTGAGCCCGCCCCGCGCCAACGTGGCGGCCATGCGAGCCAGGTCGGTACTGGTCACCTTGACCGAACACTGCCGGAAGTAGACGTCCAGCACCTCGTCCGGATCACCGTTGAGCACACCGAAACTGGCCAGCATGTAGGCGATGGCCCGATTCCGGTTACCGGTGGCCTTCTCCGAGGCGTACACATTCATGTCGATCTCGAGCCGTCTACCCGCACATGCCGAGTAGAACTCGTGGATGCGGTCGAACTGCTCGTCGGGGCCCGTTCCGGGGATCAGCGAAACCGCCGCAATCGCACCGGCGTTGATCATCGGGTTCTTCGGCGTCTTGGTGACATCGTCGACGCTGATTTAGTTGAACGCTTCACCGGAGGGTTCGACGCCGATCCTGGCGTCGACAGCATCCTGGCCGATCTCATCCAGCACCAAGGCATAGGTGAACGGCTTCGAAATGGACTGGATGGTGAATTCGATTGCAGCATCGCCAGATTCGTAGACATAGCCGTCCGAGGAAGACAAGCTCAGCCCGAAACCCTCGGGATCGACGTTGGCGAGTTCGGGGATGTAATCGGCCAGGGCGCCGTCACGCACGTCGATCTGCTCGGCACGAATCCGGTCCAGGTAGTGCTGCACCAGCTCGGCCACAGGTCGGAGTCTAGCCGCGAGCCAACTATCACGACCATGTCGTTTTTCCGCTAGTGAAGCGTCGGATGGCGTGCCATCGTGGAACACATGCACGAAGATTTCGACCGCTGTTACCGGGCAGTCCAGTCCAAGGACGCACGGTTCGACGGTTGGTTCGTCACCGCCGTACTCACCACGGGCATCTACTGCCGCCCCAGCTGCCCGGTGCGCCCACCATTTGCCCGGAACATGCGGTTCTATCCGACTGCCGCGGCGGCCCAGGCAGCCGGGTTTCGGGCGTGCAAACGGTGCCGTCCTGACGCGTCCCCCGGTTCCCCGGAATGGAATGTGCGTGGCGACATCGTCGCGCGATGCATGCGGCTCATCGCCGACGGCACCGTAGACCGCGAAGGGGTGGCAGGTCTGGCCGCCCGCGTCGGCTACACCACCCGGCAACTACAACGCATCATGCAGGCCGAGTTGGGGGCCAATCCCCTGGCGCTGGCCCGGGCACAACGCACGCAGACAGCGCGGGTTCTGATCGAAACCACCGAGCTGCCGTTCGCGGACGTCGCATTCGCCGCCGGATTCGCCAGTATCCGGCAGTTCAACGACACCGTGCGTGCGGTGTGCGATCTGACACCCACCCAGCTTCGGCAACGGGCCCGGAGCCGATTCACCACCGAGGTTTCCGCCGCTCCCGGCGTTCTGTCATTACGGCTGCCGGTACGGACCCCGTTCTCCTACGAGGGGTTGTTCGGTCATTTGGCCGCCAGTGCCGTACCGGGGTTGGAAGAGGTGCGCGAAGGGCAGTTCCGGCGCACCCTGCGGCTGCCGCACGGCCATGGTGTGGTCGGTCTGACACCGCAGCCCGACCATGTCCGGTGCCAGTTGGTGCTCGACGACTTCCGTGACCTGTCGGCCGCCATCGCGCGGTGCCGCCGGTTGTTGGACCTCGACGCCGATCCTGAGGCGGTGGTGGACGCGCTCCAGGCCGATCCGGGGCTCGCCGCGGTGGTGGCCAAGGCGCCGGGGCAGCGCATCCCCCGCACTGTCGACGAAGCCGAACTCGCGCTGCGGGTGGTGATCGGCCAACAGGTGTCGATCAAAGCGGCAAGCACACACGTCGGTCGCCTGGTCGCCGGCTACGGAACGCCGATCTCCGACGAGGCCGGCGGGCTGACGCACGTGTTTCCCGGCATCAATGATCTGGATGGGTTGGACCCCAGCCATCTCGCGATGCCGGCATCCAGGAAGCGGACGGTCACAGCGCTGGTGGCGGCGATCGCGGACGGGGATCTGATCCTCGATCCCGGATCCGACTGGGAGCGGGCCCGCGAACAGCTCCTTGCGCTTCCCGGCGTCGGCCCGTGGACCACGGAGGTCGTCGCCATGCGCGGCCTCGGTGATCCAGATGCCTTCCCCGCCACCGATCTCGGCGTGCGCGCCGCCGCCGACCATCTGGGCCTGACGCCGGACGGGCTCGTCGAACACAGCAGCAGATGGCGACCATGGCGCGCGTATGCGACGCAACACCTCTGGACCACACTGGACCACGCGGTGAACGAATGGCCCCCGCACGATCGACAGGAGAAGTCATGACGACACTGCACTACCGCACGATGGACAGCCCGGTCGGTCTCCTCACGCTGGCCGGCCGCGATGGAAAACTCATGCACCTACGGATGGTCGATCAGACGTATGAACCGAGCCGCGATGGCTGGGAGTGCGACGAGACTGCCTTCTCGGACGCCGTCGGCCAACTGACCGACTATTTCGCCGGCGACCGTACCGAATTCGACCTCGAGCTCGACATGGTGGGGACCCAGTTTCAACGCCGCGTGTGGGAGGCCCTGCTGACCATTCCTTACGGCGAGACCTGCTCATACGGTGAGATCGCCCGTCAGATCGGCTCACCGGCCGCCTCTCGAGCGGTCGGCCTGGCCAATGGGCACAATCCGATCGGCATCATCGTGCCGTGTCACCGAGTGATCGGTGCGAATGGCAGCCTCACCGGATACGGCGGCGGCCTCGACCGCAAACGGGCGCTGTTGGAATTGGAGAAAAGCCGCGCAACGCCGGCTCTTTTCAATTGAGATTGAGTTAGGGACGTTTCCAATTCTGAATAGGAATTGCAAACGTCCTTACATACAAAAATGCCCGAGCCCCCCAATCGAAATTGGGGGGCTCGGGACTTAATTTGTGTTCGGCGGTGTCCTACTTTTCCACCCGACAGGGTAGTATCATCGGCGCTGGCAGGCTTAGCTTCCGGGTTCGGGATGGGACCGG
>NZ_JBFAJS010000011.1:0-227720 GCF_040655355.1 Mycobacterium sp. NPDC050441 | reverse complement strand
CCACGGCGCCGCTTCGGACCCGGGGGCTCCCCCCCGCAACATTGCGTGCCCGAACCCGGGCGGGGCTGGGGGCGTTTTTCCCCGCCGCGGCCCCCCCCCCCCCCCCACGGCGTGGCCCGGGTGCTGCGTCGCGTACAGCGGGTGCAGCAGCATCGGGTGGCGGCAGTGCGCGCAGGAGGCCTGCGGCTGGTTCGCCGACGCGAAGGTCAGATGGTGGCATTCGCTGCACCGGACCATGTAGCAGGCGCCGATCCAGTTGGCCATACCCACGTAGATCGCCACCGTGGTCCCCAGCGCGAGCACCATGATCAAAGCGACCGTGAGCGCTTCATAAACCGTCATCCCTGGCACCTCCAAACACGCCTAACGCACGTGACGGATACCTAAAACGGTACTCGCGAAGTTCAGGATTTCCTGGCCCGTTTGAAGACCTTGTCCAGTTCTTTACCGTGCAGTCCGTTGTGCTCAGCCTTGCGCACCTTGTGCAGAACCAGGGGGCAGCGTTTGCAGCGCGGCTTGCTCTTGCAGCACTTTTTCTTGGGCTTCAGGCCGGCGATTTTTGCGGACTTCAACGTGACGGGGCTCTCTCGTTTTCGTGATCGAACGGCCAACCTGCGAGAATGTCGGTGTGGATTCACGCCCGAACTTTCGCAATGTCGCCATCGTCGCCCACGTCGACCACGGCAAGACGACCCTAGTCGACGCGATGCTGCGGCAGTCGGGTGCCTTGACGCACCGCGGCGACGACGCGGTTGAGCGCCTGATGGACTCCGGTGACCTGGAGAAGGAAAAGGGCATCACCATCCTGGCCAAGAACACCGCGGTGCACCGGCACCATGCGGACGGCACCATGACGGTGATCAACGTCATCGACACCCCTGGTCACGCCGATTTCGGTGGCGAGGTGGAGCGTGGCCTGTCCATGGTCGACGGTGTGGTTCTGCTGGTGGACGCCTCGGAGGGGCCGCTCCCTCAGACCCGGTTCGTGCTGCGCAAGGCCCTGGCCGCGCACCTGCCCGTGCTCCTGGTGGTCAACAAGACCGACCGGCCCGACGCGCGCATCGCCGAGGTGGTCGAGGAAAGCCACGACCTGCTGCTCGACGTCGCCTCCGACCTTGACGACGAGGCCCAGGCTGCCGCCGAGAAGGCGCTGGACCTTCCCACGCTGTACGCGTCGGGACGCGCCGGCATCGCTTCCACGACGCAGCCCGCCAACGGCGAGAACCCCGACGGCGAGAATCTCGACCCCCTCTTCGATGTGCTGCTCGAGCACATTCCGCCGCCGCAGGGTGATCCGGAGGCCCCGCTGCAGGCACTCGTGACCAACCTCGACGCCTCGGCCTTCCTGGGCCGTCTCGCGCTGATCCGCATCTACAAGGGCCGGATCCGCAAGGGTCAGCAGGTCGCCTGGATGCGGGAGGTCGACGGTCATCCCGTCATCACCAACGCCAAGATCACCGAGCTGCTGGTCACCGAGGGCGTGGAACGTACGCCTACTGATGAGGCCGTCGCCGGCGACATCGTGGCCGTCGCAGGTATGCCGGAGATCATGATCGGCGACACCCTGGCTGATACCGAGCACGCCCATGCGCTGCCCCGCATCACCGTCGACGAGCCGGCGATCTCGGTCACCATCGGGACGAACACCTCGCCGCTGGCCGGCAAGGTCTCCGGCCACAAGCTGACCGCCCGGATGGTCAAGAACCGTCTCGATGCGGAGCTGGTCGGCAATGTGTCGATCAAGGTCGTCGACATCGGCCGTCCCGACGCCTGGGAGGTGCAGGGCCGAGGCGAGCTGGCGCTGGCCGTTCTGGTCGAGCAGATGCGCCGCGAAGGGTTCGAGCTGACGGTCGGCAAGCCGCAGGTGGTTACCCGCAACATCGACGGCAAACTGCACGAGCCGTTCGAAGCGATGACCATCGACTGCCCCGACGAATTCGTCGGCGCCATCACCCAGCTGATGGCCGCCCGCAAGGGCCGCATGGAGGAGATGACCAACCACGCCGCCGGGTGGGTGCGGATGGACTTCATCGTGCCCAGCCGCGGACTGATCGGATTCCGGACCGACTTCCTGACCCTGACGCGCGGTACCGGCATCGCCAACGCCGTGTTCGACGGCTACCGACCGTGGGCCGGCGAGATCCGGGCCCGCCACACCGGTTCGCTGGTGTCGGACCGGTCCGGCTCGATCACCCCGTTCGCGATGATTCAGCTGGCCGACCGTGGACAGTTCTTCGTCGAGCCGGGCGAGGACACCTACGAGGGCCAGGTGGTCGGTATCAACCCGCGCGCCGAGGATCTTGACGTCAATGTCACCCGCGAGAAGAAGCTGACCAACATGCGGTCGTCGACGGCCGATGTCATGGAGACGCTGGCGCGTCCGCTCGAGTTGGGTCTGGAGCAGGCGATGGAGTTCTGCGCCGAGGACGAGTGCGTCGAGGTGACGCCTGAGGTCGTCCGCGTGCGCAAGGTCGAGCTGACCGCGTCGCTGCGGGCTCGGGCGAAGGCTCGGGCCAAAGCGCGCGGATAGGTTTCGCTCAGGCCTTCTGTCGCCGAGACTGCGTTCAGATCGTGAAATCCGCCGAAATCACGATCTGACCGCAGACTCGATGCCCTTGTCGCAGAGTGAAAGTACTGGATAGCGCGTGTTTATGCCGTCTTGGATGCTTGGATCTATCCAGTCGATGCCAGTAGCTGTGGTGCCGTTCACCTCCCAGCGCATATGCGCGGCGGTGGCGACCCGGAACGGTCGATACCCTGATTAGCGTGCCGACACCCCTCCGCTGTGCCCAGTTGACTATCGGGGCGCTCATATCGGTGCCGGCGCTCCTGTTCAGCGGCTGCACGGTCAGCCCGCCGCCGGCCCCGCAGAGCACCGAGACGACCGAGACGACACCGCCGCCCCCGATGAAGGCGACGCAGATCATCATGGCCATCGATTCGATCGGCCCAGGGTTCAACCCGCACCTGCTGTCGGACCAGTCTCCGGTGAACGCGGCGGTCGCCTCGATGGTGCTGCCGAGTTCGTTTCGGCCGGTTCCCGACCCGAAGTCTCCGACGGGTTCGCACTGGGAGCTCGATCCGACTCTGCTCGAATCGGCCGAGGTGACCAACCAGAACCCGTTCACGGTCACCTACAAGATCCGTCCGGAAGCGCAGTGGACCGACAACGCGCCCATCGCCGCCGACGACTACTGGTATCTGTGGCGCCAGATGGTCAGCCAGCCGGGCGTCGTCGACCCGGCAGGTTATGACCTGATCACCGGTGTGCAATCGGTGGAGGGCGGCAAGCAGGCGGTGGTCACCTTCTCCCAGCCCTATCCGGCGTGGCGGGAACTGTTCAACGACATCCTCCCGGCCCACATCATCAAAGATGTTCCCGGTGGCTTCGGTGCCGGCCTGGCCCGGGCGATGCCGGTGACCGGTGGCCAGTTCCGGGTGGAAAGTATTGACCCGCAACGCGATGAGATCCTGCTGGCCCGCAACGACCGGTACTGGAGCGTGCCGGCCAAGCCCGATCTGGTGTTGTTCCGCCGCGGCGGGGCGCCGGCGGCACTCGCCGACTCGATCCGCAACGGTGACACCCAAGTGGCCCAGGTACACGGTGGCGCAGCCACTTTTGCGCAGTTGAGTGCCATCCCCGATGTCCGCACCGCGAGGATCGTGACCCCGCGAGTGATGCAGATGACGCTGCGCGGCGGGCAGCCCAACCTGTCGGAAGTTCAAGTGCGCAAGGCGATCTTGGGCTTGATCGATGTCGACCTGTTGGCATCGGTGGGTGCGGGTGATGACAACACCGTGACGCTGGCGCAGGCCCAGGTGCGCTCTCCGTCGGACCCCGGCTACGTACCGACGGCACCGCCGGCGATGTCGCGGGAGGCCGCGCTGGACCTGTTGCGCGGCGCGGGCTATCAGATCGAGCCGGCGGCCGAGCCGCCTGCACCGGGCGCACCGCCTGCACCTGACAACGGCAGGCAGCGCATCACCAAGGACGGTGCGGCGTTGTCCTTGGTGCTCGGCGTGGCATCCAATGATCCGACATCGGTCGCCGTCGCCAACACCGCGGCCGATCAACTGCGCAACGTCGGTATCGACGCCTCGGTACTGGCCCTGGATCCGGTCGCGCTCTACGGCGATGCGTTGACCAACAACCGCGTCGACGCCGTCGTCGGCTGGCATCAGGCCGGGGGAGACTTGGCCACCACCCTCGCTTCGCGCTACGGCTGCCGGGCGCTGGAAGCGACCTCGGTTTCGACTGCTGTACCCGGTGTCGCGCCGTCGCCGACAACGAAGTCCACCACTACCGTCGCGCCCTCAGCGCCGGCCACCACGCCGACATCCACTCAGCCGATTCCGGCTCCGGATTCGGGCGAACTGGTGCAGGCGCCCAGCAATATCACCGGGATCTGTGATCACACCATCCAGCCGAAAATCGATGCGGCCCTGGATGGTTCGCAGAATATCGCCGAGGTGATCCAGGCTGTCGAACCCCGGCTGTGGAACATGTCGACGGTTCTTCCGATCCTTCAGGACACGACGATCGTCGCAGCTGGACCGAGCGTGCAGAACGTGAGCCTGTCCGGCGCGGTGCCGGTCGGCATCGTCGGCGACGCAGGCAGTTGGACGAAGGGGCGCTAGAAGGCGCACAGTGGGCCCCTCGTGCCAGGAGGCCCACTGGCTGGTCGAATCAGGATGCATCGCCGGAACCTGCGCCCGAGCCTGACGACGACGAGCCACCCGCGCGGTGCTTGCCCGCAGTGGCGTTCTTGCCGCTGACCCCTCGGCGGACTGCTTCAGCCCGTCCGGCAGGCCGAGAATTTCCAAAGAAGCGAAAGGCCCTCTCCATCGTGTCGATGGAGAGGGCCTGCCGGTGGTGCTGTGGGTTACTTGTCGGAGCCCTTGGCGGAGTCGGTGGACGAATCGGCCTTCTTGGGGGTGCTGGGCTTGTCCTTCTTCAGTCCGTCGGTCATCTTCTTGACCGTTGACTTCACCTGGTCGCGGACTGCCTTGGCGGAGTTCGCCTTTGCCTCTCCCTTGGCGGCCTTCGGTGATGCTTTCGTCGACAGCTTGGTGGCGCCGTCGTTGTCAGTCGAGGCCTCGTCGGCGTCGGTTGCGGGGGTGGTGTCCGACGACGCGGCTGCTTCGGCGGCCACGGGCTCTTGCGGTGCCGAATTGGATTGCGATGCAGCAGGTGCCGCGGTGATCTCCTTGGCCGGCGCGACGTCGAGCGTCACCGTCTTGGCTGCCGGGGTGAGCGCCGAAGTCACCGACATCGTCTTCGAGGTTGCGCCAAGGCCCGGCAGGTTGCCGAACAGGTTGTCACGGTCTGCGCCGGGGGTGGCCAGCGAGTCGGCGATCTGGGAGAGCGTGTTCAGCACCGTCGAGATGGTTCCACCAGGGGTGAAGCCGTGCTCGGCGCTCAGGATGCCCGCCATGAACGTGGGCGGCATGCCGTCGCCGTTGGCGATCTCGAATCCGTTGAGCAAGGCACCGGTGATGGTGCCAGGAGCATTCACCAACGTCCCGACGAACTCGGCCGCATCGCCGGCGGTTGCGGCGGCGGCCAGCTTCTCGAGCACGTATCCGTTGGCCGCAGCGGTCGCCGTCAACGGGGAGAGGACGCCGTTCAACAGCAGTGCCGGGACGCCCTCAGGAAGATTGGTCACCAGGTTCGCGAGGTTCGTGAAGGGTTGAGCGATCACGGACCAGGCCCCGGGCACCCACTGGTTGCCCACGAAGCTGAGCAGCGGCAGCCCGAGCATGAGGGGACTTGTGGTCAGGGCGGCGAAGCCATTCTGGAGATCTCCGGCAGCGATCAGATCGAGGGCACTCTTGACGGCCGCCTGAAAGCTCATGAAATTCTCGGGGTCGAGTGCGGCGGACATGCCGTCGACGAGTCCCTGTGTCGCTGTGCCCAGGACGTTCACACTGTGCAGCTGGTTGGCGATGATCTGTCGCAAGATCGGGGCGGGATCCCCGGCCAACTGTCCGCCCAGACCGCCTACGTTCTCGAAGGCCGCTCCGATGACATCGGCCCACACCTGCAGGGGATTGGCTGCGGCAGTGAGGTTCACCGCCGCGGACGAGGCGTCAATTGCGGGAACGTGAATGTCCGGGGCGGGCGGGGCCAGTGGGCTGACTGCGATGGCGCCGGCACCGACGAGTGCCACGCCTGCGGCCAGGTACGACCGGGAAGCGAGTTGCATTGGATCTCCTTGCGGGACTAGGTCAACTGCGAATAACTGAGGGGTTGCGTTGACGAGGTTCGCCCGTCATCGGACTGCCGCCGCCGCGTCGGTCTGCCGCGCGCTGGGCGACTGGGGTTGGAACGGGAGGCCCCTCCATCGGTCTGATGGAGGGGCCTGCCGGGTGGTGCTGTGGGTTACTTGTCGGAGCTCTTGTCGGAGCCGCTCGAGGACTGAGCCTTCTTCTCCGCGCCCTTCTGAACGCCGGTCTTGTCCTTCTTCAGGCCGTCGGTGAGCTTCTTGACGGCGGACTTCACCTGGGTGCGGACTGCCTTGGCGGAGTTCTCCTTTGCCTGTCCCTTGGCGGCCTTCGGCGAAGCCTTGGTCGACAGCTTGGTGGCGACCTTGGTGGTGTCGTCACTGTCGGTCGCGTCCGCACCGGCGCCGGCAGCGGTGTCCGAGGCGTCGGCCTTTGGTGCAGCCGTACCATCGGTGGCGTCCGCGACGGCGTCAGAGACATTGCCCGCGTTGATAACTGGTGCCGATTCCGGCGTCTCCGCCGTCAGCGTCGAGACCTCGATCGCCACGGGTGCCGGAGCGGCCAGAGCCTTGGCGGTGGGGATGTCGATCGGCGGGGTGTACGGCTTGGGCTTGATCTGCTTGAGGGCGTTGGCGAAAGTGTCCTCGATGTAGTTGCCCATTGAGATCGTCGCGTCGGTTTGGAAGACCACACTCTCGGCGAAATCGGCGATGCCGTGTTGGACGGCGTTGATCACCTTGACCGGATCGCCGGTGGCGACGGCGTTCGCCACATCCTGAGCTCCGACGAGAGCCTGCTTCAGAATGGCTCGCGGCTGACCGTCCAGGTCGTACCCGACGCCGACCGTAGAGGCGGCCAGTCCGATCACGACTCCGAGTGCGGTCTCCGTCGCAGCGTCGATGAGCGGCTGCGGAATGTTGAGTACATGCCCGACGGCGTTGATCTCGGGGGACACCGCGAAGATCAAGATGTTGATGAGGGGCTGCATCCCGTCCTGCACCAGGCCGTCGAGGGCACCACCGGCGTCACCGGCGGCGATCTTTGCGGCCGCGGCCTCAAGCCCGGCGGGCAGGCCGGCGGCCAACTGGCTCAGGGCTTCGCTGAGAGCAGTCCCGGCTGCAGACGTAGTTTCACCGAGCGCGGCCAGGTTGGGGCCGAAGTTCTGGGCGGCGATGACTCCGTCGGCGAGGACCTTCGCGATCTGCCAGACCGGCGGCGTGCTGATCGCCACCTGGTAACCGGCGACGGCGTTCTCGACGAGCTGCCGCGGGATCGGGGCCGGATTGGTGGTCTGGCGTTCGATGATGTTGCTGATCAACGTCTGCGTGGCGGTCGCCACCGGTTGGAAGACTGTCAACGGGTTGTCCACGGCGGCCGTCAGGGCGACCGGCATGTGTACCGGCGCGGTGGACGGCACGGACGGAGCCATCGGGCTGACCGCGATGGCGCTGGCACCTACGAGTGCCACGCCTGCGGCCAGGTATGACCGGGAAGCGAGCTGCATTGAATCTCCTTACGGGAGCGTAACTAACGTCGGCGCAGAAGTTACCCCAAAGTAAGTTGGGTTGTCTGCAAATTTTCTTAACTAATTTTCAGGTCCTCGGAACCCTTGTATCGCTCCGCAAATGAACGCCGAGTATCTGAGATATTGCTGGTAGTCGGGATTTCCCGTGGTCGCGACACGTTATTGCGATACTGTGCGTAGCGTTATTGTCCACGGCGTCTGATCCTCATAGCAAAGATGTGACTATCTATGTCACTAAGTTGCCAGCGAAGGCTCGGTCGATAAGTCCGGTTAGGTTACCCAGCGGTAATGTCCGCGCTTGCCGGGCGGGGAAGTTAGCGCACGCACATTGGACATACTGATGTGATCTGTAAAACAAGAGGCCCCTGGGTGCGACACCGGACACTCGTCGGACCGCCGGGATGGCCAGTCGATGAACTGCTTGCACTGGCAACTAAGTGACAGTGTCGGTCAGTTTTGAAAACTACGGATTTCGTTGTCGCGGTTTGCCCGTAGTCGGTCAGTCCGCCGTCGGCTCGGGGCTCCCCGCCGCCAGCGAGAAACGTCATCGACGGCCACGCCTTGCGGCCTGAACGCGGAGCGGCCCCGTTTCCTGGCGACGGGGGGAATCGCGGGAAACGGGGCCGGTACCGGGTGAGGTTGGGGCTCACCCGGTACGTCTACCTCCTACTCGGAACTGCCGCTGTCGGAGCCGCCGCTGCTGGAGCCGTTGTGCTGCTGGCGTTGTGTCTTCCTTTCCTGCTTGTCGGCCTGCCGCTGCTGCTTACGCTCGGTGGCCTGGGCCTTGCGCTCGGTGGTGCGCTCGGCGCGAGTGGATTGCTGGTTGTCCGCCCGGTCTGCCTTCTGTTCCTGGCGGGCGGTCTTGCGATCCTGGTTCTGCTGATTGCGGAGTTGCTTGCGCTCATCCCGCTTAGTAGGCGCAGGTGTGGTGGTGTCACCGTCGGTGCCACTTCCGGCGCCGGTTCCGCTCCCGCTGTCGGTTCCGGTGCCACTCCCGCTACCGGTGCTGCTGCCGGTGTCGGTGTCCGACCCGTTGGTCTGGCCGGTGGTGCTGTTCTCGGTCTCCTTGACGGTGCCGTCCTTCACGGTGACCGTCGTGTTCCCGGTGCTCTCGTCCGTGACCTTCACGGCATCGTCCTTCGTGACCGTGATCCCGCTGTCGGCATCCTTGATGGCTACCTCCTTCACAGCCCCGGCCTTGTCCACGGCAACGTCGGTGGTCGCCTGCTTGACATCGACGACCTCGTCCTTGGCGACCTCTGCCTTGGGAAGCGAAACACTCACCAATGCCTTGGTCTGCGGAAGTGATGCCGGCCCAACCGATTCCGGTGTTTGGGGCTGGGGGACCTGGAAGCCGATGGCCGCCAGGAATCCGGCAGTGAGGGAAGTCGCGGCGGTTTGTCCGGTCAGCGCCAGGGACGAGGCGATGTCGGAGAATGCCACCGCGCCGATGTCGGCCACGTCGGCCAGCCCAGCCAGGCTGGCGTTGAACGCCGCCAACCCACCCAAGGTCAAGTGGCCTACTGCGTTGCGGATATCGCTGGGGCCGACCAGGGATGCGGCCGTGGCAGAGGCTTGCTCCACCGGCGGCTGGAAGCCGATGGCAGCCAGGAATCCGGCTGTCAGTGCGGTGGCGGCGGTTTGTCCGGTCAGCGCCAGGGACGAGGCGATGTCGGAGAATGCCACCGCGCCGATGTCGGCCACGTCGGCCAGCCCGGCCAGGCTGGCGTTGAACGCCGCCAGCCCACCGAGGGTGAGATTGCCGACGGCGTCGCGGATGGTGTTCGGGCTGACCATTGTCGCGGCCGCCAGTGAGCTGGTCTGCTCCTCGGTCGGGACCTGGTAGCCGATGGCGGCCAGGAATCCGGCTGTCAGTGCGGTGGCGGCGGTTTGCCCGGTCAGTGCCAGGGACGCGGCGATGTCCGAGAATGCCACGGCCCCAATGTCAGCCACATCGGCAAGACCACCGAGACCTGCGTTGAAGGCCCCGAGGAAGCCCAAGGTCAGGTTGCCGACGGCATCACGGACGCCGCTGGGACTGACCATTGCAGCCGCGGCGGTTCTCGCCGCCGTCTGCGGGATGTCGAAGCCGATTGCGGCCAGGAATCCGGACGTCAGTGCAGTGGCGGCGGTCTGACCGGTGACCGCCAGAGAGGTCACGATGTCCGAGAACGCCACGGCCCCAATGTCAGCCACGTCCGCCAGCCCACCCAGGGTGGCATTGACTGCCGTGAGGAAGCCCAGGGTCAAGTTGCCGACAGCGTCGCGAAGATCGTTGGTGCTGACCATCGTTCTCGCTGCGGACGCGGTGACCGCGCCACCTTCGGCCGGCATCTCGAAACCGATGGCGGCGAGGAACCCGGCGGTCAGCGCGGTCGCGACGGTTTGTCCGGTCAGTGCCAGCGACGCGGCGATGTCGGAGAACGCCACGGAGCCAATGTCTGCGACATCGGCCAGCCCGCCCAGGCCGGCGTTGACCGCCGTCAGGAAGCCGAGCGTCAGATTACCGATGGCATCGCGGACGTCGGCGGTGCTGACCAGTGTGGTCGCCGCCGCTGCCGAGGCGTTCGCACCGGCGGGAACCTCGAACCCGATCGCGGCGAGGAAGCCCGCCACCAACGCGGTGTTCATGGTCTGGCCGGTCAGCGCCATCGAAGATGCGATGTCGGAGAACGCCACTGCGCCGATGTCGGCGACATCGGCAGCGCCCGCCAAGCCGATGTTGAACGCCCCCAGCCCGCCAAGGGCCAGATTGCCGATCGCATCGCGTATGGCGGCCGTGCTCGGCAGACCCAGCAGCGCCGAGCTCAGCGCCGTCGGGGTGTAGTCGGCGAACACCGACGACAGCTCGTCTGCCCTGACGGTGATGTCCGGCGGCATGGGAGCGATCGGACTAGCAATCAATGCAGTCGCCCCGACTGCCGCAATTCCGGCAGTGAGATATGACCGTGCAGCAACTTCCATGGTTTCCCCTTGGGGTGGTGTGGATCTTGGACGAGCAAACCGTACCTGAGAGCCAGATAAGTAACCAACCAATTCTTTGAAATTGGTTTTGCCGAATTTTGCTCCTCCGCTGCGCATTTGCTCGTTATCTGTAGCCGGTAGCAAGGAGGCTTCGCGATTCGCTTAGTCATGGCAAAGAATTGTCCGTACTTTCTCGGCGGTCGGCGTCAGCTCCATCCGACCCGTGAAACTCGTACCCACAGGGATAGCTGCATCTGGCGACGTGTGCGGATGCGCGACCAAAGGCGGGTCACCGCGTCTCGGAGTTGATTTGCGTGAATTGCACGTGCTGCGCCGTTGGTCCGGGGTGCCGCCGACGTGCGGGGTGCAACATCGACGATTCAGCAATTCGCGCCCGCATGTGCGCGGCGGGCATGGGAGCTTAACTATACCCGCAGGTAGATAGGGTGTTTGGGGCTCCGTTGATGCGGTGGCTCCGAGGTTGTGTCGGAGTGTCGCCGTTGTGTCCGACGGCATTGAGCGGTTCTCGGGGTGGGTCACGCGGCAAGAAGCGGGCCGTCTGGACGGCCCGTTTGTTGCCCCGTTGATGCCGGTATTGGGGAGTGTGCGGGACTGTTCTCCCACCGGTCCATGCCGCCGGTCCTCCTGGTCCGGCTCGTGGGAAGTGGCGTGCCGGTCCCGTTAAGAATTTGTGTGATCCAAGCACCTGCTGCCACGTTCTCTGGATGTGTCTGCTATAAAGTTGCTATTGGCAACTTCGGTACCTCTTTATGGTCTGTTTCGCAGGGTTCTCACTCGGGCTTGGCCCTCGGATCGCAGTATTCTCGCTGTAGCTAGCAAAGAATATTGATCGAATGCTCCGCTAATCGAGCGCCCGGAGTTTCCCAAGCGTGGAAACCGTTCGTTTCGCAAACTATCTAGATGCTATTGAGTCTTTGTAGCTCCGGACGTGCCGGCGACCGCGATGGACGAACCCGCTCAGCGCCGCTCGGCAAGCGATTGCAGCCCGTGGGCCGCCAGCGCCGCCGCGAGGAAGGGCAGTAGTACCCAGTACGGCGGCCGCGCCAGCTCCCAGACGAACAGCGCTGCCCAAATCGGCGCGCGCTGCGTCACCGCAAGCACTCCAGCGGCACAGGTCAACGACACGGCTGCAACGCTCACGGTCTGTTCGGTCCAGGTGTTGATCGACAGGGCGATCAGGGACCCCAGGGCCGCGCCGGTTGCGAGCGACGGTGTGAGCATGCCGCCCACCGCGCCGGCACGCAGAAAGATCGCCGTCAGGATCGGCTTCAGCAGCAGTATCGCCGCCGCCGCGCCCACCGTCAGGGCACTGTTCAGGCTGACCGTGAGAATGCTCTTGCCGTTGCCCGGCAGCTCCGGCAACCACACCGAACCCAGGCCCACCAGCAGTCCCGCCGCGGCAACGCCGGGAATGATCAGCCACGACGTGACCGGTGCAGCGGGCCGCGCCATCGCCATGATCCGGTTGAACGCCGCCCCCACCGCGAATGCCAGCGGCGCCAGCACCAGGGCGAAGGCGGTGAGTAGATACGACAGTTCGGGTTTCGGCCAATCGAGCGGTGCCCGCACATGTGTCACCGGCGAAGCCACCGCGACGGCGAGTGCCGAGGTGATCAACGCGGCGCCGACGGCTCGCGGGTGCCACGTGTGCATCATGATCCGGATCGCGAACAAGGCTCCACCGACTGGGACGCTGTACACCGCTCCGAGTCCGGCGCCCGCTGCACAGGCGAGCAGAATCTCGCGGTCACGAGGTGTCAGCGCCCACCGCGAGGTGCCGGCATCACCGAGTACCACGGCTACCTGACGGGGCGCGCCCTCGCGGCCCAGGGATGCACCCGCGCCCACGATCAGAACCTGTAGCGCGGCATCGAGCGTCATCGCAACCCGGGGGATGGGCCGGTGATCGGCGATGGTCGAGGCCAGTCCGGGAACCTCGTAATGCCGACGCAGAATCCACCAGCCGAAACCGGCCAGTGCTCCACCGATCATCGGTCCGACCGTGCGTCGCACCGGGCTGCTGTCGGTCACGCCGTTGAGCAGCGGACCGAATGTGAAGTGGTAGGTGAGGTGTTCGACGAAGTGCAGGAGAATCGTCGTCGCCATCCCTGCGAGGCCGGCCAACAACCCGATCACGACGATGCTGCAGCCGAACTCAAGCTCGCGCCGGTTCACTTGAGTGAATGTAGGCGCGGATGTGCGGCGGCGCGCGTCTTTCTGCGCGGCCACCGGCGCGTCGCTATCGTCGGTCACGATGCCCAGCGAAACGCCCCGCCTGTTGTTCGTCCACGCCCATCCGGACGACGAAACCCTCACCACCGGTGCCACGATCGCGCATTACGCGGCGCGCGGCGCCGACGTCCGTGTGGTGACGTGCACGCTCGGAGAGGAGGGGGAGGTCATCGGCGACCGCTATGCCCGGTTGGCTGTCGACCACGCCGATCAACTCGGCGGATATCGGATCAGCGAGCTGACCGAGGCGCTGAGCGCGCTCGGTATCGGCGGACCGCAATTCCTCGGCGGCCCCGGTCGATGGCGGGACTCGGGCATGGAGGGTTCACCGGCACGCAAGCAACAGCGTTTCATCGACGCCGATTTCGATGAAGCGGTAAGTGAACTCGTGCGCATCATCGAGGACATGCGACCGCACGTCGTCGTCACCTACGACCCCGACGGCGGGTATGGGCACCCCGACCACAAACAAGCTCACCGCGTCACCACCGAGGCCGTCGCGGCCGCAGGATGGGCCGTGCCCAAGTTCTATTGGACGGTCATGGCCAGCACCGCGATGCGGACCGGCCTCCAAGGCCTACAGGGCGTGCCGGCGGATTGGATCCGGATCGATGTCGGGGATGTTCCGTTCGGGTACGCCGACGACCGGATCGACGCAGTCGTCGACGCCAGCGCCCAGTTGCCCGCCAAGGTCGCCGCGATGCGGGCGCACGCCACCCAGGTCACCGTCGCCGCCGACGGCAGTGCATTCGCACTGTCCAACAACCTCGCCCTGCCACTGCTCGGGGAGGAGCACTACGTGCTCGTATCGGGCGACGCGGGCGAGCGCGATGCGCGCGGGTGGGAAACCGACCTGCTGACGGGACTGCATCTGCAATAGCCGAACCGAACGCGGTAAGCTCCGGTCAATCAGAGGCGTCGAAGGGACATTCATGGACCCCGATCTGGATCCGAACCTGCAGCATTGGCAGGACCGTGCGGACAACTTCCAGTGGGTGGTGGGTTCGCTTGTCGGTCTGCTCGACAGCATGCCGACCTGACCCCGCCCTCCGACCTTGTGCTGGGCCGCGTCGTCCTGGCACTGCTCGCGGTTGACGGCATCATCTCGGCCGTCGTAGGCGCCCTTCTGCTGCCTTCATATATTGGATCGATCCCGTTCCCGGTGAGCGCGCTGGCCGCCGGAGCGGTCAATACCGCGCTTGTGTGGGCGGCCATGTACTGGACCGACTCCATGCGGATGGCGGCGCTGCCGCTGTGGACCTGGCTGGCCACCGTCGTCGCGATGACCTTCGGTGGACCCGGCGGTGACATCATCTTCGCCGGTCCGGGACTGATGGCCTACGGCTCGCTGATATTCATCGCCGCCGGCGCGCTACCACCGGTGGCGATGCTGCGACGGCGTCACCGCCGCTGACCTATTACTTGCTGTCCTTGTTCGACTTGCCGTTGTCGTTGGAGTCCTTGGACTGCTTGGAATCGCTCGGCTTTGAATTCGTGGGTGAAGCCGTCTTTTCCTTCTTCACCTTCGGCTTCGGCGTGACGTTCTTGACGGCCGTCTTCACCGCGTCACGTGTGTCGTCGCCGACCTTCTTCGCGGCATCGACCGCACTCTGGACCCGGGTCTGAACTCGCGACTGCACGTCCGTCGCCTTGTCGGCCGTCTTCGTCTGGACGTTGCGGTTGGTGACCGGACTCGTCAGCGTCGGTGTCGTGTCCTTGGCCGTGTCGACCGGGGCCTGCAACGACGCGCGCACCGAGGTCGGCACATTCGCCACCTCGTCGGTGTTCGTCTCGGTCGCGGCGACTCTGGGGGTGAAGTAGTTGATCTGGTCGTCGACGTAATTGCCGACGGCGTTGAGCGCGTTGCTGCCATGCGAGGTGAAGCTGTTGCCGACGAAGCGAGCTTCGGTGCCTGCGGCCTCGAGTAGCCCTTGGCCGTTCTTCAGCACGTCGTTGAGGTAGCGGTCAGGGACTTGGATCAGATCGGTGGTCAGGCCGACACCCTGGCTGGACAGCGCGCTGACCAGCTTGTAGTTGATGTCGAGCTGGCGGCTGAGGAAGTTCAGCCGCAGCGAATCGAGCACGTTGTCAGCCCCGTTGACCGCGAAGTTGGTCGCGTTGTGCACGACGTCGTAGGCGCCGTTGATGGTGTTCACCGCGGCATCGGTCACGAAGTCGGCGGGTGGCAACACGACATCACCGACGAGACCGCGCAGGCCCGGGAAGAGGGCGCCGGGTGCGGCGGCCAGTGATTGCGTAGCGGCGAACGGGCGTGGCGGAAGCGGCGGCAAGATCCAGCCGAAGAAGTAGTTGAACTCGGCGATGCCGAAATTGATGCCGGCGTTGACTGCTGCATTGACCGTATTGACGAACCCGTTCGACCACACGTAGGGGTTCAGCGGATCGTTGACGACCGGAACCAGCCAGCCGTAGAAGTAGCCGTTGGCAATCGGCCGGATCAGGGTGTCATAGAAGATGCCGATCTGGTCGCCGATGAGGTAGCCGTAGGGGACCAAGCCGAAGGCCCATTGGGCGAGGTCGACGCCGTAATCCACCCAATACTGGATGCCTTGGTAGGCCGAGGTCAGCCAGTCGCCGGCCGCGTTCTGGACACCGACATCCCCGGTCGTCGCCGCTGTCGGGGCCACTCCCGGTGTGGGGGCGCCGGACTCGGTGGACACCTTGGGTGCCACCGCGGCGGTCATCCGGCTCGCCGCAGCGAGCAGATCGATCATCGCCTGCGTCAGCTGAGGCTGGGTCGATGTCGGGTGCGCAGGGACGGCGATGTCCGCCGGGGCCGCTTGTACCGGGGCGAGGGCGATGGCCGTGGCGGTGGCTGCGGCGGCTCCCGCCACGAGATACGAACGAACACTTGTGGACATCACGACTCCTCCGGTATCCCCTTCCCGACGGAAATAACTTACGTGGTCGGGAACCCGTTCGTCGCACCTTTAAGTTGTGTGTCCCCTAAGGGCCCCGCGTTGCGGTTACATGCTGGGTCTACTGTGGCCGGTATGCCGGGCGCATTGGTTTCAGAATGTGAGACGCGTGGATGATCGTGCACAACGACGGGGTTACACGGAAGTGGCTCTGAACCCCCAGCACGGCGCCGATCTGCCCACCCCGGCCGTCCCACCGAAGTCTGCTGCGCCCAGCGCGCCGACCACTTCGGCGGCCCTACGCCGGGTGTTACGGCGGGCCCGGGACGGCGTGACCCTCAACGTCGACGAGGCCGCGATCGCGATGACCGCCCGCGGCGAGGATCTGGCCGATCTGTGTGCCAGCGCCGCGCGGGTGCGCGATGCGGGCCTGGAATCGGCGGGCCGGCGTGGTCCCGACGGCCGGCTTCCGGTCAGCTATTCGCGCAAGGTCTTCATCCCCGTCACGCATCTGTGCCGCGACACCTGCCACTACTGCACCTTCGTGACCGTGCCCGGCAAGCTGCGCGCGGCGGGCACGGGCATGTACATGGAGCCCGACGAGATTCTCGACGTGGCTCGCCGCGGTGCCGAGTTGGGCTGCAAGGAGGCGTTGTTCACCTTGGGTGACCGCCCCGAGGATCGCTGGGACGAGGCCCGGCAGTGGCTCGACGAGCGCGGCTACGACTCCACCCTGGACTACGTGCGGGCCATGGCCATTCGCGTGCTCGAGGAGACCGGCCTGCTGCCGCATCTGAATCCCGGCGTGATGAGTTGGTCGGAGCTGTCTCGCCTGAAGCCCGTCGCGCCGTCGATGGGCATGATGCTGGAGACCACCTCCCGGCGCCTGTTCGAGAACAAGGGGGAGGCCCATTACGGCAGCCCCGACAAGGATCCGGCGGTCCGTCTGCGCACTCTGGACGATGCCGGCCGGCTGTCGATCCCGTTCACCACCGGCCTGCTGGTCGGCATCGGCGAGACGCTGACCGAGCGTGCCGAGACCATGCATGCAATCCGCAAGTCCCACAAAGAGTTCGGGCACGTTCAGGAAGTGATCGTGCAGAACTTCCGGGCCAAGGACCACACCGCGATGGCCTCGACGCCCGACACCGGGATCGACGACTTCATCGCGACGATCGCGGTGACGCGCCTGGTGTTGGGCCCGAAGATGCGGATCCAGGCGCCGCCGAATCTGGTGTCGCGTGATGAATGCCTGGCGCTCATCGGCGCCGGCGTCGACGACTGGGGCGGCGTGTCACCACTGACCCCCGATCACGTCAACCCCGAACGGCCCTGGCCCGCCCTGGACGATCTGGCCGGCGTCACCGCCGAGGCCGGTTACGACCTGGTGCAGCGGCTCACCGCGCAACCGCAGTACGTGCAGGCCGGTGCGGCCTGGATCGATCCGCGGGTGCGCGGGCACGTCGATGCGCTGGCTGATCCCGAGACCGGGTTCGCCCTTGACGTCAATCCGGTCGGCCGGCCCTGGCAGGAGCCAGACGAAGCATCCGAATCGTTGGGCCGTATCGATCTGCACTCCGCGATCGACTCCGAGGGCAGGCTCACCGAGACCCGCAGCGACCTGGACAGCGCGTTCGGCGATTGGGAGTCGATCCGCGCCAAGGTGCACGAACTGGCCGCCCGCGCCCCCGAACGCGTCGACACCGATGTGCTGGCCGCGTTGCGCTCCGCCGAACGCAATCCGGGCGGCTGCAGCGACGACGAGTACCTCGCTTTGGCCACTGCGGATGGTCCGGCACTGGAGGCCGTTGCCGCACTGGCCGATTCGCTGCGTCGCGATGTCGTCGGCGATGACGTCACCTACGTCGTCAACCGCAACATCAACTTCACCAACATCTGCTACACCGGTTGCCGGTTCTGCGCCTTCGCGCAGCGCAAGGGCGACGCCGATGCCTACTCGCTGTCCACCGACGAGGTGGCAGACCGGGCCTGGGAGGCGCACGTCGCCGGTGCCACCGAAGTCTGCATGCAGGGCGGCATCGACCCCGAATTGCCGGTGACCGGCTACGCCGACCTGGTGCGGGCCGTCAAGGCGCGGGTGCCTTCGATGCACGTGCACGCGTTCTCACCCATGGAGATCGCCAACGGCGTCACCCGCAGCGGGTTGTCCGTGCGGGAATGGCTGACTTCGCTGCGCGAGGCCGGGCTGGGGTCGATCCCCGGCACTGCCGCCGAGATCCTCGACGACGAGGTGCGCTGGGTGCTGACCAAGGGCAAGCTGCCGACCTCGGAGTGGATCAACGTCGTGACGACCGCGCACCAGGTGGGCCTGCGTTCGTCGTCGACGATGATGTACGGCCACGTCGACACACCCAAGCACTGGGTCGGCCACCTCAATGTGCTCCGTGGCATCCAGGACCAGACCGGCGGCTTCACCGAATTCGTGCCGCTGCCGTTCGTGCATCAGTCCTCACCGCTGTACCTGGCCGGAGGTTCCCGTCCCGGGCCGACGCACCGCGACAACCGCGCCGTACATGCATTGGCCCGGATCATGTTGCACGGCAGGATTCCGAGCATCCAGACCAGCTGGGTCAAGCTCGGTATCGAGCGGACCCAGGTGATGCTGCGCGGCGGTGCCAACGATCTGGGCGGCACGTTGATGGAGGAGACCATCTCCCGGATGGCCGGTTCCGAGAACGGGTCGGCCAAAACTGTGGCCGAGCTCGTCGCGATCGCCGAGGGCATCGGTCGCCCCGCCCGTCAGCGGTCCACGGATTACTCGCCGCTGGCGGCCTAGCTTTCGGCACCTCGCGGTCGCTCGCGGAGTTACGACAGCGCGCTCGCGCGGGTCAGGCAGTTCACGTCGTGCCCGTCGCCGGCGGTACCTGAGTCCATCAACCGACCGCTGAGGATCTCGCAGGCCAGGCTCCCGGCGTCACCGATGATGGGATCGGCACCGACCATCTGGTCGCCGACGCCACTGCTGAACAACGTCGCCTGCCCGCCGCAGTGCGTGCCGGTCTGCAGAGTGCCTGCCGGGCCGGACGGTGCTGTGATGCCGATGCAGTTCGCGCCGGTCCAATTGACGACGGTGGTGTAGCCGCCTGTGCCTGTGCCTGTGCCTGGGCTCGCGGGAACCGCCGGGGCGAGTGGCGCCGGGCTGGTTGCCGCCGGACCGCCGCCATACAGCGGGAGTCCTTGGCTGCCGGATGCCGAGCCGCCACCGGTCTCGCAGGCAATGCCGTCGCCGTCGCGGTCCAGCTTCGAGCTGTAGCCGGGCTGCCCCGCATAGAGGGGGGCGGCGCCGGCAGCGCGCGCTGCAGCGCAATTCGGGTACGCGTTGGCGGTAGGTGCAGTGGCGAGAATCGTCGTTGCTACGGCACAGACCAGGGCGAAAGAAAGTAGGCGCATACCAGTGGGTCCGATCTTGAAATTAACAGTGATGAAGATTGCTGACCAGAGCATGATGCGCCGCCGGGCTCAAGATCGGCAGAAAAATTCTGAAATTCGGGAATGGAATCGGACTGCAGTCCGGTTGTCTCCAGTGAAGGTGCCGGATCGACCGGGCCGCACAACCCAAGGAGACACCATGACCGCAGCAGTAGCCACCGACCTGACCGCAGGCACCTGGGCCATCGACCCCGTGCACTCGTCGATCAACTTTTCGGTCCGCCACCTCATGGTGAGCAAGGTTCGCGGCAGCTTTGAGACGTTCAGCGGTGCGGTTACCGTCGCCGAGGACGGCACCCCGTCGGTCAGCGCCACCATCGACGTCAACTCCATCGACACCCGCAACGAGCAGCGCGACGCGCACGTGCGGTCCGCAGACTTCTTCGACGCCGAGAACCACCCGACCGCTACCTTCGTCTCCACCGGCGTGCGGCCTGATGGTGACGACTACATCGTCGACGGCGACTTCACCCTCAAGGGCGTGACCAAGCCCGTTTCCCTCAAGCTCGAGTACAACGGTGTGAACCCCGGCATGGGCCAGGGCGCCGTCGCAGGATTCGAGGCCTCGGTCGTGCTGAACCGCAAGGACTTCGGCATCGACATCGACATGCCCTTGGAGACCGGCGGCACCGTCGTCGGCGACAAGGTCACCATCACCCTCGAAATCGAGGCACTCAAGCAGGCCTGAGTCCGCGAATGTGAAGCCACCGTGAAGCCACTGCGAAAAATTCGCAGTGGCTTCACATTCAATGCCGGCCCACGTGCGCCTCTTCCCGCATCCGCTCGACCATGTGCGGATAGTGCAACTCGAAAGCCGGTCGCTCGGAACGGATCCGGGGAAGCTCGGTGAAGTTGTGCCGCGGGGGCGGGCAACTGGTGGCCCACTCCAGTGAGTTGCCGTAGCCCCACGGGTCATCGACGACGACCGGTTCGCCGTAGCGCCAGCTCTTGAAGACATTCCATACGAACGGCAGCATCGAGACGCCCAGGATGAAGGCGCCGATGCTGGAAACCACGTTGAGTGTGGTGAAACCGTCCGACGGCAGGTAGTCGGCATAGCGCCGCGGCATGCCCTCGTTGCCGAGCCAGTGCTGTACCAGGAATGTGGTGTGAAAACCGATGAACGTCAACCAGAAATGGATTTTGCCGAGGCGCTCATCGAGCAACCGGCCGGTCATCTTCGGGAACCAGAAGTACACCCCTCCGAACGAGGCGAACACGATGGTGCCGAACAGCACGTAGTGGAAGTGCGCGATCAGGAAGTAGCTGTCTGTGACGTGGAAGTCGATCGGTGGGCTGGCCAGCATGACACCGGACAGTCCGCCGAGCAGGAACGTGACCATGAAGCCCACCGAGAACAGCATGGGTGTTTCAAAGGTCAACTGTCCCTTCCACATTGTGCCGATCCAATTGAAGAACTTGATGCCGGTCGGCACGGCGATGAAGTATGACATGAGGGAAAAGAACGGCAGCAGAACGGCTCCCGTTGCGAACATGTGGTGTGCCCAGACCGCCATCGACAGGGCGCCGATGCTTATCGTCGCGTAGATCAGAGTGGTGTAGCCGAACAGTGGTTTGCGGCTGAACACCGGGATGATCTCGGTGACGATGCCGAAGAACGGCAACGCCACCACGTAGACCTCGGGGTGGCCGAAGAACCAGAACAGGTGCTGCCACAGGATGGCTCCGCCATTGGCCGGGTCGTAGATGTGGGCACCGAGGTGACGGTCGGCGGCCAGGCCGAACAGTGCGGCAGTCAGCAGCGGGAACACCATCAGCACCAGAATGCTGGTGACGAGGATGTTCCAGGTGAAGATCGGCATCCGGAACATCACCATGCCGGGTGCGCGCATACACACCACGGTGGTGATCATGTTGACGGCTCCGAGGATGGTGCCGAGACCGGCGACGGCCAGGCCCAAGATCCACAGGTCACCGCCGGCGCCGGGGGAGTGGATGGCGTTACTCAGTGGGGCATAACCGGTCCAGCCGAAGTCTGCGGCGCCACCGGGGGTGATGAACCCGGCGAGGGCGATGAGTGCGCCGAATACGAACAGCCAGAATGACAGCGCGTTGAGCCTTGGGAACGCGACGTCGGGTGCGCCGATCTGCAGGGGTAACACGAGATTGGCGAATCCGAACACGATCGGGGTGGCGTAGAACAACAGCATCACGGTGCCGTGCATGGTGAACAGCTGGTTGTACTGCTCGGTGGACAGGAACTGCAGCCCCGGTTCGGCGAGTTCGGTGCGGATGAACAACGCCATCAATCCGCCGGTGAAGAAGAACACGTAGCAGGCGACCATGTACATGATTCCGATCAGCTTGTGATCGGTGGTCGTGATGAGCTTGTAGACCAGATTTCCGCGTGGCCCCAGACGCGGCGGGAATGGTCGCGTGCTGGCGAGGTCGGTGCTGATTGATGAGGTTGTATGTGCCGTCATCGCGTTGCTCCAGTTTTTACAAACTAACCTTGTATAAACTATGAGCCATGACATACGTGATCGGCAAGCCATGTGTGGATGTGATGGATCGCGCGTGCGTCGACGAATGCCCGGTCGACTGCATCTACGAGGGTGCGCGCGCGCTCTACATCCATCCCGACGAATGTGTGGACTGCGGTGCCTGCGAACCCGTCTGCCCGGTCGAGGCCATCTACTACGAGGACGACCTACCCGACGAGTTCGCGGCCTACAAGGATGACAACGTCGCGTTCTTCTCCGAGACGCTGCCAGGACAGGACGGGCCGTTGGGCTCGCCGGGCGGCGCGGCCAAGCTGGGACCGGTGGGTGCTGATGCACCGCTGGTGGCGAGCCTGCCGCCACAACAGTCATGAGCGCACCCCGTGGGCGACGCCGCGATGTCCTGACCGTGTTGCGCGACGCTGACGCGCCGATGAGCATCGCGGCCATCGCCGAACAACTCGATGTGCACGCCAACACCGTGCGATTCCACCTCGATGCCCTCCTCGAGCAGGAACAGATCCGCCGGGTCGCCGAGGCGCGTGACAAGCCCGGGCGCCCACCGCAGCTGTTCGCCGCGGTTGGGGGCATGGACCCCGGCGGTCCACGGGACTACCGGCTGCTCGCCGAGGCATTGGCCGAATCGGTCGCGGCCGAGGCAGCGCCGGGTGCGGGCACCAGTGCAGCGGGGCGCAGGATGGGTGCCCGGTTGGCGGTCGCCCGATCCGAAGTGTCCGACCGAACACCGGTGGAGAAGTTGGTGGACCTGCTCGACGACCTCGGCTTCGCCCCCGAGCCCGACGCCGTGGGCAACGAAATCGCGTTGCGGCACTGTCCGTTTCTGGAAATTGCGCGGGTACGCCCCGAGGTGATCTGCCCGGTCCACCTGGGTCTGATGCAGGGGGCGATGACGGCCTGGGAGGCGCCGGTCACGGTCGACGGCTTACGCCCGTTTGTGGAATCCGACCGGTGCGTCGCGCAACTGAGCGGCTGAACAGCAACTAGGCAGGCCTAGAGCGCAGCGGCCAACTCGGTGCCCTGTTTGATTGCTCGTTTCGCGTCGAGTTCGGCTGCCACGGCAGCGCCCCCGATGATGTGGGGTTCGATCCCGTTGCGCCGCAGGTCCTCTTCGAGATCACGCACCGATTCCTGTCCGGCGCAGATCACCACGTTGTCGACCGGGAGCACGCGTCGATCCCGGCGTTCGGAACCGAAGCTGATATGCAGACCGTCATCGTCGATGAGCTCGTAGTTCACTCCGGAAAGCTGATGCACTCCTTTGGCTTTCAGTGAGGCTCGATGCACCCATCCGCTGGTCTTGCCGAGGCTGCGGCCCTGCGGGCCTTTCGTGCGCTGCAGCAGATACACCTCGCGAACGGCGGGCGCGGGCAGCGGAGTGGTGAGCGCGCCACGGGCCTCCTGAGGATCGGCCACGCCCCACTCGGCCTTCCACTCCTTGAGGTTCAGTGTCGGCGACTGGTCGGTCGTCAGGAATTCGCTGACATCAAAGCCGATTCCGCCGGCGCCGATCACCGCCACCGACTTGCCCACGTACGCACCGGTGATGGCCTGGGCGTAGGTGAGGACCTTCGGATGATCGATCCCGGGAATGGCGGGAAGCCGCGGCGTCACCCCGCTGGCGAGCACCACGTCGTCGAAGCCGGTCAGGTCGTCGACCCCGGCTCGAACCCCCAGCCGCACGTCGACCTCGAACTTGTCGAGCATCGTCGTGTAGTACCGGATGGTCTCGTTGAACTCTTCCTTGCCGGGAATCCTTCTGGCCAGGTCGAATTGGCCACCGATTGCCGATCCCGCCTCGAACAGCGTCACCCGGTGGCCACGCTGGGCGGCGTTGACCGCGGCGGCGAGCCCGGCCGGGCCGGCCCCGACGACGGCCACGGAACGGGCCCGACGTGTCGGGCTGAGCACCAGTGTCGTCTCCCGCCCGGCCCTGGGGTTGAGCAGACACGAAACCTTCTTGTGCACAAAGGCATGGTCGAGGCAGGCCTGATTGCACGCGATGCAGGTGTTGATCTCGTCGGCACGCTCCTCGGCCGCCTTGAGTACCCAGTCCGGATCGCTGAGCAGGGGCCGCGCCATCGAGATCAACTGGACGTGGGTGTCGGCCAGGATCTGTTCGGCGGTCTGCGGCATGTTGATCCGGTTGGATGCCACCACCGGGATGGAGACGTGCTCGGCCACGGCACTGCTGATGTCGGCGAACGCGCTGTTGGGTACCGAGGTGACGATCGTGGGTACCCGGGCCTCGTGCCAGCCGAAGCCCGAGTTGAGGATCGTCGCTCCGGCGGCCTCGACTTCCGTTGCCAGGGCGACGATTTCCTCCCAGGTCTGACCGTCCTCGACGTAATCGGCCATCGACAGGCGATAGCAGATGATGAAGTCGGAGCCCACCGCCTCACGCACCCGTCGCACGATCTCGACGGGGAAGCGGCGGCGTTTCTGCGGGGTGCCGCCCCACGCGTCGGTGCGTTTGTTGGTGCGCGGTGCCAGGAACTGGTTGACCAGATAGCCCTCGCTGCCCATGATCTCGACGCCGTCATAACCGGCCTCGCGGGCCAGCAGTGCGCAGCGGACGAAATCGTCGATGGTGCCTTCGACATCACGCAGTCGTCGCGGCTTGAACGGGTTGATCGGAGCCTTGATCGACGATGCGCTCACCGAGAGCGGGTGATACGCATAGCGTCCGGCATGCAGGATCTGCAGCAGGATCTTGCCGTCGGCCTCGTGCACAGCGCCGGTGATCCGGCGGTGGCGCCGCGCTTCTGTGGACGACACCAGTTGTGAGGCGAGGGGCAGCAGCCAGCCGGTCCGGTTCGGCGCGTAGCCGCCGGTGATGATCAGCCCGACGCCGCCGCGGGCCCGCTCGGCGAAGTACTCGGCCAGCTTCGCGGTGTCACCGGCGCGGTCCTCGAGGCCGGTGTGCATCGAGCCCATCACCACCCGGTTGCGCAGCGTGGTGAAGCCGAGGTCCAACGGCGACAAAAGATGCGGATAGGTCAACCCCATGTCCGCAGAGTAGGTGGGACCGACGGTCCTATGCAACTAATTGACTGATTTGGGCCGGGTCGAAGGAATCGGTCGGGCGGCTAGGCGCGGTGTATGTGCAACGTTTAGTATCAGTTACTACGCGCGCCACCCTTGACCGGATGGCGCGTGAAGTTAGGGCACACTGAGACGAGCGTCCAAGTATGGGCAACGCATACTGTGACGTCGAACTCATCAGAGTCCCGACCACCGAGCCCAGCAGCCCACTGGACAGGAGAGACATCAGTGACGTACGTCATTGCCGAACCCTGCGTCGACATCAAAGACAAGGCATGTATCGAAGAGTGCCCGGTCGATTGCATCTACGAGGGTGCCCGCATGCTGTACATCCACCCCGACGAGTGTGTGGATTGCGGCGCGTGCGAACCGGTCTGCCCGGTCGAGGCCATCTACTACGAAGACGATGTGCCGGACCAGTGGAGCAGCTACGCGCAGGCCAACACTGACTTCTTCTCCGAGCTGGGCTCACCCGGCGGCGCTTCCAAGGTCGGCCAGACCGACAACGATCCGCAGATGATCAAGGATCTGCCGGCCAAGGCCGAGGACTGAGCACAGTCGAATCCGGCTTCGAGACTGACGTGGTGCGACAGCGTCGTTCGGCGACACTGCCAGAGTTTCCGTGGGACACCCTGGCCGACGTCACCGCTCTGGCCCGATCGCACCCCGACGGAATCGTCGACCTTTCGGTAGGTACTCCGGTAGACCCGGTGGCGCCGGTGATCCGGGAAGCCCTGGCCGCCGCCAGTTCCGCCCCCGGCTATCCGACGACGGCCGGAACCCCGGCACTGCGCGCCTCGGCCGAAGCGGCGCTGCGACGCCGGTACGGGATCACCGACCTGGCACCAGATGCGGTGCTGCCGGTGATCGGCACCAAGGAGCTGATCGCCTGGCTGCCGACGCTGCTGGCGATCGGCCCCGGCGATGCCGTCGTCGTCCCAGAGCTCGCCTACCCGACCTACGAGGTCGGCGCCCTGCTGGCCGGGGCGCAGGTGCTGCGCGCCGATTCACTGACCCAGCTGGGTCCGCAGCGTCCCGCGCTGATCTACCTGAACTCACCCAGCAATCCCACCGGGAAGGTGCTCCCGGCCGACCACCTGCGCAAGGTGGTGTCCTGGGCCCGCGACCGCGGCGTGCTCATCGCTTCCGATGAGTGCTACCTGGGCCTGAGCTGGGAAGGGGAGCCGCTCAGTGTCCTGCATCCGTCGGTCTGCGACGGTGACCACACCGGGCTGCTGGCCGTGCACTCGTTGTCCAAGACCTCCTCGCTGGCCGGCTACCGCGCCGGGTTCGTCGCCGGTGACCCGGCTGTGGTCGCCGAACTGCTCGCGGTCCGCAAACATGCCGGGATGATGGTGCCGACGGCGGTGCAGGCCGCGATGGTCGTCGCCCTCGACGACGACGAGCACGAAGCCGTGCAACGCGAGCGGTACGCGCAGCGTCGAGCGGTTCTGCTGCCGGCACTGCAGGCGGCCGGGTTCACCATCGAGCATTCCGAAGCCGGGCTCTACCTGTGGGCCACTCGCGGTGAGGCCTGCCGCGACACCGTCACGTGGTTGGCCGAGCGTGGGATCCTCGTCGCGCCGGGCGAGTTCTACGGTCCGGCCGGGGCGCAGTATGTGCGGGTCGCCCTGACCGCAACCGACGAGCGCATCGCCGCTGCGGTCCAGCGGTTGTCAGCCCAATAGCCCCAGCGACATCGCCTTCGTCACGGCCGCGGTGCGATCGGACACCCCGAGTTTGTGGAATGCCCGCAGCAGATGCGTCTTCACAGTGGCCTCACTGATGTGCAGGGCGCGGCCGATATCGGCGTTGGTGGCGCCCGTGGCCACCAGGGCCAGCACCTCGGCCTCCCGCACCGACAACGTCACCGCGGGCGCCCGGACCGCGTTCACCAACCGGTCGGCAACCCCAGGGGCCAGCACCGTCTTGCCGCGCGCCGCGTCGCGCACCGCGCGGGCCAACTCGGCGCGGGATGCGTCCTTGAGCAGGTAGCCCGTCGCCCCGGCCTCGACGGCGCGAAGGATGTCGGTGTCGCTTTCGTACGTCGTGACCACCACGATGTGGATCGAAGGATTGTCGGCCAGAATCTGTGCAGTGGCGGTGACGCCGTCGATCCCGGGCATCCGCAGATCCATCAAGATGACATCGGGACACAGCTTTCCGGCCAGTCCGATCGCCTCGGCCCCGGAGCCGGCCTCACCGATCACGGTCAGGTCTTCCTCGGCGTCGATCATGCCGCGCAGCCCCTCGCGGACCACCGGATGGTCATCGACCAGCAGGACGGTCGTCATGCCGGCACCGCCACGACGACCCGCACACCGCCGCCGTCGGGCACCGACAGCGTCAGGGTGCCGCCGACCTGATCCAGCCGGGCCTGCATTCCGCGCAGGCCGAATCCGTCGACGTGATCGGGCTGTAGGCCGACGCCGTTGTCGGACAAGGAAAGTCGTACCCCGTCCGGCGTGGGTTGGAGCCGGACCTGGAGTCCACTGGCCTGGGAATGCCGGCGCACGTTCGTCATCGCCTCCTGGGCGCTGCGCAGCAACACCACATCGGTGGCCATGCCGAGCTGCGGTAGGTCGTCGTCGATATCTATGTCGACGACGATGCCGGTTTCGGCGGCCAGGCGTTCGCACTGGCGACGTAGCGCGGCGGACAGTGTGCCCTCCTGCAGGGCGGCCGGGGTCAATCGGGTCACCATGGTGCGGGCCTCGGCCAGGTTGTCTCGCGCGGTGTTGCGGATCAGCTCCACATGCCGGGCGGCGGCGGCCGGATCGCTGTCGCTCTCGGCCTGCACCGCCTGGGCGAGCGCCACGATGCTGGTGAACCCCTGGGCCAGGGTGTCGTGGATTTCCCGGGCCAGCCGCTCGCGCTCGGCGGCCACCCCCGCCTCGCGTGACAACTCAGCGGCCTGGGCCCGGCTGGCTGCCAGCTCGGCAACCGTCTCGGCCAGCTGCTGCCGCTGGCGCATGGTCGTCATGATCGTGGTGCCGATGATCGGGGCTGCCACCGCACCCACCAGTGTTACCGCCGCCACCGGAGGCAGGCTCGGCCACGCCAGCCCGTGGACTGCCACGGCCAGGCCCAACGGTGCGAGAGTGACCAGGAAGGTCAGCGTCAACGCCGCTGCCAGCGGCAGCGTGGCGAAGATCAGCGGATAGAGCGCCGGGATGGCCGCGACGGCCGGCGCCGCTGCGAGCAGCGCGACGAGCCACAGTCCGATCATCACAGCCACGAACGTCGCCGTGCGTGCCCGCACCGGGCCGGCAATCGGATCCGCATCGTGAATGATGTTGCGCCCGAACACCAGAACGATCGCGACCATCGCGGTGAGTGAGCCGCAGGCCACCGGTACGTTGCCGCCGATCGTGTTCCGCAGCAGCACGACCGCGACGATCGCCGCAATGCACAGCCCGCAGACGTAGGTCTCCCACATCCAGTGCCAGTCGGACGGCTCGCCGACGGCGGGCCTCGAATCCGAGGTCGTGGTCGGACCGGTTTCGGTCATCTGCCGATGCTAACGGTCCGACGCCACCCAATTGCCGTGGAAGCCGTGCGGAACCCGGACCGGAATATGCACGGTCGCAACGGGTGCCAGGCTGGCGGCATCGAGCAGCACCAGATCGCTGCGGTTCTCGGCACGGTCGTAGACGAAACCCATTACCACGCCATCGTTCTCGTCGGCGTCCGGTCCGGACGGGACGAAAACGAACTCGCCGGGTTCGCGTCCGGGCCCGAAGCCGATCCGCTCGGCTTTGCCGTCGCGCACGTCGTGGCGCAGGATGGTGGCCGGTGCCGCGTCCGGTTCCGCTGGAAGGCTGACGGTGTAGCCGTACCGGTGCGGCAGGCCGGTGAGTCGATCGTCGACGCGCGGGAACTCCTGGGCAGAGTCGTCGAGCCGCTGCTCGTGCACCTGGCCGGTGCGAAGGTCGATGGTCCAGCGGTCCAACGTGATCGAGTCGGTGAACAGCCGGTCCCCGGTGGTGAACACCGCGGGGTGCCGCACGACATCGAGCACGATCTGCTCGCCGTCGGGCCCGGTCTGGTCGTACCCGTTGAGGGCGTGGAACACGTAGCACGGAGCCACGTCGAACCACCGGATGTCGGCGGCTGAACCCTCACGCGGCAGCACCCCGATACGGGCACCATGCTCCGGTGCCCACCGGTAGGGCATCGACGTCGTCGGAAGCGCAGCGCGTTCGGATCCGCGCATCGCCGCACGCAACACGAAGTCCGGAGCCGCGTGCCGGGCGGCGAATCCGGTCAGCAGTCGCGCCGCGGCCCGCGCCGGGGCGCTCTTGACCATGGTCGTCAGGTCCAGCAGGACCGGCAGGTCATAGATCACGACGTACTTCTCGGTCAGGGTGAAATCGTGCATCATCGTGTGCGCGGGCAAAGCGATGTCGACGGTGCGCCGGACCCTGCCGTCCACGCCGGTGACTGAGTAACTCACCAGGTTGCCGCGCAGCGGATTGTACGAGACGGCGTGCAGCTCACCGGTTTTCGGATCGTGCTTGGGGTGCGCGGTGAAGCCGCCGAACAGGGTGCCGCAGAAATCGGACGGCCCCACCGTGTCGAGTTCCTCGGTGAGCTCATACGGCCGCGCACCGGCCTCGGTGATCACCAGCGTCTTGCCGGCATGGCCGATGATGTTGGTGTTGGCCGGGAAATCGAATCCGCCGGCGTGCGCGCCGCCGGCCCATTTCTCACCGAGTTGACGGGCCACCGACGCCGACCGTACCCAGCGGTTCCGGTACCAGGTCGCCGCGCCGTCGCGCAGCCGGATCCCGTGCGCCATGCCGTCGCCCAGGAACCAGTGATGGTGCTGCGGATCGGGAGCCCGCAACGGGTTGGGTCCGGTGCGCAGATAGCGTCCGTCGAGATACTCCGGAATGGTTCCGGTGACCTTGAGGTCGGTGACGGTGACCTCGTCATGCACCGGTGCGAAGTTCCCGCTCAGAAACGGATGTTCGGATTCCTGCTGAACCGCTTCGGTAGTCATACCCCTACGGTGCCGCTTCGGTCGCTTCCGCGCGACGACTTCACGACTGATTCGTCTGTCAACCGAATGGTGGACAGGGGAATCACGCCGTGGCGCGCAGGCTCAACGAGAGCAGCAGTCGCACATCGGCATCGTTGAGTGAGGCCCCGAGCAGTTGCTCGACCCGGCGAATCCGGTAGCGCACGGTGTTGGGGTGCACGTGCAGATGCTGTGCCGCCGCGGCGACATCACCGAAGCAATCCAGATACACGCCCAAAGTTTCGGCGAGCACCGGTTCGTCGGCCCGCAGCGTCCGCACGCGCGGATCGATCAGCCGTTCGTCGGCGGCGATGGCGGTGACGATCTCGTCGAGCAGCACCGTGGTGCGCGCCTCGGCCAGTGAGGTGACCGCGCCCAGGGTTCCGGGGTGGCGCTCGGCGGTGTCGAGCACCCGGTCCACGTCGGCGCGGGCCGCCGCTGCGCCGGACAACCCGGCCACCGGGCTGGCGATCACCGCGTGTAGCTGCAGCCCCAACTCGGTGCGCAGCGACGCCACGGTGCCCCGTACCCACGACGTCACCGCCTTGCCGGTGCTGGGCAACAACACATACACCCGTGACCCCATCGAGGCCATCTGTGCGTCATGGCGAAAAGCGCTGGCGCTCAACGCCAGGACATCAGCCAGCCGCGTGCCCTGGGCCCCTCCGGGGCCGGATGCCGTGGCCCAGCCGCTGAAACCGATCACCGCGGCCCGGCCGTCGGTGGCCACCCCGAGTTCCCGGGCGATCAACTCCACCTCGACCGGAGCCCCGGCCTCGCCCAACCCCAACAGTTCCTGCACCCGTACGGCATGTGTCGACGGCGCCGCGGCCAGCCGGGCCATGATGCGCGCGGCCAGCACGGCGGCACCGCGCAGCACCTCGTCGGCATCCTCAGCCAGCGGGCGGCTGCCCTGTTGCACCCAGATGGTGCCGACGAAGGCCGCTGCCCGCCGCTCGTCGACCGTGGGTGCGAAGATGCCGATCGCCAGTCGGGGGCGCAACCCCAGCTCGGGCCGCTCGGCCACCCGCACCGCCTCCGGCCGCGACCGCAGCGCGTCGAAGATGCCCCACTGGGCGATCCAGGCCAGATGCTCCGGCGGGCCCGCCCGGCCGAGAATCGACAACCGGCGCAGCTCATCGGCCTCGTCGCTGGAGGCCGAATACGCCAAGACGTGTGATTGGGCATCCTCGATGCTGACCATGCCGTGCGTGCGTTCGGCCACGGACTGGGCCAGGCCGAAAAGGTCGGTGCCCGAATCGTGCAGCGCGCCGTCACTGTGGTGCTCGAAGACATGGTTGACCAACCGGTACAGCCGCTCCCACCTGGCGCGCGGATCGACGGCCACCACCGCGGTGCCTGCCGCCACCGCACGTTCGACGACGGCGCCCGACGGCTCCTTGATGAAGATTGCAGCGGGCACCCGGCGCGCGGTCTGCTGCTCGACCCAGCTCAACGCGTCGGCCTCGGAGACCCCGAGCAGGAAGAACACGTCGGCGGCGCCCGCGGACGGGGCCAGGCCCAGACGCACGTCATCGGAATCGATCAGCGCAGCCGAGGCCACCGGCAGATCCAGGCCGCGAGGCGCCTGAACCAGCCGGACCAGCGTGGCATCCAGCGCCAACAGCAGTTGGCCCAGGCTGACACCGGTGGTGCTCACATTGTCTGATTCTACTGATACATGTGGTCAGGCTTGTCGAATCAGACAAGTGTTACGTGGGTCACGTCGGGGATTCTTGACTCATGGATGCCATCACCGACGTGCCCTCGCCGGCCAACGAGCCGGTTCACGACTACGCACCGGGCTCGGGGGAACGTGCCCGGCTCACCACCGCGCTCGGCGAGCTTGCCGGCGCCCCGATCGACCTGCCGCACGTCATCGGCGGCAAGCACACGATGGGCGGCGGCGCGCGCATCGACGTCGTGCAACCGCATCGCCACAGCGCGAAGCTGGGCACCCTGACCAACGCCGAACACTCCGATGCCAGTGCGGCCGTCGACGCCGCGCTGGCCGCCAAGAACGACTGGGCCCGGATGCCGTTCGACGAACGCGCCGCGGTGTTCCTGCGCGCGGCCGACCTGCTGTCCGGACCGTGGCGGGCGAAGATCGCCGCGGCCACCATGCTCGGCCAGTCCAAGAGCGCCTACCAGGCCGAGATCGACGCCCCCTGCGAGCTGATCGACTTCTGGCGATTCAACGTCGAGTTCGCCCGCCAGATCCTGGCGCAGCAGCCCATCAGCAGCCCCGGCATCTGGAACCGCACCGACCACCGGCCGCTCGAAGGCTTCGTCTACGCCATCACGCCGTTCAACTTCACCGCGATCGCCGGCAACCTGCCCACCGCGCCCGCACTGATGGGCAACACCGTGGTGTGGAAACCCTCGCCCACCCAGACCTTCGCGGCCTACCTGACCATGCAGCTGCTCGAGGCCGCCGGGCTGCCACCCGGGGTGATCAACCTCGTCGCCGGCGACGGGATCGCGGTGTCCGATGTGGCACTGGCAGATCCGCGACTGGCCGGCATCCACTTCACCGGATCGACCGCCACCTTCCAGCACCTGTGGCGTGAAGTGGGTGCGAACATCGACCGCTACCACACCTATCCACGACTGGTCGGCGAGACCGGCGGCAAGGATTTCGTCGTCGCACACTCCTCGGCCCGCCCAGATGTCCTGCGCACCGCCCTGATTCGCGGTGCCTTCGACTACCAGGGGCAGAAATGCTCGGCCGCCTCGCGGGCCTTCATCCCGCGCTCGGTATGGCACCAGATGGGCGACGATTTCCTCTCGGCCACTTCGGAACTGAAATATGGCGATGTCACCGACCTGACCAACTACGGCGGCGCCGTGATCGACGAACGCTCCTACGCCAAGAACGTCGCGGCGATCGAGCGGGCGAAGGGCGCCGCAGGCGTCACCATCGCCGCCGGCGGCGAATATGACGACAGCGAAGGCTATTTCGTGCGGCCCACCGTCCTGCTCTCCGACGACCCGACCGACGAGGCCTTCTCCACCGAGTACTTCGGACCGATCCTGGCCGTGCACGTCTACCCCGACGCGGAGTACGAACGCATCCTCGACGTCGTCGACACCGGCGCCCGCTACGCCTTGACGGGTGCGGTGATCGCCGACGACCGCGCCGCGGTACTGACTGCCCAAGACCGGTTACGCAACGCGGCAGGCAACTTCTACGTCAACGACAAACCGACCGGCGCCGTCGTCGGCCAGCAGCCCTTCGGCGGATCTCGGGCCTCGGGCACCAACGACAAGGCCGGCTCCGCGTTGAATCTGTTGCGCTGGACTTCGGCCCGCTCCATCAAGGAGACGTTCGTGCCGCCCACCAACCACACCTACCCGCACATGGAGGCCTGAGATGGGTGTGTTTCAGCGGGTTGCCCGCCCGGCGATCCTGGCCGCCTCGCACTCGCCGCGGCTGCGCCACACGGCCGAACACCTCCCGATCACCCGCAAGGTGGTGGACCGTTTCGTGGCGGGGGAGACCGTACCCGAGGCGCTCGACACCGTTGGTGCGCTGCGGGATTCGGGCCGCTTCGTCAGCGTCGACTACCTCGGCGAGGACACCACCAGCAACGACGATGCCGAACGCACCGTGCAGGCCTACCTGGCGCTGCTCGACGGATTGGCGCGCCGAGGTGACGTCGATGCGGCAGTGCGGCCGCTGGAGGTGTCACTCAAACTCTCCGCGCTCGGGCAGGCATTGCCCCGCGATGGCGAGAAGATCGCCTACGAGAACGCGCACACCATCTGCGCCAAGGCCCGCGAAGTGGGGGCATGGGTGACCGTGGACGCCGAGGATCACACCACGACCGACTCGACCCTGTCGATCGTGCGGGACCTTCGGACCGAATTCGACTGGCTGGGAACAGTTCTGCAGGCCTACCTGCACCGGACCGAGGCCGACTGCCGTGAGTTCGCCGCATCCGGAGCCCGGATCAGGCTGTGCAAGGGCGCCTACGACGAACCCGCCGCGGTGGCATACCGCGACGCGGCGGAGGTCACCGACTCCTACCTGCGATGCCTGCGGGTGCTGATGGCCGGGTCGGGCTACCCGATGGTGGCCTCACATGACCCGGAGGTCATCGAGGCGGTACCGGCGCTTGCCGACGAATTCGGCCGCGGCGTGGACGGTTTCGAGTATCAGATGCTCTACAACATCCGCGATGCCGAACAACGCCGGCTCGCCGAGGCGGGCAACCATGTGCGGGTGTACGTACCGTTCGGCAACGAGTGGTACGGCTACTTCGTGCGGCGGCTGGCCGAGCGTCCGGCCAACCTGACGTTTTTCCTGCGGGCCCTGGCCGAGCGGCGCTGAGCCCCAACCTCAGCCGGGACTCAGGTCGTAGGCGACCTTGAACTTGTTGAGCAGATACGGCCCTGACACCACCGGCTCATACTTCGGTGGACTGTCGGTTGTGGCGCAGGTGGGAATGCACTCGATGACGGCGTCGTAGTTGGGCTGGTGGAAGAACGGGAGACTGAACCGCTCGGCAGTGGGTGCTCCCGTGCTCACGACGCGGTGCACGGTGCTGACCCACCGGTCGTTGGTCCACCTGGCCAGCAGGTCACCGATGTTGATGACGAAGGAGCCCGGAACCACAGGAACGTCGAGCCACTCGCCGCGATCGCCCCGAACCTGTAGTCCGCTCTGGGATTCGTCCTGCAGCAGGATCGTGAGGTTGCCCCAGTCGCTGTGCCGGCTCAGTCGGATGTGGCCCGCCGGTTGATCGTCAGCAGGGTAGTGGTTGGCCATCAGGTTGGAGTTGTGCCGGTCGATGAAGGTATCGAACCAGTCCTCGCGCAGGCCCAGGGCCAATGCGAATAGTCGCGCCAGTTCGGTGGCAAGCGCTGCCATCTCGTCGTAATAGCGTTGGTAGGCGGTGCGGAATCCCGGCGCCTCGGGCCAGCGTTCGGCGACGGGCACGCGTTCATCGGTCCATCCGGGCCCGTCGAACCCCTCCGGGTTGCCGAGCGGGATGTACACGAATTTCTCGACGCGGTCAGGTGATTCGTGCTCGGCCGCGTGATCGGCTCCGTCGTTGGTGGCCGCGAGGTTGCCTGCGCTGCTGAACCCGCGGGCCAGCGGATCAGCGGGATCCGCCCTCAGCTGCTCCTTGACCGCCTGCGGGAGCGAGAAGAACTCGCGCAGCGCGCGATTGACATCGTCGATCACGGCATCGGGCACTCCATGGCCGGCAAGCAGGAGAAACCCGCTGCTTTCGCAGCACCGGCCGATGGCATCGGCCACCGCCTGACGTTGGCGCGTGTCGCCATTGCGCGCACTGCTGATATCGATCAATGGGACGAAGCCGTCTCGGAGGACAACTTGGTCGACTATCACCTCTGGTTGACTCACGCGCTCGACGCTAGAACCTCAACCTAAGTTGATGTCAATGATGAATCCCGCTCTCGCGCAACAGCAGAAATGCCAACGCGGCGATCGACTGGGCATCGGTGATCTCGCCGTCCCGGATCATCTGGTCCAGTTCCGCGCGTGAGAACCACGCGCTGTGCATGTCCTGTTCCTCGTGCTCGCGTTCGTGCTCACCTTCGGTGAGACCCGTCGCCAGGAACACCCAGCCCCGCTGACTGCTCATTCCGGCAGCCACGTCGAGCTGGCCGAGCCGTTGCATGCTCGCCGCACGCAGGCCGGTCTCCTCACGGAGCTCGCGGTGGGCCAGTGCAGTCGGGTCCAGGTGTTCTTGTTCGGGTGCGGTGCCCTGCGGGAACTCCCAGCGACGCAGCCCCAGCGGGTACCGGAACTGTTCGACGAGGTGGAACCGATCCCGATCGGCGTCGTACGGAATCACCAGGGCGTACGTCGGCTTGTCCACCACGGCGTAGACGCCGGTGCTGCCGTCGGGCCGGACGATCGCATCCTCGCGCAGCGTCAACCAGTTGTTCCGGTACACCTCGCGCGTCGCGGTCTGTTGGATGGTGGCCGTCAGGCGGGTACGTAATCGCGTTGACGCGATGTCATCGGCGTTCTCGATATCGTCGGCGAGGGTGGCGGCGAAGTCGACCAGACGCACTACGTCGACGCCGTACGGCGCCGGTCGGTTGACGAGGGCAAGCCGCGCCGACGCCCGCCTCAACAGGGCCGCGGCACCAGTCCGGTTGCCGCGTTGCACATGGGTGATGCCCACCGCCAGCTGTGCCAGCCCCTGCCAGAGCTCACGTTCGTGCTCCGGGCCGTTCTTCCACGCCGCTTCGAGCACTTCGTGCGCGCTGAACGCCTGACCTCGGTCGAGCAGATCCTGGGCGTAGACCAGAGTTTCACCCGGAGGGAGATCCAGGTCGTCGGGAATGCGTGCGACGCCGTCACTGCCGTAGGGCAACGGCCGGCCAAGTGCGTCACGCGGGCGAGTGCTGCGCGGCCGGCCGGAGTCGTCGCGGTCGCGTCCAGCTGTGCCCATGGGCACCAGCCTCGCGCCAACTTCGCATCCTGTCGAGTGCGTGGGATCACCGGGCGGCACGCCGGTAGCCTCACAAGAGTGTTGCTGGCCTCCCTGAACCCCGCGGCCGTCGCCGCCGGCGCCGAGCTCGCCGACGCCGTTTCCATCGACGGTGCCGTGTTGAGCCGCAGTGATCTCGTCGGCGCCGCCACGTCGGTGGCCGAGCGCGTCGCTGTCGCGCAGCGTGTCGCCGTCCTGGCGACACCGACCCCGACGACGGTCCTCGCCATCATCGGATGCCTGATCGCCGGCGTGCCGGTGGTCCCGGTACCCGCCGACGTCGGCACGGCAGAGCGTCGGCACATCCTCGCCGACTCCGGAGCCCAGGCCTGGCTGGGGGAACGGCCCGAGGAGGCCGAGGGACTGCCGCACATCCCGGTGCGGCTGCACGCCCGGTCCTGGCACCGCTATCCCGAGCCGCCGCCGAATTCCACCGCGATCATCATGTACACCTCCGGGACCACCGGGGCGCCCAAGGGCGTGCCGATGAGCCGCCGGGCCATCGCCGACGACATCGACGCGCTGGCCGCGGCGTGGCAGTGGACCGCCGACGACACCCTGGTGCACGGCCTCCCGCTGTTCCACGTGCACGGTCTGGTGCTGGGCCTGCTCGGCTCGCTGCGGATCGGAAACCGCTTCGTACACACCGGGAAACCGACACCGGCCGCGTACGCACAGGCGCAGGGCACGTTGTACTTCGGGGTGCCGACGGTGTGGTCGCGGATGGTCAAGGATCTCGACTCCGCGCTGGCCCTGTCGACGGCGCGGCTGCTGGTCTCCGGCAGTGCGCCCCTGCCGGTACCCGTGTTCGACGAGTTGGTGCGGCTGACCGGACGTGCGCCCGTGGAGCGCTACGGCAGCACCGAATCGCTGATCACGCTGAGCACCCGGGTCGACGGTGAACGCAGGCCCGGCTGGGTCGGGCTGCCGCTGGCCGGGGTGCAGACCCGCCTCGTCGACGACGACGGCGCCCCGGTGCCGCACGATGGCGAGACCATCGGACGGCTACAGATCAAGGGCCCCATGGTGTTCGAGGGCTACCTCAACCGGCCCGAGGCCACCGCCGACGCCTTCGATCCCGACGGCTGGTACCGCACCGGCGACGTCGCGGTGGTCGACGCCGACGGCATGCACCGCATCGTCGGACGCGAGTCGGTGGATCTGATCAAATCCGGCGGGTACCGCATCGGTGCCGGTGAGATCGAGACCGTGCTGCTGGGTCATGACGGTGTCGACGAGGTCGCCGTGGTCGGGATGCCCGACGATGATCTCGGGCAGCGCATCGTCGCGTTCGTCGTCGGCAACGCTGCCCCCGGGGCTCTGATCGAGTTTGTCGCCCAACAACTTTCAGCACACAAGAGGCCCCGGGAAGTGCGGTTGGTGGACAGCCTGCCACGCAACGCCATGGGTAAGGTGATGAAAAAGGAACTGGCGCAATGGGACTGAGATTTTCGGAGATCTGCATTGACGCGCACGATCCCGAAGCGTTGGGAGCGTGGTGGTCGCAGGTGCTCGGCTGGCCCCGGCACACCGACGCTGAGGGAGATGTCCTGCTGACCCCGCCGCCGGGTGCCGGCCCGACCTGGTTGTTCACGGCCGTGCCAGAGGACAAGGTAGTCAAGAACCGTCTGCACCCGGATTTCACCCCCGATGATCAGCGGGCCGAGGTGGACCGGTTGATCGCCCTGGGTGCTCGCCACGTCGACGTCGGGCAGGGCGAGGAGACCTGGGTGGTATTGGCAGACCCTGAGGGCAACGAGTTCTGCGTGCTCGCCGCCGAGTAATTCATCTCCGCGAGAGTGCGTGTCTGCTGGTCAACGCGCCGCAGACCTGCAGCATTGTGCGCACACCCACTCGAGCTGTCCGCAACCTGACCCGCTGCAGGTAACACACGCGTCAAAACTCAAGCGGCGGTACCCGTATGGGAGCTGCCTAGTCCGGGAGTTGGCGATCCAGCGTCGAATACCGTGAGGCGTATGGTGGGACATGCAAGGGCGTGGGTTGGCCCGCCGATCGGTGATGTCAACCTTGAGTCCTGGTACTGCACGTCGACGCCTTTGGCTGAAGTCGAGGGTCGGGGAGGCGGGTAAGGAGGAGACTCCACATGAATCTGAAGAGAGCCGCTGGAACGGCATTCATTGCATGTGCGCTCGGCGCTGGATCCCTGGGACTGGGAGCGGCGTCAGCGCAGGCTGATCCCGGTCACGGCCCGAACATTCCGTGGATTCCGGGCCCGGGTTGGGTCGACTGGAATCCAGGCGTCAACTTGGGCCCGCCCGGACAGGTCAAGAAATGGTGCCCCTGGCAATCCCCGCCCGGTCACTGGATCGGTGGCCCGCACGGGATCCCGTGCACCTGAGCCGTTTTGATGTGCCGAATGTTGGCTCGTGTGTCACCTTTTCGCGAATAGTGACACACAAGCCGACGTTCGGCGGGGAAATCTAGTTGGCGTGCAGCGCCTCGTTGAGCGTGATGCCGGTGCCGTCACGCTTGACTACCTCGACCGCGCCCGAGAGCGAGTTGCGGCGGAACAGCAGGTTGTTGGCCCCGGAAAGCTCGACGGCCTTCGTGGTCTGGCCGTCCGCCGTGGTGACCTTGGTGCCGCCGGTGACATAGAGCCCGGCCTCGATAACGCAGTCATCGCCGAGTGAGATGCCGAGGCCCGCGTTGGCGCCCAGCAGGCAGCGCTTGCCCACCGAGATCACCTCCTTGCCGCCACCGGAGAGCGTGCCCATGATCGACGCGCCGCCACCGATGTCGGAGCCGTCATCGACCACCACACCCGCCGAGATCCGGCCCTCCACCATCGAGGTGCCCAGGGTGCCGGCGTTGAAGTTCACGAAGCCCTCGTGCATGACCGTCGTCCCCGCAGCCAGGTGCGCTCCCAGGCGGACGCGGTCGGCGTCGGCGATCCGGACGCCCGACGGCAGCACGTAGTCGACCATGCGGGGGAACTTGTCGACGCCGTAGACGGCGACGGTGCCACGACGACGCAGCTTGGCCCGGACGCTCTCGAAGCCGTCGACCGCGCAGGGGCCGAAGTTGGTCCACACCACGTTGGTCAGGAGGCCGAAGATGCCGTCCAGGTTGGCGCCGTGGGGCGCGACCAGACGGTGCGACAGCAGGTGAAGGCGCAGCCAGACATCGTGCGTGTCGGCGGGCTTGTCTGCAAGGTCGGTGATCGTGGTGCGTACTGCCACCACCTCGACACCACGGTCGGTATCGGGGCCGGTCAGGCTCGCGAAATCGGCGGGGATGTCGTCACCCGTCAGCTTCACCGTGCCGGCCTCGCCGGAGGCGCTCAGCTCAGGGGCGGGAAACCAGGTGTCCAGGACGGTCCCGTCGGCGGTGATGGTGGCCAGGCCGACGCCAGATGCTGCAGTCACGTTGCTACACGGTACTGGACTAATGTCGAGGACTGTGGCGCACTCTTCGGCTCTTCGCGCAAGCGGCTCATCGCTGGATTTGACTGCCGATCCGATCGCGCTGACCGCTGCCTTGGTGGACATCCCCAGCGAGTCACGTCATGAGCAGCGCATCGCCGACGAGATCGAAGCTGCGCTGCGCGCGCAGGCGCCGTGGTTCGAGGTGGTCCGCAACGGCGACGCAGTCCTGGCCCGTACCGACCTGGGCCGCCCGTCGCGAGTACTGCTGGCCGGGCACACCGACACCGTGCCCGCTGCCGACAACCTGCCCAGCCACATCAAGAACGGCGAGATGTGGGGCTGCGGCACCTCGGACATGAAGTCGGGTGACGCGGTGTTCCTGCACCTGGCCGCCACGATCGCCGAGCCCAGCCACGACATCACCCTGGTGATGTACGACTGCGAGGAGATCGAGTCCAGCGCCAACGGGCTCGGCCGCATCGAACGCGAGCTGCCGGACTGGCTCCAGGCCGACGTCGCGATCCTCGGCGAACCTTCCGGCGGCTTCATCGAGGCGGGCTGCCAGGGCACCATCCGCGTCGTCGTCGGCGCCGCCGGCACCCGCGCCCATTCCGCGCGATCGTGGCTGGGCGACAACGCGATTCACAAGCTCGGCGCTGTTCTGGACCGGCTCACGGCGTATCGGCCTCGCAACGTCGACATCGATGGCTGCGTGTACCGGGAAGGGTTGTCGGCGGTCCGTATCGACGGTGGCATCGCCGGCAACGTCATCCCCGACGCCGCATCGGTGACCGTCAACTTCCGATTCGCGCCCGACCGCAGCGTCGAGCAGGCCGTCGCCCACGTGCACGAGGTGTTCGACGGCCTGGACGTCGACATCGAACTGACCGACGCTGCCGAAGGCGCCCTGCCCGGGCTGGCCAAACCCGCCGCGGCCGCGCTGGTGGCCGCCGCCGGGGGACAGGTTCGCGCCAAGTACGGCTGGACCGACGTGTCGCGGTTCGCCGCGCTGGGGATTCCCGCGGTCAACTACGGGCCGGGTGACCCCAACCTCGCGCACAAGGTCGACGAGCGGGTGGACGTAGCCGCGATCACGGCGACCACCGACATGCTGCGGCGCTACCTGACGTGAGCACCGTCCGCGTCGACAGCTGGATCTGGGCCGTGCGGATCACCAAGACCCGGTCCGCGGCTGCGGCCGCCTGCCGCGGCGGACACGTCCGGGTCAACAACGTGCCCGCCAAACCGGCCCAACACGTGAGCCCGGGCGACGAGGTGCGGGTCCGGTTGGACGGACGCGAACGGATCGTGGAGGTCATCCGCCCGATCGCCAAACGCGTTGGGCCCCCGGTGGCCTCCGAGTGCCTGATCGACCGCAGCCCGCCACCGCCGCCCAAGGAGATCGTGGCGGCGGTTCCGGTCCGCGATCGAGGTGCCGGAAGGCCGACGAAACGTGAACGGCGTCAACTGGATCGGCTGCGCGAAACGTTCTGAACCGGAAATGGGTTGCATGCGTGCGTACTATGGGTATCGCATCTGCTGTCAACCGAGGTGGGCCGAAAACATGCTGGGATCCAAGGACAACGAAGAGGTCATCTCCGGGTAATCCCGGCTCTTCGTTCTGCATTCCTGTCCCACTATGCGGTGCCTGTTGCCCGCATCACCTTGGAGTACCAGCATGTCTATCGTCTTTTCCCATTTGTCGTTCTCCTGGCCCGATGACATCGAACTGTTCTCGGACCTGTCATTTTCCATCGGCCCCGTCCGCACCGGGCTGGTGGCACCCAACGGCGCCGGAAAGAGCACGCTGCTCAAGCTGATTGCCGGGGAGTATCGACCCTCATCAGGCTCGGTGACGGCCGACGGCGCCGTAGGCTATCTGCCCCAAAGTCTGCCGTTCACTGCCGATCTCACCGTGGCTGCGGTGCTGGGGATTTCCCCGGTGCTCGATGCATTGGCAGCCTTGGCCGCCGGTGACGCCAGCGAGGAGGTGTTCACCACCATCGGCGATGACTGGGACATCGAGGAACGCTCGCGTGCCCAGTTGGACCGGCTTGGGCTTGACGACCTGGCTCTGGACCGCCGGTTGGGCACCTTGTCCGGCGGGGAGGTGGTGTCGCTGGGGCTGGCGGCCCAACTGCTGAAGCGGCCCGGCGTTCTCCTGCTCGACGAACCCACCAACAACCTCGACAGCGACGCCCGGCACCGCCTGTATGACGCGCTCGACAGCTACACCGGGTGCCTGCTGGTGGTCAGCCATGACCGGGTGCTGCTGGACCGGATGGATCAGATCGCCGAGCTGTACCGCGGTGAAATGATCTTCTACGGAGGCAATTTCACCGCGTACCAGGAAACCGTGGGGGCGGCGCAGGCGGTGGCCGAGGGCAATATCCGCAACGCCGAACAGCAGCTGAAGCGCGAGAAGCGGCAGATGCAGGAGGCGCGTGAGCGGGCCGCTCGACGTTCGTCCAACGCGGCACGCAACGTCAAGGATGCCGGGTTGCCGAAGATCGTGGCCGGCAAGCTCAAGCGCGATGCGCAGGAATCGGCGGCCCGCGCCGATGACGTGCATGCCAAACGTGTTGGTGACGCGCGCAACCGGCTCGACGAAGCCGAACGAATGTTGCGTGATGACAAAGTGATCGCACTTGAGCTACCCGACACCGTGGTGCCCGCTGGACGAACGCTGTTCGCCGGAGACGGGCTGCAGATCAGCCGAGGCGGACAGAAACTGTTCGCCGACAACGGTATTGGTCTGTCCATTCGCGGTCCGGAGCGCATCGCCCTGATCGGCCCCAACGGGGCGGGCAAATCGACCCTGCTGCGGATCATCGACGGCGCGCTGGAACCCGACTCCGGCACGGTGCAACGGGTCGACGGGCGCATCGCCTCCCTGTCGCAGCGGCTGGATCTACTGGCCGAGGACCGTACGGTGGCCGAGAGTCTGGCTGCGGCCGCCCCGAGCCTGTCGCACACGCGGCGCATGCATCTGTTGGCGCAGTTCCTGTTTCGCGGCGACCGCATCCATCTGCCGGTCGGGGCATTGTCGGGAGGGGAGCGGCTGCGGGCGACGCTCGCCTGCGTGCTCTACGCCGAACCCGCGCCTCAGCTACTGCTGTTGGACGAGCCGACCAACAACCTCGATCTGGTCAGCGTCGGGCAGCTGGAATCGGCGCTGGACGCCTACCGGGGGGCTTTCGTGGTGGTCAGCCACGACGAACGGTTCCTGGAGGCGATCGGCATCGACCGCTGGCTGCGGCTGGACGGCGGTGAGTTGAGCGCTACTGCCGCCGCGGGTTGATGTTGTGGACCTGGGTCGGTACCACGCCGACGCCATAGCCGTCCTCCGACTGCACACCGGCCGCGGCTCGATCGCCCAGTCGTTCGTTGTGCCCGACGGCGCTGGCGCCGGCCTCGGCCCGGCGGTCGGGCTCACCGTCGTGTTTGCGGTGCTCGGCGTCGTTCTTGTCGTCTTTGCCGTCGTGCTTGCCGTCGTGCGGATCCGCCGGGCCGCCGTCGGAGCCGTCACCCTGGCCGTCCCCGGGCCCCTGATGGCCGGCGGCGTTGGCCTTGATGGCGTCCTCGGTCCCCGCCCCGCCGACGTCGGCCGCCGTGGCCGCAGCGTCACCGCCGCCTCCGGCCGCCTGGGTGGCGGCTTCGACGATGCCTTGCACTCCCTGCATGACCTGCTGGGGAACCTGTGTCGCGGCCTGGGTCAGGCCTTGCAGTGGTTGAGTGACCGACTGCATCATCTGCCCGGCCATCTGGCTGAATTGGCCCATCATCTGGCCCGCACCGTCGGCGCCGCCACCGCCTGCTGCTGGAGCACTGCCCCCGCCGGCTCCGGACGCCGAGGAGCTTCCGCCGAGCGCATCGGCCTGAGCCTTGAGCCGCTCGGCGGCGGCCAGATCGCCACGCTCGTAGGCCTTCGACGCCTGGCCGAGCAAATCGGCCATCCTGCCGGCGGCCACCTGGGTGGCACCGAGGGCGCCATCCCGGGATGACATGGCGCCAGAGGATGCGCCCTGCACAAAAGATCCGATGGGGCCGTGGCTCGATGCGAGATCCGATGGACCCGAGAACGCATTCTTGAAGTTGTTCATGTCGTCACTGACGCTGCCGACGACCCCCTGCAGGCCGGTGATGGCGCCCGTGTTGGCGACGAACTGGTTCATCGAGCCCCCTGGAAGATCCGTGCGGTCTAACAGCGCATTCTACGTCCGGTCTCGGTGGCTGCTGCGCGGCGATTCGTCGGTCCCTCGTCCTGCGACCTGCGTCCGTCCATCGATGCCACTCACGTAGAAGCCTGGCGTTCCGCGTCCCCGGCGGCCGCGAGCATCCCGACGTCGCGGTACCGAGCCGAGACGTCTTGCAACGCCGCGCCATCCCCGGCGGCCAGCGCACGCGCATGGTCCAACGTCAGCTGCCCGAACGCGCAATCCAGATCCGCCCTGGCCAGTGCGTCGCCGACGCGGGTATCACCCAATCGGACGCCGTCGTGCAAGGCCCGAAGCATCACCGCGGATTGTTCGCCGCGCTCAGCGGCTTTGGCGGCCTCGCGGGCCGCGGTCACCGCACCCACCGAATCCTTGCGGGCATTGCAGGTCCAGGCCCGGGCCAGGGCCAGCTCCGGCGCGAACAGCATCGACTTGAGCCCGTGCCGGGATTCCGCGCGGGACAGTGCCTTTCCGGCTTCGACCGGCATGCCCCGTTGCCCGAGCGCCTGGGCCAACAGCATCCAGGCCAGCGGGCCCCACGAATATCCGGTCGGTGCCAACGCGGCAGTTGCCTTGCGTAACAAGGCAATCGCCTCGTCGAACTGACCGCGCACCAGCAGCACGTCAGCCATCAGCACCTCGCCGACGGCGCGGCCGGGCTGCAGCAGTTGGGTGAAATCGGTGATCCGCTGAGCCAGATCCTCGGCGCGGTCCAGCTGGCCGGTCATCAGGAGCGCCGTGGTTTGGCCGAACCCGCTGGTGAACCGCAGCAGGCCCGGATGCCCTGCGGCCAGTGCGCGCTCCGCCATCGGGTCCACCCGGTCGAAGGCGCCGAGGCGCGCGCAACTCAGCGCCGCCGTCGACCCCGCCCAGCCGACCGCGGTGTCATCGGCCGCGGGGGAGGCCAGCACCTCAAGCGCCAGCCCCAAAGCACGTTGCGGCGCACCGGCATTCATCGCAAAGGTCGCCGCCAACGCGTCGAGCGTGGTCTGGGCCCTCGGTGTCGACACCCGTCGGCGGGTGGCCCTCAAGAACGCCGTGGCGCGCTCGGGTTCTGACAGCATCCAGAACTGATTGGCCGCCTGCGGCAGCGCCCACGCCATCAGTTGGTCCTCCGACAGGCCGGCCGGGTCTATCTGTCCCAACACCGCATCGGCCTCGCGGCCGCGGCCTTGCCAGGCCAACGCGTACGCCAAAGTCAGCAGTCCCGTGAATTCACCACCGGACGCTGTCGCGGCCCGCGCCAGCCGTTCGCTCAACTCCAGGTCGCCCAACCGCAGCGCCTCGCCGGCCGCGCCGACGAGTTCGTCTACGGGCAGGGACACGTCGCTGTCGAGGGCCAGCACCGCCACCCGTAATCGGTCCACGACGCCGGGCCGTGGCGCTGTGGACAACCGCTCGACCACCGTATTGCGCAGCCGCCGCAGGCCGGGCCCGCCGATGGTGGCCCGCATGGCGCTCAAGAACAGTGGATGCACGCAGTGCACCAGGTCGTCGTCGACGCGGACAACACCGCTAAGTTGGGCCGCCTGCACGGCATCGGCGCTGGTCAGTGCCGTCAGATCGGTGAGTGGCAGCGGATCGTGCACCGCCAGCTGTCGCAGGACCACGGCCACGTCGTCGGGCAGGTCGGCGAGAAACGTGTCGACCTGATCGGCCAACCGGGCGTCATCGTGGCCCGGTGGCGACATCTCGACACGGTTCACCAGCCGGTCGCCCCACAACGCCGCGACGTCATTGGGCGCCTCTGCGGACGCGGTCACGATGAGTTTGGCCGCGCCGCTCACGGTGAGTTGGTACACGAGCGCCGCCGACAAGCGGTCCAGCAGGTGCGCGTCGTCGACGACCATCAACAACTCGGATCCGAGCGCCTCACGCGCGGCGCGCATCACGTCGGCGGTCCTGCCCGCCGAGGGGATGTCGATCAGGTGCGCGACCGCCGCAAACGGAACTGCCGCAGCCGATTCCGTGCCGGTGATCCACAGGACGCGACGGAAATCCGGCGCGAGGTGTTCGGCCGCGGTCCGGGCCACTGATGTCTTGCCCACCCCGGCTGGGCCCAGTAATGCGGCGCCGCAACGCTCGTGCAGGCCCGCCTCCAGGCCGTCGAGCGCGCGGTCACGCGGTGCGATCACCCAGTCGACAGCCATCCACCGAATCCTATGGTGGGCAGTCGCCTTTCAACGCCGAATCGACATCCGGGTGCGCCGAGATCGCGTCGTCCATACCGCATTCAGCGATGATTCGTCGGATGCTCGACTGTGCGGTGACGAGCCGCACGATGACTCCTTGCTGGCGGCTGTCGACGGCCTGCTTGGCCAGGGCGACCAGCGCCCCGCAGCTCATGAAATCCAGGGAACCGCCGTCGACGATGAGCAAGGAATTCTCGGGAGCGGCGCCGGCGGACTCGCCGAGCATGCGTTCCCAGGTCGATTCGTTGTGGGCATCGACCTGTCCGAAGACCTGAACGACGAGGCCTTCGGGTGCGGTGTGAGCTATCCAGTGCAGCTCATGATCGTGCTGGTTCGATTCCACGGTGCAATCGAGCATAACCGGATCGGTTTACGTTGTAAACAGCGCTGCTCAATGCCTGTTCAGCCAGGTTTCGATGCGGTCGAGCAGGGCCTCCAACGCTTCCTCGAACTCATCGGTGCTGTGATCCTCGGCCAGCATCGGCTGGAGCCGACGCAGGTTCGGGTAGTCGGCCAGGGACGTATCGGGCCGCGGCTCGTCGTTGAGAGCCGCTTCGTCGGGGCTGAGCCTGACCCCACGTGCCGACACCTCGAGCAGCAACTGCCCCACCAGGAACGTGGTGTACGTGCGGTAGGCAGCCACGGCCGCGTCATCGTCGAACCCGTAGGAGATCAGCGTCTCCAGGAAGGTCTCCATCCAGCGCAGGCTGCGCAGTGGCGGCCGCACCCAGGGGGCCTCCGGCGCCTCGGTCGCCACCAGAGGGAACACCTCGGGATGGTCAAGGGCGATCTGCCGCACACCGTGACCCAGCCGCAGCAGGAAGTCCTGCCAACCGTCCTCCTGCCGGCGCGCGGCGAGCTGATCGGCGTAGAGGCGGTCCACGATGTGGTTGACCACGCCGGTCAGGAGGTCGCCCCGGCTGTGCACATAGCGGTACAGCGCCATGGCTTCGACACCGCAGGCCGTGCCCAGCCGTCGCATGGTCAGCTTGGTCAGACCTTCGCGATCGATCAGCTCGATCGCAGTGTCCAGGATGAACTCGCGGCTCAACCGTGCCGGTTGATCGTCGTAGTCAGTCATCGCCGCCTTCAGTCACCAGGATCGCCCTCGGAGTTCCGTTCAGTCTCCCCGCGGGGGTGGGCTGAGTCCATCACCCAACGGACATCGCCCACCCGACATCGGCGGTTCACCAGCACCCTCTAGGTTGTGTGCGTGTCCGGTGAATCTGACCGCGAGTTTGCGGTGTGTGTCTATTGCGCCTCGGGTCCCACCCATCCCGAGCTGCTGGCCTTGGCCAGTGAGGTTGGAGTGGCGATCGCCAAGCGCGGATGGACGTTGGTCTCCGGCGGCGGCAATGTCTCGGCCATGGGTGCGGTGGCGCGGGCGGCGCGCTCCAGCAACGGCCGCACGGTCGGCGTGATCCCCAAGGCGCTCGTTCACCGCGAGCTCGCCGACGTGGACGCCGCTGAACTGGTGGTCACCGACACCATGCGGGCGCGCAAGAAGGAGATGGAGGACCGCTCCGACGCGTTCATCGCGCTACCCGGCGGCATCGGCACGCTGGAGGAGTTCTTCGAGGCCTGGACGGCGGGCTACCTCGGGATGCACGAGAAGCCGGTGGTGCTGCTCGACCCGTTCGGCCACTACGACGGATTGTTGAACTGGTTGCGCGGGCTCGTCGCCTCCGGTTACGTGAGCGAGGCGGCCCTGGATCGGTTGGTCGTGGTCGACGAGGTCGCCGCCGCGCTCGAGGCGTGCGAGCCGGTTACCTAGAACCGGCGGTAACGGCGGTTACCAGGCGCGGCTATGGTGTTGGCCACACGAGAGCCATCTCGAGACCCATAACAACGCGCAGGGGGACACCGCATGACCGACCAGAAATCGGGCACCAGGAGCAGCGTCGGCCTACTCGACCTCGCCAGCCAGGTACCCGGTCTGCTGATGGATGCGCCGGTCATCGTGCGGGGTGTCGTCACCGGAATGATGGCCCGTCCGACCGCCAAGACGTCGATCGGCAAGGTCTTCCAGGAGCGGGCCGCCCAGTACGCCGACCGGGTTTTCCTCAAGTTCGGCGATGAGCGCATCACCTACCGCGAGGCCAACGAGACGGTCAACCGGTATGCGGCCGTCCTCGCCGCCAAAGGCGTCGGCCACGGCGACGTGGTCGGGGTGATGCTGCGAAACTCGCCCGATGCCGTTCTGCTGATGCTGGCGGTCGTCAAGTGCGGCGCCGTCGCAGGCATGCTCAACTACCACCAGCGCGGCAAGGTGCTGGCCCACAGCATCGGGCTGCTCAACGCCGCGGCAGTCGTGGCCGAATCCGATCTGATCGAGCACATCACCGAATGCGGCGCCGAGGTCAACGGACTGATCACTGTCGAGGAGCTGCGTCGGCTGGCGGCCACCGCGCCCACCACCAACCCGGCCAGCGCGTCGGCGGTCCTGGCGAAGGACAAGGCCTTCTACATCTTCACCTCGGGCACCACCGGCATGCCCAAGGCCAGCGTCATGACGCACTACCGCTGGCTGCGCGCACTGGGTGGGTTCGGCGGCCTGGGGCTGCGCCTGCGCAGCGATGACACCCTGTACTGCTGCCTGCCGCTCTACCACAACAACGCCCTGACCGTCTCGGTCGGTTCGGCGCTGAACTCGGGTGCTGCGCTGGCCCTGGGCAAGTCGTTCTCGGCATCCCGCTTCTGGGACGAGGTCATCTCCTACGGCGCGACCGCCTTCGTCTACATCGGCGAGATCTGCGGTTACCTGCTCAACCAGCCGCCCAAGCCGACCGACCGCGCGCACAAGGTTCGCGTCATCGTCGGCAACGGACTGCGCCCGGCCATCTGGGACGAGTTCACCCAGCGGTTCGGCATCCCGCGGGTGTGCGAGTTCTACGCCGCCAGCGAGGGCAACACCGCCTTCGTCAACGTCTTCAACGTGTCGAAGTCCACCGGCATCTGCCCGAGCCCCGTCGCCTTCGTCGAATATGACGCCGACAGCGGCGAACCCGCCCGCGGCGCCGACGGCCGGTTGCGCAAGGTCAAGCGCGGCGAGCCGGGCCTGATGCTGTCCAAGATCAACGCAATGCAGCCGTTCGACGGCTACACCGACAAAGCCGCCAGCGAGAAGAAGCTGGTCCGCAACGCCTTCAAGGAAGGCGACGTCTGGTTCAACACCGGCGACCTGATGCGCTCCCAGGGCCTGGGCCACGCCGCATTCGCCGATCGGCTCGGTGACACATTCCGGTGGAAGGGCGAGAACGTGGCCACCACCGAGGTCGAGGCCGCGCTCGCCGGGCACCCGGCCGTCGACGAGTGCACGGTGTTCGGGGTGGAGGTGCCCGGTGCAGGCGGCCGCGCCGGCATGGCTGCTCTGCAGCTCAAGGCCGACCACGAGTTCGACGGCAAAGAGGTCGCCGACGCGTTCTATAGCCACCTGCCGTCCTACGCCGTGCCGCTTTTCGTCCGCGTCGTCTCCGAACTGGCGCACACCTCGACGTTCAAGAGCCAGAAGGTCGACCTGCGCAAGCAGGGCTACGGCGCCGACGTCAAGGACCCGCTGTATGTGCTGGCCGGCCGCGAGGAAGGCTACGTGCCCTTCTACCCCGAATACGCCGACGAAGTGACGGCCGGTAAGCGGCCCAGGTAAGTAGGCGTGCCGATTTCTACTTCCGGGTCACCGATCGCGTCGGGGCACGACCCAGAGGTAGAAATTCGCGGCGGATGCCGCACCAGGCACTATGGAGGCGTGTTGTCGACGAGCAATGGCCTGTTCTGCGGGCGCCCGGTCGCGGGTGACCGTGCGCTGATCATGGCGATCGTCAACCGGACGCCGGACTCGTTCTACGACCGCGGCGCCACCTTCACCGACGACGCCGCCAAGACCGCGGCGCAGCGTGTGATCGATGAGGGCGCCGACGTCATCGACGTGGGCGGAGTAAAGGCCGGCCCGGGCAGCATGGTCGACGCCGACGAAGAAATCGCCCGTGTCGTGCCGTTCATCGAATGGCTGCGCAGCAGCTACCCCGACCAGTTGATCAGCGTCGACACCTGGCGTGCGGCGGTGGCCAAACAGGCCTGTGCGGCCGGGGCCGATCTGATCAACGACACCTGGGCCGGCGCGGATCCGGGTCTGCCCGAGGTGGCGGCCGAATTCGGTGCCGGTCTGGTGTGCTCACATACCGGCGGCGCCGTGCCGCGCACCCGGCCGTTCCGGGTGAACTACGGGATCACCGAACGCGGCGTCGTCGACGACGTCATCGCCGAAGTGACCGCCGCGGCCGAACGAGCGGTAGCAACGGGTGTGCCACGCGACCGGATCTTGATCGATCCGACCCATGATTTCGGTAAAAACACTCATCACGGTCTTAGTTTGTTGCGTCACGTAAAAGATCTTGTTAAGACCGGATGGCCTGTGCTGATGGCACTGAGCAACAAGGATTTTGTCGGGGAGACTCTGGGTGTGGATCTGACCGAACGCCTGGAGGGCACCCTGGCCGCGACGGCATTGGCCGCCGCGGATGGAGCCGCCATGTTCCGGGTACATGAGGTCGGACCCACACGGCGCGTGCTGGAGATGGTCGCGTCGATCCAGGGAGTGCGGGCACCCGCACGAACAGTGAGGGGACTGGCATGACCGCTCTGCCTGATCTGTCTTTCGTCGACGGCGTTATCGGCCACCGCTGGCTGACCGACCACAGCTGGAACCGGCCGAGCTGGACGATCGCCGAGCTCGAGGCCGCCAAGGCCGGCCGCACCGTCTCGGTGGTGCTGCCCGCCCTCAACGAGGAAGAGACCGTCGCCTCCGTCGTCGAGACCATCACCCCGCTGCTCGGCGGACTGGTCGACGAACTGATCGTGCTCGATTCGGGATCCACCGACGACACCGAGATCCGTGCGGTCGCCGCCGGGGCCCGAGTCGTCAGCCGTGAGGTGGCACTGCCCGAGATCGCGCCGCAGCCGGGCAAGGGTGAGGTGCTCTGGCGGTCGCTGGCCGCCACGACCGGCGACATCATCGCCTTCGTCGACTCCGATCTGATCGACCCCGACCCGATGTTCGTCCCCAAACTGCTCGGTCCGCTGCTCACCGCCGACGGTGTGCACCTGGTCAAGGGGTTCTACCGGCGGCCGCTCAAGGTCAGCGGCGCCGAGGACGCCAACGGCGGTGGCCGGGTCACCGAGCTGGTGGCACGCCCGCTGCTGGCCTCGCTGCGGCCCGAGCTGAACTGCGTGCTGCAGCCGCTGGGCGGCGAGTACGCGGGCACCCGCGAACTGCTGACCTCGGTACCGTTCGCCCCCGGCTACGGCGTGGAGATCGGGCTGCTGGTCGACACCTACGACCGCCTCGGCCTGGACGCCATCGCCCAGGTGAACCTCGGGGTCCGGGCCCACCGCAACCGCCCGCTCACCGAGCTGGCCTCGATGAGCCGGCAGGTCATCGCGACCCTGTTGTCCCGCTGCGGGATTGCCGATTCCGGGGTGGGGCTGACGCAGTTCTACGCCGACGGTGACGACTTCACCCCGCGGGTGTCGTCGGTCTCCCTGGCCGACCGGCCGCCGATGGCGACCCTGCGGCCGCGCTAGATGTCGCATGCGTGAGGCAGTATCGAGGGCGTGACACTGATACTGCTGTACCTGGTGGTGCTGGTTCTGGTGGCCACGGTGCTGTTCGGTCTGGGCAGCGTCATCTTCGGCCGGGGCGAGACGCTGCCGCCGCTTCCGCGGGGTACCACCGCCACGGTCCTGCCTGCCTCGGGCGTGACCGGTGCCGATGTGGATGCGCTCAAGTTCGCCCAGGTCGTCCGCGGATACAAGACGAGCGAGGTCGACTGGGTGCTGGATCGGCTGGGCCGCGAACTCGACGCGGTGCGCGGGGAACTGGCAACGGTGCGCGCGGCCTACGGTGTGCCCGAGGACTTCGACGAGGACTTCGATGACGAGGCCGACGCCGACGACGAGGAGGTGTCGGCCACCGCAGGTGAGGTCCGCACCTCGGAGGAGCCATGACCGACGATGGCCGCATCCGCTGCGGCTGGGCGGTCTCATCGAGTAGCGCAGCCGCCGGCGACACCCTCTATCGCGACTATCACGACACCGAGTGGGGCGTCCCCCTGCGGGATTCTGGTGCGTTGTTCGAGCGGATCAGCCTGGAGGCCTTCCAGAGCGGGTTGAGCTGGCTGACCATTCTGCGCAAGCGGGAGAATTTCCGGGCGGCGTTCGACGGGTTCGAGGCGGGCAGGGTCGCGAAGTACACCGACGAAGATGTCGAGCGGTTGATGGCCGACGCGGGCATCGTGCGCAACCGGGCCAAGATCGTCGCGACCGTCGCCAATGCGAGGGCGGTCACCGAGCTGGACGTCGACTTGAGCGAGCTGTTGTGGTCCTTCGCCCCTCCGGCCCGGCCGCGGCCCGCTGACCTGGACCAAGTGCCTGCCGTGACCCCGGAATCGACCGCGATGGCCAAGGAACTCAAGCGGCGGGGCTTCAAATTCGTCGGCCCCACCACGGCATATGCGTTGATGCAGGCCACCGGGATGGTCGACGACCATATCGCGGCCTGCTGGGTGCCGACGCAGTAATTGTGACCGGTAAAACATGCCTTCGGTCGGTATCCGACGGGTCTTTGCACAACCACCGCCGCGGATAAGGAAGAATAGGGCTAGTTCAGTAGCAGTTCAACGCCGGGTGCCGCCAACGAGTGGGCGGCTTCGGCCACAACCTGGCCCGCTTAAGCGGGTCGGCACTGTTGGAGGGAGCACTCGATGGCGGCGATGAAGCCCCGGACCGGTGACGGTCCACTGGAAGCAACCAAAGAGGGGCGAGGAATCGTTATGCGAGTACCGCTGGAAGGCGGTGGGCGCCTCGTTGTCGAACTGACTCCCGACGAGGCCGCTGCGCTGGGCGACGAACTCAAGGCCGTCACCAGCTGATCGACTCGCAAGGTGTCCGCTCAAGCGGACACCTTGCGGTATATCTCCAGGGTCTGCTCAGCGATGTGCGCCCAGGAGAACTCGGCGATGCAGCGTTGACGCCCGGCCTCCCCGTACTTTCGGGCGGTTTCCGGCTCGGCCACGAGTGAGTTGACCGCATCGGCCAGACGCATCTCGAAGAAGCGCGGGTCGCTGGCGTCGTAGTGCACGAGTAGCCCGGTCTGTCGGTCAGCGACGACCTCGGGGATACCGCCGACGTCGGAGGCGACCACCGGCGTCGAACATGCCATCGCTTCCAAGTTCACGATACCCAACGGCTCGTACACCGATGGGCATACGAAAACTGTTGCAGCAGAGAGTATTTCGCGGATCTTGTTGATCGGCAGCATTTCGCGCACCCAGAACACTCCGGTACGGGCCCGGGCCAGCTCGGCCACCGCTGAGGACACCTCGGCAGCGATCTCGGGGGTATCGGGGGCACCGGCACACAACACCAGCTGCACGTCGGGGCTGAACCGGTGGGCCGCGGCCACCAAATGGGCCACGCCCTTCTGGCGGGTGATGCGCCCGACGAACGCCACGATCGGGCGACTCAGGTCTACCCCGAGTTCGGCGAGCACCGAGTCGGTGTCGGCCGGCGGAGTCGGGTACCAGACATCGGTGTCGATCCCGTTGCGCACCACGTGGACCCGGCTTGGGTCGAGTGCCGGATACGTGCGCAGCACGTCGTGACGCATGCCGGAACTCACCGCGATCACCGCGTCGGCGGCCTCGATCGCGGTGCGCTCCACCCATGAGGACACCCGGTAGCCCCCGCCGAGTTGCTCAGCCTTCCACGGCCGCATCGGCTCGAGGGAATGCGCGGTCAGCACGTGGGGGATGCCGTAGAGGAGCCCGGTCAGATGTCCGGCCATCCCGGCGTACCAGGTGTGCGAGTGCACCACCGTGGCCGCCTCGGCCGAGTTGACCATGTTGAGGTCCGCGGACAGCGTCGACAGGGCCGGGTTGGCACCGCGCAGCGCGGGATCGGGCTGCGCCACGAACGCCCCGTCACGCGGGGCGCCCATGCAGTGCACGTCGACGTCGCAAAGCTGACGCAACTGTGCGACGAGTTCGGTCACATGCACACCGGCACCGCCGTACACCTCGGGTGGATATTCCCGAGTCATCATGGCCACCCGCATATCCGAGACGGTAGTAGGTCTCGGCGGGTCTAGCCACGCGCTGCAGACTTCTGTTGCCATTGGCTGGCCGCGGTGCTGGTTGGCGGATAGGTTTGGACGCATGAGGGAGTTGCCACATGTGCTGGGCATCGTTCTGGCCGGGGGAGAGGGCAAACGGCTGTACCCGTTGACCGCCGATCGCGCCAAGCCGGCAGTTCCCTTCGGCGGTGCCTACCGGCTGATCGACTTCGTGCTGTCCAATCTCGTCAACGCCCGCTATCTACGGATCTGCGTTCTCACGCAATACAAGTCGCATTCACTGGATCGTCACATCAGCCAGAACTGGCGCCTTTCGGGTCTGGCCGGTGAGTACATCACCCCGGTGCCGGCCCAGCAGCGGCTCGGGCCGCGTTGGTACACCGGATCGGCGGACGCGATCTACCAGTCGCTCAACCTGATCTACGACGAAGATCCCGACTACATCATCATCTTCGGTGCCGACCACGTGTATCGCATGGATCCTGAGCAGATGCTGCGGTTCCACATCGACAGCGGGGCCGGGGCGACTGTGGCCGGAATCCGGGTGCCGCGTGCGGAGGCCAGCGCGTTCGGCTGCATCGACGCCGACGACTCCGGGCGCATCAAGGATTTCGTGGAGAAGCCCGCGGACCCGCCGGGCACGCCCGACGATCCCGAGCAGACCTTCGTGTCGATGGGCAACTACATCTTCACCACCAAGGTGCTCATCGACGCGATCCGTGCGGATGCCGACGACGACCACTCCGACCACGACATGGGTGGCGACATCATCCCGCGACTGGTGTCCGACGGGATGGCGGCGGTCTACGACTTCAACAACAACGAAGTACCCGGGGCGACCGAACGCGACCACGGCTATTGGCGCGACGTCGGAACGCTGGACGCTTTCTACGACGCACACATGGACCTGGTGTCGGTCCACCCGGTGTTCAACCTCTACAACAAGCGCTGGCCGATCCGCGGTGAGTCGGAGAACCTGGCCCCGGCCAAGTTCGTCAACGGCGGCTCGGCACAGGAGTCGGTGGTGGGCGCCGGCAGCATCATCTCGGCTGGCTCTGTACGCAATTCGGTGTTGTCCTCCAACGTGGTCGTCGATGACGGCGCCATCGTGGAGGGCAGCGTGCTGATGCCGGGGGTGCGGATCGGCCGCGGCGCCGTGGTGCGGCACGCGATCCTGGACAAGAACGTGGTGGTGGGGCCGGGCGAGATGGTGGGCGTGGACCTCGACAAGGACCGTGAGCGGTTCGCGATCAGTGCGGGCGGTGTGGTTGCCGTCGGCAAGGGTGTGTGGATCTGACGCGTCCCCCGCTCGGGTCTACTCCCAGGGATCTACCGCGGCGGGTCGGCGCGCGGCATTGCTGCGTGCGTTGACGCCGACCTTGGCCTCTACCCGTCGTCTGCGCCACCGCCACAGCCGGAATGCGCCCCAGATCAGGGCCAGTAGTGCAACGAGCACCAGTATCGGTAGCAGGATCGCCACGAAGACCAGGCCGACACTGGTGACGTCCTCGACGGTGGACAGCACCGGGGCGGCGACTCCGGCGGTGGCGATGTTGGCGGCCGGACGCACCGTCGATTTGGTCAGCGACACCACGAGTGCGGTGATGGCGCCGATCGCCACCGGAATCCATTGGCCGGACTGGGCGAACGCGCCGGGGTCGGCGACGGCGGCGGTCGCCGAAGCGGTGCCCGACCCGAAGACGATGCCGCCTGCGGTGGGCCGGACGAAGGTCTGGATGGTGTCGTTGACGGAGTCGAGTGCAGGGATCTTGTCGGCGACCACTTCGACGACCAGCAATACCGCGACGATCGCCATCACCCAGCCGTTCTCCAGCCACGACCACCCCGCCGGCAGTGACACCAGATGGGTGAAGCGTGACAGCAGGCCGAGGGCCAGCAACGGGATGTAGGCATTGAGCCCCGCCGCGGTGGCCAGGCCGAAGCCGGTCAACAGTTCCATCACTGCAGTATGCGGCTAACTCGGCCCGGTGCCCGGCGGTTCGCCGTTATCCGCTCTGGGCCGCGTTGCGCCAGGCCAGAGGGCTCAGTTCGCGGTAGGGGTCCTCGTGGCGGACAGCCAGCAGTGCGTCGAGGCTCTGTTCCAGCGATTCCTGGGTGCGTTGCTTGACGGTGCCGACCCATTTCGTGTCCGAGGCCCGCGCCGGTTTCGTGGTGCTGATCGGCTCGGCGAAGCGCAGGTACATGCGCTGGGGGCGCGGGATCATCGTCGGCCCGATGCCGCGCACCGGGGGTAATACCATGTCGCCGCGACCGGTCAGCTTCTCGGACACCGCCTCGCTGAGTCGTCCGATCCAGTGCTCGCGCGTCGTAAGGCTCACGTACACGTCGTCGCCGCCGACAAGGGCGACCGGAACGATGGGGTAGTCGTGCTCGGCGGCGATCCGGGCGAATCCGGTGCGACCCTGCCAACGCAGTTTGTACTGCTCGCCCTTGAACTTGGGGATCTCCCGGCCGCCGCCGGGGAACACCAGGATCGGTTCGTTGTGCCGCATCAGTTCATTTGCGCTCTCGGGCGCGCCGACGACGGCGCCGCACGCGGCCAGCAGATCGCCTGCCGGCCCCGGCAGGCCGCCGAACCGCCGGTCGGTCAGCGGCCGGACCCGCATCCCGATCTCGCGGCGCACCACGTACGGGATCAACAGTCCTTCGGTGCCGAACTGGGTGTGGTTGCCCACCAAGAGGAATCGGCCGTCGCGCGGGAGATTCTCCAGCCCGGCCACATAGGGCTGGCACACCTTGACCAGCGGGTCGATTCCGTCGGCGACGGTCTCCACGACGCGCCGCATCTTCTCGATGCGGGCGGGTGGGTTCATGATCGCGTGGATCTCGGTGACGGCCACGGAGGGCTCCTTCGGAGGGGATTGGTCGGTGGCATTGCTGCCCATGCACCCACAATACCGAACGAACTAGTTCGTCTGGTTATGATTCACCTGTGAGAAGCACGACGGAACTGCGTGATGAGATCCTCGCGGCGGCGCGCGCCGAATTCGCCCAGTACGGCCTCGCCGGGGCGCGGATCGACCGGATCGCCCGGGCGGCGCACGCCAGCAAGGAGCGGCTCTACGCGCACTTCGGGGACAAGGAAACCCTGTTCCGTGAGGTGTTCGCCGCCGACGGTGCCGAGTTCTTCCGATCGGTCACTCTCCAGCCGGACGCTGTCCCCGAATTCGTCGGCGACATCTACGACCTGGCCTACCGCCGTCCCGAGCATCTGCGCATGATCCGCTGGGCCCAACTGGAGGGGTTCACCCTCGACGAACCGCAGACCGACGGTCCGTCACCACACGCCCAGGCAGTCGCCGCGATCGAAGCCGCCCAGGCCGACGGCCATGTCGACTCGGTCTGGGATTCGACCGAGCTGATCGTGCTGCTGTTCGGCATCGGACTGGCCTGGGCGCATCTACCGAGCCGCGAAGCGGTCACCCGTGACCCAGCCGTAATCGCCTCACGCCGTGCGGCCGCGGTCGAAGCCGCTGCCCGCATCGTCGCTCACCAGACGTAGGGCAGCAGTCGGTAGCGGACCTTCTGGATGTACGGGTCGTAGCCGTCCAGTTCGGTGCGCAGCATCTTCTCCTCGTCGACGATGCGCACGCCGAGCAGAGCCAACCCCGGGATCATGAGCAGCAGCGCCCAGTACGAGCCGAGAGCCAGCGGTACGCCGATCATCATGATCACGTTTCCGGCGTACATCGGATGGCGGACGAGCCCGTACAGACCGGTGGATACCACCGTCTGGCCGGCCTCCACGGTGATGTTGGCGGCTGCATAGCTGTTCTGGATGACCACGAGCATCGCGATGCCAAGTCCGGTCGCCACCAATGCATTACCGAGCACCGACACAGCCGTGGGTACGGCCGACCATCCGAACCGATAATCCAGTGCACTGGCCACGATCATGACCGCGAGTAACAGGAATGCCATCGCGCTCGCGAATTTCTGCACCGGCCGGGACTCGGATCTCGGCCCGGCCTGCATCCGGCGCCGCAGTGCCGCGGGATCGTGTACCGCGAGGTAGATGCTCGGCAACAACGAGACGGCGGAGAACACGGCGATGAACACCCAGCCCCGCCAGTAGTCGAACGTGCCGGCAGGCGCGAACACGAGGATCACGAAGACCGCGAAGCCGACGACGGAGGACACCGCTGCCTGTAGACCGATCTTCACGTCGCCCTCTTCACCACACGTAGGGCAGCAACCGGTAGCGCACCTTCTCGGTGTACTCGTCGTAGCCGTCGAGTTCGGTGCGCAGCATCTTCTCCTCGTCGGCGATCCGGACTCCGAAAATCGGTATCGAGACGATGGACACCAGCAAGGCCCAGTAGGAACCCAGCGCCAGCGGAGTGCCGAACATCATCAGCACGGCGCCGAAGTACATCGGGTGACGGACCAGACCGTACAGACCTGTCGAGACGAGTGGTTGCTCGTCCTCCACTCGGATGCTGGCGCCGGCAAAGCTGTTCTGGAAGACCACCGCTTGCGCAAGGACGAGCCCGACCGCGACCAGGACGTTGCCGAGGACGACCACCGCGATCGACACGCTCGACCAGCCGAACCGGTGGTCGAGAGCGCTGAGGACGAACGCCGCGAAGGCCGAGCCGGTAACCGCCCAAATGACGATCTTCTGCACGATCCGCGTTTCCGCCGTCGGCCCACCGTGTAGGCGTCGTTGCAGGGCGGCGGGGTCTCTGACCGCGAGGTAGATGCTCGGGACCATGGTGGTGGCCATGAACACCGCGATGAAAACCCAGGCCTGCCAATAGTGGAACGTGCCGGCCGGCCAGAACAGCGCGGCGACGAAGAACGCCAGGCCCAACAGGCCCGATGCGATGGTCTGAAATGCGAGTTTCATCAACTGTCTCCTTTTCGGTTCACACCGCGTCGCGGTTGCGATAGATCCAGCCCGCGACGGCCGCCAAAACCGTTGCGACGACGAGCATCACCACCAGTGCGGTGGCGGGGAACTGACTCGGCACGGTGGTCCGGCCCACCGGGGACAGTTCGATCAACCAGCGCGGGAGCCGTAGCAGCGCCCCGAGGTACAACGCGGTGATCACGAATGTGACTGCCAGCCAGGCGATCCAAGGTGAACGCAGGGCCACGGCCAGGGCCGCGATCGAGGCCACCACCGCCAGTGCCGGTAGATACGCCAGTGCGGCCAGGGTGAGGCGGACGACGGTGCCCGGCTCGCCGAGCGTCAGCCCGGCACCGAGGCCGTTGCCCAGGCCGCCGCAGAACATCAGCACTGCGGCCCCCACCAACGCGCAGCCGACCGCGCCCAGCAGCCAGCGCCAGCGTGACACCGCACCGGCCAGCACCGGCTCGCCCAGCCCGTTCTGCTCGTCGGTGTACACCCGCAGCACCACCGACGCGACGTACGCGCTGGCCGCCGCGGCGAGGAACTGGGTCATGGTGGTGTAGATGCCGTCATTGCCCGTTGTGGACAGCAATCTCGCGATCAACTCGTTGGTCTTGGCCGCATCCAACAGCGCTTTCGTCATCGAGCCGAACACCAGCCCGGCCACGAACAGTCCCGCAGCCCAGCCGATGGTCTGGCCGCGCTGCAGCGTCAGGTGCAGCCGCAGCGGGCCGGTGAGGACGGGGGCGTCGGGTTTCTCGCCCGTGGATGCGATGGTGCCCGCGTCGTACTGGCGACGGCTCTCGAGCACGGCGGCGACTGCCATCGATCCGAGCGTCAGAATGACCAACAACCCGAACGGCCACCAGCGTAGATCGACGAACGGACGCATCTGCTGTGCCCAGGCGATGGGGGAGAACCAGCTCAGGGTGCTGCCGGAGTTGTCGATGACGTCACCGGCCCCACGAACCAGCGCGGCGACCGCCAGCGTGGCCATCGCCGCGCCCGACGCGGTACGAGACTGGCGCCAGAGCTGGGCGGTGACGGCGGCGACCGCAGCGAACACCATCGCGACCCCGGTGATGCCCAGGCTCATGGCGGCGGTGTCGACGATTGCGAAGCCGGTAGAGGCCATCGCCAGCGTCATCGTGACTGCCAGCACTGCGTTGACTCCGCCGACCAGGGCCAGGGCCGCGGCGGTACGTGCGTAGCGGCCGACCACCGAGGACAACACCAACTCGGCGCTGCCGTTCTCCTCCTCGGCCCGGGTATGACGAATCACGGTGAGAATGGCCAGGATCGAGGTGGCGATGGTCAGGGTGAGGGTCAGTTCGTTGGCCATCATCACGCCGAGGTCGGTCTCGTTGACGCCGAACATCGGCCCGCCGAGCATCATCCCGGCGGGTGTCTTGAGCAGGTTGACCCGGGCCAGGCGTTGTTCCTCGCCGGGGTAGGCCAGGCGAATTGCGTTGGGGGCGTACACCATCATCAAGGTGAGCGCGGCGACCCACACGCTCAGCCGCACCCGGTCGCGGCGCAGTGCCAGCCGCAGCAGCGTTCCGATGCCGGTCAACGGGGACGTGCTCGCGCGGGTCGGGCCGGCAGGCCGGGCCGGGGCGGTTGCGGTGGTCACCGGGTCGCCCCCTGGTACTCGCGCAGGAACATGTCCTCCAGCGAGGCCGGTGTCACGGTCAGATCCTCGATGCCGAGGTCGGTCAGGTGCTCCAGGGTGAACTCCAGGTCGGCACGGTCCACCGAGAAGGTCACCGTGCCTTCGTTACTGGCGAAGTCGTGCACGTAGGGGGTGTTCTGCAGTGCCCGGCCGTCCGAGCGGGTGCGCGCGGTGACCTTGGTGCGCATCAGGTGCCGCAGCTCGGCCAGGGTGCCGGAACGCACCGTGCGTCCGGACCGGATGATCGTCACGTTGTCGCAGAGCTTTTCGACCTCGGCCAGGATGTGACTGGACAGCAGGACCGCGGCGCCCTGCCCCGCCACCTCGGCTACACATTGCTGGAATGCCCGTTCCATCAACGGGTCCAGCCCCGAAGTCGGCTCATCGAGAATGTAGAGCTCGGAATGGCAGCTGAACGCCGCGACGATGGCGACCTTCTGCCGGTTGCCCTTCGAGTAGGTGCGGGCCTTCTTGTGCGGGTCGAGTTCGAACCGCTCGATCAGTTCGTCACGGCGCCGGGTGTCGACGCCGTTGCCACGCAACCGGCACAGGAAGTCGATGGCCTGCATACCGGTCAAGTTGGGCCACAACGTGACATCCCCGGGAACGTAGGCGATGCGGCGGTGCAGGGCGACCGCGTCGCGCCACGGGTCGCCGCCGAGGAGCCGGACGGTGCCGCCGTCGGCGCGCAGCAGACCCAGCAGCACCCGGATCGTGGTGGACTTACCTGCCCCGTTGGGTCCGAGGAAGCCGGTGACGTCGCCGGGGGACACGGTCAGGTTCAGTCCATCGAGCGCCTTGGTGTGCCCGAAAGACTTTGTCAATCCGCGGATTTCGACGGAGTGGTTCACGCTGGCTCCTTGGTGTCGGTGGTCTGGGTATCGGTGCCGGAAGCTGAGCTGAAGGGGATGCCCTGCTCGCGCTGTTGTAGGAAGGCGTCGTACATCGTGGAGTCGGTCATCAGGCCCTCGGAGTAGAGCTCCAGGGCGGGCAGCATCATGTCCTCGCCGTAATCGCGCAGCACTCGGCCCAGATCTGTTGGGTCGTCATGCATCTGCAGGTACAGCAGAAACCCGCCGCCACTGCAGATCGCCATGAACCTCGCCCGCCCCCGAGGGTCGCGGCTGGGTTTGAGCACCCCGGTCCGCACGCCCTCCTCCAGATACTGCTCGGCGTTGTCGACCATGGTGCGCCAGAACGTCTTCGCCAGATCGCTCCCGGACTGCATGCTGCGGACCAGGTATGCCATCAGCGGCGCATAGGACTCGATCTCGGACATCTGGGCCAGCCAGGTCGCAGGGTCACTGTTCTGCATCGACTCGGTCTTGGCCTCGCGCACCACCTCGGCCACATAGGCGTCGCACGCCTTGCGTAGCCCTTCCTTCGAGCCGAAGTGGTGGATCACCAGGGCGGCGCTGACGCCGGCGGCCTCGGCGATGCTGCGCAGTCCCACGCTGAATCCGTGTTGCCCGTACTGCTCGATCGCGGCGTCACGGATCCGGGCCATAGCTGTTCGATCATCGACTGAACGCATGTTTAGTACGCTAAACGCGCGTTCAGTGCGGAGTCAAGGGGGTGGTGCGTCAGAAATCCGTAAAGAAAGAAAGTTCGGCGAGCAGTCGCCTAGTACCCGAAAACCGCGGGGGAGAGGTCAGTCGCGAGCGGCGGCGAGCAGGCCGTCGCCCAACGGGATCAACACTGGAGTGAGCCGCTCGTCCTCTGCGATCAGCCGGGCCGCTTCGCGTACGGCGCTGACCTCGGCATCGTTGGCCGAGGCGTCGCCGGCCCGGCCGCCCAGCGCGGCTCGGTGCAGCACGATCGCGCCGCCGGAACGCAGGAGGCGCACCCCCTCGGCGACGAACTGCGGTTGGTCGATCGGCTCGGCGTCGATGAACACCAGGTCGTAGGACTCGTCGGCCAGGCGGGTGAGCACCTCCTGGGCGCGACCGCTGATAAGTCGCGTTCGTCCCGGGCCGACTCCGGCCTCGCTGAACCCCTGCTTGGCGATGCGCTGATGCTCGGGCTCGACGTCGATGGTGGTCAGCACGCCGTCGTCGCTCATGCCGGACAACAGCCATAACCCGCTGACGCCGGCGCCCGTGCCGACTTCGACGACGGCCCGGCCCCCGGTGAGCCGCGCGAGCACGCTGAGCAACGCTCCCACCGCAGGAGTCACCGCGCCCGCGCCGAGTTCTTCGGCCCGCTCACGCGCAGCCGCGACGATCTCGTCTTCGGAGATCGACCGTTCGGCATGCGTGACGATCGCCTCGGCGCGACCGGGGTTGGAGCTGACCATGCCCGCAGCGTAGGCCAGAGGCCGGGGGCGTCGTCGCGACACGCCCGCGGGTGGCGGGTATCACCCACGAAAATTCGCTGGTTCACGCAGGTAACCGGACGTGTCGTCGGCTTTCTCAGGGAAAGTTCAGATTGCTCATATGCCTGCCACACCGGGATCAGGAACGGTATCCGCATGGAACACGGCGCCCGCTGGCGCACCGCCCAGCACAACCAGGACAGCAATTGGAATAGCGACGTCGTCAGTCGTGTTGAGCTGAGTGAAAACTGTGATCAGGAGGATCCGACGAGCGCGAACGCTGTTACCTCGAACCCTGCCACCCAGGCCGCCCCGGTGACAATGGCACATCTGGAGCAATTCACCGCAGGTGAATGGGTAGAGCCGTCCGATGAGTTGACCGGCACCGCCGTCTTCGACGCCACCGGTGATCAGGCCGCCATGCCCTCATGGGACGAGCTGGTGCGCCAACACGCGGACCGGGTGTACCGGCTGGCCTACCGCCTCTCGGGTAACCAGCACGACGCCGAGGACCTGACCCAGGAAACGTTCATCCGGGTGTTCCGCTCCGTGCAGAACTACCAGCCGGGAACCTTCGAGGGCTGGTTGCACCGCATCACCACCAACCTGTTCCTGGACATGGTCCGTCGCCGCGGCCGCATCCGCATGGAAGCGCTGCCCGAGGATTACGACCGGGTGCCCGCCGACGACCCGAACCCTGAGCAGATCTACCACGACTCGCGGTTGGGGGCCGACCTCCAGGCCGCCCTGGACTCGCTGGCGCCGGAGTTCCGCGCCGCCGTGGTCCTGTGTGACATCGAGGGTCTGTCCTACGAAGAAATCGGCGCCACGCTGGGCGTGAAGCTCGGCACCGTGCGCAGCCGCATTCACCGCGGTCGGCAGGCCTTGCGCGAGTACCTGGCGAAGCACTCGCCGGAAACCGCCAAATCCGCCTAGTGGTGGTTGGTGTTCGGCGCGCCAGGTCGCGCTACATTCGGGTCAGGACATTTGGTCGTGGCGAGAGGAGCTGGGCGATGGTCGACCCGGGACACGTGTTCCGTCGCGCATTCTCCTGGTTGCCTGCGCAGTTCGCCTCGCAGAGCGACGCACCGGTAGGCGCACCTCGGCAGTTCGGTTCCACCGAGCACCTTTCCACGGAGGCCATCGCGGCCTTCGTCGACGGTGAGCTGCGGATGAGCGCGCATCTGCGGGCCGCGCACCACCTGTCCCTCTGCCCGGACTGCGCGGCCGAGGTCGATGCCCAGGGGCAGGCCCGGGCCGCATTGCGGGACTCTTGTCCGATAGCCATTCCGAATTCCCTGTTGGGACTGTTGTCGCAGATACCGCACCACAGTCCGCAGCCCTCGGCTGACGTCGGTGAACAGCCTCAGTTTGCTGATGACCCGACGCGGAGTCGGCGTAAGCGCCGGTAGGCTGGACCACAAGGCGATCAGTGACCGGCGTCGGCCTATCCGGCTGGGGCGGGCGCTCCGATAGAGAGTGATACACCGGTGACCAATCAGGACCAGTCCGACGAGAGCGGCCGTCTGGAACCGCGCCCTGTCGAGCGGCCACCCGTCGACCAGTTGTCCCAGCGCACGTTCGGTCGGCCCGCCGGTGTCGACGGCTCGTTCCTCGGTGCGGAGAAGTACCAGGACCAGGGCGAGTACGCCCCCAAGGACCTACCGCCGGATCCCGTGCTGGCCGAGGCGTTCAGCCGTCCCTCCGACGGCGGTGACTCACTACAGCGTCATCCCACCGATGCCGGGGCGCTCGAGGCCGAGCGGAACGCCGGTGACGACGACATCGATGATCCCTGGCGCAATCCGGGTGCCGTCCCGGCGCTGGGCACCCCCGCACAGGCGCCCGTCGCGCCGGTGGTCGTACCGGCCCCTATCGGCAAGCTGGGCGCCCGCGAGGTGCTGTTCGGTGGCCGCGTGTCGTGGCTCGCGCTGGTCGTGTTGCTCCTGATCACGCTCGTGGTCGGCGCGATCGGTGGCTGGGTCGGACAGAAGACCGCCGGTACCGTGCAGGCCTTCACCACCTCGAAGGTGACGCTGGAGACCGGTGACCTCCCGTCCCCGGACGCCGGCCGGTTCGCCACGGTGGCCGCAGCGGTCGAGGATTCGGTGGTGACCATCGAGGCCAAGAGCAAGACCGAGGGCTCACAGGGCTCCGGCGTCGTGGTCGACGGCAAGGGCTACATCGTCACCAACAACCACGTGATCTCCGATGCGGCGAGCAAGCCCGCCGACTACCAGATCACCGTCGTGTTCAACGACGGCAAGGAAGTGCCGGCCAACCTCGTCGGCCGCGATCCCAAGACCGATCTGGCCGTGCTCAAGGTCGACAACGTCGACAACCTCGTCGTGGCGCGGCTCGGCGACTCCGAGAAGTTGCGTGTCGGTGAGGAAGTCATTGCGGCCGGCGCCCCGCTGGGCCTGCGCAGCACCGTCACCCACGGCATCATCAGCGCGCTGCACCGGCCGGTGCCGCTCTCGGGCGAAGGCTCTGACACCGACACCGTGATCGACGGCGTGCAGACCGATGCGTCGATCAACCACGGCAACTCCGGCGGCCCGCTGATCAACATGTCCTCCGAGGTCATCGGGATCAACACGGCCGGAAAGTCCTTGTCGGACAGCGCGAGCGGCCTGGGCTTCGCAATCCCGGTCAACGAGGTCAAAGAAACCGTCGAGGCGCTGATCAAGGAGGGCAAGGTCGCGCATCCGACGTTGCTGCTGAGCGCCGTCACAGTCAGCAACAGCGTGGCCTCGGGCGCGCAGGTCCGCAATGTCAACGGCGGTGGTCCGGCCGACAGGGCCGGCATCCTGGAGAACGACGTGGTGGTCAAGGTCGGGGACCGCAAGGTCGCCGATGCCGATGAGATGGTGGTCGCCGTACGTCAGCTCAAGATCGGGCAAGAGGCCCCGATCGAGGTGCTCCGCGATGGTCGGCCCATGACCTTCATGGTCACGCCGATCGGCGACGATCAAAAAGCGCAGTAGCGGTGTTCGCCAACATCGGGTGGGGGGAGATGCTGGTCCTGGTGATCGCCGGTCTGGTGATCCTGGGGCCGGAACGCCTGCCCGGTGCGATCCGCTGGACCTCCGGTGCCTTGAAGCAGGCACGCGACTACGTCAGCGGAGCGACCAGCCAATTGCGCCAGGACCTCGGCCCGGAATTCGATGATCTTCGCGAACCCCTTGCCGAACTGCAGAAGCTACGCGGCATGACCCCTCGGGCAGCGATCACCAAGCATCTGCTCGATGGTGACGATTCGTTCCTGACCGGCACTTTCGACGACCGCAAGAATCAGCAGCCGTCAGTACCGGGCGACAAGCCCGCCAGCGAGATCGAGGCCACCCCGACAGACAAGTCGGCCGGCCCCACCTTCGACCCTGACGCCACGTAGGGCCTTAGCGCCGCGCGGTATCCAGACCCAGCGACATCCCGGCCAGTCCGCGCTTGCGGGCCGACAATCCATCGGCGATCTTGCGCAGCTCGGCGCCTGCCGCTGATTCGGGTGCCGACAACACCAGCGGCACGCCGGAGTCGCCGGCCGCCACCAGCGCCGGATCCAGCGGTACCTGGCCCAGCAGCGGCACCTCGGCGCCCACTGAACGGGTCAACGACTCGGCCACCTGACGGCCGCCGCCCTCACCGAACAGTTGCATGACGGTGCCGTCGGGCAGCTGCAGTCCTGCCATGTTCTCCACCACGCCGGCGATGCGCTGACGGGTCTGCAATGCGATCGCACCGGCGCGCTCGGCCACTTCGGCGGCAGCCATCTGCGGAGTGGTCACGACCAGGATCTCGGCACCCGGGATCAGTTGGGCCACCGAGATGGCGATATCGCCCGTACCGGGCGGCAGATCGAGCAGCAGCACGTCCAGATCGCCCCAGTACACGTCGGCCAGGAACTGCTGCAGGGCCCGGTGCAGCATCGGCCCGCGCCACACGACAGGCGTGTTGCCCTGCGTGAACATGGCGATCGAGATGACCTTCACGTCATGGGCGATGGGCGGCAGGATCATCGAGTCGACCTGGGTCGGCCGATCGTTGGTGCCCATCATGCGCGGCACCGAGTGGCCGTAGATGTCGGCGTCCAACAGGCCGACGGACAGCCCGCGGGCTGCCATCGCGGCGGCCAGGTTGACGGTCACACTGGACTTGCCCACGCCGCCCTTGCCGGAGGCCACGGCGTAGACCCGGGTGAGGGAGTTGGGCTGGGCGAACGGGATCACCGGTTCGCGGGAATCGCCACGCAGCAGCGTGCGCAGTTCGGCGCGCTGCTCGTCGTTCATCACATCCAGGCTCACCTTGACGGCGCCGGTGCCGGGCACGTCGGTGACGGCGGCCGTCACCAGGTCGGCGATCTCGGTCTTCTTCGGGCAGGCCGCGGTGGTCAGGTAGATCTCGACATGCACGCCGTGGTCGGCCTCGATCGAGATGTTCTTGACCATGCCGAGTTCGGTGATCGGCTTCCGCAATTCGGGGTCGATCACCTTGGCGAGCGCGGCGCGAACCGCGGATTGCAGCTCAGTGGCAGATTCGGACATCACCGTCGAGTCTACGGCGACGGCGCCGCGAGCTGGATTCAGGCCAGCATCAGGCAGGGCCTGGGGCCGGTCCCGGGGCGGGGCCGGGCATCGGCCCAAGTGCCGGAGCCGCAGGCGCGGCCTCGATCGGCGGGCCAACCGGGGCGGCGGGCAACGGTCCCGGCGGCGGAGCCTGCTGCGGTGCCGGTCCAGGGGCAGGGGGTGGTGGCCCCAGCGGCGAAGCGGGAGCCGGCGGGGGAGTCTGTTCACTCAGGCAGAACACCACGCACGCAGGCTGGCGTGGCGGTTGCTCCCACGGCGGGACCCATGGCGGCGGGGCGGCCGGCGTCTCCGACGGGACGGCCTGCGCCGGACCCGGCAGCGGGCCGAGCACCTGGCCCGGTGCGAATCCGGGGACGTTCTGCGTGCCGGTCTCGTTGCGGTTGAGCAGCGGGATCAGGGCCAGCGGATCGCCCGCGGGCAGTCCGGTGGCATCGGCCGGTAGGCCCGGGCCGAGGCCTTCGGCATGGTCCAGATGGGAATCGCCGATCGGGGGAATCGACCCGGTGATCTCAGGCAGGTCGACGGGCACCACACCGGTGGCGTACGCCGCGGCCCAGCCCAGCACGTTTCGGGCGTAAGCCACCGAATTGTTGTACCGGAGGATGGCCGACATGACCTGGGACTGGTCGCGCAGGTTGAGCCCGCCACTACACAGGTAGCGGGCCGCCGCGAGCGCCGAGTCGAACACGTTCTGTACGTCGGCCTTGCCGTCGCCGTCGCCGTCGGAGGCGTACCGGGCCCAGGTTCCGGGCAGGAACTGCATCGGTCCCATGGCCCGGACGTAGGAGACCCGTCCGGCCTGCGCGCTCTGGATGATGACCTCGTTGCCCGGCAGGGTGCCGTCGAGAGCAGGGCCGTAGATCGGGCGCACCGCGGTGCCGCGGGCGTCGGTGGCGCCGCCGTTGGCGTGCCCCGACTCGATCCGTCCGATACCGGCCAGCAGATTCCAGCTGATCCCGCAGCCGGGGTAGGCAGCGGCCATCATCCGTTCGGCATTGCGGTACGCCTTCAGTGACGTTCCCGGAATGCCAAGGGCACCAGGACTATTGACGACGAACGCAGGCGGGGGAGCCGAGATCGTGTTCATCGCCTTGATCCGGAAGTTCGTCGGCGGCCTGGCCGCGGCGACCACTGCCGGACCCGAGCGGTCGACGTGGGGTTCCACGGCGGCCAGCGGCGTGACCGCGGCGTTGGACATGTCGACGTCCGAAGCGGAAGACCCGGCACCGGCGACCAGCACGATGGGAGCCAGGACGGCCACGCCGAGCGCGGGCGAGCGCACGAGCTGGCTCATACGGCGCCGAGCGGTTGCGATCACCGCTCCTCCCCCTACGCGCACTTACCCGTCCTTCGGTCAGCTTTGGCCAAATACCATGTTGTGAACCAAGTCACCATACATAGTCCCGGTTTCCGTTGTTACGACAATGGTCGACAGCGAGATCAACCACCGCGTTTGGACCGGCGCTCAGCTCCGTCGGCTTTGCTCGCGTTCGCCCGTTCGGTATCGGCCGGCAAGGTGAGGTCGGTGATCAGGTCACGCAGTTCTTCCAACTCGCGGCGCAGGTAGTCGCGGGTGACGACCTCGCCCACCGCCAGCCGCAGCGACGCCAGCTCGCGGGCCAGGTACTCGGTGTCGGCCTTGGTCTGTTCGGCCCGGCGCCGGTCCTCCTCGAGCGAGACCCGGTCCCGGTTCTCCTGCCTGTTCTGGGCCAGCAGGATGAGCGGGGCGGCATAGGCGGCCTGGGTCGAGAAGGCCAGGTTGAGCAGGATGAACGGGTACGGATCCCACTGGAACGCAAAGACACCGATGTTGAGGGCGATCCAGACAATCACCACGAACGTCTGAATGGCCAGGTAGCGCCCGGTGCCGAGGAAGCGGGCGATCGACTCGCTGAACGCGCCCACTGCCTCGATGTCGACGTGCAGCCCGAAGCCGCGGTTCGTGCGCGGAGTGTCCAGCCGCTGACGCGCGGAGGATTCGCTCATGAGCCTGCCACCGGGAGCTCGGGCTCGTCGCGTTCTCGCCAGTCGTCGGGCAGCATGTGGTCGAGCACGTCGTCGACCGAAACCGCACCCAGCAGGTGGTTCTCTTCATCGACCACCGGGCCGCACACCAGGTTGTATGCGGCGAAGTAGCGGGTCACCGCGGCTAGCGAGTCGGCCGGGCTCAGGCTGGGCAGATCGGTGTCGGCGATGCCGCTGACCAGTGCCGCAGGTGGTTCGCGGAGCAACCGCTGCAGGTGGACGCAGCCCAGGTACCGCCCGGTCGGGGTGGCGCTGGGGGGCCGCGTGACGAAGACCATCGAGGCCAGCGCCGGGGTGAGGTCGGGGTCGCGGATCCGCGCCAGCGCCTCGGCGACGGTGGTGTCGGGAGCGAGTACCACCGGCTCACTGGTCATCAGGCCGCCCGCGGTGTCCGGCGAGTGGGCCAGCAGCCGTCGCACATCCTCGGAATCCTCGGGGTCCATCTTGCGCAGCAGGGTCTCGGCATCGGCCGGGGTCATCGACCCCAGCACGTCGGCGGCGTCGTCGGGATCCATCGCCTCCAGGACGTCGGCGGCGCGCTCGGTGTTCAGCTGGCGCAGCACCGCGGCCTGCTCGTCCTCGGGCAGCTCCTGCAGCACGTCGGCCAGCCGCTCGTCGTCGAACGCCCGGTACAACTCGTAGCGCCGCTTGACCGGCAGTTCGCGCAGGGCCTCGGCCACCTCGACCGGTCGTTGTCCCTCGAACTGCTCGAGCAGTGAGGCCACTCCCTGGTCGGGCATCGCCAGGCCGGACGGAGTCAGGCCGTGCACGTTCTGCCACTCCACGACGTGGATGTTGGTGCGCCGCCCCAGGCGTCGTTGTGGGCGCACCGCCACCCGGGTCACCACCCAGTCACGGGTCCGGGTCTGCTCGATGCCCAGATCGACTACCACGACGTCGATTCCGGCCAGCTGCTCCAGGTCGGGATCGTCGACGCGCACCCGGGTTTCCAGCACCTGGCCCAGAACCAGCACCTCGCCGGGTCGTTGGGCGAAGCGGCGTAGCGACACGCTGCCGGTGGCCAGTGTCACCGAGCCCGGCTCGATCGCGGTGACCCGCAGAATGGGAACGAAAATCCTTCGTCGGGTGAGCAATTCGACCACCAGGCCGAGAACTCGCGGTTGCTGACGGACGATGCTGATGCTGATCACCACATCGCGGACACGGCCGATGGACTCCCCGTCGGGGCCCAGCACCACCATCCCCGCAAGCCGGGCCGCGTAGACCCTGTTCACCGCCGCCATGAGTCAAAGGGTAGAGACTGTGGTCGTGGAGAACACGTATCGACCCCGCAGAACGTGCCTCTCGGTTCCGGGTAGCAGCCTGAAGATGATCGAGAAGGCCAGGAGTCTGCCTGCTGACGAGGTGTTCCTCGACCTTGAGGACGCGGTTGCCCCCGAGGCCAAGGCATCGGCCCGCACACAGGTCGCGGCGGCGTTGGCCGACGACGGCTGGGCAGGACAGCTGCGCGGGGTACGGGTCAACGACTGGACCACACCGTGGACCTACGCCGACGTGATCGAGGTGGTTTCCACTGCCGGGGCGGTGCTGGACCTGATCGTGCTGCCCAAGGTGACCGAGGTGGCGCATGTCCAGGCACTCGATCTGCTGCTGTCTCAGCTGGAGAGCACCCACGGCCTGGAACCCGGCCGGATCGGCATCGAGGCACAGATCGAGAACGCGCAGGGACTGACCAACGTCGACGCGATCGCGGCCGGCCCACGGGTGCAGGCGCTGGTGCTCGGGCCCGGGGACATGGCGGCCAGCCTCAACATGCGCACCCTGGAGGTCGGCGGGCAGCCCGACGGGTATGACATCGGCGATGCCCATCACCACGTGCTGATGCGGATCCTGATCGCCGCGCGCAGCCGCGGCATCAGCGCGATCGACGGGCCGTACGTCAAGGTGCGCGATGTGGACGGGTTCCGCCGGGTGGCCGGACGCTCGGCTGCCCTAGGTTATGACGGCAAGTGGGTGCTGCATCCGGACCAGATCGAGGCGGGCAACGAGATCTTCAGCCCGCGCCAAGCCGATTACGATCACGCCGAGCTGATCCTGGACGCCTACGAGTGGCACACCTCGCAGGCCGGTGGGTCCAGGGGAGCGGTGATGCTGGGCGACGAGATGATCGACGAGGCCAGCCGCAAGATGGCACTGGTGATCGCGGGCAAGGGCCGTGCGGCCGGGATGAGCCGGCTGGCCGAACCGTTCCGCCCGCCGAGCTAGGTCGGGTCATGCTGTGCCGCACCAGGTTTGGTGCGGCGCCGTGCTACCCGTTGAGTATGGCGCCCAGGAAGAGCAGTACCCAGACTCCGTTGATCAGGGTGCCGAATACGCCGAGCGCGATGCCGGCGATCGCCAGGCCGCGGCCCGGCTGCTCGACCTGCGGGCCGTAGCCTGATTGTCCGCTCCGCGGACCGAAGCCCGGCTGTGCACTCTGCTTGATCTGGTTGAGCGCGACGATCCCGAGACCGATACCGACGAGTGCGGGTAGCAGCCCGATCCCGCACGCGGCGAACAGGGGCAACGAGAGGATCGCCGCGACCAGCGATCCGATCGCCATGCTGTTGGTGGGGTTGGACGGTCGCATCCCATAACCACCGGGATATCCGGGGTACCCGGACATGCCGTAACCCGGCGGCGGCGGCGCGTAGCCGGGCGGCGGCGGATACCCGGGCAGCGGCGGGGGATAGCTGGAGGCACCGGGGAACGACGGCGGCAGACCTTGCGGCGGCGGATAGTCATACGGAATGTCGGCGGGGTAGTCGATCGCAGGCGGGTACGGCCCGCCGATTTCGGAGTTCGGCGGCGCGAACTCGTACGACGGTTGCGCCGCGCCGGTATCCGGTCGATCCTGGGTGTGCTCGATGGAAGGTGCTTCGAAGCCGCTGGACAACGGTTCAGACGGCTGGGAAGCGGGGTCGGATGGCGGCGTTTCGCCCGCGTTGCCGTCCGCGTTTGTCATGCTGATCAACCTAGCGCACGGACAATGACGCCAAGGGGGGCGTGATTCCGGCACCAATTCCGGTGTGAGGGCGTTGCTGTAACGAGAGCAGCCGCCGGGCAGGCGGTGCGGAGGAGAGTGAAGTTCGATGACGAGCCCGTTTCAGTCCGGTCAGACACCGGGCGCCGCGCCCAGTGCGCGTGGTGCGTTGCCGACGCCGCCCAAAGGCTGGCCGATCGGCTCCTACCCGACGTACGCAGAGGCCCAGCGTGCCGTCGACTACCTGTCCGACCAACAGTTCCCGGTGCAGCAGGTGACGATCGTCGGGGTGGATCTCATGCAGGTCGAGCGGGTCACCGGTCGGCTGAGCTGGCCCAAAGTGCTCGGTGGCGGCGTGCTGTCCGGCGCCTGGCTCGGCCTGTTCATCGGGTTGATCCTCGGTTTCTTCAGCCCCAACCCGTGGAGCGCGCTGCTCACCGGCCTGGTCGCCGGTGTCTTCTTCGGCTTGATCACCTCGGCGATCCCGTATGCGATGGCTCGCGGCACAAGAGATTTCAGTTCGACGATGCAGCTGGTCGCCGGCCGCTATGACGTCCTGTGCGACCCGCAGGGCGCCGAGCAGGGTCGAGATCTGCTGGCGCGCTTGACGATCTGACCTGTCACGCCACCACGGGCGGGCTGCGGCGGCAAAGTTCCGCAGGTCACGATTGTGACGCGGCACGCCGAAACTGTTGGACATACGCTCCGCATGGCTCTACGGTTTGCGCGCGGGAGCCGCTCCGGCGTCGTGGGGGCCGCTCCGGCGGCGAGAGATGACTCGGACGGGAGACAGAGCGGTGCGTGCTCGGCGGCTATGTGCTGCGGCAGTGGCCGCGTTGACGACGGCCTCGGTGGTGTCGGCTTGCGGTAAGGGCGACGACGGGATCGTCATCAACTACTACACCCCGGCCAACGAGATGGCGACTTTCACCGCCGTGGCCAAACGCTGCAACGCCGAATTCGGCGACCGTTTCACCATCAAACAGGTGAGTTTGCCGAAAGGCGCTGACGACCAACGGTTGCAGCTGGCCCGGCGGCTGACCGGCAACGACAAGACGCTCGACATCATGGCGCTCGACGTGGTCTGGACCGCCGAGTTCGCCGAGGCCGGCTGGGCCGTGCCACTGTCCGAGGATCCGGCCGGCGAAGCCGAGTCCGACGCAGAATCCAACACCCTGCCCGGACCGTTGGAGACGGCCCGGTGGCAAGGCAAGCTGTACGCATCTCCGATCACCACCAACACCCAATTGCTGTGGTATCGCGCTGATTTGATGAATGAGCCACCGTCCACCTGGGACGGCATGGTCGCCGAGGCGACGCGTCTGCACGCGGCAGGCAAGCCCAGTTGGATTGCGGTGCAGGCCAAGCAGTACGAGGGCCTGGTGGTGTGGTTCAACACCCTGCTGACCAGTGCGGGCGGGCAGGTGCTCTCCGAGGACGGCAAGACCGTCACGCTGACCGACACACCGGAGCATCGCGCGGCCACCGTCAAGGCGCTGCAGATCATCAAGTCGGTAGCCACCGCGCCCGGCGCCGATCCGTCGGTGACCCAGACCGATGAGGCCACCGCCCGGCTCGCACTCGAGCAGGGCAAGGCGGCGCTCGAGGTCAACTGGCCGTTTGTGCTGCCCTCTCTGCTGGAGAACGCCGTCAAGGGCGGGGTGAACTTCCTTCCGCTCGACGAACGAGCCGACCTCGTCGATGCCATCAACGATCTGGGCACCTTCTCGCCGACGGACGAGCAGTTCGAGTCGGCCTACGAGGCCAGCAAGGGTGTGTTCGGCTTCGCGAACTACCCAGGGGTCTCCGAGGGCGAGCCGGCGAGGGTGACGATCGGTGGGCTGAACCTCGCGGTGGCCAAGACCAGCCAGCACAAGGCCGAGGCGTTCGAGGCCATCCGCTGCTTGCGCAACGTCGAGAACCAGCGTTACACCTCGGTCGAGGGCGGCCTGCCCGCGGTACGTGAGTCGCTATACGACGATCCGGCATTCCAGGCCAAGTACCCGCAGTACGCGATCATTCGCGAGCAGTTGACCAACGCCGCGGTCCGCCCCGCGACCCCGGTCTATCAGGCTGTGTCCACCCGCATCTCGGCCACCCTGGCCCCGATCACCGACATCGATCCGGAGCACACCGCCGATGAGCTGACCGAACAGGTGCAGAAGGCCATCGACGGCAAAGGGTTGATCCCGTGAGCGCCACCAAGACTGACAACCGCGCCTCCGAGCGCAAGCTTGCGTTCGCGCTGATCGCGCCCGCGGTGATCCTGATGATCGCGGTGACCGCGTACCCGATCTGTTACGCGGTGTGGCTGAGCCTGCAGCGTTACAACCTGGCCGCCCCCGACGACACCGCCTTCGTCGGGTTCGCCAACTACCAGACGATCCTCACCGACCGGTACTGGTGGACGGCGTTCGCGGTGACGCTGGCGATCACCGTCGTCTCGGTGACGATCGAGTTCGTCCTCGGTATGGCACTGGCACTGGTCATGCACCGCACCATCTTCGGCAAGGGCGTGGTCCGTACCGCGGTGCTGATCCCGTACGGCATCGTGACCGTGGCGGCCTCCTACAGCTGGTACTACGCCTGGACGCCGGGCACCGGATACCTGGCCAACCTCCTGCCCGACGGCAGTGCCCCGTTGACCGAACAGTTGCCCTCGCTGGCCATCATCGTGCTGGCCGAGGTGTGGAAGACCACGCCGTTCATGGCGCTGTTGCTGCTGGCCGGGCTGGCCCTGGTGCCGCAGGATCTGCTCAATGCCGCCGAGGTCGACGGGGCCGGAGCGTGGACGCGGTTGGTGAAAGTGATTCTGCCGCTGATCAAACCGGCCATCCTGGTGGCGCTGCTGTTCCGCACCCTCGACGCGTTCCGGATCTTCGACAACATCTATGTGTTGACCGGGGGAGCCAACAGCACCGGGTCGGTGTCGATCCTGGGATATGACAACCTGTTCAAGGCGTTCAACCTCGGATTGGGCTCTGCCATCAGTGTGTTGATCTTCCTGTCGGTGGCGGTCATCGCGTTCGTCTTCATCAAGTTGTTCGGTGCGTCGGCGCCTGGTGCAGAAGCGGAGGGGCACCGATGAGCGCTTGCGTGAAGAGCGGAGGGCGATGAGTCAGCAGGTGGGTGCGCGGCGGGCGACCGGGTGGACGGTCGTGAACATCCTGGTGGTGCTCTACGCGTTGGTACCGGTGTTGTGGATCCTGTCGCTGTCGTTGAAGCCGACGTCGAGTGTCAAGGACGGCAAGCTGATTCCGTCGCAGATCACGTTCGACAACTACAAGGGCATCTTCACCGGGAACATCTTCACCTCGGCGTTGATCAACTCGATCGGCATCGGCCTGATCACCACGGTGATCGCCGTGACCATCGGCGGCATGGCCGCCTACGCGGTGGCGCGGCTGAACTTCCCCGGCAAGAAGTTGCTGGTGGGGGTGGCCCTGCTGATCGCGATGTTCCCGCAGATCTCTTTGGTGACACCGATTTTCAATCTGTGGCGCAGTATCGGCCTGTTCGACACCTGGCCCGGACTGATCGTTCCCTACATCACCTTCGCGCTGCCGCTGGCGATTTACACGCTCTCGGCGTTCTTCCGGGAGATCCCATGGGATCTGGAGAAGGCCGCCAAGATGGACGGGGCCACCCCGGCGCAGGCTTTCCGCAAGGTGATCGCTCCGTTGGCGGCCCCGGGCATCGTCACCGCGGCCATCCTGGTGTTCATCTTCGCGTGGAACGACCTGCTGTTGGCGCTGTCGCTGACCGCGACCCAGCGGGCGATCACCGCGCCGGTGGCGATCGCGAACTTCACCGGTAGCTCCCAATTCGAGGAACCGACCGGCTCGATCGCGGCCGGCGCGATGGTCATCACCATCCCGATCATTATCTTTGTTCTCATCTTCCAGCGGCGCATCGTCGCTGGCCTGACGTCCGGTGCGGTAAAGGGGTAATTGGATGGCCGAAATTGTGTTGGACCGGGTCACCAAGAGTTACCCCGACGGTGCTGGCGGTGCCAGGGAGGCCGTCAAAGAATTCTCGATGACGATCGCCGACGGCGAGTTCATCATCCTGGTGGGGCCGTCGGGCTGCGGTAAGTCCACCACCCTGAACATGATTGCCGGGCTTGAGGACATCTCGTCGGGCGAGCTGCGTATCGGCGGTGAGCGGGTCAACGAGAAGGCGCCCAAGGACCGCGACATCGCCATGGTGTTCCAGTCCTATGCGCTGTACCCGCACATGACCGTGCGCCAGAACATCGCCTTCCCGCTGACCCTGGCCAAGCTCAAGAAGGACGAGATCGAGGCCAAGGTCGCCGAGACTGCCAAGATCCTCGACCTGACCGAACTGCTCGACCGCAAGCCGGCACAGTTGTCGGGCGGACAGCGTCAGCGGGTGGCGATGGGTCGGGCAATCGTGCGCCGCCCCAAGGCATTCCTGATGGATGAGCCGCTGAGCAACCTGGACGCCAAGCTGCGTGTGCAGATGCGCGCCGAGATCTCGCGGCTGCAGAGCCGGCTGGGCACCACCACGGTGTATGTCACCCACGATCAGACCGAGGCGATGACCCTGGGTGACCGGGTTGTCGTGTTGCTGGCCGGGGAGATCCAGCAGATCGGCACGCCCGACGAGCTGTACAACAACCCGGCGAACCTGTTCGTGGCCGGCTTCATCGGATCACCGGCGATGAATTTCTTCCCGGCAACCTTCACCGACGTCGGGGTGCGGCTGCCGTTCGGCGACGTCACCCTGACCCAGCAAGTGCATGACCTGTTGGAGCGTCAGCCCAAGCCGGACAACATCATCGTCGGGATCCGCCCCGAGCACCTGGAGGACGCGTCGCTGCTCGACGGGTACGCCCGGATCCGGGCGCTGAGCTTCCCCGTGCGCGCCGACATCGTCGAGTCGCTCGGTGCCGACAAGTACGTTCACTTCACGATCGAGGGCGCCGGCGCCGAGGCGGCGCAGCTTGCCGAGTTGGCCGCCGATTCGGGCGCCGGTGCCAATGAGTTCGTGGCCCGGGTGTCGGCCGAGTCCACGGCGGCGGGCGGTCAGCAGATCCAATTGGCTTTCGATACCTCGAAGTTGGCGATCTTCGACGCCGAGACCGGGGTGAACCTGACCCGCACCGAGCCGCGGGAGCCAGTGGAAGCGGAGGAGCCGGAGGCCGTGGCGCCCACCGAGGCCGTGGCGCCGGAGGAACCCGAGGAGTCCGAGGCAGCAGAGTGATCGACGTCCTGGCTGCCGTTCGCGCCCGGGTGGGTGAATACTTCGGTGCGGCAGGCATTACCGCAGAACCCGTCAGCGCCAGCGTCACCTTCCTGGGTACCGAGCGCATCGACGTCCTGCGGTTCGGCCCGGACCTGCGCGGGGGCGGTAACGGACAGGATCTGTATCACTATGTGACGCTGGGTTGTTCGCGTCACCCTATGTTCGACCCGACCGAGCTGGTCTCCGATCCGATCCACGGCCCCCGGGCCGAGGTGGTGCTCTCGCTGCGGGGGCCGACCCCGGGCGGGCTGGCGCGGTCGCTGGCGGTCCTGGCCGCCGCGCCCGCGGTGGAGGGACTGGTCCTGGAGGCGGACGCACTCGTCGACCTGGAGACGCAGCTGTTCGACTCCGCACCGTTCAGCGCATTCCTGCTGGGCCCCAGCGATATCGGCGAGGTGGCCCTGACCGATCCACTGTCCGCGGTGACGGTGCTCTCGGCCACCCCGATCACCGCCACCGAGGCGGCCTGGGTGCGCCTGAAGGGTGCGGACGCGATGCGCGAGGCGTGGCAGACCGACGGGGTGGACGTGCTGGATCCGACCAGAAGGGCAGCGAGCCCCAGCTAGAGCCAGTCGTTGTGGCGGAACGTGCGGTGCAGTACGAAGCAGATGGTGGCCATCGCGAGAAGAACGGCGGGATAGCCCCAGGTCCACTGTAATTCGGGCATGTGCTCGAAGTTCATCCCGTAGATGCCGGCCATGGCGGTCGGCACCGCGGCGATTGCCACCCACGCCGAGATCTTGCGCATGTCCACGTTCTGCTGCATGGCGACCTTGCCGAGTGCGGCCTGCACCAACGAGCTCAGCATCTCGTCGTAGCTCGTGACGCGGTCGGAGGCCTGCACATTGTGGTCGTGCACGTCGCGCATGTACCTGCGTACCTCGACCGAGATCAGGTCGTTGTGGTCGGTGAGCAACCGGGCCAGGGCAAGAGTCAACGGCGCCACGGCGCGGCGCATTTCGACGACCTCCCGCTTGAGCAGGTAGATACATTCGATGTTGGTGTGCGTGCCGGGGGAGAAGATGTCCTCCTCCATGGCGTCGATGTCGGTCTCCATCAGATCGGTCACGTCGAGGTAGCTGTCCACCACGTGGTCGGCGATCGCGTGCATGACCGCGAACGGTCCGAGTTTGAGGATGGCAGGCGAGGATTCGAGCCGTTTACGCACGCCGGCCAGGCCGCCGTGTTCGCCGTGACGGACGGTGACGACGAAGTCCGGCCCGACGAAGATCATGATCTCGCCGGTCTCGACGATCTCGCGCGCCAGTGCCACCGACTCGTGCTCGACATAGTTGATCGTCTTGAGCACCAGGAACAACGTCTTGTCGTAGCGCTCGAGCTTGGGACGCTGGTGGGCGTGCACCGCGTCCTCCACGGCCAGCTCATGCAATCCGAAAACGTCTGCCACCGACTGCATCTGGAATTGGTCGGGTTCGTGCAGCCCGATCCAGACGAACGCCTTCTGGCCGGCCTCCTGCAGCTCACGGACCTTGTTCAGCGCCGCTGCGTGGGTGTACTTGCCGGGTAACCGGTCACCGCCGCAGTAGACACCGCAATCGACCATCGCCCGGGCGACCGGAACGTGGATCGTCTTGGCGTCGGGGTCAGCGGGCCGGGTCCTTGCGGTCGAGCGCAGGGCCGGCGGCAAGGCGCGGAATGAGGGCATGAACTGCGACCTTCCTGCGCGGTGTGCAGCAACCTGATCAGCACACCGAATGCTACGCGCAGTTACTGTTAAGTAACGCTCACCAGCGGGGAACCCGCCCATGTGAGATTTGGCATTGAAGTACCCTTGCGCCGTGTCGGAAAGTACAGTCGCGTCCTCGCCAGAGCGCCCTTCAGCGGAGCGCACCCCGCAAGTTGTCATCGAAGACGCCGAGATCTTCGATGCTCATGAAGGGGGAAAGCTCTCGGTCGAGTTGAAGTCGCCGTTGGATACCCAGCGTGCGCTGTCGATCGCCTATACCCCTGGCGTTGCGCAGGTGAGCCGGGCGATCGCCACGGATCACACGCTCGCAGCCAAGTACACCTGGGCCAACCGCCTCGTCGCCGTGGTCAGCGACGGCACCGCGGTGCTGGGTCTCGGCGATATCGGCCCCGCGGCGTCGCTGCCGGTGATGGAGGGCAAGAGCGCGCTGTTCAAGACCTTCGGCGGGCTGAACTCGATCCCGATCGTGCTCGACACCAAGGATCCCGACGAGATCGTCGAAACCCTGATCAGGCTGCGGCCGACGTTCGGTGCGGTGAACCTGGAGGACATCTCGGCGCCGCGGTGCTTCGAGATCGAGCGCCGGGTCATCGAGGCGCTGGATTGCCCGGTCATGCACGACGACCAGCACGGCACGGCGATCGTGGTACTGGCCGCGCTGCTGGGTGCCACGAAGGTGCTCGAGCGTGACATGCACGAGCTGAAGGTCGTGGTGTCCGGGGCCGGTGCCGCCGGCGTGGCCTGCTCCAACATCATGTTGGCCAAGGGCATCAAGGACGTCGTCGTGCTCGATTCGCAGGGCATCGTGCACGCGGGCCGCGAGAACCTCAACACCTTCAAGGCGGAATTGGCCGGGCGCACCAACCCGCGCAAGCTCACCGGTGGTGTGGCCGAGGCGCTCGAGGGCGCCGACGTCTTCCTCGGAGTGTCGGCCGGTGTCGTGCCCGAGGAGCTCATCGCGACGATGGCCCCCAACTGCATCGTGTTCGCGCTGTCCAACCCGGACCCGGAGATCCACCCGGACGCCGCCCGCAAGTACGCGGCCGTCGTGGCGACCGGTCGCAGCGACTTCCCGAACCAGATCAACAACGTGCTGGCCTTCCCCGGCGTGTTCCGCGGGGCGCTCGATGCCGGTGCCCGCCGCATCACCGAGAAGATGAAGGTGGCGGCTGCCGAGGCGATCTTCTCGGTGGTGGGCGACGATCTGGCGGTCGACCACATCGTGCCGAGCGCACTCGATCCGCGGGTCGGTCCTGCGGTTGCGGCCGCGGTCGCGGCGGCGGTTGACCACACAGAGTCCTGAGTTCACGAATGCGCCGCACTCTGGCGTTGGCGCTGTTGACAATGTCGACGCTGTTGGCACCGGCGTTGGGGGGATGCGCGGCCAACTCGGCCCCGGCCGCTCTCGCGGTCGGGGCGGGGCCGGCGCCCGAGTCGGCACTGCTCGGTCACCTCTATGCGGCGGCGCTGCGCTATTACGGCACCCCGGCGGCGGTGACCGAGACCGACGGCGCCCCCGGTGTGTTGGATTCCGGGTCGGTGACGGTGCAGCCGGGGTTCACCGGCCGGTTCCTCGCCGAGCTCAATCCGGCCGCCACGGCCCGCGCGGATGAGCAGGTCTACCGCGATCTGGTGTCGGCGTTGCCCGAGGGCGTCGCGGCCGGCGACTACACCATGTCGGCGCAGGACAAGCCCGCGCTGGTGGTCACCGAGGCCACTGCCACGGCGTGGGGCGGAACTGATCTCGGCGCGTTGCGCCGTAACTGTGCCCAGGCCCGACCGGGTGTGGTGGGCAAGTGGCATGTGCCAACCGCCATCGGCTCGTGCACGCTGCCCAAGGCGCTGGTGTTCCCCGACGACAAGAGCCTCTTCGCGGCACTGCGCGCCGGGAAGATCAATGCGGCCTGGTCGACGACGGCCGATCCGGCAATTCCGTCGGACCTGACCGTGCTTGCCGACAAGACGGCGTTGATCCGTGGCGAGAACGTGGTGCCGCTCTATCGCCGCAACACGCTCAACGAACGGCAGATCCTGGCGCTCAACGAGATCGCCGGTGTCCTCGACACCGGGTCGCTGGCCGATATGCGCAGGCAGGTCGCCGAAGGGAAAGACCCCGGTGCGGTGGCCGCCGAGTTCCTTCAGGCCAACCCGCTCGGCCACTGACCCCGCGTCAGCGCGGGATCATGCGTCCCATCGCGGAGGCGAACAGCTTCTGGTAGCCCGCCCCGGTGATTCGCACGATGACGTCGAGGACCTTGGCGTCGGGCCCGACCAGCACGCGTGCCTTGTCCTTGCGCACGGCCTCGAGGATGATCTTGGCCGCGCGCTGCGGGGTGGTGTTGGCGAGCTTCCGGTCGAACGTCTCGGCGAGCGCCTTCTGATCCAGGCCTTCGGCGGCAGTGGAGTTGCGCGCGATGGCGGTCTTGATCCCGCCGGGGTGCACGCACGTCACCTTGACCGGGTGCTTGGCCAGGGCCATCTCCTGACGCAGGGCTTCGGTGAAGCCGCGCACCGCGAACTTGGCCGAGTTGTAGGCGGCCTGGCCCGGAACCGAGAAGATGCCGAACAGGCTGGAGACGTTGACCACGTGCCCGTCGCCGGAGGCGATCAGGTGCGGCAGGAACGCCTTGGTGCCGTTGACGACGCCCCAGTAGTCGACGTCCATCACCCGCTCGATGTCCTTGAACTGACTGATCTCGACATCGCCGGTGAACGCGATGCCCGCGTTGTTGTAGATCTGATTGACCTTGCCGAAGTGCTCCTTGACCGCGTCGGCGTAGAGCAGGAAGGCCTCACGCTCGGTGACGTCGATCCGGTCGGTCTTCACCTCGGCGCCGATCGCCTTGAGGCGTTCCTCCGTGACCGCCAGGCCCTCGGTGTCGACGTCGCTGATCGCCAACTTGGCCCCGGAACGGCCGAGCTCGATGGCCAGCGCCTGTCCGATGCCTGATCCGGCGCCGGTCACGACGGCGACCTTTCCGGCGAAGCCCTCCATAGAACACTCCCTTGTGTCGTTCGACTTGCGTCGAGATTACCCGGTACCCGGGGTCCCGTCTGTGTCGGCTGGCTTGGTCGCCGTCACCAGGTGGGTTCCGACGTAGGGGCCGCCCCACCACATCCGCCAGCCCAGATTCCGTCGCTGCACATGCTGCCAGCCGTTGGCGCGCAACCGCTCGGCATGGCGCCGGGTTTCCCAGATGTCGGCGATGGCCAGCCGGCCGCCCGGGCGCAGCACCCTGGCGGCCTCGTCGAGGGCACGGGATCGCCCGGCGCGATCGGGGATGTTGTGGATGGCCAGGCTGCTGACGATGACGTCGACGCTGGCATCGTCGAAGGGCAGGGCGGTCATGTCGCCGGTGTGCACCTCGACGCGGTCGGCGACGCCCTCGGCCCCGGCGTTGGCCAGCGTCTGCTCCGGCGAGTTGCCGGTCTGATCGGCGCGCCACAGATCGACGCCGAGGGCGCGTCCGCGTGGCAGTCGATTGGCCGCGGCATGCAGCACCGCGCCCCGGCCGCAGCCGAGATCGAGTAGCGTCTCATCGCCGCGCAGGGCCAGGTCATCGAGGATGTCGCGCCACACCGCGAACTTCCCGCGGCGGGTGGCATGCACGAACAATGAAACGGTGCTCGCCACAAGGGCGGCGGAAGCGCCTGTGAGACAGGCGGTTCCGCGTCGACCGCGGGCGATGTTGACGACCGTCCAGGCCAGCAGGGCGGTGAACGCACCGCCGGCGATCGTGGCCTGCGCGGGCGCGGACACCGCGTTGTAATCGCCGTCGAATCCGTAATCCGGGGAGTCCATTTCTCCCACGGTAGCGAGCTCGGCTGAAACCGGAAGGGCTACGACGCTGCCGCGGCCATCGGCCGCCATACCTCGGCCAGGGTCTCCAGCGGGACTCCGAGGGCGTCGCTCAGTCCGATGATGGTGCCGAACGCCGGGGAGGGGAGACGGCCCGTCTCGATCTTGCGCAGAGTCTCGGGGGAGATGCCTGCGGACCTGGCGACATCGTCGAGTGTGCGGGCGCCGCGGGCGGTGCGCAATGCAGCGCCGAGTCGGCGGCCTGCGGCGACTTGCTCGGGACTCAGCGGGGTGCGAACCACGCCACCACGGTAGCGCCGGTATTTGTATACCGCTAGGGTTGGTATTTAAATACCGAGAAAGGTGCGGACATGATCGAGTTGAAAACCGCCGACGAAATTGAGCGGATGCGGGTCACCGGGCGCTTCGTGGCCGAGGTGCTCGCCGAGTTGAGCGGGCTCGCCGATGTCGGGGTCAACCTCCTCGACCTCGAACTCCACGCCCGCGACATGGTCAAGCGCCGCGGTGCCGAGTCGTGTTACTGGGACTACGACCCTTCATTCGGCCGTGGCCCGTTTCGTAACGTCATCTGCCTGTCGGTCAACGATGCTGTGCTGCACGGCCTTCCACACGATTACCGGCTCGGCGACGGCGACGTGCTCACCATGGACTTCGCGGTGTCCATCGACGGCTGGGTCACCGACGCGGCCCGCACCGTCATCGTCGGGACGCCCGCGGCGGCCGACGTACGGCTGGTACGGGCCACCGAGGAGGCGTTGGCCGCCGGCACTGCCGCCGCGCGGCCAGGCAACCGGCTCGGCGACATCTCGGCCGCCATCGGCGCCGTCGCCGACGCATACGGCTACCCGGTCAACCTCGAATTCGGCGGGCACGGGCTGGGCCGGACCATGCACGAGGACCCGCATGTGCCGAATCGCGGCAACCCCGGCCGCGGCATGAAGCTGCGGGCCGGGATGACGCTGGCGCTGGAACCGTGGTTCGCCGCGGGCACCAACCGCATCGTTTTCGACCGCGACGGCTGGACCATCCGATCCGCCGACGGTTCCCGCACCGCCCACACCGAGAACACCGTCGCGATCACCGAATCGGGCCCGCTGGTGTTGACTTGCTGAGCCCTGCTGAACCGTTCTAATGCGCGGGACGCAGCAGCAGGGTGGCGATGACGCTGATCACCGCGGTGGCCACCAGATACCCGCACGCCAGCCACGGGCTCCCGCCGCCCGCGGCGATGAGCCCCGTGAGGATCAGCGGCGTCAGACCCGAGGCGTAGACGCCGGAGAGCTGATACACCGTCGACAGCCCGGTGTAGCGGGTGCGCGTCGGGAACAACGAGGCGTAGAGCGTGCCCTGGGCGCCGTAGAACCAGGCGTGGATGACGCCGAACGCCAGCAACATTCCCACCGCATAGGCCGCGATGCTGCCGGTGTTGAACAATGCGAACGCGGGGAACACCACCACCGCGTAGGCGGCGATGCCCGAGGCGTAGACCGCCTTCGGGCTGAACCGGTCGGCCAGCAGCCCCGACACCGGTAGCAGCACCGCCATCACCAGCGCCGCAGCGGTCACCACGATCAATACCGGCACCTTGCCCAGGTGCAGCGTGGAGGTGGCGTAGGCGATGGTGAACACGCCCCAGGTGTTGAAGGCCGCGCCCTCGCCCCAGCGTGACAGCAGGCCGAGCACGGTCGACCGCAGCGCCGGCGGCCGGAAAATCTCCTTCACGGGGACCGTCGAGCGATCGTCCTCGCGGCGCAGCTTCTCGAACGCCGGCGTCTCGGCCACCCGGAACCGCACCACCACGCCGAAGATCACCAGCACGACGCTGAACAGGAACGCGATCCGCCACCCGTAGGCCTGGAACGCCTCGGCCGACAGCCACAGCTGCAGCAGCACGAACACCCCGGTGCCCAGGGCCAGGCCCAGCGCCAGCCCGACCTGCGGGATGCTGCCGAACAGCCCGCGGCGATGCCGAGGGCTGTGCTCGACGGCCAACAGCACCGCGCCGGCCCACTCACCGCCGAGGGCGAATCCCTGCACCACGCGCAGCACCAGCAGCAGGATCGGGGCCAGGACGCCGATCTGCGCCGCGGTGGGCAGCACACCCATCAGCGCGGTGGCCGCGCCCATCAACAGCATGGTCAGTGCCAGCGTGCGTTTGCGACCGATCCGGTCGCCGATGTGGCCGAACACGAAGCCGCCGATGGGCCGGACGACGAACCCCACCGCAAACGTGGCGAACGCCAGCATCGTGCCGACGAATGAGCTCTGGTCCGGGAAGAAGGTGTGATTGAAGACCAGGCTCGCGGCCGTGGCATACAGGAAGAAGTCGTACCACTCGATCGTTGTCCCGAGCACGCTGGCCAGAACCGCGGTACGGACCGGGTTGCGGTCCTGGCTGTGGTCCGGTGTGGGGGTCGCCTCGGGTACGGCGACGGGGGTCAGAGTCACCCTAGTTGTCTAGCCACCGCCCGGTGGCACGCCCACCGTTGTGCGCACGCTGATCGAAACCCGGATCGCCATAAGCGAAATGGTCGCTGCCGGTATACGGCAGCGACCATTTCGTTGATCTGGATCAGGCGTGCAAGCTCAGCCGAACGCCTCGTGCTGGCTGGATACTCCTCGCCGTTCGCTTCGCAAGCTCAGCCGAACGCCTCGTCGATGATCTCCTGCTGTTCGACAGCATGCACCTTCGACGACCCCGAGGACGGAGCCGACATCGCACGCCGCGAGATCCGCTTGATCGGGGTGAAGTAGTCCGGCAGTACCTCGGGCAGCGTCAGGCCGAGTGACGGCCAGGCACCCTGGTTGGCCGGCTCCTCCTGCACCCAGAACTTCTCGGTGACATTCGGGTAGCGGTCCAGCGTCTCGGCCAGCCGGCGCCGCGGCAGCGGGGCGAGCTGCTCGAGCCGCACGATCGCCACGTCGTCGCGGTTGTCCTTGGCCTTGCGTGCGGCGAGGTCGTAGTAGATCTTGCCGCTGCAGAGCACGATGCGACGGACCTTCTCGCGGTCGCCCTCACCGTCGGTGTAGGCCGGTTCCTCCAGTACCGAGCGGAACTTGTTCTCGGTGAAGTCGCGGATATCGCTGACGGCGGCCTTGTTGCGCAGCATCGACTTCGGGGTGAAGACGATCAGCGGACGCTGGATGCCGTCCATGCCGTGCCGGCGCAAGAGGTGGAAGTAGTTCGCCGGCGTCGACGGCACCGCGATGGTCATCGAACCCTCGGCCCACAGCTGCAGGAAGCGCTCGATGCGGCCCGAGGTGTGGTCGGGACCCTGTCCTTCGTGGCCGTGCGGCAGCAGCAGCACGACGTCGGAAAGCTGGCCCCACTTGGCCTCACCGGAGGAGATGAACTCGTCGATGATCGACTGAGCGCCGTTGACGAAGTCGCCGAACTGCGCCTCCCACAACACCATTGCGTCGGGATTGCCCACCGAGTAGCCGTACTCGAAGCCCACTGCGGCGTATTCGGACAGCGCCGAGTTGTAGACCAGGAACTTGCCGCCGGTCGGGGTGCCGTCGGTGCTGGTGGCCAGCAGCTGCAGCGGGGTGAACTCCTCGCCGGTCTTGCGGTCGACGATCACCGAGTGCCGCTGGGTGAAGGTGCCGCGCTGGGTGTCCTGGCCCGACAGCCGGACCAGCTTGCCGTCGGCGATCAGCGAACCGAGGGCGAGCAACTCGGCGAATGCCCAGTCGACCTTGCCCTCGTAGGCCATCTCGCGGCGCTTCTCCAGCACCGGCTTGACGCGCGGGTGCACGGTGAACCCGTCCGGCAGGGCCAGATGCGCGTCGCCGATGCGGGCGAGCAGTGACTTGTCCACCGCAGTCGCGAGGCGCTGCGGGATCTGCTGGTCGGCCTCGACCGATTCGCTTGGCTCGGCCGCGTGCTTCTCCAACTCGCGGACCTCGTTGAACACCCGCTCCAGCTGACCCTGGTAGTCGCGCAGGGCGTCCTCGGCCTCTTTCATCGAGATGTCGCCGCGGCCGATCAGTGATTCGGTGTAGGCCTTGCGGGAGCCACGCTTGGTGTCGATGACGTCGTACATGTACGGCTGGGTCATCGACGGATCGTCGCCCTCGTTGTGTCCGCGGCGGCGGTAGCACAGCATGTCGATGATGACGTCCTTCTTGAACGCCTGGCGGAAGTCCACTGCCAGCCGCGCCACCCAGGCGCAGGCCTCCGGGTCGTCGCCGTTGACGTGGAAGATCGGTGCGCCGATCATCTTGGCGACGTCGGTGCAGTACTCGCTGGAGCGCGAATCCGTTGGCGCCGTGGTGAACCCGATCTGGTTGTTGACCACGATGTGGATCGTGCCGCCGGTCCGGTAGCCGTTGAGCAGCGCCAGGTTCAGGGTTTCGGCGACGACGCCCTGTCCGGCGAACGCCGCGTCGCCGTGCAGCATCAGCGGGACCACGGGGTACTCGCCGGAGCCGTCGGCATCCTTGCCGGGGTCCAGGAGATCCTGCTTGGCCCGGACCAGGCCTTCGAGCACCGGGTCGACGGCTTCCAGATGCGAGGGGTTGGCGGTCAGCGACACCTGAATGTCGTTCTCGCCGAACATCTGGATGTAGTTGCCGGATGCGCCGAGGTGGTACTTCACATCGCCGGAGCCGTGCGCCTGCGACGGGTTGAGGTTGCCCTCGAACTCGGTGAAGATCTGGCTGTAGGGCTTGCCGACGATGTTGGCCAGCACGTTGAGCCGGCCGCGGTGCGGCATACCGATGACGACCTCATCGAGGGCATGCTCGGCGCACTGGTCGATCACGGCGTCCATCATGGGGATGACGGTCTCCGCGCCTTCCAACGAGAAACGCTTCTGTCCAACGTATTTGGTCTGCAGGAACGTCTCGAACGCCTCGGCGGCGTTGAGCTTGGACAGAATGTACTTCTGCTCCGCGACGGTCGGCTTGTCGTGCTTGACCTCGACACGTTCCTGGATCCAGCGCTGCTGCTCGGGTTCGAGGATGTGGGTGTACTCGACACCGACGTGGCGGCAGTAGGCATCGCGCAACACCGAGAGCACGTCGCGCAGCTTCTTGTATTCCTTGCCGGCGAACCCGTCGACCTTGAACTCGCGGTCCAGGTCCCACAGGGTCAGCCCGTGGGTGTTGACGTCGAGGTCGGGGTGGCTGCGGAAGCGGGTGTTGTCCAGCCGCAGCGGGTCGATGTCGGCCATCAGGTGTCCGCGGTTGCGGTACGCGGCGATCAGCTCGATGACGCGGGCGTTCTTGTGCTGGATGGAGTCCGGGTTGTCGACGCGCCAGCGCACGGGCTCATACGGGATGCCGAGTTCGCGGAAGATCTCGTCGAAGAACTCGTCGTCGAGCAGCAGGGTGTGGATGGTGCGCAGGAAGTCACCGGACTCCGCACCCTGGATGATCCGGTGGTCGTAGGTCGAGGTCAGGGTGATCAGCTTGCCGATACCCAGTTCGGCGATGCGTTCCTCGCTGGCGCCCTGGAACTCGGCCGGGAATTCCATCGCGCCGGCGCCGATGATGGCGCCCTGGCCCTGCATGAGCCGCGGCACCGAGTGCACAGTGCCGATGGTGCCCGGGTTGGTCAGCGAGATCGTGACCCCGGAGAAGTCCTCGGCGGTCAGCTTGCCGTCGCGGGCCCGCCGCACGATGTCCTCGTAGGCCGCGATGAACTGGCCGAAATGCATTGTCTCGCAACGTTTGATCGCAGCGACGACCAGTGAGCGGCTGCCGTCCTTGCCGGGCAGGTCGATGGCCAGGCCCAGGTTGGTGTGGGCCGGCGTCACCGCGTTGGGCTTGCCGTTGACCTCGGCGAAATGCCGGTTCATGTTCGGGAACTTCTTGACCGCCTGCACGATGGCGTAGCCGAGCAGGTGGGTGAAGCTGATCTTGCCGCCGCGGGTGCGCTTGAGGTGGTTGTTGATGACGACGCGGTTGTCGATCATCGCCTTGGCCGGGATGGCCCGCACGCTCGTCGCGGTGGGCACCTCCAGCGAGGCGTTCATGTTCTTGACGACGGCCGCCGCGGCGCCGCGCAGCACCTGTGACTCGTCGCCCTCGGCAACAGCGGGACCCGACTTCGCCGGCTTGGCCGGGGCCGCCGGTGCGGCCTTGGCGGGGGCCGATGCCGGAGCGGCCGCCGCAGGCGCGGCGGGAGTTGCTGGCGGCGCAGGGGCAGGCGCTGCCGGTGCGGTCGTCTGACCGTTGGCGACAGTGTTGTCGGTGGTGGGCTCAGGGGAGTAGTCGACCAGAAATTCGTGCCAACTCGGATCCACCGAAGAGGGATCCTCGCGGAACTTGCGATACATCTCCTCGACCAACCACTCGTTCTGCCCGAATGGTGAAGGTGAACTGCTCACGGCAGACACTCGCCTCGATTCTTGTGTCCGGCTCGCCGTCACAAGGAGGCTTGCCGCTTGTGTTCTTCTGTAGGCGGTCGACCCCGCTGGACCGCCGCATAAAGGCTATCGCCTTTCAGCGCCACCTGAGGTCACCATGGGCCTAGGGGTTAGCGGACGGCAGCACATGCAACGTTGCGGGCCACCGCGGCGGGGGCGCGCCGAACGCCTGGCGGGCGTTGGCAACGATCTTCTTACCCATCAGCCGGTTGCCGACACCGCCGATGACAGCGCCGATGCCCACCGGCAACATCTTGCCGACAGCCATCGCGCCGCGCTTGAGCGTATACCGCTTGACGAAGTACTTGACCAGCCGGGAGTTGAGCTGCGAGACCGCGGGCAACGGCAGCGTTGCCGCACCGTCGGACAGCCACGCGCCGCTGGTACGTCCGCTGCCCAACAGGTCGGCGACGGCGCGTTTGCTGTCCTCGCCGACGAGGACCGAAAGTACCAGCGCACGGCGCCGTTCGCGGTGGTCGGCGGGGATGCCGTACACCTCGGCGACCGCGAGCACGAACACCGATGTGGCCTCCAGGAACACCACCGTCTCGCCGGCCACGGCCGACAGTGCGGCCAGGGTTCCGATGCCCGGGAACGCGGCGGCCGAACCGACGGCGGCGCCGCTGGCCATCACCGCGGCCAGGTAGTGCTTCTCCAGTCGGGTGACGATCTCGGCCGGGGTGGCATCGGCTTGGTGGCTGCGCAACCGGTCCACATACGCCTTGACGGCTGGGGCCTGGACGCGTGAGCTGCGCTCGATGATGGCCGACAGCACCTTCGCAGCCGTGCTGGGATCTTCGGTCTCTTCGACCTTCGCCGGCAGTTGGGCTTTGGACCGCGCACGCACTTCGGGGCCTCCCAGGTGTGAACCCATCGTTGACTGCCAGGCTAACGCCTGACCTGATGCCGGGTGAACGAACGGCGACCCGTTGCCGGTGCCCGAGGGTGACAGCCGTCACGGGAACAAAAAACTGAAATGCGGGGCTGTTCACCTTCATGGCATCATCGCCCGACGTGAGGCAGGCAGCATCGGTAACTGTGCACAGTCGGATGCCGGGCCGGATCCGGATGATTCTCGTCCTGGGCGCCCTGGTGGCGCTGGGCCCGCTCACCATCGACATGTATCTGCCGGCGCTGCCGCGGATCGCCGATGAGCTCTCGGTCTCGTCTTCGGTGTCGCAGCTGACACTCACCGGAACTCTGGCGGGTCTGGGCCTGGGGCAGCTGATCGTCGGTCCGTTGTCGGATTCGCTGGGACGCAGGCGCCCGTTGATGGCCGGCATCGTGCTGCACATGGTGGCCTCGGTGCTGTGTGTGCTGGCGCCTGACATCGTGACCCTCGGGGTGGCGCGTGGTCTCCAGGGCATGGGTGCGGCGGCGGCCTCGGTAGTGGCCATCGCCGTTGTCGGTGATCTGTTCAGCGGCACGGTGGCGGCCACGGTGATGTCGCGGTTGATGCTGGTGCTCGGGGTCGCCCCGGTGCTTGCGCCGTCGTTGGGGGCGGCGGTGCTGTTGCACGGGTCCTGGCACTGGGTCTTCGTCGCGTTGGTGGTGGTGGCCGGGGGCCTGTTGGCGATGGCTGCGCTCGCCCTGCCCGAGACGCTTCCGGTTGCCCACCGGCGTCCGCTCGCGGTGAGCGGCATCATCGGCACCTACATCGAGTTGCTGCGTGATTCGCGATTCGTGATTCTGGTGCTGGTTGCGGCGCTGGGCATGTCCGGGCTGTTCGCCTACATCTCGGCGGCGCCGTTCGTCCTGCAGGGCCACTATGGCCTGGACCAGCAGGCATTCGCGCTGGTGTTCGCCGCGGGCGCGATCGCGCTGATCGGCGCAACACAGTTCAATGTCGTGTTGCTGCGCCGGTTCTCTCCGCAGGCCATCACGGTGGCGGCGCTCAGTTGGTCGGCAATTGCCGGAGTGGTGTTCATCGTGCTGACCGTCGCGCAGGTGGGCGGGCTGTCCGCGTTCGTGGCGCCGGTGCTGGCGATCCTGGCCGGGATGGGCCTGGTGCTTCCCAATGCCCCGGCGGTCGCGCTGTCGCGCCATCCCGACGCTGCCGGAACGGCGGCCGCGCTGCTGGGCGCGGCGCAGTTCGGGCTCGGCGCCGCGGTGGCGCCGGCGATCGGTGCCCTGGGCAACGGTGCCCTGGCGTTGTCGTGGGTGATGACGGCGGGTATGGCGATCGCCTTGGTGGCCTTGCTGCTGGTCGGTCGGCGTAACGACGATGACGACGCCGGCGAATATCCAGGCGACGCACTCGACATCGCTTCTGAGGCGGTTGTCGAGCCGGCCTGACCCGGTCCCGGGTAGCGTCGGCGGGGCCCGCCATCAACCCCAACCAGGTCGGACCCGAGGCCCAACCCACCACATTCGACATGTCCTCAGCGCTGAACGCCCGCACCCCGAGCCCGCAGGGCAACGTGCCCGCGCGTCCGGAGAATCCGTGGAACGCGCTGTGGGCCATGATGGTCGGCTTCTTCATGATCCTGGTCGACGCGACCATCGTCGCGGTCGCGAACCCGACGATCATGGATCAGCTCGGCGCCGACTACGACGGCGTGATCTGGGTGACCAGCGCATATCTGCTGGCCTACGCGGTGCCGTTGCTCGTCGCGGGACGGTTGGGCGATGTGTACGGGCCCAAGAACCTCTACCTGGCCGGCTTGGCCGTGTTCACCGCGGCCTCGCTGTGGTGCGGTCTGGCCGGCAGCATCGAGATGCTGATCGCGGCCCGCGTGGTGCAGGGCATCGGTGCGGCCCTGCTGACCCCGCAGACGTTGTCGACGATCACCCGTATCTTCCCGCCCGAGCGGCGCGGGGTGGCGATGAGCGTGTGGGGCGCGACGGCCGGGGTGGCCACCCTCGTCGGTCCGCTGGCCGGCGGCGTGCTGGTCGGGGGGCTGGGCTGGCAGTGGATCTTCTTCGTCAACGTGCCGATCGGGATCGTCGGCCTCGGCCTGGCGGCCTGGCTGGTGCCCGTGCTGCCCACCCAACCCCACCGGTTCGACGTGCTGGGCGTGGCGCTGTCCGGTGTCGGCATGTTCCTGATCGTGTTCGCGCTGCAGGAGGGGCAGTCGCGGGACTGGGCGCCGTGGGTGTGGGCCACCGGCGCGGTCGGTATCGCACTGATGGTGGCGTTCGTGTGCTGGCAGGCGGTCAACACCGGCGAGCCGCTGATCCCGCTACGGATCTTCAAGGATCGCGACTTCAGTCTGGCCAATGTCGGCGTCGCGACGATCGGGTTCGCGGTGACCGCGATGATCCTGCCGTTGATGTTCTACGCGCAGACCGTATGCGGGCTGTCGCCGATCCGTTCGGCGCTGCTGACCGCTCCGACCGCGATCGCCAGTGGCGTGCTGGCCCCGGTGGTGGGCCGCATCGTCGATCGCGCCCACCCGACGCCGGTGATCGGGTTCGGCTTCTCGGCCATGGCGATCGGGTTGACCTGGCTGGCCATGGAGATGACCCCGGCCACGCCGATCTGGCGGCTGTTGCTGCCGCAGTTGGTGATGGGCATCGGCATGGCGTTCATCTGGTCCCCGTTGGCGGCCACCGCGACCCGAAACCTGCCGCCGGATCTGGCCGGCGCCGGATCCGGTGTGTACAACGCCACCCGTCAGGTCGGGTCGGTGCTCGGCAGCGCCGGGATCGCGGCGTACATGACGTCGCGCATCGGCGCCGAACTACCGGGGGCGGCTAGTGCCGCGCCCCGCGGCGAGGGTGCGGTGGCCGTGCTGCCGGAGTTTCTGCACGCGCCGTTCGCCGCGGCGATGTCGCAGTCCATGCTCCTGCCGGCGTTCATCGCGCTGTTCGGTGTGGTGGCGGCGTTGTTCCTGCTCGGTTTCGGTGCCGAGCCCTCGTTCCCGCCGGGCCCGGAACCCTACGTCGACCCCCGCGACGACGATGACGACGACTATGTCGAGTTCACCGTGAGCCATCACCGCGCCGAGGGGGACGCCGACGGTGACGATGCGGCGACCGATTCGTTCCGGTCGCTGCCGCTGGTTGAGGACCCCGAGAAGTGGGAGAACATCTACGCCGAGTTCATGGCCGAGCGCGACGAGCGAACAGCACAGCGCGATTGAGGTAGTCGCCCGGATCGAATGCGGCCTTGACGGTGCGCATGGCCGCGATGTCGGCCTCGGTGCGAGACATCGCGACATAGTCGCGCTTGCGTGAACCCACGCCGTGTTCGGAGCTGACGTTGCCGCCGCAATCGGCGATCAGCGGCATCATCGCGGCGTACAGCGCCGGTTCGGTGTCGGTGGAGCAGCGCAGCACGTTCAGGTGCAGGTTGCCCTCACCGATGTGGCCGAACAGCACCGGGATGGCGTCCGGCGCGTGGCCGGCGATCAGTTCGGCGGCTGCGTCGGCGAACCCGCCGATCGCCGACAACGGCAGGGAGACGTCGAATTTCAGTGGCGGGCCGAACAATCCGAGCACCTCGGCCACCGACTCGCGAACCTGCCACAACCGCTGTTGGGCAACCGTGTCGACGCCGACCGCGGGCTCACCGCAGATGTCGGTGCCCTCCAACGCGTCGGCCAGGCGTTCGGTCTGGTCGCTGTCTCCGGCCAGTTCGATCAGCAACTGCCAGGCGCCCTCGACCGGGGCGCCCACCCCGAGGTGCTCGGCGGTCAGCTTGCTCGCCCGGGCGTCGATCAGTTCCAGGGCGGCGATGCCCTCGAGATCGCGGAAGATGCGGCCGGCGTCGACCAGGGTGTCCAGGTCGGCGAATCCGCAGATCGCGGTGACGCGGTGGGTGGGCGTGGGGTGCAGGCGCAGGTCCAGCGCGGTGATCACCCCGAGGGTGCCTTCGGCGCCGACGAACAGCGCGGCCAGGTCGTAGCCGGTGTTGTCGCGGCGCACCTGGCTGTGCCGGTGTATCACCGACCCGTCGGGCAGCGCGATGTCCAGGCCCAGCACCTGCTCGCCCATGTTGCCGTAGCGGACGGTCCGCAGGCCGCCGGCGTTGGTGGAGGCCATGCCCCCGACCGTCGCCGATTCACGTGCGGCCAGGTCCACACCGAACACGAGTCCGGCCGCCGCGGCGGCTCGCTGCACTGCGGCCAGCGGTGTCCCGGCGCCGACGTTGACCCGTCGCTCGACGGTGTCGACTGCGCCGATCTCGGTGAGTCGCTCGGTCGACAGCAGGATGTCGTCGTTCTCCGGCACTGTCCCGGCCACCAGTGAGGTCCGGCCGCCCTGCACCGTGACACACGCCCCCGCGTCGCGGCAGGCGCGCAGCACCGCGGCGACTTCGTCGGCCGTGCCGGGCCGGACCAGGGCCGCTGCCTGTCCGCGGTAACGCCCGGTGTGGTCGACGCAGCGGCTGTTCAGCACGTCGGGATCGGTGGTGACATAGCCGGAACCGACGATTCCGGCAAGCGTTTCGGTAAGCGTTTCAGTCACCGGTTGGGTGTATCACAGGCTCAGATCGCCGTTATCGGTCAGGGCGAGGAACGCGCCGAGTGCGATCAGGCTGTCCGGCTGTCCGGGCAGATAGTCGGTGAGCTGCGGTGTGCGCACGATGAAGGCGACGTACTTGGCCCGGCTGATCGCGACGTTGAGGCGGTTGCGGTTCAACAGGAATCCGATTCCGCGGGGTACGTCTGCGGCCGAGGACGCGGTCATCGACACGAACACCACGGGTGCCTGCCTGCCCTGGAACTTATCCACGGTGCCGGCCTGCACCTCGGTCAGCCCGGCCGCGTCGAGCGCTCGACGCACCGTCGTCACCTGGGCGTTGTAGGGCGTGACCACCAGGATGTGGTCCTGCCCCAGTGGTGTGCTGCCGTGCTCGTCGGTCCAGGTGGTGCCCAGCAGACCGGTGATGGCCGTGACGATCGCGTCGGCCTCTTCCCGACTGTCGGTCGAGTTGCCCAGATGCGACACCTCAAGCACCCGCACGCCGGGTGCGACACCGTCGAGTTTGCGTGCCGCGCTGACCTTTTCGTGGGAGCGCAGCCGGCCGTCGTAGGACAGTCGCGACACCGGCCCGCACACCGCCGGATGCATCCGGAACGAGTTATCCAGGAAGTAGCCGCGTTCGGCCGGCAGCGTGTGCGCCCCCTCGACCAACCAGCCAAGGGCAGAATCGTCGACCGGTGCCGGGTGGGTGCCCTGACAGACCTGAGGGAGTTGCTGCGGGTCGCCCAGTAACAGCAGATTGCGCGCGGCCGGGGCCACCGCGATGGTGTTGGCGAGGTTGAACTGGCCGGCTTCCTCGAGCACCAGCAGATCGAGGCACTGCCGCGGCACCCGCGTCCCGTTTGCGAAATCCCATGCGGTACCGCCGATCACGCAGCCGGGATGGTCGGCGATAAACGCGGCGTAGTGGTTTTCGCCGATCTCAGTCCACCGGGGGTCGGCGCCCTTGCGTTTCTTGGCCACCTGCGCCGCGTCCACCCCGGCGTCGAGCACCTGCTCCAGCAGATGCTCGATCACCGCGTGTGACTGCGCGACTATCCCGATGCGCCAATGGTGTTGGTTGACCAGCCGGGCGATGATCTGTGCCGACGTATGGGTCTTCCCGGTGCCGGGCGGCCCGTGCACCGCGATATAGGAGCAGTCCAGATCCAACAGGGCCGCGGTGATATCGGCAGCGGTGTCACCGCTGCGGGGCAGTGCCCGGCCGCTGACGGTGCGTGGCGGGCGGCGCAGCAGGATGTCGGTCACCGCGTCGGCGGGCAGGTTCGGCAGACCGGCGGCGACGGTGGTGGCGGTGGTGTCGATGGATGCCTGCAGGGGCCGGGTGTTGACCGGCGGCCCGGGGGTCAGTGCGAACGGGACCTGGGCGAAGGCGTCGCCGTCCTTGGGCTGGCGTTCGGTGATCAGCACCTGGGTGGGTGCCTCCGGGTTGTCGCAGCCCACGACGGTCGCGCTGCCGAAGCCGCGCCGGTCCGGGTCGTCGGACAGACCTGCCGGTGCCGGCGGGGTGTACAGCGCGTACACCTCGGTGTTCAGCTCCCCGGCGTCGATGGCGCCGGTCAGCAGGACCTGTCGTTGCGGTTTGCGGGCGCGCGGCGGAGTGTGCCAGTCGGTGACGACCTGCGCCCGTTCGGCAACGAAAACACCTGTGCTGTCCGCCCATTCGTCGACCGGATTGTTGAGCCGGTCGAAATGGCCCCACCAGAACGGCTTGTCCTCACGCTTGTGGAAACCGCGGGCCGCGGCGACGAGCGCCACCGCCTGCTGCTCGGCGTTTCGTGGTTGGACTCCGTCGCCGGCGAATTTGAGCAGCTTGCGGTCGGTGGCGTCGGCCTTCTCGATCGGTGCCCCGGCGCGTACCGGTTGCGGACCGCGCGGTGGGACCCCGGCTTCGAACGCCCGGGTGATCAGCCAGTCCCGCAGCCGGTGCGTGGAACGGCAGTCGTAGCGGTTGTACTCCTCGATCTCCTTGAGCACCGTGGCGGCCTCGTCGTGCTGACCGGCTTCGCGCAGCGCGCAGTAGCGCGCGTACTCGGTGATCGAATCGGTGGCCTTGGTGACTTCACCGCCGCGCAGTTCGGTCCCCATGTACAACGGCTCCAGCGACTTGATGCTGTAGTTTTCGGTGCCGACACGAATGCTCTTGCGTACCAATGGAAGAAGGTCGACGAGGATGCCGTTACGCAGCAGGTCGTCGACGTCGTTCTCGCCGACCCCGTAGCGGCCGGCCAGCCGCAGCAGGGTGCTGCGCTCATAGGGTGCGTAGTGGTAGATGTGCATCTTGGGAAAACGCTTGCGGCGCTTGCGAACCAGGTCCAGGAAATCGATGAGCACCTGACGTTCACTGGCCCGGTCATGTGCCCACAATGCCTGGAAATTCCCCTCCGCACCGAGGACGCCCCACAGGTATTCCAGGCCCCAGTCGTGACCGTTGACCGTCCACAACGGGTCGCCCTCGTAGTCGAAGAACAGGTCGCCCTTGTCCGGATCCGGCAGCAGCATCAGCGGTTGCTGATCAACGACTTCATACGGCGGCTTGGCTTCGACCCGCGGCGCCACCTGCAACCGCGCCTGACCGGTCAGCGCCGTCACCATGCGCTGGGCCAGCCCGGGTACCGCGCCGGTGTGGCCGGCCAGCTGATGGGTGGTGGTGATGCCGGCGTCGATGAGCCGGGCGCGCTGGTTCGCCCGCATTCCGGCGACCAGGAAGAGGTCATCGGTGGTGCGGATCTGCTGCTCGCATTCCGGGCAGCCGAAACATGCCCGCACACTTTCGTCGGACCAGGACACCGCGCTACCGGCGGCGAGATGCCCGTCGAGCAGTGCCTGCAGCGCGCCGCGCCTCGGCCGGTACACCGCCAGGAGCTCGTCGACGCGGTAGCTCGATACCCCGCCGTCGCCGAGGACCAGATCGACCTCGTCGGCCACCGGGACTCCGGCGCGGGCCAGCACGTCGGCGTAGGCGGCCAGCTGCAGCAGCGCCTCGACCTTCACCGACCGGGACAGCTTGGTATCCCGCAGGCGGTACCGGGCGCCGTCCCAGATCAGGAAGTCGGCGAATCCGGCGAAGCGCCCGTCGAACATCGCCGCCTGGTAGATCACCGCGTCCCGGCGTTGCGCCGCATCCAGGGTGGCGGCGGCCGCCGATGTCAGCCCGGCCACCGTGTAGGAGGGCCGACCGATCACCGTCACCGTCACCTCGGACAGTGATGCGTCGGCTCGTAGCTGTTCAAGATGGCGCTGCTCGTGCTCATCGCCGAGTTCTGCTGTGCGGGCAAGCAATTCGTCATCGGATGACACCGCCGGGCCTCGGCCCAGCCGCGCGTCGAACGAGCGCAGCAGAGCATACTCACAGCGGGCGGCTGCGGCGAGGTCCGATGCGCTGTAGATGACCGTCGGCCCCGACCCGCCTTCGTCGGTGACGAACACGCTGCCACTGTAGGCGAGCGCGCCGACATGTCAGGCCGCTTGCGCGCTCAGGTGCGCACTGGCGGTGCGGAGGAACTCGGCGACCAGTGGGTTCGGATCGCCGACCCGGCTGGCGACCACCACCCTGCTGGCCGGGAAACCGACAACCGGCACGGTGACCAGGTCGGCGCGCAGCGAGGCGCGTCGATCACCGACGGGCAGCACGGCGATCGCGTGCCCGCCCGCGATGAGTTCGAGCCGGTCCTCGAAGCTCTCGCTGACGGGACCGATCGAGATCGGCCCGGGGTCACGCTCCTGGTAGGTGCCGGTCGGGTAGATCGCGCGGGCCCCGCCGTGGGGGCAGATGAATTCCTCACCGGCGAAATCGTTGGGCGACACCGACTTCCGTCCGGCCAGGTGGTGGTCCGCCGGCACCACCAGCATCCGCGGCTCCTCGTAGAGCACGGTGACCCGGGCCCCGTCGGTCGGGACGAACAGCGGTGCTCGGGCCACCAGGACATCCACCTGGCCCTCGGTGAAGGCCCGCTCCTCGTGGCACTCCAGGTGGTGGGTGCCGATCTCGGCTGCCGGGTGGAGGCGGCGCAGTTCCCGGACCGCCGGGGTGATGACCAGGTCCTCCACGTAGCCGATGATGACCTTGCCGGCCGGCGCGTAGGCCCGCGCGGTGAGGGTGGCCTGCCGAGCGGCCTGCAGCAGGGCCTGAGCCTGCGGCAGAAACGCCTTGCCGGCCTCGGTGAGCAGGGCGCCCTGCGGTGTGCGGTCCAGCAGGCGTACGCCGAGACGCTTCTCCAGGCGCTGAATCTGGCGGCTCAGCGACGGCTGCGCCACCCGTAGCTCAGTGGCTGCCCGACTGAAGTTCAGCTGCTCGGCCAGCACCGTGAAATACCGCACCAGCCGCAGCTCGAGGTCCACCCCGGAATCGTTCACCGTGCTGTCTCCATGAGTGAACTCAACCCGGCCCGGGCTCCGGGGTATTCCGTTTCGGCATGACGAGGTGCCGAACAGGTCTTGGACGCCCGCCGGAGACTGTCGAAGACTCGACGGCATGGGCAGATACGACGGCAAGAATGTGGTGATCACCGGGGGAAGCAGCGGCCTGGGGCTGGCGGCCGCAGAGTTCCTGGTGGACAACGGCGCTCGCGTCCTGGTCACCGGCCGGCGCCAGGACACGCTGGACGATGCCGGCCGCCGTCTCGGCGGCAACGGGATCACTGTGCGCAGCGATGCGGCCTCGCTGCCGGATATCGACGCGCTGGCCCGTCGCGCCGAGGACGAGTTCGGCACCCTCGACGCTCTGGTCGTGAACGCCGGCATCGGTAGCTTCGACCCCTTCGATGCGGTGACCGAGCAGACCTTCGACGAGGTCTTCGCGATCAACAGCAAGGGGCCGTTCTTCACCGTGCAGAGGCTGGCGCCGCTGCTCTCCGAGGGCAGTGGCGTGGTGCTGACCACGTCGATCGCGAACCGGACCGGCTGGGATGCGCTGAGTGTGTACTCGGCCAGCAAGGCGGCGTTGCGATCGATGGCCCGCACCCTCAGCCGGGAATTGCTGCTCCGGGGTATCCGGGTCAATGCGATCAGCCCGGGCTCGATCGACACCGGCAAGTTGGAGAAGGAAGCGCCGGAGAAGGCCGCGCAACTCAAGGCCGAGTTCACCGCCAGCAGCCCGATGAAACGCTGGGGCCACCCGGACGAATTCGCCCCTGCGGTGGCGTTTCTGGCGTTCGACGCGACGTATGTCGCCGGGATCGAGCTGGTGGTCGACGGCGGCGAATCGCAACTGTGACAAGGGGTTTGGTAGTGGCTGAATATCAGGGTAAGCGAGTGGTCATCACCGGCGGGACCAGCGGCATCGGGCTTGCCACCGCCAAGGCGCTGCTCGACGGTGGTGCCCGCGTCCTGGTCACGGGGCGCACCCCGGCGTCGCTGGACAAGGCGCGGGTCGCACTGGGGCCGGCAGCGATCGTGGAAGCCAGTGACGCGGTGTCCGACATCGATACGCTCGCCGCCCGAGCGGCCGCCGAGTTCGGCGGCGTCGACCTGCTCGTGCTCAATGCCGGCGCGACCGCGACCGCGATGGTCGACGACACCAGCGAAGCCACGTACGACACCCTCTTTGCGCTCAACGCCAAGGCTCCGTTCTTCACGTTGCAGAAGTTCCTGCCGCTGCTGCCCACGGGCAGCGCCGTGGTGCTCACGACCTCGGTCAGCAATGGCAAGGGCATCGCGTCGACGAGCGTCTACTCCGCGACGAAGGCGGCGCTGCGGTCCATGACGCGGACGTTCGCCAGGGAACTGATCGACCGGGGAATCCGGGTCAACGCGGTCTCCCCGGGGCCCATCGATACCGGCATTCTCGAACGCACCATGTCCGCTGACGCGGCCCGGGAGTTTCTCGATCAGATCAAGGCCGAGAACCCGATGCGGAGATTCGGAAACCCCGAGGAAGTGGCGAAGGCGATCATCTTCCTGGGGTTCGACGCCACGTACACCACCGGTTCGGAACTACTCGTCGATGGCGGCGCGTCAGATCTGTGACGTCACGGGCAACGCTCAGCCCGTGTTGCCCATCAACTCCACGCCGCCGCCGTTCCAGCGGAACTTCACCGTGCTGGCCAGTCCGTGAAATCCGCCGGAGTACTGCAGCGCCACGGTGTCGCCGGTGCTGGCCGTCTTGTCGATGCTGTTGAAGCCATAGGTGTCGGGCACACCGGTGGGGATGAACTTGCCGAGGTGGAACAGCACGGCACGGGTGTTGGGGTGTTCGGAATTGGTGTTGGCCCGCACGATCACCGCCGACAGCTGCGCGCACTCGTTGTAGTTGCCCGCCAGCGGCTCGGGGCTCCAGGCCTGATTGCTGCGGGGGTCGCGGGGCAATTCGGAGACGGCCTTGGCGATCTCAGGGGCGGCGAGGTTCACCGCACACGGGTCGGCCGCCGGTGCTGCCGACGTCGGGGCCGCCTTGGTGGCAGGTTGCGACGCCGGGGCCGGCGCTGGATTGGCGCTGGCCTCGGGGGTTTTTGAGACCGTCGAATCGCCCGATCCGCACCCCGCGAGCATGAACACCGAAGCAGAGACGGCCACGGTGATCGTCCTGGCGGCCGTCGCGAACACTGCGACCCGTTTCACAGTTGGGCAACCTACCGTGACCCCGCTGCGGGGTTGTGCAGGCGCGCGGCCGGGATTTCGGTCGATTGGCACTAGACTTCTGAACCGATGACCTCGCCAGACCCGGATTCGGGGGATACCGCCCCAACGTTTGCCGACCTGCAGATTGACCCTGCAGTGTTGAAGGCAGTCACTGATGTCGGCTACGAGACGCCCTCGGCGATCCAGGCCGCGACCATTCCAGCCATGCTCGCGGGCTCCGACGTCGTCGGGCTGGCTCAGACCGGCACCGGCAAGACGGCCGCTTTTGCCATCCCGATCCTGTCCAAGATCGACACCTCAAGCAGGGCCACTCAGGCGCTGGTGCTGGCGCCGACTCGGGAGCTGGCATTGCAGGTGGCGGAGGCGTTCGGCCGGTACGGCGCGCACCTGCCCGCGGTCAATGTGCTGCCCATCTACGGCGGAGCGTCCTACACGGTGCAGCTGTCCGGGCTGCGGCGCGGCGCACAGGTGGTGGTCGGTACCCCGGGCCGCGTGATCGACCACCTCGAGCGCGGCACGCTTGACCTGTCGAACCTGGACTACCTGGTACTCGATGAGGCCGACGAAATGCTCACCATGGGCTTCGCCGAAGAGGTCGAGCGGATCCTCGCCGACACCCCGGAGTACAAGCAGGTGGCGCTTTTCTCGGCGACCATGCCGCCGGCCATCCGCAAGATCACCACCAAGTACCTGCACGATCCGGTCGAGGTCACGGTCAAAGCCAAGACCGCCACCGCCGAGAACATCTCCCAGCGGTTCATCCAGGTCGCGGGTGCGCGCAAGTTGGACGCGCTGACGCGGGTGCTCGAGGTCGAAGAGGGCGACGCGATGATCGTGTTCGTCCGCACCAAGCAGGCCACCGAGGAGGTTGCCGAGCGGCTCAAGTCCCGCGGTTTCGCGGCCGCCGCCATCAACGGCGATATCAACCAGGCCCAGCGTGAGCGCACGATCTCCGCACTCAAGGACGGCACGATCGACATCCTGGTGGCCACGGATGTGGCGGCCCGCGGCCTCGACGTCGAGCGCATCAGCCACGTGGTCAACTACGACATCCCGCACGACACCGAGTCCTACGTGCACCGCATCGGGCGCACCGGCCGGGCCGGGCGCTCCGGGCATGCACTGCTGTTCGTCACCCCGCGCGAACGGCACCTGCTCAAGTCGATCGAGAAGCACACCCGATCGAAGGTGATCGAGGCCGAGCTGCCCAGCGTCGACGATGTCAACGCGCAGCGCGTTTCCAAGTTCCGTGACTCGATCACCGACTCGCTCAACGGCGACGGCCTGGAGTTGTTCCGCCGGATCATCGAGGACTTCGAGCGCGAGAACGACGTGCCGATGGTCGATATCGCCGCGGCGCTCGCACTGCAGTCGCGCAACGGCGAAGAGTTCCTGATGACCGAGCCGCCGCCGGAGAAGCGCCGGGAGCGCGATCGTGATGATCGGGGTGAGCGGTCGCCGCGCAAGGAGCGCCCGCCGCGTGAAGGCCTGGCGACATATCGGATCTCGGTCGGCAAGCGGCACAAGGTCGGGCCGGGCCACATCGTCGGTGCGATCGCGAACGAGGGCGGCCTGCACCGCAACGAGTTCGGCCACATCACCATCCGCGGTGACTACTCGCTGGTCGAGCTGCCCGAGAAGTTGCCCAGCAAGACGCTCAAAGCGCTGGAGAACACCCGCATCTCGGGCATGCTGATCAACCTGGAGCCGGAGCATACTGAACGCGCCGACCGTGGGCCGCGGCGCGAGTACAAGGGCCGGTCCGATCACAAGGGCCGTTCCGAGAACAAAGACCGTTCTGATTACCGCGACCGCTCGGGGAAGCCGCACCGGAAGACCAAGTGACGGTCTCCAGAAGCGTGAAGGGGCCGTCGGATCAGGGTGGCCTTGAGTCGGTAGACGCAGTGGCCTCGGGGGCTTCCGGGTCCGCGCGGGTCGCGTCACTGACCGGGATCCGCGCGGTGGCCGCCATTCTGGTGGTGCTGACACACGCGGCCTACACGACCGGCAAGTACGGGCAGGGCTATCTGGGGCTGGTGTATTCACGGGCCGAGATCGGTGTGCCGATCTTCTTCGTGCTCAGCGGTTTCCTGTTGTTCCGGCCGTGGGTGAAGGCCGCGGCGACAGAGGGACAGGCGCCGTCCGTCCGCCGCTACGCCTGGCACCGGGTCCGACGGATCATGCCGGCGTACGTGGTCACGGTGCTGCTCGCCTACCTGCTCTACCACTTCCGTACCGCGGGCCCGAATCCCGGCCACACCTGGATGGGCCTGTTCCGCAATCTGACGCTGTCCCAGATCTATACGGACGACTACCTGTTCTCCTATCTGCATCAGGGCCTGACACAGATGTGGAGCCTGGCGGTGGAGGCGGCGTTCTACGTCGCGTTGCCGCTGGTGGCCTACCTGCTGCTGGTGGTGTTGTGCCGGCGGCGTTGGCGGCCGGGGCTGTTGTTCTTCGGCCTGGCGCTCCTGGCTGCCGTGTCGCCCGTGTGGCTGACGATCGTGCACGTTTCGACCGGCCTGCCCGACGGCGCCCGGTTGTGGTTGCCCACGTACATGGCGTGGTTCGTGGCGGGTATGGCGCTGACCGTGCTGGGCCAGCTCAAGGTGCGCGGCTACGGGATGGTGTGCGTGCCGTTGGCCGTGGTGTGTTACTTCATCGCCTCGACGCCGCTCGCGGGGGAGCCGACCACGTCACCGGCCAAGTTGAGCGAGGCGTTGGTCAAGACGTTCTTCTACGCGGTGATCGCGGCCTTGTTGGTGGCGCCGCCGGCGCTGGGCGACCGCGGTTGGTACAACCGGTTCCTGGCTTCCCGGCCGATGGTCTTCCTCGGTGAGATTTCCTACGAGATTTTCCTGATCCACCTGATGGTCATGGAACTGGTGATGGTCGAGGTGATGCGCGACCCGGTCTACACGGGGTCGATGTTCAACCTGTTCGTCCTCACCATGGTGTTCACCATCCCGGCGGCCTGGCTGCTGCACCGGTTCACGCGCGTCCGCTCCTGATTATTTAGTTAGGGTATGCTTACCTAACAAAGATGATGAAGGGGTGCGCATGAGTGAGCAGAAGGCGTCGCGCGGGCTGGAAGGAGCCCTGGTCAAACTCTGGCGCGGCGGCGACTACGAACTGACGGTGACCGGCTGTTCCGAGTTCACGCCGAACTACCTGAGAGTGCATTTCCGCGCTCAGCGCCTGCTGGCCGAGCAGCGGGTGCACCCGACGATGTGGGTGCGGGGCTGGTTTCCCGCCGGCGGCAAGGCTCATCAGCGGGGCTACACGTTGGTCAACCCCGATCCGCAGGCCGGAACCGTCGATATCGATTTCGCCATGCACGACGGCATCGCCACTGGCTGGGCCGCGGCGGCCCGGCCCGGCGACGTCCTGGAGGTGACGGTCCTCGGCAGCAGCTTCACACTGCCCGAGCCGGCGCCGGCCGGATACGTCATCGTCGGCGACACGGCTTCGTTGCCGGCCATCAACTCTCTGCTGGACGCGATCGGCGACGCTCGGGCCCGCGTCTTCCTGGAAGCCGGGCACGACGACGACCGTGAACTCCCGGTCACCGGCGATGCCGAGGTCACCTGGGTCGACCGGACCGAGGAGGGCCTGCTCGAGGCCGTCAGCGCGTCGGCGTTCGACGCCTCCGATCACTTCGGCTGGGTCGCCTGCAACAACCGCACCACCCGGGCGGTGGCGCGCGTCTTCCGCGAGGAGTACGGGATCCCGCGCAAATCCATCAAGGCGCAGGCCTACTGGGTGGCCTGACCCCACCGGCGTCGCAGCCTCAAAGCACGGTCTGAATCGGGGCGGGCGTCGCGGCGATCTCGTCGAGCACCTGGACGTTTCTGGCCACATCGCGACTCTCGCGCGCGGCGATCTCCTTGATCGCCAGATCGAAGGCGCCGACCAGGCTGGGTGGGTCGAACACTGCCTGCGCCTGCTGGCTCACCTGTAGGTCTCGTGCCCAGATCGTCGGTGGCCGCGTGAATCCCGGTTCCAGGGCCAGCACGGTGGCGAACCGCCATGCGCTGTCGCGCAGGGAGCGGATCGCCTCATTGAGGACGAAGATCTGATGCTGTTGGAGCACGGCATAGATATCGGCCAGCGCTGGTGAGAGTTCGTTGATGTCATTGACCACCCCGGCGATCTGGCTCGCCAGCACCGCGTTGATGGTGTCGAAATCCTTGTGCAGCGAGGGGAGTCGGCCCGCGCCGACGAGGCCCTGCACCGCGATGCCGAGGTCGAGCACGATGTGGGCGGTGACCCCGGCGAGCATGTGCTGCACCAGGATCGGCGCGGGCTTGTCGGCCCACTCGAATGTGGCCCGCCAGGATCGGGTGGGTTTCGGGTAGCGGTCGGGATGGAAGTGGCCGTTCAGCGCATCGAAGTACCGCGACGCGAACGCGGCGTCGAGCCGGTCCATCCGAGGCCCGTCCTCGAATGCCCCGTCCTCGACGGCGGTGCCGACCGCGATGGTGATCCGCTTGTACAGCGCGGCGAAATAGCCCAGCCGGCTTGAGTTTTCCACGGCCCAGTCGGTGATCGTGTCGATGGCCGAGACAACCTCGGCGATGCTGGTGACCGCCGGTAGCGGCGGCAGTGGCGTCGGGTGGCTGGCCATACTCGAAAGTATGGGGCAGGTCAGCCCGTCCCGCCCGGCAATCGGCTACTCGACGGGCGTTTGTGCCGGGATGAGCAGCGGGGCGACGAACTCGGCCAGCATGGTGCGCTCGTCGGCCTCGTTGCCGCCGGGGAAGACCAGCAGCGACACCATGACCCGCACCAGCCACCGGGCTTGCCGGCCCACCTGGTCGTCGGCTTGCGCCGTGTTGCCGGCCAGCGAACGCACGAAGCCCTCCACCAGCGCGCTGATCACCTCGGAGTGTTCGGCCATCTCGCCACCGATCGGCCGCTGCGCGGTGGCGAACCACGAGGACAGTGCCGGGCTGTCGCGCACTGCGTTCAGTGCGGTGACCACCCCCTCGATCAGGCGTTGCGCCGGATCGGTGACTGCGGCCACCTGCTCGCTGACCTCTTCGTACAGTCGCCGTGCCTCCCGGTGCACATAGGCGGTGTAGAGCGCATCGCGATTCTCGAAATAGCGGTACACCGTGGCGCGCGAACAGCCTGCGGCCGCCGCGATCTCGTGCATGCCGACGGTCGCCGCATCCTGCCGGGTAAACAGTGAGTCGGCGGCGTCGAGGATGTGGTCGGCGGCCACTTCGGACCGCCGGGCCGACAACCAGTCGCGGGGCATCAGGTCCCTGCTCGGAACGGCACCGACAACGGTCGCCGCACGTAGCTGCCGCCGGCCCACTCCACCGAGTCCAGATCGACCTCGAAATCGGGGTAGCGCGAGAGCAATTCGGTCAGCGCCACCCGGGACTGCATCCGGGCGGCGGCCGCGCCGAGGCAGAAGTGTGCGCCGTGGCTGAAGGTTAGGATATTGCGCGGCGCACGTCGCACATCGAGTTCGGCTGCGTTGTCGCCGAATTCACGCTCGTCGCGGTTGCCCGAGCCGTACAGCAGCAGAGTCTTGCGCCCGGCCGGAATGGTGGTGTCGCCGATGGTGACGTCGCGGGTGGTGGTGCGGGCCAGGCCCTGGACCGGGGAGGTCAGCCGCAGGAACTCGTCGATCGCCTCCGGGATCAGCTCGGGATCGTCGATCAGGAGCCGGCGCTGATCCGGCCGCTGCTGTAGGAGTTGCACTGTGCCGCCGAGCATTCCGGTCGTGGTGTCGTTACCGCCGGTGACCATGGTGAAGGTGAACGCGAGGATCGACAGTACGCCGGCGATGTCGCCGTCCGCGCCGACACCCGCAGCCACCAGATGCGAGATGGTGTCGTCCCCGGGCTCGCGGCGACGCCGCTCGATGAGCTCGGAGAAGTAGCCCATCATCGACGCCACTGCGGCGCCGGCGGTGCCCATCGCCGCGGTAATGCCGCCGGCCGAGCTGTTGGCCGCGACGATGGCGTCGGTCCAGCCGTCGAACTGGTCCCGGTCGGCCTCGGGCACCCCGAGATAGTGCGCGACGACCATCGAGGGCAGTGGCTTGAACAACTCGGCGGCGATATCCCCGCCGCCATTCGAGCGCAACCCCTCGAGGCGCTCGATGACGAACTCCCGCACCTTCGGTTCCACGGCTTCCACCTGGCGCGGGGTGAACCCGCGCGAGACCAGCTTGCGGAACTCGGTGTGCACCGGTGGGTCCTGCATGACAAACGGCGGGTTGTCGGCCAGCCCGATCATGTCCAGCTCGCCGTAGGTGATCGTCAGGCCCTGTGCGGAGGAGAAGGTGCCGTGGTCACGGGCGGCCGCCCAGATGTCGGCGTGCCGGGACAGCACGTAGTAGTCGTGCTCCGGAGACTCTTCGGGCACCACGTGGTGCACCGGATCGTGGTCGCGCAGCGCGGCATACATCGGCCAAGGGTTGGGCCAGGTGTCGGCGTCGGCGGGCTGGAACCGGGCGGGGCTGTGAGACAAAGTCGCTGCCATGTCTTATTCGTACGACATTCGGCTCACCTATGTCAATGGCGGGTTGTCTGGGCTGTGACCGGCAACCTGCGGCCCCGCATTAGGCTCGGGCGTGATGAGTACCCCTGACGCGCCGCAGCTACCTGCCCAGACGCCGACGTGTTACCGGCATCCGGACCGTCCCACCTATGTGCGCTGCACTCGCTGCCAGCGCCCCGTGTGTCCGGAGTGCATGCGCTCGGCGGCGGTGGGCCATCAGTGCCTGGACTGTGTCAACGAGGGCGCCAAGTCGGTGCGGGCGCCGCGCACCCAGTTCGGCGGGGTGGCCCGTGCCGGGGCGCCGATCCTGACCTACGCACTGATCGCGGTGAACGTCGTGATGTTCGTGCTGCAGATGGTCTCGGGAAATCTGGAGCAGGAGCTCACCCTGTGGGCGCCGGGCATCGCCGCGCACGACCAGTACTACCGCCTGGTGACCTCGATGTTCCTGCACTACGGCGCCATGCATCTGCTGTTCAACATGTGGGCGCTCTACGTCGTGGGGCCGCCGCTGGAGCAGTGGCTGGGCCGGCTGCGGTTCGGGGCGTTGTACGCGCTCAGCGGACTCGGCGGCTCGGTGCTGGTCTATCTGCTGTCCCCGTTGAACAGCGCGACGGCCGGCGCCTCCGGTGCGATCTTCGGTCTGTTCGGCGCGATCTTCGTCGTCGCCCGCAAACTCAACCTCGACGTCCGCATGATCGCTGCGGTGGTCGTCATCAACCTGGTGTTCACGTTCGCCGGGCCTGCGCTGGGAACCGGGGCGATCAGCTGGCAGGGCCACGTCGGCGGCCTGATCACCGGCGCGGGGATCGCCGCGGCTTACGTGTATGCCCCGAGCGCGCGTCGAAATGCCGTCCAGGCCGGGGTCTCGGTGGCGGTGCTGCTGGCCTTCCTTGCGTTGATCGCCTGGCGCTCAAGCCATCTGCTGGTCATGTGGGGGATGGCCTGAGCCGTGCCTAGATCGCCGCGCCGGGATTGAGGATGTTCTGCGGATCCAGCGCCCGCTTGATCCGGTGATTGAGTTCCATTGCATCCGGACCGATCTGACCGGCCAGCCACGGCTGCTTGAGCCGGCCCACGCCGTGTTCGCCGGTGATGGTGCCGCCCAGGCCGATTGCCAGGTCCATGATCTCGCCGAACGCCAGCTGGGCCCGCTGTGCCTCGTCGGGGTCGGCCGGGTCGAACACGATCAGCGGGTGGGTGTTGCCGTCACCGGCGTGGGCGATCACCGAGATCAGCAGATCTCGATGGGCCGCGATCTCGGCCACCCCGCCGACCAGTTCGGCCAGTGCGGGCAACGGCACACCGACATCCTCCAGCAGCAGTGAGCCCTTGGCCTCGACGGCCGGGATGGCGAAGCGGCGGGCCGCCACGAAGGCCTCGCCCTCGTCCGGATCAGCGGTGGAAAACACTTCGGTGGCACCGCATTCGGTGAACACCTGCGCCATGAAGGCCGCGTCGTCGGCACCGGCGGCACCGCGATCGTCAGAGGCGGCCACCATCATCGCCGCGGCGTTGCGGTCCAGGCCCATCTTGAGCTTGTCCTCGACGGCGTTGATCGCCACGGAGTCCATGAACTCCAGCATCGACGGCCGGATCCTGCCGGTGATCTTGACGACGGAATTCGAGGCGGCCTCTACCGAGTCGAACGTCGCAACCACGGTGCACGGCGCGTGCTGTGGCGGCAGCAACCGCAGCGTCGCCTCGGTGACCACGCCCAGGGTGCCCTCGCTGCCGACGAACAACTTCGTCAGGCTCAGGCCCGCAACGTCTTTCAACCGCGGACCGCCCAGCCGTACCGCGGTGCCGTCGGCCAGCACCACCTGCAGACCGAGCACGTAGTCGGTGGTGACGCCGTATTTGACGCAGCACAGCCCGCCCGCGTTGGTGGCGACATTGCCGCCGATGCTGCAGATCTCATACGACGACGGGTCGGGTGGGTACCAGAGTCCTTGTGCGGCAACGGCTTTCTTCACCTCGGCGTTGAGCAGGCCGGGCTGCACCACTGCGGTGCGGGTGACCGGGTCGACGGTGATGTCACGCATCCTTTCGGTGGACAACACGATCCCGCCGTTCAGTGCGGTCGCGCCGCCCGACAACCCGGTCCCTGCGCCACGGGGTACCACGGCCACCTGGTGCTCGCCGGCCCAGCGCAGCACGGTCTGAACTTCCTCGGTGCGGGTGGGACGGACCACCGCCAGGGGGGTGCCGGCTGCCGGATCGGCGGCCCGATCCTGGCGATAGGAGGCCAGGATGTCAGGGTCGGTGACGACGACACCTTCGGGGAGTTCGCTGATCAGCATCGGCAGCGCTGCGGCATTCACGGCTTCGATGCTAGGTCCAGCTCACGCAGCGCCGACAGGAACACCGCGACCAGGCCGAGCAGCAGCATCGGCAGGGACAGGGCCAGGAACGTCACGTGCAGGCCTGCGGCGTCGGCGAGCGGCCCGGCCAGGATCAGACCCAGCGGTCCTGCCGCATAGGCCAGCGACCCCATCACCCCGACCACGCGCCCCCGCAGATGCGGCGGGGCGGTCGTCTGCATGACGTAGTTGTAGATCGGCGCAATCGGTCCGTAGACGAACCCGACGATCGCGCACAGCACCAGGATCAGCGGCAGCGGCGGCAGGAACGCGATCACCGTCATCGCCACCCCGAGCGTGATCACCGCGGTCAGCATGGTGGCCCGCCGACTCATGTACTTGGACATCACGGCGTAGCCGAGCGCACCCAGCAGCCCGCCGATGCTGAGCGCCATCAGCACCCAGCCCAGTTCGGTGGGCTCGTTGCGGTCCGTGAAGTATTTCGGGAAAAGAACCGACTCCATGGGCATATATAGACCGGTGGCCACCAGGTCGACGATCGCCAGCGTGCGCAATACCGGTGTGTGCCAGACGAATCGCAGCCCTTCGACGATGCCCGCGAGGACGCCCTCGGTCAGCATCGAGCGGTCCGGGGTGCCCGCGCCTTCCAGTCGCAGCACCGAGATGGCGAGGATCGAGCAGCAGAACAGCCCAGCCGTCACCCACATGGTGTTGATCCCGCCGAGGGTCGCGATCAACAGGCCGCCGATGCCGGGCCCGACGATGTAGGCCAGGTTGAACACCGCCTCGTACACGCTGTTCGCGTGGTCCAGCGTCCAGCCGGCCCGGCCGGCGGCCTCGGGCAGCATGGTTTCGCGTGCGGTCATCCCGGCCGGATCGAAGAAGGCACCGAGCGCGGCCAGGCCCGCGAGCACCGCGACATTGACCGCGTCCACCCCGAATATCAGGGCCAGCATCGGAACCGCGGCGACCGACAGGGCCGACAGCAGATCCGAGATCATCGAGACGCGTCGGCGGCCCAGATAGTCGACAGCCGCCCCGGCGATCAGAGTGGCCACCAACAGTGGCAGTGTGCCGGCCATCGCGACGATCGATGCGTCGAGCGCGGATCCGTTGCGTTGCAACACCAGCCACGGGAACGCGACAATCGTGATGCCGTTGCCCGCCCCCGCCATCAGCGCGGAGAACAGGATCAGCAGCAGTGGGCCGCGCTTGGTGTTCGTCATGGGTATCGCGGCCGAATCTAACAGCGTGCCCATACCCGCCGCGACGAAATTTCCGGCACAGTGAGGCGATGGAATTACCTCATCCGCGGACCGGCGAGTTGTTCACCTCGCCGGTGCCGCCCGGGTCGGGGTGGCCCGGTGATTCGGCGGATGCGACGACGCCCGTGGCCAAGACCGCCGCGCAGGTCCGGCGGCTGGCGGCCCGGGCTGCCACGGTGGACGAGCTGGACGCGCTGGTCTCGGTGTGCCGGGCCTGCCCGCGGCTGGTCACCTGGCGCGAAGAGGTGGCGGTGGCCAAGCGGAAATCCTTTGCCGATCAACCGTATTGGGGTCGACCGGCCGCTGGGTTCGGTGCAGAGCACCCCGGCATCATGATCGTCGGGCTGGCCCCGGCCGCCCACGGCGCCAACCGCACGGGCCGCGTGTTCACCGGGGACCGGTCCGGGGATTTCCTGTTCGCCGCATTGCACCGGGCCGGGCTGGCCAACCAGGCGGTGTGCGTCGACGCCGCCGACGGCATGCGGCTGATCGACACCCGGATGGCCGCGGCGGTGCGCTGCGCACCGCCGGCCAATGCGCCCACCCCGGCCGAGCGGGCCACGTGTGCGCCCTGGCTGCAGGCCGAATGGCGGTTGGTGGGGTCGTCGGTACGAGTGGTCATCGCGTTGGGTGGGTTCGCGTGGCGAGCCGCGCTGGAGTTGATCGGCTCGAACGTCAAACCGGCACCCAAGTTCGGCCACGGTGCGACGGCGGTGCTGACCTCGGCGTTCGGCCCGATCACCCTGCTCGGTTGCTTTCACCCCAGCCAGCAGAACACCTTCACCGGCCGGCTCACCGACGCCATGCTCGACGACATCTTCACCACCGCCAAGCACCTGGTGGCCGAGTCGGGCGGGAACGAACTGGACGGCTCGTGACGTTGACGCTGTCATGCGGCTTTCTGTCCTCGACCTCGTCCCGGTACGCACCGACCAGTCCACTGCCGATGCCCTGACTGCCACGACTCACCTGGCGCAGACCGCCGACCGGCTGGGATACACCCGCTACTGGCTCGCCGAGCACCACAACATGCCGGCGGTGGCCGCCACCAGCCCGCCGGTGCTGATCGCGCATCTCGCCGCGCACACCACGCAGCTGCGGCTGGGGTCGGGCGGGGTGATGCTGCCCAACCATGCGCCGCTGGCGGTGGCCGAGCAGTTCGCGCTGCTGGAGGCCGCCCATCCCGGCCGCATCGACCTCGGCATCGGTCGGGCGCCGGGCTCGGATCCGGTCACCTCGCTGGCCCTGCGCGGTGCCGCCGGGCGCGATGATCGCGATATCGAGGCGTTCCCGCAGTACCTCGACGACGTGGTGGCGCTGATGGGTGCGCGCGGCGTGCGGGTCCCGTTGCCGCGCGATCTGATGCGGGAGAACTACGTGCTCAAGGCGACGCCGGCGGCGGTCAGCGAACCGCGGATGTGGCTGCTCGGCTCGTCGATGTATTCGGCACACCTGGCCGCGGCCAAGGGGCTGCCGTACGTGTTCGCCCACCACTTCTCCGGGCAGGGCACTGCTGAAGCGCTGGCCGTCTACCGCGACGAGTTCCAGCCCAGCGATCTGGCGTCCGAGCCGGTGACCTTCCTGACCGTGAACGCCTCGGTGGCGGAGACCACCGAGGAGGCCAAGGCGTTACTCCTGCCCCAGCTGCAGATGATGGGCCGGTTGCGTACCGGCCAGCCGCTCGGTGCCCTCGATCTCGTCGAGGATGCGGAGGCGACGACCCTCACCCCGCAGGCCCAGGCCATCGTGGCCTCCGGGTTTGCGCGCGCAGTGGTCGGCTCGCCCACCGAGGCGGCCGACCAGGTCCGGGCCCTGGCCGAAGAGTTCGACGTCGACGAGGTCATGGTCAACCCGGTGGCCTCGGCCCGTCGCGGCGCCGACCCGGCCACCGCGACGGCGCGCGACACCACCCTGGAACTGCTGGCCAAGGAGTTGTTCTAGGGCGTCAGTTCTAAGGCGTCAGCACGACCACCGGAATCGGGCGCGTTGTCCGCTTCTGGTAGCCGATGTAGCGGTCCTTGTTGCCCTTCATGTCGTTCACGATGTCCCACAGCCGCGGGTAGTCGGGGTCTCCGGGTAGAACCGGCTTGGCCGTGACGCCGAACCGCTTGGGGCCGACGTTGATCTCGACCTGCGGTTTGGCCTTCAGATTGTGGTACCAGCCCGGAGATGTGGGCTCGCCACCTTTGGATGCCACCACGAGGTAGTCGGCGCCGTCCTTCGCATAGGCCAGCGAGTTCGCGCGCTGCTGACCGGTTTTGGCGCCGACGGTATGCAGGATCAGCGTCGACGGGCCACCGGGGATCGTGTGGCCGATCCGGCCGTCGGTGGCCTTGTAGATCTTGTCGTGCAACAACAGCATCGGGAGGCCGATGTAGCGCTCCCACCAGGGCATGCTCATGGGGTCAATCCTGCGCGGATTCGTCGAGCTGCGCCAGCGCTGCACGTAACAGACGTCCCGATTCCTCGCGGTCCGGGTCACGGCGCAGCACCATGCCCTTGGCGAACGACAACTTGTCGCCGCTGCGGCGCGGCACCACGTGCAGATGGATGTGGAACACGCTCTGGAAGGCGGCTTTGCCGTCGTTGATGACGATGTTGTTGCCGTCGGCGTGCAGCCCGGACTGCCGGGCCGCACGCGCGATGCGCTGGCCGATGCCGGCCATCGCGGCCACGGTCTCCGGCGGCGTGTCGGTCAGGTCGACACTGTGCCGCTTCGGGATCACCAGCGTGTGTCCGCGGGTGAACGGCCTGATGTCGAGGATGCCCAGGTAGTCGTCGTCCTCGTAGATGCGGATCGCGGGGGCAACACCTGCGACGATGGCGCAGAACACGCAAGACATCCCGCCACGTTAGCCGCCGGCGGTGGCCGCCCATTCGGCGACGCGTCGTTCACGTTCGGCCGGCGTGAGGTTCTCGACGCGGGTCATCACTGTCCAGCGCAGACCGAACGGGTCGAGGACGGACGCGAACCGATCACCGGTGACGAAGGTCTGTGCGGGCTCGCGGATCGTCGCACCCGCCTTCTCCGCACGGGCCACCACGTCGTCGACATCGGGGCAGTACAGCCCCATCGAATACGTCGCCGGGGCGCCTGGCGGGGGAGCGGCGATCTGAAACGCTTCCTGCGGATCTCCGAGTTGCAGCCGGCCGTTGCCGAAATCCAGCTCGGCGTGCGAGACGGTGCCGTTCGCGCCGTCCATCCGCTCGATGACCGTGGCACCGAACACGTTCTGGTAGAAGGCGATCGCCTCGGCAGCGCCGTCGACGCAGATGAACGGGGTCAGGCTGGTGTAGCCCTCCGGAATCGGTGTGACATTCATATCTGCCAGTTTCGTAGGCTGGGGTCGTGGCCGCTTGTAAAAACGCGCCAGAGCAGAACGCGCCGATGCGCGGAGTGGTCGGCCGTGCAGGCAGTGCCGCGGCGTTCGACCTCCACCGGTGGGCGCCGTCGGAGGAGGCCGCGACCTTCGTCGAGCACTTCTGGTCGGTGACCTGGGACCGGCACGAGACTGGTCCATTCGAGAGCACGGTGATCACTTTCCCTGCCATGCATCTCACCCGTGAGTGGGGTGATGATGTTGTGCGCCATGGTCATCGACTGCCCTGCACGTTGCTGCACGGGGTGGTGCCCAAGGTTTTCCGCATCACGATCAGTGGTCGGGGCGGTGTCGTGGGGGCTCGATTTCGGCCGGGCGGCTTCGTCGCCCGTTTCGGTGGGGACGCCGCCGCGCTGACCGGCCGCGTGGTGCCGGTGGACGACGAGCTGTTGGGCGCACCGGATCTGGACGAGGCGATCGGTGCGATGGCCGGCGAGCCCGACCCGACCTACCGCGCGCTGTGCCCGTTGATCGACCGGATGCGTGACGACGCGACATTGCATCGGGTGGAGCAGGTCATGGAGCTCTCACCGTGGAGTACGCGTACGACGCAGCGGGTGTTCCGGCGCTATGTCGGGGTGACGGCCAAGTGGGTGCTGTGCCGATATCGGCTGCAGCAGGCCGCCCTGGAGATCGAGTCCGTGCCCGGAGTCGATTTCGCCGATCTCGCAGTGCGACTCGGCTGGTATGACCAGGCCCATTTCATCAACGACTTCCGGTCCATGCTGGGCAGCACACCTGGGGAGTACGCGGCTCAGAACGCAGCTGAGCTCACCGAAGGTTGATCGCCCCGCTCAGAAGGGTGGGGGTGGCCCGTACTCTTCGGCGAGCCAGGCTTGGTAGTCGCGTTCGTATGCGAGGTCGTTGTTAAGTTCGGCGCGTAGGTGTCGTTCTTCGGCGATGCGGTCTTGGCGGTCTTGTTCGCGGGTCTTGCTGCGGGTGGGCATCTTCGCGCCGCGATTCGGATGCGGGGCTTCGGGTTCGGGGAGCTTCAAGTCCCCGGTGGGTTGGCCCAGGGTCGGGAACATGCCGGCGCCGTGGGGTTCGGTCGTGTAGGTGTGCCCGGTGGGGGTCTGGACCTCAACGGTGCCGTCGGGGAGTTGGCGGTCGGTCCAGCCGGGGCAGAACGTTTTCACCAAATGGTGTGCCCGGCAAAATAATTTGGTGTTCGACGGATGTGTCGGGCCGGTGGGCCAGGGTGCGGTGTGGTCGATATCGCAACGTTCGGCGGGGGCGTCACAGCCCGGGAACCGACACGTCAAATCCCGCCACCGAATGAACTCACTCAACGCCACAGACGGCCGGTACTGCGGCTCGCCATTCCCGGAATGAGAGTCAGCCGGCACCACCGACTCCTCGGCGTCGGCCGACTCATCGTTCGCGGCGTCGGTAGCCGTGGTCTGCGCGTCAGCCGCCCCGGTGGGCACCACCACCGGCTTGATCTTGGCGGTGGCGGCCAGGTCGCGTACTGACTCGGCGGGCAGGATGCCATGGCCGGCCAGATACCCCGGATCATCGGAGGTGCCGTCCACGGTGGCCTGGCCGGCCAGCACATGGACCAACGCAGCATCGGCCGCGGCCCGCTTCTGTGTGGCCGGGCAATCCTCACGACCACACAGGCACGGCAACTGCGATTCCAACCGAGCCACCGGCCCGACAGCATCAGCGCGGCGCTGCTCACGGGTCCGGGGATCGTGTGCACACACGGTGTTGGCCACCGCATCCAACCGCTGACTCAGCGCGACCCCATCGGCGGCGTGGACATTGGCCCACACCGAGGCCATGCCCGGGCTGCTCGGTTCGATCTGAACGAACCGCTCATCGTCCACATTCGGCGGTACCCGCACCCCGTTCGGGTCGAGTTTGGCGATCCATTGATCCACCCGATCCCGCAACTGCCGTTCGGAGAACCGCATCCAATTGTGGGCGCGGGTGGCCAGTTCTTCATCCAACCCAGACCACACCGACGGGTCCACGATGCCGGTGCGGGCGATGATCATCCGCACCACCCGGTAGTCGATATCCCCGACAGCGAACCGCGCCGCCACCAACGGCAACTTGTCGCGCAGCACCCGGGCATGGTGGATCTGCGTGCCGGCCCGGCCCCGACTGATGTTCAACGCCGCTGACACCTCCGCAGCCACCTCCTCGAACGGATCGGTACGCCAAAAGATCGACTCGGCCAGCTCCCGTTCCCGCAACGTGTCCAGCTCACCGATCGCCGAAAGCCGTCCCGCGATCGCCATCGACTCCGCGCGGGCCGACGCGGACATCGCGTCGATCAGACCCGCATCGGAACTGGCTTCGAACATGTGTTCGAGTCTACTCCGGCCCACTGACGCAAGCGCGGTTTCGGTGGATCCCGACCGGCCGCCAACCACCAACCGCCAACTCAGGGCAGAGCCGCGGCCTGCGCCGTATGCCCCTCGAAGCCGAGTCGGGTGGCCATATCCCGGTACCGGTCGCGGAACTCGCGGTAGGCCGCATCCTCACCCTTGGCATGTGCGATGAGCGCATTCACCCGCAGCAGCATGATGTCGCGAATGATCAGGCCGTCCTCGGCCGGCGTCGCCGCCAGTCTGGTGATCGCCGCCTCGGCCTCGGCCACGTCGCCCTCGGCGCCCCGGTCCAGCAGTGCCTCGGCGAGGATTCCGGTCGCCAAGATGTTGTACGGAAGCTGGCCGCTGTGAAAGAGGTCGTCGATCGCTTCGCGTAGCACCCGGATGGCCCCGGCCCGGTCGCCGCGCTTGGCTCGTTCCCGCGCGGTGTACACATCGATGCCGATCAGCTCGGACATATAAAACCGCCCGCTCACGCACATCTGCCGAACCTGGCCGAGGATGGACAGTCCACGCTCCCGGTCCGCCGGCAAATCTCGGTTCAGCAGGGCGTATCCCATGGTCACCCGGGCCAGGCCGAGCGCGATGTCGTCGCCGGCCCCTTCGGTGATCTGCAGCGCCTCATCGATGTCGCGCAGCGCGTCGTCGCTGGCGAGCAGTACTCCGCAGGACACCGTGGTGAAGTACGTCCAGGTGATGACGAGCGCGTGCGTGAACCTGTCGGTGTTGCGTGCCATGGCGAGCGCATGATCGAGGTCCGCACGCCAACCCTCAAGACCCAGGGCCCATTTGGCAATGCTTCGCGCTGCGAAGGCCGCCGCCAGCGGCGAGCCGATGATGAAATTGCCCTTGGTGGTGTCGCCGTCGGCCAGGTCGATCGCCATCTGCGACCAGCGCAGAACCTCACCCATTTCGCCGCTCTCGATCTTGAGTGAGATCGGAGTCGCCGACAAGCCGACGGTGAGTGCCGGGTCGCCGATGGACTCGATCAGGGTCATGTGCTCGGACACCTGCCGTGACGCGTCGCGTACCCGACCCTGCAGCATCAGCTCGCCGGTCAGCCCGGCCATACCGATGGCCAGGGAAGCTTTGTCTCCGGCGGCCTCGCACAGCTCCTGCAGTTCCTCGAACCGGGCGCCGGAGACACTCACGTTGCTGCGGAAGCCATTGCCGCATACCAGAGTGCGGGGGGCTATCCGCATCGCCGCCCGGTCGGGATCATCCTCGGGCAGCAGGTCGGCGATCTGGCGGGCGCGCTCCCAACACATCTGGGCTGCGGCGGTGTCGCGGTTGTTCGCCCACGCTCCGGCGCGCATATGCCAGCTGTATGCCGCATGCAGGTCACCGGCGGCTTCCAGGTGTTCGGCGATCAACGCTGCATTCTCGTCGGCCAGTTCGGGTTCGCGCGCGACTATGGTGTCGGCGAGGCGCCGATGCAGTTCAGCGCGATCGGACTTCAGCTGTGATTCGTAGGCCACGGTCCGCACCATCGGGTGGTGGAATGCGTACTCCGCGTGCGGTGTGTACTGCACCTGATCGATCAGCTCGGCTTCGATCAGATCCTCGAAGATCGGTTCGGTGTCGAGGCAGGCCAACCGCCCCGCGCTGAACCGGGACCCGATCACCGCAGCGGCGCTCAGCGTTCGCTTGGCCGCCGGATCCAGCCGGTCGATCCGCGCGGCGATGGTGGCCTGCAGCGTGGCCGGAACGCTCACCGGGCCCTGCCCGTCGCACAGCACGTACGCGCCGCGTTCGCCGCGGAGCAGGCCGCGTTCGGCCAGGTCGCGCACGATCTCGAGGGCGAAGAACGGGTTTCCGGCAGCCCGCCCGGTGATGGTTTCGGTCAGGTCGGCGACGCCGTCACCGGTTCCCAGCAGCTCGTTGATCAAGGCTGATGTTTCCGAATTGTCCAGTGGTGCAAGCACTATCGTTTGCGCGCCATGGACATGACTCAATGCGCCGTGGTATTCGGGGCGGTAGGTGATCACGACGAGGGACGAGGTCTGCGGCGTCACTGACAGGAAGTCCGACAACATCGATTCGCTGACGCTGTCGATCCAGTGCGCATCCTCGATGACATAGACCGCCGGGGTGCTCCGCGCCAGCGACGCCGCGTTCACGACGGTGGTGAGCCGGCGCCGCCGAGCATCGGGGTCGATCACCGGCAGGACGACGTCGGGGTCGCCGATGCCGAGCAGGTCGTCGAGTAGCTCCAGGCTCTCTGTGGTGTCGTCGGGAACCTGGGCTCGAAGCTTCGCGCGGGCCGCCTCCCTGTCCAGGTCTGCCACACCGAATCCCGCACGCAGCAGGCCGGTGATGGCATGAAATGGGATTTCGCCGGTGTGGGACTCACAGAATGTGGAGTGCACCGGCACACCGCGCGCGGCGGCCTTTGCCGCGAGTTCGCTGACCAGCCGGCTCTTGCCGATACCGGGCCCACCAACCAGAAGAACGATGCTGCCGTGCCCCTGGACCGAGCGTTCGAGGATGCCCTCGACTGCGGACAATTCCCAACCTCGGCCGACCAAGGTCGATTCGTCGACATTGAGCAGGTTGTGTGCGGAATTGAGCCCGAGCAGCCGGCGTGCTCGGATCGGGTGATCGGCGCCCTTGACCTGCACCATCTCAGCCTCGCCCAGCATCATGGTGTCTTCGACCAGCCGTGCGGTCGACTCGGTGAGCATCGCCCCGCCTGGCGGCGCGACCGATTCCATGCGTTGCGCCATGCCCACGTGCTCACCGATCGCGGTGTAACTCATCGTGTCGGTGCCGACTTCGCCGGTGATGACCTGACCTGAGCTCAGTCCGATGCGCAGCTGCAGGTCGAGGCCGTCGCGGGCCGTCACCTGTACCGCCAGCAGGGCGGTCTGCTGCTGGATCTCGAGCGCGGCCAGGCAGGAGCGAAAAGCGTGGTCTTCCAACGCAACCGGTGCGCCGAATATGGCCATGATTCCGTCACCCGTGAATTTGTCGACGGTGCCGCCGTATCGGCGTACCACGGCGGCGGAGTGGTTGAACAGGTCACTCATGATCTCGCGGAGCCGTTCGGCGCCCAAGGTCGCTGCGATGTCCATGGACCGGACGACGTCGGCGAACAAGACGGTGACCTGCTTGTATTCGGCGCCCGCTGTCGATGCGACGGGCGCGCCGCACGCGTCGCAGTACCGGGCGCCTGCCCGCGGCTCGGTGCCACACGCGCGGCACGTCGCAGTTTCCGTCATTCGAAGCCCCCGCCATCGGAGAACCTGCTGCAACGAGAATAGAACGCAGCAACGCCCTAGGGGCAGGGATGCCGCACTGCCACGATGGGCCTTTTCCACGGCAACGACGAATCGAGCAACGACCTGCGCGGTCGCCGTGGACCGGATGGCCCGGTTATCCGGCGCTCAGTGGTGTCGCCAGAACCGAAAATGCCGATGGCGCGACCCGTGCGATTCTGCGGCGGCGTCAACCTTCTCGCTCACCTTCGCCACCAATTGCTCGACCGAATCCGCACTGGCCGTAGCGCTGCAGACCTGAATCTCGACCACCACGTTGCGTCGCGGTGCCATGCCGAAGTGGCACACCCAGCCATCGGCATCGTCGCCGAGCTGGGTCAGATATGACAAGACCACGCCATCGCTCTCCGAGACATCGCCGACGTGCCAGAGCATCGGATCTTCATCCGGAAAGGTTTGGCTCACATCCTTACCGACGCATTGCTGCCACTTGTCCCGGATGTCGTGAACCACCGCGCGCGCGGCGTCGGCATCGGGATAGGCGATCACCGCCTGGTCGAACATCACGACCGGTCCGATCTCGTCCCTTTCCTGGGATTGCAGGAACTGCCGGCGTACCGCCGTCGAGCCGGTGTCCTGGTACCAGTTCGCGGTGGCCGGATCGCCGATCACGCACTGATCGAGCCCACGCTCGGTGTCCCAGGTGGTCTGAACGGCCCCGTTGTCGTATTCGGGGTCGCCCACCAGCGCTCCGACCTGCAAGATGATGCCCGCGTCGGCGCCGTTCAGCAGCGTGCGCTGCAAGGCGGAATCCTTGACCGTCTTGGTCTGTCCCCCGGAACCGAGGAAATACCAGAGTCCCGCTCCGAGCAGAACCAACACCACCAGCACCAAGGCGACCCAAGCGACTGTCCTGTTGCCGCGTCGCGGTGCGGGTGCGGTCGGGGGTGCGGGTGGCCAGGACGGCGGCTGAGCCGGCCACGGGCTTTGCGGCGGATATGTCATGGTGGGCGAAATCGTAACGGTCGATTGGGCCGCAACAAGCGATCAACGGCCAGACATTCCTCAGATTGTCATGCGACGGCTGCCCTGGCCGTCCAGCGCATCCCGCCAGGCGTCCAGTTTGTCCTCGTAGCGCATGGTCTGTGCGGGGCTGGTCGAGGGAGCCCGCACACTGGGCAATGAGGGCGGGCCGACGAGACGCCGGTAGTTGGCCTCGGCGGCAGCCCCGTTGAACACCAGCCGCTCGAGCGTGCGGTGCACGGCGAAGAATGCCGCAAAGTCGTTGGGTGACATGCTGTCCCGCTCCACCGCAGAATCCAGGCTGCCGACTCGCCGGCAGGACCGGAGCACATCCCACACTGCCACCCGGTGAGCCCGCAACGCATCGACCCGGTCCGGATACGCCGTGTCGGCGCTGAATCCGTACAGGGAGCCGGTGATCCGCCAGAACGCGTTGCGCGGATTGCCGTAGTACTGACCAGAGGCCAGCGACATCACGCTCGGCATGTTGCCGAGGATCAATACCCGGGGCGCCGCGCCGACGATGGGGTCCAGCCCGTGCAGCAGTTCGGTCACGGGCCGGCCAGAAGTTCGGACACGGTGACGAATCGGTAACCAGCCGAGTGTAATTCGCCGATGATCCGGGGTACCGCGGCACGCGAGGCGGCGCGGCTGTCATACATCGCATGCAACAGGATGATCGAGCCCGGCCGTGCCTTCGAGACAGTCTCGGCCACGATTGCGTCGGCATCAGCCGTGGTAGCCGAATCAGGTTCGACGTCCCAGGTGACCATGGTCCGATGATGGGTGGACAGGTAGTGCGGCAGCGTCCAGAGCTTCTTGCCGTACGGCGGGCGGAAGGTGATCGGGCCCGGGTACCCGGTGGCGCGGATGGCGGTGTCGGTTCGTTCGATCTCGTCGGCGACGGTGGCCGATGACGTCAGCACCATCCGTCGATGCGAGTAGCTGTGATTGCCGATCTCGTGGCCGCCGGCGGCGATCGCGGTGCCGAACTGCGGCGCAGCGGTCAATTCCGCACCGGTGAGGTAGAAGGTGGCCCGAACCCCGGAGTCGCCGAGCATCCGCAGCACCTCAGGGGTATGCGTGGTCGGGCCGTCGTCGAAGGTGAGGGCGATGACCTTGGCCGAGGTGTCGACCCGGTGCACCAGATGCCCGGTGATCGCGAAGGTGCGTGACTTCGACACCCAGTACCCGGTGGCCAGCACGGTCGCCGCGGCGATCAGCAGAACCGCGAGACTCCACAACCATCGACGCACCCTCGCATGTATACCCCGCAGACACGCGGGCGCCCCGAACGGCGTGGGGGGAGTCACGTTCGGGGCGCCATCTCGTGGGTCGTCAGCTCAGGTGATGGACCTCCTGCAGTCCGTACACCGGCGTTGCCAGGCCCTCATAGCGAGCCTTGAGCTGCAACGCCAAATACAGCGAATAGTGCCGGGATTGGTGCAGATTGCCGCCGTGGAGCCACAGGTTGGGCTGTTGGGTGGGCTTCCACATGTTGCGTTGTTCGCCTTCCCACGGGCCGGGGTCCTTGGTGGTTCCCGAGCCCAGGCCCCACACCTTGCCGATCCGGTCGGCGACTTCCTGGCTGATCAGGTCTGCCGCCCAGCCGTTCATCGAGCCGAACCCGGTGGCGTACACCACCACATCGGCGGGCAATTCGGTGCCGTCGGCCAGGATCACCGAGTCCTCGGTCAGCCGGTCGACCTCACCGTGCGCGAGCTTGATGCTGCCGTCGGCGACCAGCTCGCAGGCGCCGACGTCGATGTAGTAGCCCGAGCCGCGGCGCAGATATTTCATGAACAGGCCGGAGTCGTCGTCGCCGAAGTCCAGGTCGAATCCGGCGGCTTCCAGCCGCGCGTAGAAGTCCTTGTCGCGCTGGCGGATTGCGTCGTAGATAGGGCGTTGGAAGTCGGCCATGATGGCATACGGCAGCGACGCGAAGGTCAGGTCGGCTTTCTCGGTGGTCATTCCGGCGGCCACCGCGCGCTCCGAGTACAGCTCGCCCAGGCCAAGCTCCATGAGCGAGTCCGACTTGACGATGTGCGTTGAGGATCGCTGGACCATCGTGACGTCGACATCGTTCTCGTACAACGCCTTACAGATGTCGTGCGCGGAGTTGTTGGCGCCGATCACGACGGCGCGTTTGCCGACGTAGCGGTCCGGGCCGGGGTGATGGCTGGAATGGTGCTGCTCGCCACGGAACACTTCCTGGCCCGGCAGGGTGGGGATGTTGGGCTTGCCCGACATGCCGGTCGCCAGGACCAGCTGCACCGGCCGCAGTGTCACCGCCTCGCCGTTGCGGTTCACCTCGACGGTCCACCGCTGTTCGTCTTCGTCGTAGGCCGCGGACAGGCAGGTGGTCGAGCTCCAGTAGGGCACCTCCATGACCCGGGTGTAGAACTCGAGCCAGTCGCCGATTTTGTCCTTGGGCGCGAACACCGGCCAGTTCGGCGGGAACGGCAGGTACGGCAGGTGGTCGTACCAGACCGGGTCGTGCAGGCACAGCGACTTGTAGCGTTTGCGCCACTGGTCACCGGGTCGTTCGTGTTGGTCGACGACGATGGCCGGCACCCCGAGTTGGCGCAGCCGGGCGCCGAGCGCGATGCCGCCCTGTCCGCCTCCGATCACCAGGGTGTAGGGCTGTTCGCTGTAGCCCAGCGTCAGGTCCTCGTCGAGACGTTTCTCGGACCACGAGCGGGTGTCGGGATCTGAGCCGTGCGTGGCGCCCAACGGTCGGTTGGCGCCCTTCCGCTCCTCGTGGCCCTTGAGCTCCTGCAGCGTGGTCAGCAGGGTCCAGCCCAGCTCGTCGCGCAGTCGCAGGTGGCCCTTTCCGCGGCCCGCCGCGGTCTCGAACTCGATGAACGCCGAGGTGATGACGTGCTCGCCGTCGAAGTCCTCGGTCGGGGTCTCCGCCGTCCGGAAGCCGGACGGATCGGTGTCACCGAGGCGCCCGGCCAGCATGTCGGCGATGCCCTCGTGGCCCTCGACGGTCTTGAGGTTCCAGGTGAACGCGACCAGGTCACGCCAGAAGCTGTCGGTCGCGAACTTCCCGACGACGCGTTCGATGTCCCGGTCGGCCAGGGCGGACTCGAAGTCGGCCAGCCAGGCGTCGACCCGTTCCTGCGGTGACAGTGTGGACAGCGGTGCGACGGTGGTCTGTGTCATGTGGCTCAGCTCACACGGCGGTCAAGGGCCGCGACAAGGGTTGCACGGGGTTGCAGCCCGCCAGGCATTTGCCTGCGAAATGACCTGCGAGAGGACACCGCAACGTCTTGCAACTCTTACGCCGGGCCGGGGCGCGGGCCTAGAAACGTTCATCATGAAAGCAGCCGTGTACTACGGACCGAACAAGGTCGAGGTCGCCGACGTCCCGGAGCCCGATCCGACCCCCGGCACCGTCAAGATCAAGGTGGGTTTCAACGGCATCTGTGGCACTGACCTGCATGAATACTATGCGGGCCCGATCTTTGTGCCGACCGAGCCGCATCCGCTCACCGGCAGGCAGCTGCCGCTGACCATGGGCCACGAGTTCTCCGGAACCATCACCGAGGTCGGTGCCGGTGTCACCGGGTACGCGCCCGGTGACCGGGTGGCGATCGAGCCCATCTACCGGTGCGGACATTGCTCGCCGTGCCGGGCCGGCACCTACAACATCTGCCAACAGATCGGTTTCCACGGCCTGATGTCCGACGGCGGTATGGCCGAGTACACCGTCGTTCCGGTCAACATGTTGCACAGGTTGCCCGACAACGTGTCGCTCGAACTCGGCGCGCTGGTCGAACCGATGTCGGTGGCCTACCACGCCGCGACTCTCGGGGAGGTCGGCCCGCTGCACACGGCGGTGATCTTCGGAGCCGGGCCCATCGGCATCGGGCTCTGGTTTGCACTCCGCGGCAAGGGGCTCAACGAGGTGTTCGTGGTGGAACCCTCGCCGACCCGGCGGGCCGCCATTGAGGTGCTCGGGGCCAAGACCCTGGATCCGACCGCCACCGACGTTCCCGCGTTCATCGCCGATCGCACCGACGGCCGGGGTGCCGACGCGGCGTTCGACGCTGCCGGGGTGGCGCCGGCCATCACGGCAGCCACCGCGTGCGTGGGTGCGCGCAAACCGACGATCAGCGTCGCGATCTACGAAAAACCGCTGACGACACCGTTGCTCAATCTGGTGATGAACGAATCCCGCATCCAGGGCTCTCTGTGTTACACCTCGGCGGACTTCGAGGCCGTCATCGATCTGATGGCGCAGGGGGTGTACGACACGCAGGGGTGGGTGACGCCCATCGGGATCGATGACGTGATCGACGAGGGCTTCGAAGCCCTGCACGCCGGCAAGAAAATGAAAGTGCTGGTCAACCCGGCCGACAATCCGAATGGAGAAGCATCGTGACATTGCAGGGCAAGGTGGCACTGGTCACCGGCGCGGGCCGCGGGATCGGACGCGGCATCGCATTGCGGCTGGCGCGCGAGGGGGCCGACGTCGCACTTGTCGACGTGGCGGGCGACGGCATCGATGCGGTCGCCGCGGAGATCTCCGAAATCGGCCCCAAAGCAACGACATTCGTCACCGATGTGAGCGACCGTGATTCGGTGTACGCCGCGGTCGAGCATGCCGCCGTCGCACTCGGCGGATTCGACGTGATGGTCAATAACGCCGGGGTGGCTCTGGTCGGACCGATCGCCGATGTGACGCCGGCCGATATCGCCCGGGTGTGGTCGATCAATGTCGAGGGCGTGCTGTGGGGGATCCAGGCTGCGGCAGCCAAGTTCATCGAACTGGGCAGGCCCGGGAAGATCATCAACGCCTCGTCGATCGCCGGGCACGACGGTTTCGCGATGCTCGGGGTGTACAGCGCCACCAAGTTCGCTGTCCGCGGTCTGACTCAGGCTGCGGCCAAGGAGTATGCGTCCGCGGGGATCACCGTCAACGCGTACTGCCCGGGAATCGTCGGCACCGACATGTGGGTCGAGATCGACAAGAGATTCGCCCAACTCACCGGTGCCGCCGAGGGGGAGACGTTCCAGAAGTACGCGGGTGGCATCGCGTTGGGGCGGCCGGAAACCCCTGAGGACGTCGCCGGATTCGTGGCCTATCTGGCTGGGCCGGACGCCGATTACATGACTGGTCAGGCCGGTCTGATCGATGGAGGCTTGGTCTATCGGTAGGTCGGCGTGGCGTGGAGTTGTGATGTGGAGCACAATCAGCGGTGATGGCTGGTTCGGCGGTACCTGAGCCCGCGGTCTCATCCGGTGAGGACCCGCGGCGTTACGCGATGCTGTTGTCTGCCGTGTACGACGCGACCATGTCAGGTGACCGGGCGCCGGCGCGCCCGCGTTCGGTGATCGAAGATTCCTGGAACAGATTGCGGGCCAAGGGGATCAACCCCGACCATCACATTCCGCCCCGCATCGAAACCACCGGACTGGACTTGCTCAGGCAACAGTCGGGGCTGATGGCGGTGCTCGACGATGTCACCCGCGGACTCGAATCGGTGATCGAAGAGGGCGACAACATCCTGGTCATCGCCGATGCCCGCGGCCGGGTGCTGTGGCGGTCCGGCTCGGCGCGGGTGCTCGGGCTCGCAGACCGTCTGGGCTTCATCGAGGGCGCGTCGTGGAGTGAGAACGCCGTGGGCACCAACGGCATCGGCACCGCTCTGGTCTCCCATCGAGCGGTCCAGATCTTCTCGGCCGAGCATTTCCTGCGTAGCCACCACCCGTGGACGTGTGCCGGTGCCCCGATTCGGGATCCGCGCACCGGGCACGTGATCGGCGTGGTCGACGTGTCCGGACCGGCGCCGACGGTGCATCCGACGACGGTGGCCCTGGTGGATCTGGTGGCGCGGCTGGCCGAATCCCAGCTCCGGGAAGCACATGACCGAACGTTGAACCAGCTGCGCACTGTGGCGGCACCGATGCTGGCCAGGGTGGGTGGCCCGGCGCTGGCGGTCGATGCGGAGGGCTGGGTGGCGGCGGTGGCGTCATTGCCGATACACAATCGGATCCTGTTGCCCGAGAACGGGTTACCCGGTCGAGTGTGGATCCCGCCGTTGGGCATGTGCGATGTGGAGTCGTTGCCGGGCGGGTGGTTGGTCCGGGTGGCCGACGACGTGGAGTCCACCGCGGTGCCCTCGAAGGTCATCCTCGACCTGCGCGACGGGGAACCGTCACTGGAGATGGTCGGCCAGTTCGGCAATTGGCGGCGCGGCATCTCCAGCCGGCATGCCGAGATCCTGCTGGTGTTGGCGACCAGCGAACAGGGCCGGTCTGCACCGGAACTCGCCGAGGACCTCTACGGTGACCGATCGAGAGTGGTGACCGTGCGCGCCGAAATGTCGCGCCTGCGTAAACAGTTCGCCGGTCTGGTGGCGGGCAAGCCGTACCGGTTCGGGGATTCGGTGATCGTGGATGTCCGTTACCCGCAGGACATGTCGATGCTGCTGACCTCGTCGACGGCTCCGGCGGTTCATGCGGTGCGTGGGTATACCTTGACCTGATGACGGCCGACCCCACACTCCTGGACGGACTCGACGGTGAGGCCGGTGCGCAGCGCGCCGAGCTGGTCCAATGGCTTCTGGCCCGCGGTATCAGCGCCGAGCAGATCCGCCAGGCCGTCACCCCGATGCTGCTGGCCTCGCGCCGGGTGGCCGGGGACGACGGCACGTATGTGTCGACCCGCGAGATCAGCGAGCAGACGGGACTGGACGTCGAGCTGGCGCAGCGTCTGCAACGGGCGATGGGGCTGGCGACCGTCGAGGACCCTGATGCCGCGGTGCTGTTGCGGGCCGATGCCGAGGCGGTGGGCTTCGCTGAGCGTTTTCTGGAGCTCGGCATCGCCCCGGATCAGATGGTGTTGATCACCCGGGTGCTCTCGGAGGGCCTGGGCCGGGCCGCCGAGGTGATGCGCCACGCCGCGCTGGCGGCAGTATTGACGCCGGGGGCAACGGAACTGGAAACCGCCAAGGCGACCGAGGCGCTCGTGGCCGAGGCGGCGCCGCTGATCGGTCCGATGATCCGCGACATGCTGTTCGTTCAGCTTCGTCATTCGTTGGAGACCGAGGCCGTGAGTGCCTCCGAGCGGGCCGAGGGGGTTCAGCTGCCCGGCGCGCGGCTGGTCACCATCGCGTTCGCCGACATCGTCGGGTTCACCCGGCTCGGCGAAGTGGTGCAGCCCGAAGACCTTGAGCGGCTGGCGAATCGGCTGGCCGACGCGGCACGTGAGGTCGCGGTCGGCCCGGTGCGGTTGATCAAGACGATCGGCGATGCGGTGATGCTCGTCAGCACCGACGCGGCGGCGCTTCTGGATGCGGCCTTGCAATTGGTGGCGGCCACCGAAACCGACGAGGAGTTCCCGCGGTTGCGGGTCGGGCTGGCGACCGGGCCGGCGGTGAGCCGGGCCGGTGACTGGTTCGGGGGTTCGGTGAATCTGGCCAGCCGGGTCACCGGCGCGGCGCGGCCCGGGACGGTGCTGGTGGCGGAGTCCACCCGGACAGCGGTCGGTGAGGCGGACCGGTTCAGCTGGTCGTTCGCCGGGGCCCGCCACCTCAAGGGCGTCAAGAATGACGTCAAGCTGTTCCGGGCCCGGATCGCGTAGACCTTTATCGAATCTTCATCGAAAGACTAGGACAGCCACATCGAGCCTGGGGACGCTTGAGGGATGACGAAACTGATGATGCTGAGTGCCGGCGCGGTGGTCGCGGCGGCTCTGGTGGCCGGCTGTAGCCAGTCCACCGACGGGGCTACCGATGCGACGACCGCCACTTCGGCCGTGGCGACGACGCCGCAGGCTTCGGGCAATGCGGACAACTCGGCTCACAACGACGCCGATGTGATGTTCGCCCAGCACATGATTCCGCACCATCAGCAGGCCGTCGAGATGAGCGACGTGCTGCTGGCCAAGCCGGGCATCGACGCGCGGGTGACGGACCTCGCCACCCAGATCAAGGGTGCCCAGGCCCCGGAGATCGCGCAGATGCAGGGTTGGCTGAAGCAGTGGGGCAACCCGCCGATGCCGCCCATGCCGCAGCAGGGCCATGGCGACATGGGTCACGGCAACATGGGGCCGGGCGACATGCCCGCCAGGCAGGGTGACATGCCCGCCATGCAGGGTGACATGCCCGCGATGCAGGGCATGGTGTCGGAGACCGACATGACCGCGCTGCGCAACGCCCAGGGCGCCGAGGCGGCCAAGCTGTACCTGACGCACATGATCGCTCACCATGAGGGCGCGATCACCATGGCCCAGGACGAGATCAAGGACGGTCAGTATTCCGCTGCGGTCGAGATGGCCCGCACCATCGTGAAGACGCAGCAGCAGGAGATCGACACCATGCGCCAGATCCTGGGTTCGCTCTAGCCGGTCGGCAGGGTGATCGTGAAGGTGGTCCCCGCACTCGAACCGGTCACCGGGCTGGTCACCTCGATCCGCCCGCAGTGCCCTTCGACCAGGGCCTTCACTATCGCCAGCCCGATGCCTGATCCGCCGTGGTCGCGGTCGCGTGCGGCGTCGGCCCGGTAGAACCGCTCGAAGACATGGGACAGGTGCTCGGCAGGGATGCCCTCGCCGGTATCTGTCACCGTCAGTGTGACGGTGCCGCTCTCGGGGCCGGTGGCGGCACTGATCGTCACCTGCCCGCCGGCCGGGGTGTGCCGCAATGCGTTGTCGAGCAGGTTGCCCAGAATCTGGGCCAGCCGGTGGGGATCGGCCCAGAGCGCGGGCAGGTCTTCGGCTGCCCGCCAATCCAGCGTGACGCCCTTGTCGTCGAATCGGTCCTGGGCCGCGGCGACGGCCGCGGCCACCACGGTGTGCGTCGCCACCGGGACAGGGGTGATCGTGGCCGGGCTCTCCTCTGCCTTGGCCAGGGAGGCTGCGTCGCCGGCGAACCGGACCAGCCGGTGGGTCTGCTGGCGCAGCATCGAGACGGTCTCGGGGTCAAGGGTTCTCACGCCGTCCTCGATGGCCTCGAAGTAGGCCTCCAATACCGAAACCGGAGTTCGGATCTCATGGGCAAGATCGCTGAACAGCCTGCGGCGGCCGGCGTCGACGGCCTCCAAGCGCCCAGCCATCTGGTTGAAAGAACTTGCCAGGGAGTCGAATTCGTCACCAAGATGGGCGGGTGGCACCCGCGAGTCGTAGTGGCCGTCGGCGATGGCGGTGGCGGCCTGGGCCACCTCGGTCAACGACCGTTGCAGGCGTCTGCCGACGTACCAGGTGACGATCAGTGCCGCCAGTATCGCGACGCAGGACGCGACGGCGATCGAGATCATCGTGGCGTAGACGTACGCCTCTTCGGCGTGCATCTGTTCGGCCGAGTCGCCGGAAACTCCTGCGCGGTGCAGATGTTCGCGGAACAGCGGCGGTCCGACGATGGCTGCCACCAGTCCGGTGGTGCCGGCACCCGCGATCAGTACCAGGGCCTGGGCCGACAGCAGTCGGGTGCGCAGGCCGATGGTCATCGCTGGCCGTCCTGCCCGGTACCCATGCGGTATCCGACGCCGCGCACCGTGATCACGTACAGCGGATCGGCCGGGTCGTCGCCGAGTTTGCGGCGGAGGTGACCGATATGAACGTCGACGAGGTGTTCGTTACCGACATAGTTGGTTTCCCACACGGATTCGAGGAGCTGGCGACGGCTGAGGGCCACGCCGGGGCGGGCCGAGAGGGCGGCGAGGACGTCGAATTCGGTGCGCGTCAGCATGATCGGTTCGTCGTCGAGGAAGACCTGGCGTCCGTCGACGTCGATGCGCAGCGCGCCGAACACCCGGCCATCAGCCGCCCCGGGCGTGGCGACGCGGGGTCGGCGCAGCATGGCCCGGATTCTGGCCACCAGTTCCCGCGGGCTGAACGGTTTGGTCATGTAATCGTCGGCGCCCACCGACAGGCCGACGATGGTGTCCATCTCGGTGTCGCGGGCGGTCAGCATCACCACGTAGGCGTCGGAGAACGTGCGCAGTTGTCGACAGACTTCCACGCCGTCGATGCCGGGCAGGCCGAGGTCGAGGACGACCACGTCGGGGTCGACCTCGCGGGCCAGGCGCAGTGCTTCGGACCCCTCGTGAGCGATGGTGACCTCGAATTGTTCGCGGGTGAGGTAGCTCGCGACGACCTCGGCCAGCGCGGCTTCGTCGTCGACCACAAGGGCCCGGTAGCCGCCCGGTGTCTGCTCCATGTGCCCATAGTGCAGCACCGGGCGAGGGGGCATATGGAATTCATACCCTAGGGGGGTATAGTATGAATCGACAACGAAGCTGGTTCAGGAGGAAATCGCATGAGCACCCAGACCATCACCGTCAGCGGCATGACCTGCGGGCATTGCGCCACGTCGGTGCGTGAAGAGGTCGGCGGCCTCCCCGGCGTGCGCACGGTCGAGGTCGACCTGTCGACCGGGCTGGTGACCATCGACAGCGACAGTCAGCTGGATCCGTCGGCCATCAACGATGCGGTCGCCGAGGCCGGCTACGCCGTCGCGGGCTGACGCAGGTCGATCATGAGTGCGCCGCAGAAGCTCATCGGGTTCGTCGTCGGACTCGTCGTGGTGTTTGCCGTGTCCTTCGGGATCGGCTCGGCGGTCACGCCGAGCAGCCCCCCGGCTACGGGCCACGACGCCGGCCACGCGGAGGCATACACGCTTCAACTCGATGAGGCTGCGTTGCCGTCCGGCGCCGCGGTACCGCTGCGGTTCCGGATCGTCGACGGCACCGGCGCCCCGGTGACCGAGTACGTCGAGAGCCACGAAAAGCTGCTGCATCTGATCGTGGTGCGCCGCGATCTCGCCGGCTATCAGCACGTGCATCCGGTGCTCGACAAGTCGGGTACGTGGAGTGTTCCGCTGGATCTGGCCCAGCCCGGCGACTACCGGGTATTCGCCGACTTCGTTCCGGCCGACGGCCGTGCGGCCACCCTCGGCGCCGACATGACAGTGGCGGGTAAGTACCAGCCACAACCACTGCCCGCGCCGGCCGACACCGCCACTGTCGACGGGTACACCGTCACGCTCGCCGGGGTGGCCAGGGCCGGTCAACCCTCGGAGCTGACACTCTCGGTCAGTAAGGACGGCAAGCCGGTGACCGACCTGCAGCCCTACCTGGGCGCCTATGGGCACCTGGTCGCGGTGCGCGCGTCGGACCTGGCTTACCTGCACGTCCATCCGATGAGCGATGCGGCCGACGCGGCCACCGCGCCGGGGCCGCAGATCGCGTTCCACACCACACTTCCCAGCGCCGGCGAGTACCGGCTGTTCCTGGATTTCAAGCACCGCGACACGGTGCACACCGCCGAATTCACCGTTGAGGGGACACCGTGAGTACCGCCACCGGACACGTCGTACTGGAGATCGGCGGGATGACGTGTGCCTCATGTGCTGGACGTATCGAGCGGAAGCTCAACCACCTGGACGGCGTCACGGCGACGGTGAACTTCGCGACCGAGAAGGCCACTGTCGACGTGGCGGGTGAGGTCACGCCCGAGCAGCTGATCGAGGTCGTCGAAACCGCGGGCTACACCGCGCAACTGCCCGCCACCGAACCGGGCGAGAGCCACATCGAGGACGACCCGACCGCCGCGTTGCGCACCCGGCTGATCGTCTCGGCGCTGCTGACCATCCCGGTCGTGGCCATGGCGATGGTCCCCGCGCTGCAGTTCACCAACTGGCAGTGGCTCTCGCTGACCCTGGCCGCACCGGTGGTGGTGTGGGGCGCGCTGCCGTTCCACCGCGCCGCCTGGACGAACCTGCGGCACGGCACCGCCACCATGGACACGCTCATCTCGATGGGCACCATCGCGGCGTTCGGCTGGTCGCTGTATGCCCTGTTCTGGGGTACCGCCGGGATGCCGGGAATGACGCACCCGTTCTCACTGTCCATCTCGCAGTCCGACGGCACCGGCAACATCTACCTGGAGGTCGCCGCGGGCGTCACCACCTTCATCCTGGCCGGACGGTACTTCGAGGCACGCTCCAAGCGGCGGGCCGGGGCAGCGCTGCGCGCCTTGCTCGAGCTCGGCGCCAAGGACGTCGCGGTCCTGCGGGACGGTGTGGAACAACGCATTCCGATCGAGTCGCTGGCGGTGGGTGACGAGTTCGTGGTCCGGCCCGGCGAGAAGATCGCCACCGACGGTGAGGTGGTCGAGGGTTCGTCGGCGGTGGATGCCTCGATGCTCACCGGTGAATCGGTCCCGGTCGAAGTCGGTTCCGGTGATCAGGTGGTGGGCGCCACGGTCAACGTCGGCGGTCGGCTCGTGGTGCGGGCCAAGCGAATCGGATCCGATACCCAGCTGGCCCAGATGGCCCAGTTGGTCGAGGACGCGCAATCCGGCAAAGCGCAGGCACAACGTTTGGCAGACCGGGTGTCCGCGGTCTTCGTGCCGATCGTCATCGCGCTCGCGGTGGGCACCCTCGGATTCTGGCTGGGGACCGGCGGATCGGTGGCTGCGGCGTTCACCGCCGCGGTGGCGGTGCTGATCATCGCCTGCCCGTGTGCGCTGGGCCTGGCCACCCCGACCGCGCTGTTGGTCGGCACCGGCCGCGGTGCCCAACTCGGGATCCTGATCAAGGGGCCCGAGGTGCTCGAGTCCACCCGCCGCGTGGACACCGTTGTGCTGGACAAGACCGGGACGGTGACCACCGGAGCGATGACGCTGCTCGATGTGATCACCGCGCCCGGTGAGGATCCCACCGAGGTGCTGCGGTTGGCCGGGGCGGTCGAAGACGGATCCGAGCACCCGATCGCCCGGGCGATCGCCAAGGGTGCCCGGGACAAGCTCGGCGAGCTACCCGCGGTGGAGGACTTCGCCAACGTGGCAGGCCTCGGGGTACAGGGCATTGTCGACGGCCATGCCCTGGTGGTGGGCCGGCGCCAGTTGCTGGCCGACTGGTCGCAACTGTTGCCGCCGGAGCTGGACACCGCGATGCGTGAGGCGCAGGACCTGGGCCGCACCGCGATCGCCGTCGGGTGGGACGGGCAGGCGCGGGCCGTGCTGGTGGTCGCCGACGCGGTCAAACCCACCTCGAAAGAGGCGATCGGGCAGCTGTGCGCCCTCGGTCTGGAACCGATCATGCTGACCGGCGACAACGAGGCGGCTGCGCACGCGATCGCCGAACAGGTTGGCGTGCACGAGGTTTACGCCGAGGTGCTGCCGCAGGACAAGGTCGATGTCATCAAACGGCTGCAGGACGAGGGCCGCGTGGTGGCCATGGTCGGCGACGGCGTCAACGACGCCGCGGCTCTGGCGCAGGCAGATCTCGGCCTGGCCATGGGCACCGGCACCGATGTGGCGATCGAGGCCAGCGACCTGACCCTGGTGCGCGGTGATCTGCGGGCCGCCGCCGATGCCATCCGGCTGTCCCGGCGCACGCTGGCCACCATCAAGGGCAACCTGTTCTGGGCGTTCGCCTACAACATCGCGGCATTGCCGTTGGCGGCCGCTGGACTGCTCAACCCCATGCTGGCCGGTGCGGCGATGGCGTTCTCCTCGGTGTTCGTGGTCAGTAACAGCCTGCGGCTGAGGCGATTCCGATGATCGCGAGAGGGTCACAGGCTGGATTCAAATCACGCGCGCCCGGAATTGTGGGCATCGCCCGGCTACAGTCGGAAATATCGTGATACCACGCGGGTCTCGTATGCACTCACTGTCACGGCTGGTGGCCATGATGGCGACCGTGTTGTGGGCGGCCGTGCTCGCGGGCCAATGGCAGGTGACGAGCCACGAACAGGCGGTGCATCTGCCGCATGCTGTTTCCGCCGCGATCGGCGAAGGCAGCAGCGCGATGATGCTGGATCACCCGCACGTCAGTGATGGTTCGGCGCCTCACACGCTTGAGGGTTTCACCGCTGCGGTGCTGCCACGGGCTACCGCCACAGCGGCCGCACTTTCGGTGGTGGCGTTCATCGTCGGCTGCGCGGTGCTGTGCGGGTGCGCCGCCGTGCGGGCGCAGCGGGGTCCACCTGACCGCCATCGGATCCCACTCGCCGGTCAAGCGCTTCTGATCCGGATCTGTATCGCGCGCCGCTGATCTCTCAGCGCGGGGCTGCCAGTGCGCAATGCGCTGATGCCCCAACGCTGTCCAGATCAGGTGCCGCGCTTCAGCGCGGCCGGATACAGAATCGACGATTCCATGAACCATGCCCTGTCCACACGTTCATTCCACGTTCTGCGCCGAAACCGTGGGCCCAACACCATGGTCGGCCACACTCCCACCCTGTGGGTGTCCACTCCGTTCGCCGATGCCGGGCGCGGATTCTGGGCGAAGCTCGAAGGCTTCAACCCGGGCGGTATGAAGGACCGTCCCGCCATGCACATGGTGGAGCAGGCCCGGGCCCGCGGCGACCTGAAACCGGCCGGTCGCATCATCGAATCGACCAGCGGCACATTGGGTCTCGGTCTCGCATTCGCGGGAACGATCTACCACCACCCGGTGACCCTGGTGACCGATCCGGGCCTGGAGCCCATCATCGAGCGCATGTTGACCGCCTACGGTGCCGACGTCTCGATGGTGAGCGAGCCGCACCCGACCGGTGGGTGGCAGCAGGCCCGGCGGGACCGGGTGGCCGAGCTGCTCGCGGCCGAGGACAACGCCTGGTACCCGGACCAATACAACAACCCCGACAACGTCGACGCCTACCGGCCGCTCGCGTTGGAACTCAATGCCCAGATCGGACATGTCGACGTGCTGGTCTGCTCGGTCGGTACGGGCGGGCACTCCGCAGGCGTGGCGCGGGTGCTGCGTGAGTTCAACCCGGACCTGCGCCTGATCGGGGTGGACACGATCGGCTCGACGATCTTCGGTCAGCCCGCCGCGACCCGCGTCATGCGGGGCCTCGGTTCGAGCATCTATCCGCGCAACGTGGATTACGCCGCGTTCGACGAGGTGCACTGGGTCGCGCCGGCCGACGCGGTGTGGGCCGCCCGGACGCTGGCGTCGACGTACTACGCGAGCGGGGGCTGGAGCGTCGGCGCGGTTGGTCTGGTCGCGGGCTGGGCGGCCCGAAACCATCCGGCCGGCACCACGATTGCCGCGGTGTTCCCCGACGGCCCGCAGCGCTACTTCGACACCGTGTACAACGACGACTACTGCCGGGACCTCGGTCTGCTCGATCATCAACCGGCCGATGAACCGGAGACGATCGCCAACACCGCCGACCGCGTGGTGCAGACCTGGACCCGATGCGAGACGGTCGCCGACCCGACGGCGGTGGCCCGGTGAGCGGACTGATCACGCAGTTCCGCAGCTTCGATCTGCCGAGTCGGCTGTTGATGGTCAACCAGTTCGGCATCAATCTCGGCTTCTACATGTTGATGCCGTACCTGGCCGGCTATCTGGCCGGGCCGCTCGGCCTGGCCGCTTGGGCGGTAGGGCTGGTGCTGGGAGTGCGGAACTTCTCTCAGCAGGGCATGTTCATAGTCGGCGGCACCCTGGCGGACCGGCTGGGGTACAAGCCGCTGATCGTGGCCGGGTGCCTCTTGCGCACCGCCGGGTTCGGTCTGCTCGTCGTCGCGGACTCGCTACCGGCGATGTTGATCGCCTCGGCGGCAACAGGTTTCGCCGGAGCACTGTTCAATCCCGCCGTGCGGGCCTATCTGGCCGCCGACGCGGGTGACCGGCGGCTCGAGGCGTTCGCCACCTTCAACGTGTTCTACCAGGCCGGGATCCTGCTGGGCCCGCTGGCCGGAATGGCGTTGCTGGCCTTCGATTTCCGGGTGACCGCAGCAGTCGCTGCCGGGGTGTTCGCGGTGCTGACGGTGGCCCAGTTGCTGGCCCTGCCGCGGCACCGTGCCGAGCCGGTCGAACAGCGGAGTTCGGTGCTGCAGGACTGGCGCAGCGTCATCGCCAACCGCGGGTTCGTGTTGTTCGCGGTGGCGATGATCGGCTCCTACGTGCTGTCCTTCCAGGTGTATCTGGCGTTGCCGCTGCAGGCGGCGCAGCTGCGGCCTGGGAACGAAACCGCTTTGGTAGCCGGGATATTCGTGGTGTCCGGTCTGATCGCGGTGGGCGGTCAGTTGCGCATCACGCGGTGGTTCGGGGACCGCTGGGGGCCACGGCGCAGCCTGGTGGTCGGCCTGATGGTCCTGGCGGCGGCCTTCGTTCCGTTGGCAGTGGTGCCTGACGGCGGCCGGTTCGGTACCGCCGCCGCGGTGGCGGCACTGCTCGTTTCGTCGGCGCTGCTGGCGCTTGGCTCGGCCGCGGTGTTCCCGTTCGAGATGGACACCGTCGTCGCGCTGTCGGGCGATCGACTGGTCGCGACCCACTACGGGTTCTACAACACCGTCGTCGGCATCGGGATCCTGCTGGGCAACCTGGCGACCGGTTCGCTGATCGGCGCCGCCCGCGCCGCGGGCCTGTCCGAACTGGTGTGGCTGGGCCTCACGGCGATCGGGCTGGTGTCCGCGGCGGCGCTCTACGCGCTGATGCGGGACGGCGGGAAGCTGGCGCCCGCGCCGCTCACTGCATCGGCACGGTGATGCCCTCCGACGGCTGCACGATCACAAAACCGTTGCCGTGGAACGAGACCTGCACGGCCTCACCGGAGCCTCGGCCGATCAGCGCACCCGCCTTGAAGCTCGTCTTGAGCTGGGTCTGCAGGTGTGCCGACCACGCCACCACGGCGTTGGTGTCGGCGAAGGTCGGGGCCTCGGCGGCGTCGAGCACCACCGGCGGGCCGTCGGTGGTCAGCGCCACCCACCCGGTGCCGCGCAGCGTGGTGTTGAACAGCCCGCCGGTGGCGATGCTGCCGCCGCGGACCCGTTCGATGTTCCAGTCCAGACTCGAGGAGAAGGCCAGGACGTTCTTGCCGCTGACCGACAGGCCCGAGTTGGACAGTTGCAGCAGGTGGACGTCGAAGCCCTGATCGGCCAGGAACACATCGCCGGAGCCCTGGCAGCGCATCAGCGGAAGGCCTTCACCGGTGAGCGCCTTCTTGATGAACTTCGATGCGCCGCCGCCTTCGAAGGCAAAGTCGACGTTGCCCTGGTAGGCGACCATCGAGCCCTGTCGGGCCATGAACGGTTCGCCCAGGCGGACCCGCAGCATCTTCTTGTTCTGGTTGGCGATCGGCGTCGCCTCTTTCTCGCTGAACCGGCCATCGACGAGTTCGCCGCTGATGCCGGCGAACCCGTCACCCCGGGGTTGAGCCTGAACCTGCGCCTGCTGGGGCTGCGGTTGCTGCGGCGTTCCGCCCATCGGCGCCCGGCCGGCCTGGCCCTGATGGGATACCTGATCGGTCCAGGATTGCCCGTCCCACCACCGGTATTCGAAGCGGCCTTCAGGATCGGGCAGCCAACCGGGTTGCGGGGTTCCGTTCACAGTCATTCCTCGAATCGTCGGGTGGGGAAGAAGTCGCCACCAGGCTACAGAGGGTCGCGTTTGTAACCAGGTGGCGGATTTTTCGCCTCGGCGCCGCCACAGCGTTACAAACGCGCCGTTGCCCTGGCATTCTGGTGACATGGCAAAGGAAATCGACCCGATTCGCGCCCAGGGTGCGCTCGCGGTCTTGAAGCAGCACCCCGGCATGGTGCTGTTCGCGGTGTCACCGGCGATCATCGTGCTGGGCGCCGTGTGGTGGATCGCCGGCGCGGGTTGGGCGGGGCTCCTGCTGGTGGCCCTGGTGCTCGCCGGCGGCGCCGCACTGCTGCTCAAGCGCAACTAGCCCGGAAAGCAGAAAATCTGCGTTCGCCGGTGGTGAACGCCGTCCCATCAGCGGTGTAACGGTGTAATCATGTAATCATGAACAAACATCAACACCATCGCCGGTCCGCGGATGAGGCCGCCGAGTGGTTCGCGGGCCGACTGCCCGATACCTGGTTCACGGGCGATCCGACCGTGGTCGTCGACCGTGAGGAGATCACCGTCATCGGCCGGCTTCCCGATCCGGAAGAAGCCGAGACCAAAGCCCGTGCCTCCGGGCGCGCCTCGCGATTCCGGGAGGAGACGCGCGGCGAACGCATGCGCATCGCCGACGAGGCGCAGGGCCGGTTCGACCGTAAGGTCTCCTGGGGCGTGGAAATCAGTACCGGCGACGCAGAGCCGGAGCGAATCCTGTTCACGCACATCGCCGTACCGGTGATGACCCGCCTGAAGCAGCCCGAACGGCAGGTGCTCGACACCCTGGTCGACGCAGGCGTGGCCCGGTCGCGCTCGGATGCGCTGGCCTGGTCGGTGCGCCTGGTCGGCGAGCACACCGAGGAGTGGCTGGACAAGCTGCGCGACGCCATGAAGGCAGTTGACGATCTGCGGGCCGAGGGGCCCGGCGCCTAGAGTCGCTCGATTCCCACGTAAACCGAGCCCAGCGCCGAGGTCTGTGAAAGCGGGTCCATCGCTGCCCGGTCGGCCAGCAGGTTGCGGTTGACCCCGTAGGAGTCCGGCGGGCTGCCGTGACGGGGGTCGAATACCCCTGAGCCCCAGCCATGATCGAGTACGACGACCCCGCGGCGGGGCCGGTCGCTGAGGGCCGCGGTCACCTCGAGTCGCCCGACCGGTGAGAACACCCGCACCCGGTCGCCCGTCGCGATACCCAGCGCTGCAGCGTCGCCGGGGTGCAGCAGTACCTCATTGCCCTTCCCGCCCGGATGCAGGCCGGGCAATTCGTTCAGCCACGAGTTCATCGAATGCCGCCGGCGCCCGTTACCCAGCAGGAACGGGAATCCTTCCGGCGCTTCGAGATCCGATGTGGAGAGCAGTTCACGGGCCCGTGCCACGAACTGCTCGGGGGCTGCATGGACCTTGTGGTCCGGGGTGCGCAACGCTTCGCGGAACCGGCCGAACTGCCGCGGTCCGAGCACCAGGCCGTGTGGGTGCGCCTTCAGTTCGCGCCAGGTGAGTTTGTGCCCGTCGACCTTGCGCGAGGTCAGGATGATCAGCCGGTCCATCCAGTGCGGCCCGAACGCCAACCCGGGCCGTCGGGTCCGCGCCGCCAGCCAGCGGGTGGCGCGGACGAAACCGTTGAACCCCTTGGCGCCGAACAGTGGGCGGCGCATGGCCAGTGCCAGGTCGGCGAACACCCGCCACTCCTCGCGGGCGCCCGCCGGCGGCTCGACGGCCCTGGTCCCGTACTGCACGTACGGCTCGTCGTGCATACCGCTGGTGAAGGCCAGCAGATCGTCGCGTTCGAGCCAGTGCACCGCGGGCAGCAGCCAGTGCGCGTGCCGGTGGCTCTCGCGTTGCACCAGATCGATGGCCACCAGTAGATCGAGCTGTGCCAGGGCCTCGTCGAGCCGGGCCCCGTCGGGGCCGGAGATCACCGGGTTGCCGGAATTGACCAGCAGCGCCCGGATCTGGCCGCGCCCCGGCGTGGTGATCTCGTCGGGCAGCTCGGCCAGGGCGTGCGCCCCGGCCACCAGCTCACGCCCGGCCACCCTGCTGGTGTGCGGGCGGGTGGCCGCCAGCCCGGCCAGCCGCAGCGTGTCGACATAGCCCGGCTCGAAGCGGCGTCCGCCGGGGCGGTCCATCCGCCCGGTGATCAGGTTGAGCACATGACCCAGCCATTCGGCCACCGTGCCCGCGGCGTGCAGCGACACCCCGGTGCGGGTGATGGCCATCGCCCCTGGCGCCGAGGCGAATTCGCGGGCCACCTGCTCGATCACGTCACGGGCGATATCGCAGCGCGCCGCCAGGTCGTCCAGATCGGCATCGGCGGCCAGGTCACGTAGGGCGGCCACTCCGGTGGCCAACTCGGTGCAATCGCCGCGGTGCTCGCGGCCCTCGTCGAGAATCACCTTGACCATCGCCAGCAGCAGCGCCCAGTCCGCACCAGGACGCACCGGCAGATGCAGATCGGCGGCCTGCGCGCTCTCGGTGCGGATCGGGTCCACCACGACGATGCGTGCGCCCTGCTTCTGGCGGGCCAGCGCGCGGCGCCAGCCGCCCGGCACAGATTCAACCCAGTTCCATGCGCTCACAGCGGGATTGGCTCCGACGATCAGGAAGTAGTCACAGTTGTCGACGTCGGAGACCGGCACCATCAGTGGGGATCCGTACATGGCTTCGGCCACCACGTGCAGCGCGTTCTGGTCTACTGATCCGACCGCGTAGCGGTTGTACGTGCCGATGGCGTCCAGCCACGCGTTCATGAAAACCAGGTTCGAGGACGAGTAGCCGGCCGGATTGCCGTAGTAGGCGGCCACCGCATCCGGGCCCCCGGCGTCGATGATCCGGTTCATCCGCTGCGCGATGTCGCTGATCGCCTCGTCCCAGGTCGCCTCGACATAGCCGTCACCGACCCGGCGCATGGGGCGAAGGATGCGCCGCGGGTGTTCCACCACCTGCCCGGCGGTGCGGCCTTTTGCGCAGAAATCGCCCCAGGTGTGCGGGTTGAGCTTGTCGGCGGCGATCTTGACCACCCGGTTGTCCTCGACCGTCACCTCCAGCCCGCACGAGGCCAGGCAGTACCGGCAGAACGTGTGCACGGTACGGGACGTCATTACACCGACACTACGGTTTGTAACGGACTTCCGGTACTAAACCTGGGTCATTTCCCAGTACCGCCCATGCCGCGACATGAGTTCCTCGTGGGTGCCGCGTTCGATGATCCGGCCGGCGTCCATCACCAGGATCAGATCGGCATCGCGGATCGTCGAAAGCCGGTGGGCGATGATGAAACTCGTCCGGTCCCTGCGCAATTCGGCCATTGCCTGCTGGATGAGCAGTTCGGTGCGGGTGTCCACCGCGCTGGTGGCCTCGTCGAGCACCAGTACGCGGGGGCGTGCCAGCACCGCACGCGCGATCGTGATCAACTGCTTCTCGCCGGCGCTGATGGCGCCGCCGTCGTCGTCGACACGGGTGCCATACCCGTCGGGCAGGGTGTGGACGAACCGGTCCACATACGCCGCCCTGGCCGCCTCGAGCACCTCGGCCTCAGAGGCATCCGGACGGCCGTAGGCGATGTTGTCGTAGATGGTGCCGCCGAACAGCCAGGTGTCTTGCAGCACCATGCCGATCGAGGATCGAAGCGACTGCCGGCTCACCGTCGAGATGTCCACACCGTCGATGAGGATCCGGCCGGAATCGACGTCGTAGAACCGCATCAGCAGGTTCACGCACGTGGTCTTGCCCGCACCGGTGGGGCCGACGATCGCCACGGTGCTACCCGGCTCGGCCATGAGGGAGAGGTCCTCGATCACCGGAGTGTCGGGCAGATAGCCGAAACTCACCCGGTCGAATTCGACCCGGCCACTGCGGATTTCCAATGGCCCAGCCGGTTCGGGGGACTGTTCGTCGGCGTCGAGCAGCTCGAAGACCCGTTCGGCGCTGGCAATCCCGGATTGCAGCGTGTTGTACATCCCGGCCACCTGGCCCAGCGGCTGATTGAACTGCCGCACGTACTGGATGAACGCCTGGATGCTGCCCAGGGTGATCTGGCCTCCTGCCACCTGCAGGCCGCCCACCACCGCCACGGCCACATAGCTGAGGTTGCCGATGGACATCGTCGCGGGGCCGACGAGACCCGAGAAGAACTGCGCCCCGATGCTGGACCGGTAGACGTCGTCGTTGAGCTCGTCGAACCGCAGCTGCGCGGCCTCCCGGTGCCCGAAGGTCTTGACGATGGTGAAGCCGCTGTAGGTCTCCTCGATGTGGGCCGCCAGCCGACCGGTGTTGCGCCACTGCGCCACGAACAGCGGTTGGGAGCGACGGGTGATCCAGCGGATCACCCACAGTGACAGCGGCACTGTGATGACGGTCAGCAGCGCCAGGAGCGGCGAGATGGTCAGCATCATCACCAGCACGGCGAACACCGTCAACACCGAGGTCAGCAGTTGGCTGATGGTCATCGACACCGAGCCCTGGATGTTGTCGATGTCGTTGGTGACCCGGCTGAGCACCTCACCGCGCTGACGGGAATCGAAGTAGGACAGCGGAAGTCGGTGCAGTTTGTCCTCGACCTCGGCCCGTAGCGCCACCATGGTGCGTTGCACCGTGACGTTGAGCAAGCGGGCCTGCAGCCAAACCATTACCGCGGCAAGCAGGTACAGGCCCAGCGCCAGGGCCAGGGTGCGGGCCACCGCCGCGAAGTCCACGCCGTGGCCGGGAACCACGTTCATCCCGGACAGTAGGTCGGCGAAGGCGGTGTCGCCGCGGGCCCGGGCCGCCGCGACGGCCTGCTCCTTGGTCAGCCCGGCGGGCAGTTCGCGCCCGATCACACCGTTGAACAGCAGATCGGTGGCGTGACCGAGAATCCGGGGGCCGGTCACGCCGATCGCGATGCCGCCCACCCCGAGCAACACCACCGAGATCGCCAGGCCGCGTTGCGGCACCAGGCGTTTGAGCAGGCGCAGGGCCGACCCGCGGAAGTCGCGCGTGCGCTCGACGGGCGCGGCCGGGGTCCCGCTGCGGCGCAGCACGGGCCCGGTCATCGGGGATCCCCGGCGGTGATCGCCTGCGATTCGGCGAACTCGGCGTAGGTCGGGCAGTCGGCGAGCAACGACTCGTGGGTGCCGACGCCGACGATGCGGCCGTCTTCGACCACGACGACCTGGTCGGCGTCGATCACCGTCGAGATCCGTTGCGAGACGATGACCGCGGTTGCGTCGGCCGACATCTCGCGCAGGGCGGCCCGTACGCGGGCATCGGTGTGTACGTCGAGTGCCGAGAACGCGTCGTCGAACAGGTAGATCGCGGGCCTGCGGATCACCGCGCGCGCGATCGCGAGCCGTTGGCGCTGCCCACCGGAGAAATTGATGCCGCCCTGGGCCACCGGGCGCCCCAGCCCGTCGGGATGGGCCGCCACGAAATCGTCGGCGGCCGCGATCCGCAGTGCGTCCCACATCTGTTCGTCGGTGAGTTCCTGTCCCGGCGCAGCCCCGTAGCGCAGGTTCTCGGCGATGGTCCCGGAGAACAGGTAGCCCCGTTGGGGGACCAGGCCGATCGAGGACCACAGCTGTTCGAGGTCGAGTTCACGGACATCGACGCCGTCGACGCGCACCGCGCCCGCGGTGACGTCGTAGAAACGGCAGATCATCGCCAGGAGGGTGGATTTGCCGGATCCGGTGGACCCGACCACGGCGGTGGTGGTCCCGCGCCCGACGCGCAGCGAGACCTGCTGCAGCACGGGGCGATCGGCACCGGGATAGCTGAATGACGCGTCGTCGAAGTCGATCTCGCCGGTCAGGGAAACCGGCCGGACCGGATGATCGGGGCTGGTGATTTGGGGCCGGGTGCCCAGCACGCCGTTGATGCGCTCGGCGCAGACCGACGCGCGCGGGAACATCACCGCGAGGACCGTCGCCATCAACACGGCCATCAGAATCTGCATGAAGTAGGCCAGGAACGCGATCAGTGAGCCCACCTGCATGTGGCCGGCGTCGATGCGCAGTCCGCCGAACCAGATCAGCGCGACGCTGGAGATGTTGATCACCAGGGTGGTGGCCGGCAGCATCAGCGCCTGCCACTGCCCGGCTTCCAGTGCGGTGGCCGACAGGGCCCCGTTGGCGTCGGCGAACCGTTGTTGCTCGACGGGTTCGCGCGCGAAGGCCCGGATCACCCGGATGCCGGACAGTTGATCGCGCATCACCCGGTTGATGCCGTCGATCACGCGCTGCATGCGACGGAAGATCGGCCACAGGTGTCTGATGATCCAGAAGTTCGCCAGTGCCATCACCGGAACACTGACCAGCAGCAGCCACGACAATCCGGCGTCCTGGTGCAGCGCCATCAGGATTCCGCCGATCGACATGATGGGGGCGGTGATCAGGATCGTGGCGGTCATCTGCAGCAACTGCTGGATCTGGCCGACGTCGTTGGTGGTGCGGGTCAGCAGCGATGGGGCACCGAAGCGGGCGGTCTCCTCGGCCGAGAACGTGGTGACGTGGTGGAAGATCGACGAGCGCAGATCGCGGCCGAAACTCATGGCCGCGCGCGATCCGAAGAACACCGCGCCGATCGCGCAGGCCACCTGCAGACCGGTGACACCGAGCATCACTCCGCCGAGTTCGACGATGCGCCGGGTGTCGCCCTTGGCAACTCCGTCGTCGATGATCGCGGCGTTGACCGTCGGCAGGTAGAGCGACGCCAGGGTGCTGATCACCTGCAGTGCCGCGACGATGGCGAGCAGCCGCCGGTACGGCCGCACGTACTGTCGCAGCAGCGCCCAGAGCATCTGGCTACTCTTGCACACCGCCCCGCTGTGGGTCGTGTCCAGCCGCTGTCGTGTCCGGTTCGGTGAAAGTCCAGGTCAGTCGGTATGTCGGTATGGGGCATAGGTGTTGCAGCTACAGTGCATGGCGTGACGGTCCGTACGGCCACCAAGCCACTACTCCGCAATGCCAGAGCCCTGGCGGTATTGGCTGCGGCAATGGTCCCGGTGTTCGCCGGGTGCTCGACTGACGAGCCCGCGTCCCCCCAGGTTCCGCAGACCGAGACGCAGAGTGCCGGTGGCACGGGTAAGCACGGCCCGCACTTTCCGCATTGCGGCGGCGTGAGCGACGAGACGGTGACTCAGCTGACCCAGGTTCAGGGTCTGGTCAACACCGCCACCAATTCCTCGGGCTGCCAGTGGCTGCAGGGCGGCAGCATCCTGGGCCCCCACTTCTCGTTCACGTGGTTCCGGGGCAGCCCGATCGGCCGGGAACGCAAGACCGAGGAACTGTCGCGGACCAGCGTGGAGGACATCAACATCGAGGGGCACGGCGGTTTCATCGCGGTCGGGGAGAACCCGCTCAAGGCCGGCGACGTCAACTTGTGTGAGATCGGCATCCAGTTCGATGACGATTTCATCGAGTGGTCCGTGAGTTTCGACCAGAAGCCCTATCCCGATCCGTGTGAGGTGGCCAAGGAGCTGACCCGCCAGTCGATTGTGAATTCCAAATGAGCATGCAGCGTGGGGTCGCCGGGGTCATGGCCGCGCTGGCAGTGTTCGTCGGGCTCACCGGTTGCACCCGCACCGTGGACGGCACCGCAGCCAAGGAGGGGTCCAGTGGCGGCCCCAGCAACAACAAGTCCGAGAAGACCTACCCCAACCTGCTCAAGGAATGCGATGTCCTGACCACCGACATCCTGGCCAAGACGGTGGGTGCCGACCCGCTGGACATCCAGAGCACGTTCGTCGGCGCGGTGTGCCGTTGGCAGGCGGCCAACCCGGCCGGCCTGGTCGACATCACCCGGTTCTGGTACGAGCAGGGCAGCCTGGACAACGAGCGTCAGACCGCCGAGAAGCTGCAGTACGCGATCGAGCAACGCCGGATCGCGGGTGTGGATTCGATCATCATGAGGCCCAACGGGCTCAACGGGGCATGCGGCGTGGCCAGCGACGCGGCCGGTGTGGTCGGCTGGTGGGTCAACCCGCAGGCGCCGGGGATCGATGCCTGCCCCATGGCGATCAAGCTCATGGAACTGACACTGGCCACCAACTCCTAGCGGGGCACGTGGAAGCGCACCAGTGTCGCGCCGCCCAGCGCGAGCTGGTCCCAGGGGCCGTTGGTACGCAGCACCGCGATAGCCGAGGTGGGGAACTTCAGCGAAATGCTCTCCGCCGCAGCGCGGTTGGAGCCGTCCGCCAGGCCGAGTGCGACTGCGGACATGGCCGGCTCGTGGCCGATCACCAGTACCGTCGACGGGTCGGTGCCGAAACGTGACGAGACACCGTTGATCTCGTCGATGACAGTGCCCGGTCTGGCGTCGTAGATGCGTTCGGCGAACTGCACCGGCGCCTCGATACCGGTGCGTACCAGAGTCTGACGGGTCCGCGTCGCCGTCGAGCACAGCACCGCATCCACCTCGGCGAAGTTGGCCCGGATCCAGTCCCCGGCCAGCCCCGCCTCCCTGATCCCCCGCGCGGCCAGCGGTCGGTCGTGGTCGGCGACCCCGTCGGGATAGTCGGACTTGGCGTGGCGCATCAGCAGCAGGGTTCTGATCGGACTGATCGGATCGGCCATTTCAACAGGGTAAGCACCCAAGTGCGGCCATGCCGTCGCAGGTCCCGGGACTTGTCGGCCCCCGGTTTTACACTCGCTTTGCTCGGAAGATGAACCTGCCGGGGGATCAAGACAGGAAGGACGGGGCCGATGCGTTTTCTGCACACCGCCGACTGGCAGCTCGGCATGACCCGTCACTTCCTCAGCACCGGTGACGGTGAGGCCCAGCCCCGCTACTCGGCGGCGCGCCGGGAGGCGGTCTCGGCCCTCGGCCCGGTGGCCGCGGCCTCGGGTGCGGAGTTCGTCGTGGTGTCGGGTGATGTGTTCGAGCACAACCAGTTGGCTCCGCGCGAGGTCAGCCTGTCGCTGGAGGCCATGCGTGCCATCGGGGTACCGGTGTATCTGTTGCCGGGCAACCACGATCCGCTCGATGCCGCCTCGGTCTACACCAGCGCACTGTTCACCGCGGAATGCCCGGACAACGTCGTGGTCCTCGATCGCGCGGGGGTGCACGAGGTGCGCCCCGGCTTGCAGATCGTTGCCGCTCCGTGGCGGTCCAAGGCGCCCACCTCCGACCTGGTGGGTGACGTGCTGGCCGAGCTGCCCGCCGACGGGACCACCCGGGTGTTGGTGGGCCACGGCGGGGTCGACATCCTCGATCCGGACAAGGACAAGCCGTCACTGATCCGGCTCGGCGTCGTCGAGGACGCGTTGGCGCGCGGTGCGGTGCACTATGTGGCGTTGGGGGACAAGCACTCCCGCACCGAGGTCGGGTCGACCGGCCGGGTGTGGTACTCGGGTTCACCCGAGGTGACCAACTATGACGACATCGAATCCGATCCGGGGCATGTCCTGGTGGTCGAGATCGACGAGACCGATCCACACCGTCCGGTACGGGTGGATTCGCAGCGGGTGGGCCGCTGGCGCTTCATCACGCTGCGCCGCGAGGTGGACACCGACCGCGACGTGGCCGATCTGGATCTCAATCTGGATCTGTTGGCGGACAAGGAACGCACCGTGGTCCGCCTGGCGTTGACGGGGTCACTGACCGTGACGGACAAGGCCGCGCTCGATGCCTGCCTCGACAGGTACGCCCGGTTGTTCGCAGCCCTCACCGAGTGGGAGCGGCACACCGAGATCGCGGTACTGCCCGCCGACGGCGAATTCGACGACCTTGGTATCGGCGGGTTCGCGGCGGCTGCCGTGGACGAATTGGTGGCCACCGCCCGCACCGAAGGGGCCGGAGCCGACGATGCGCGTGCGGCGCTGGGGCTGTTGCTGCGCCTGGTGGACCGGGGGAGTGCGGCATGAAACTGCACCGCCTCGTCCTGACCAACTACCGCGGCGTCACCCACCGCGAGATCGAGTTCCCCGATCACGGTGTGGTGGTGGTCAGCGGCGCCAATGAGATCGGCAAGTCCTCGATGATCGAGGCGCTGGATCTGCTGCTCGAGGCCAAGGACCGCTCGGGCAAGAAGGAAGTCAAGCAGGTCAAGCCGACTCACGCCGATGTCGGCGCCGAGGTGATGGCCGAAATCTCCACCGGCCCTTACCGGTTCATGTACCGCAAGCGCTTTCACAAGCGTGCCGAAACCCAGCTGACCGTGCTGGCACCGGTGCGCGAGCAACTCAGCGGGGACGAGGCGCACGAGCGGGTACTGACCATGCTCGCCGAAACCGTGGACACCAGCCTGTGGCAGGCCCAGCGGGTGTTGCAGTCCAGCTCGACCGCCCCGGTCGACCTGTCGGGCTCGGACGCGCTGGCCCGGGCCCTGGACGTGGCCGCCGGTGAGGCGGTCGCGCTCTCGGGGGACGAGCCGCTGCTGATCGAGCGCATCGACGCGGAGTATCTGCGTTACTTCACCGCCACCGGTCGGCCCACCGGTGAGTGGGCGGCGGTGACCAAGCGACTGGCTGCCGCCGAGGGTGACGTGGCCCAATGCGCCGCGGCGGTGGCCGAGGTCGACGATGCGGTGCGCCGGCATGCCGAACTCAGCGTCGAGGTCACCGGACTCGCCGGTGAACGCGAAGCGGCCCAGGCCGGCCTGGCCGCGGCCCGCAAGGCGGCCGAAGCGGTTGCCGTGTTGGTGCAACGGCTCAAGGAGGCCGAGGTGGTGGCCGAGGGCGCCCGGGTGGCGCAGGCCGCGGCGGCCGCCGCGCTCACCGAACGCCGACGGCTGCGCGCCGACCTGGACGAGCGGGCCGCCACCATCACCGAACTGCAGGCCGCGCTGAGTGTGGCCGATGGTGAAACCACCACGGCCCGTGAGGTTCACGAGGCTGCCGAAGCCGTGGCCGAACAGGCTCGGGTGGCAGCGCAGGAGCACGAAGCCCGGGTAGAGACCGCCCGTGCCACCCTGACGCACATGACCGACCGCGACGAGGCCGACCGGTTGGCTGCCCGGCTCAGCAGGATCGACGCCGGCGTGCGTGACCTCGACCGGGTCAACCGCGAACTGGCCGGGATCGTGCTCGACGACGCGGGGATGCGAGCCATCGAGGCGGCGGCAGTCGCCGTGGAACGCGCCGCAGGGCAGGCCGAACTCGCCTCGGCGCGAATCGAACTCGTCGCCGTTGAGAGCCTCGATATCCGAGTGGACGAGACCCGGGTCGCACTGGAGGCCGGCAGCCCGTGGTCGGTCAACACCACCGCCGACACCGAGATCGACGTGCCCGGCGTGCTCACCGTCCGCGTGGTGCCGGGAACGCCTGCCGCGCAGACGCAGGCCCGTCTCGACGAGGCGCAGAACGTGTTGACCGCCGCGCTGGCAGCAGCCGGGGTCGACGGCGTCGATGCCGCGCGGGCCCTCGATGGCCGGCGCCGGGAACTGCTCGGCAGCCGGGATCGGTTGCGCGCCACTGTCGACGCGCTCACCGGCGATGACCAGCTGACGGATCTGCGAGCTCGCCTGGTGCAACTGCGTGCCGGGCAGCCCGATGAGGCCGGGTTGTTCGAGCTGGCCGGACCCGCTGATATCGCCACCGCCCGAAGCGAACTCGACACCGCGGTGGCGGTGCACCGCAAGGCAGTGGCCGACAGCGAGACCAGCCGCAAGGTGATCGCCGCGGCGGCCCAGAAGCTGACGGAAAAGTCGACCCGCCTGAGCGTGCTGCGCGAGAAGCTCACCACGGCGCAGGCCGAGTTGACGGTGGCAGGCGGTCGGTTGGAAATCCAGCGCGCCCAAGCCGGTGACGACGAGTTGGCGGTGAAGGCCCAGGTCACCGACGAGGAGGCCACTGCCGCCACGGGCCGCGTGGCAGGCCTGAGCACCGAATTATCAGCCACCGCACCGGATTCGGTGAAGACCGCGCTCGATGAGGCGGTCTGCTGCGCCGACGTGCTGGATACCCGCCACCGGGAGGCGGCCGACGGGCTGCGTGAGCTGGCGGCACAACTCAGGGTGTACGGCACCCAGGGACGCAAGGGGCATCTCGATGCCGCCGAGACCGAACGCGAGCACGCCCACGCCGAGTACCTTCGGGTGCACCGCCGGGCCCGTGCCGCCGAGACTCTGCGCTCGGTGATGGCGCGCCACCGCGACGCCACCCGTCAGCGCTACGCGGATCCGTTCCGCCTCGAGGTACAGCGGCTGGGCCGGCTCGTGTTCGGTGAGGATTTCGAGGTTGACGTCGACAGCGATCTCAACATCCGGACCCGCACGCTGTCCGGGCGCACGGTGCCGTACGAATCGCTGTCGGGTGGTGCCAAGGAGCAGTTGGCCATCGTCGCACGGCTGGCCGGCGCCGCGATGGTGGCCAAGGAGGACAGCGTGCCCGTCATCATCGACGACGCGCTCGGTTTCACCGATTCGGAGCGGCTGACCAAGATGGGTGCGGTGTTCGACGCGGTCGGCGGGGACGGGCAGGTCATCGTGTTGACCTGCAGCCCGGAGCGCTACGCCGCCGTCGGCGGCGCACACCACATCGAGTTGACCACCACATCGAATTAGTCCCGCCCGGCCGCGCCGTGCAAATACACTCCGCCACGTGGAGGCTGACTACATCGTGGTGGGGACCGGCTCGGCAGGCGCCGTACTGGCGAACCGGCTGAGCGCACAATCGGATGTCTCGGTGCTCGCGCTGGAGGCCGGGCCGCGCGACCGCAACAAATTCATCCACATCCCGGCGGCGTTCTCGAAGCTGTTCCGCAGCGAGGTCGACTGGGACTACCTGACCGAACCGCAACCGGAACTCGATGGCCGCCAGATCTATTGGCCGCGTGGCAAGACCCTCGGCGGCTCATCGTCGATGAACGCGATGATGTGGGTACCGGGTTTCCCCGCCGACTACGACGAGTGGGGCGAGCACGCCGGTGCGGACTGGAGTTACGCCGGCCTGGAAAAGTACCTGAAGCGCATCGAGGCCGGGCCGCTGGTGGTCGAGGCGCAGCGCAGCCCGCGCAGTTCGACGGCAGCCTGGCTGGCCGCGGCCAGGGAATGCGGCCACGACGGGTTCTGCGAGACCAGGGTGACTCAGCGTCGCGGTGCCCGCTGGAGCACCGCTGACGCCTATCTCAAGCCGGCCCTGCGCCGGCGAAATCTCAACCTGCTGACCGAGGCCACCGTCACGCGGATCGTCTTCGCCGGAAACCGAGCCGTCGGGGTCGAATTCGAGAAGGGCGGAGTTCGGGATGTGGTGACGGCGCGCCGCGAGGTCATCCTGTGCGGCGGCGCGATCAATTCCCCGCAACTGCTGATGCTGTCCGGCATCGGCGACCGCGACCAGCTGGACGGCCACGGTATCGAGGTGATTCGGCACGCGCCTGGCGTGGGCACCAATCTGCTTGATCACCTGGTCGTTCCGTTGGGATTCGACGTCCGCGATGACAGCCTCTTCGCAGCCGAGAAGCCGCTGGAGCTCGTCAACTATCTGGCCAGGCGCCGGGGCATGCTGACCTCGAATGTCGGTGAGGCCTACGGGTTCGTTCGCAGCACGCCCGAATTGGATCTTCCGGACCTGGAGCTGATCTTCGCTCCGGCTCCCTTCTTCGACGAGGGCATCGGCGATCCGTACGGTCACGCCGTCGTGATGGGTCCCATCCTGCTCAAGCCCCGCAGCCACGGCACCATCACGCTGGCCTCGGCCGACCCGATGGACAAGCCGATCATCGACCCTCGCTATCTGAGCGACGACGCGGACCGCCTCGCGCTGATGGCGGGCTTGCGGATCACTGCCGAGATCGCCCAGGCCCCGGCCCTGCGGGACCTGATCGGCAAGGTGGCCAGGCCGCTGAACGCGTCCGCGCTGGACGACGAAACACTCACGCGTGCAATCAATTCAGTGTCACACACCCTGTATCACCCCGTCGGCACCTGCCGCATGGGCAGCGACGAGGGCAGCGTGGTCGACCCGCAGCTACGGGTCCGGGGAATCGAGGCGTTGCGGGTCGCCGACGCGTCTGTGATGCCGACGCTCATCCGCGGCCATACCCACGCGCCCAGCGTGCTGGTAGGCGAGAAAGCAGCGGAGCTGATCACTCAGAAATAGGCGTTGGCCGGAATGGGCGTGCCGTGCAACAGGTTCTGGCCGATCACCCGCGCCTTGTAGGCCACCGGGTTGTGCAGGGTGATGGTGCGGATGTTGCGCCAGTGCCGGTCCAGGTTGCGCTGCCGGGAGGCCGCGCTCGCTCCGCCGAGTTCCAGCAGCCGGGTGGCGGCTTCGGGGGCGACGTCGTCCAGGTGCACCTTGACTTTGGCGACCTTGAGTTGGGCTTCCGCGGCCAGGTGGGCGTCGGGGACGCCGTCGACGGCAGAATCCGTGGCAGCGCCAATCGCCGCCGCCGCGTCCAACACGGCAGCTCGCGCCACGTAGGCCGTGCTGGCCAGCACGCCGAGTTGGCGTTGGAGCAGCGGATCATCGGTGGGCCGTTCGGTGACGGCATGGCTGAAGTTGCGTTCGCGTGAGCGCAGCAGCGCCACACCGTCGTCCACGACATTGGCCAGGATGCCGGCGACCACCGCGTGGATGAACAACTGCAGCGAGGCGTACTGCACGGTCGGAACGGGGTCGGCGTCGTACGGGGTGTCGGTGAGGACTTCGTCGGCAGCGACGGCCACGTCGGTCAACGTCGTGGTGCCGGTTCCGGTGCGGCGCTGGCCGAATCCGTCCCAGTCATCGACGAGGCGCACGCCTTCGCGGTCGGTCGGTACCAGGACGTTGGCCACCGAGTCGTGGTCGGTGGTGGCGGTCACGGTCAGGTAGTCCGAGAACAGGGTGCCGGTGCTGTAGTACTTCTCGCCGGTCAGCCGGAAGGCACCCGCGTTCGCCTCGTCGGCCAGCAACCGGGTGTTGAACACCAGGCTGCCCACGGCCAATGAACCCTTCTCGCTGAACGCATTTCCGAAGATCCTACCCTCGGCGATCTTGCCCAGCCATCGCCTGGACTCCGGATCGTCGACACTGCGCAGCCGCTCCTCGGTGAACCAGAAATGGGTCCGGAAGATATGGGCCACAATGGGATCGGCCTTGGCTACGTCGATCACCGCGGAGAACAGCTGTGGCACAGTGAATCCTGCGCCACCGAGGGACTCGGGCAGCCGGAGGGTGCCGAACCCGGCCCGCTTGAGCGCGGCGACCTGATCGAAGGGGTTCTCGTCGTTCAGGTCGCGGTCCTTGGCGCCCACGGCGATCGAGGCCAGCAGGTCATCCCACTCCGGCGTACCGGGCAGGACACGGGTCACGTTCTCGACGGTGGTCATGGCACTGTTGTATCCGGCCCGACACCGGTGGGCACGCGTTTGGATCAGCCCGAACCTAAGGCAGGACCCGCAGGCCGTACAAGTAGGTGGTCAGGTACTCGGCCATCACCGGAGCCCGCACCGCGGCGGCGTCGGGAATGGTGATCAGCAGCGCGTAGAGCCCGGCCAGAAATGACATCCCGTTGTGCATCACGTCCACTGCGGCCGGGATCTCACCGCGGTCTTGGGCCCGCTGCAGCTCCTCGATCACCGCGACGATCACCGGATGGTGCGTCCATTCCTCCGACGGGGGGCGGGTGGTGGAAAAGTGCAGGGCCAGAAAGTCTTTGAACAGACGACCGCCCAAGCGTCGTTCGAGCTTCTCCAGTATCCGCACGGTTTCGCCCAGAGTGTCCCGGACGTCGTGCGGCCCGGAGAAGAACCGGGCCAGGTCGCCGGCCATCCGCTGCTGCTCGCGCTGCTCCAATTCCAGCAGGACGTGTTCCTTGGTGGGGAAGTGGAAGAAGAAGGTGCCGTGGGCGACACCTGCGGCCGATGCGATCGCGGCCGTATCGGCTGCGGCCATGCCGTCGCGTTTGAACTCGGAGATCGCTGCGCCCAGCAACCGCTCCCGCGTCTGCAAGCCCTTGCGGCTGCGGGCAGTGGCCTTGAGCACGGCTCGATGCTACGGCACGAGTAACTGACTGTACTCAGTATGGGTCTTTCATTATTGCGCGGCTGCCATTACGGTTTCGGGAGCAAGGGGTTCTGACTGGAGTCAGTTTAGGAGGTCGGGGTGCAGATCCTGGAGCAGGTTCAAGACCTGCCGAAAGCCGGAAACATCAAGGCCCAGTGGGTGAGCCTGTGGACCGGGCCGGCCGTCGGGGTCGTGCTGCTGGTCGCGCTGCTGGCGTTTCCCGGCTTCTGGCCGCCAATGTCGCCGACCTGGAACGCGGAGCAGGTCGCCGAGTTCTACGCCGACCACACCGCGTGGATCCGGTTCAGCCAGGTGACCTTCAATCTCTGCGGAATCCTCATCCTGCCGTTCTTCATGGTGATCGTCGTCCAGATGAAGCGCATGAAGGGCCAGACCCATGTGTTCGCCTACTGTTATCTCACCGCGGTGGTCAGCGGCGCCACGATCTTCGCGTTGTCCAACATTCTGTTCCTGGTGGCCGCGTTTCGGCCGGACCGTAACCCGGAACTGATCATGCTGCTCAACGATCTGGCCTGGATCGTGTTCATCGCGCCGGTCGGCATGGTGGTGTCGCAGTTCGCCCTGCTGGCGGTGGCGGTCTACTTCGACAACGGGCCCGCTCCGGTGTTCCCCCGCTGGGTGGGGCACTACTCGCTGGCCACCGCGCTGGCGATGATCCCGGCTGCGGGCGCGGCGGTGTTTCACACCGGGCCGCTGGCGTGGGACGGCGTGCTGGCCTTCTGGTTGCGCAACGGGGCCTTCGCGATCTTCGTCATCGTGATGTTCTTCGTGCTGCGCCGCGCGGTGATCAGCCAGGCCGTGTCAGAGGGTGTCGTAGCAGGACGGGTGCAGGCGTGACCGTGCTGACCCAGGCGCCGCCGGGCAGGCCCGACGTGCGCCTGATGACCTGGTTCTTCCCGCTCTGGTACGGCGCCTTCGGCGTCATCATCTGCATCCTGACCCGGGTGACGCCGCCGCCGCGCCCCGATGTCACCGCGGCCGACAAGGTGGCGTTCTTCGCCGAACACGGCCTGACCATCAAGATCGGCTTCTGCCTACTGCTGATCCTGCTCGGTGGCGCGGCGATGACCAACGGATTGGTCGCCTACCAGATCAAGCGCATGTCGGTGGGGTCGGTGTTCGCCTACGGCTACATCGGTGGCATGGGCGTCGGTGCACTGCCGGGGTTCCTGTTGGTGTCGGTGTGCTTTCTCACCGCGGCGTTCCGGCCAGACCGCGACCCTGAATTGATCAGCCTGCTCTATGACCTCGGAATGCTTTCCTACAACGGCTCATTGGGCTGTTTCACGGCGGCCTACCTGGTATTTGCGATCGCCATCCTCTACCACAAGCACAACATCTTCCCCGTGTGGTTCGCCTACGTGACCATCTGGCAGATCATCACCGAGGTGATCGCCACCCAGATGTTCCTGTTCCAGTCGGGGCCGTTCGCCTGGAATGGGTCGATCTCCTTCTGGTGGGCGGTGGTGGTCTTCTCCGTTTGGCTTTCTGCCCTGATCGTGCTGCTCCGGCAGGCCCTGAATCGTGAGGAAACATGCATTGACGCAAACTGATTCACGGCCGAAGGCGTCGTCGGAGCATCTGCCCGGCGATGGGCACATGTGGGTGATGGTGCTCGGTGACCTGGTCATCTTCGGTGGCTACTTCATCGTCTTCATGATCTACCGGACCATGCATCCGGACGAATTTCTGCGTGCCCAACAGCATCTCGACATCACGGTCGGTGTCGTCAACACGGTGATCCTGCTGACCAGTTCCTGGTTGGTGGCCCGTGCGGTGCTGGCGGCCCGTGCCGGCCGCCACGAAGCGGCCATCCGACTCACCTACGCGGGCGGTGTCGGTGGCCTTATGTTCATGGCCTGCAAGGGTTATGAATGGGTGGTCAAGATCCGGAACGGGCACACCAATTCGGAGATGTTCTACTCGTTCTACTACGTGTTGACGGGTGTGCACCTGATCCACGTGCTGATCGGGCTCATCGTGTTGGGCGTGATCGTGCGGGAGTTGCGCAATCCGTCCCGTCGCCGCGCGTCGGTGGTGGAGGCGAGCGCGGTCTACTGGCACATGGTCGACCTGCTCTGGGTGATCATCTTCGGCCTGCTCTACGTGGTGAGGTGACGATGACCGACAAGGCTGTGACTCAGACCTGGCTGGTGCTGGTCGCCATCACCGTCGGATCCTGGTGGTTGGCGCCGGCGCAGTATTCGGACACGTTGCGGGCCAGCGTGCCGATCACCGCGCTGGTGCTCGTGTTGACGCTGATCAAGTCCCGTTTGATCATCCGGCAGTTCATGGAGGTCCGGACGGCACCGAAGTGGCTCAAACTCGCCACCGACGGCTGGCTGGTGGTGCTGTTCGGGGCGATCTTCGCCATCTATCTGATCTGAGCGGTGCGCGGCACAATGGAGCGCGATGACGATGAACGCCAAGCGCAGGCGGGCGCACGACAAGCTCGCCGCGCTACCGGGGGTGCGGGCGGTGCGACGCCCGGTCAGTCCGGGTTCTGACGAGCAGTTCGACCTGTTCTACGTGCGGGCCGGGCGCAAATCGGCGCACCCGGTGGTGATCATCCCGGGCGGTCCCGGCGTGGCATCGATCCAGCCGTATCGCTCGCTGCGCAGGCGAGCGGCCGCGGCCGGATTCGACGTGATCATGATCGAGCACCGTGGGGTCGGGATGTCGCGGCACACCGACGCGGGCGCGGATCTGCCACCGGCGGCCATCACTGTCGAGCAGGTCGTCGACGACATCGCCGCGGTGCTCGATGACGCCGGCGTCCACGACGCGGTGCTGTACGGCACCTCGTACGGAAGCTACATCGCCGCTGGTTTCGGGGTGCGCCATCCGGACCGGGTGGCGGCGATGGTGCTGGACTCGCCACTGCTGTCCACCGCTGATATCGAAGCCATGCGCAGCGCCATTCGCGGTCTCCTGTGGGAGGGTACGGTCCCGGAGACCGCGGACCTGGCACCCAAGGTGCGGCGCCTGGTGGCCGATGGGGCACTGGCCACCAGGGGTGGGGAACTGGCCGGCCTGCTGTATGGGTTCGGCGGCGCCCCCCTGCTGGACCGTCAACTCGATCTGTTGCTGCGTGGGCGCACGGTGGTCTGGTCTGCGCTCGCCCGGCTCAGTCGGATGTCGACACGAAAAGCGCCGTACCGCAACGAGGTAGACCTCGTGGGGCGGATCGCATTCCGCGAGTTGAACTACGCCGGGGTGCCCGATGGCCTGCCGCTGGACCCGGCGCTGGAGATGGCCGACATGATCGGCAGTGCGAAGTTCTTCGAACCCTTCGAGGCCGAGCCCTTCGACCTGCTGACCGAGTTACCGGACTTTCACTGGCCCACCGTCGTGCTGTCCGGTGGCCGGGACCTGACCACGCCGCCGGCTGTTGCCCAGCGGATCGCGGCCCTGGTGCCCGGTGCGGTCCTGGTTCAGATGTCGACAGTCGTGCACAGTGTGATCGACACCAGGGAACGTGCTGCCTTGGCAGTGATCCGTGCGGTGCGCGACGGTGTGGCCGAACAACTTTCGACCACCGCCGCCGAACTGGACGCCCTGCCTGCGCGTCCCGCGATCCGGGTGGCGGTGTCGGGGATCGCGGCGGCCACCGCAGTGGAGGCTGCGCTGCCGATCCACCCCTGGCGTGGCGCAACCTCAATCATCTGACGCGATGATCACGGTGGCCACGCCGCGTTCACGGCAGACGGCGAGGAATTCGTGGAACCCGCTGAGGCCCACAACCCATCCATAATCGTGTTCGTTGCCTTCTCTGGGAAGAGTCAGCCGGTAGATCTCATCCGCGCTCGTCAGGATCGGCGATGTCCACGCCATCACCAACTCCCGCGACAGCAGCAACTCGGTGCTGACCCACGCGTTCAGGTTGGTCGCCGGCCACGACCACAGGGACGCCACCGCGTCGGCGGGTGAACAACGTTGGAAAACATCGGCTTTGAGGGAATCCAGCCGATACGGTCCATGTACCGCGTCGGGCACCCCGGTCCATGGGGAGATGCAGTCATGGCCGTAGCGGGGGTGGGCCAGCACATTGCCGATCAGCTCATCGGCCGGCGCCGTGGCCGGGATCGTGAACGTCAGCAGAATGCACCAGCTGTACATCCCCGGGGCCATGCGCACTCTCGTGTCGCCGATCAGCTCCACGTGCGCCCCGTTCCACGGCTACTTGAGGAAACCGACCTTGGTGTAGTCGGTGTCGGCCAGCCCGGGAGCCCCGAAATTGGCCAGGCTGCTGCGCACCGCGACGTTTCCGGGTGACTGGAACAGGGGGAGGCTGAACACCTCGGCGAACAGCATCTGGTCGAGCTCGTTGGCCAGAGCCAGCGCCTTGGCCGGGTCCAGCTCCTCCAGCGTCTGCTCGATCTTGGCGTCGATCTCCGGGCTGCCGATCTTGCCGAAGTTACTGGCCCCGTCCTGCGCGTAGATCTGGGTCAGCGAGCTCAGCGGGAAAGCGTCGCCGAGGAACGCGAACTGGGCGATGTCGAAGTCACCCTTGATGATGTAGTTGGTGAAGAACCCGGTGCCCGGCTTGGTGTCGAGCTTGAGGTTCACCCCGATCTGGCCGAGCATGTTTTGCGCGATCTGGGCTACCTGCCGGGTGCTGCCCGCGTCGTAGAACACATTGCGGATGACGAGTTCCTTGCCGTCCTTCTCCCGGAACTGCCGTCCCTCAGGAACTTTCCAGCCCAGCGCGTCGAGTTCGGCCCTGGCCTTGTCGGGGTCGAAGGCCACCGACGCAGCGTTGTCCTGGTAGCCCTGCTGACCCGCCACGAAGATGTGGTTGTTCAGCGGCACCGGATTGTCGGTGAGACCCCGTTGGGTGATATTGGCGATGGCCTGGCGGTCGATGCCCTTGGCGACGGCACTGCGCAGGGCCGGATCGGCGAGGATCGACCCGGGCGCGCCGTTGAACGTCAGGTGGTACCAGCTGGCCGACGGTGCCCGCCGGATGCTGATCCCCGCGGTCTTACGCGCGATGGTCAGTTCGTCCAGCGACGCGGTGCCGGTGGCGTCGATGGTGTTGTTCTGCAGCGCCGGGATGCGTGCGGCGTCATCGAGCACCAGGTAGGTGATGCTGTCCAGCAGCGGCGGGGTGCCCCACCATTTCGGGTTGCGGCTCAACGTGATCCGCTGTGCGCCCCGGTCGATGTTGGACACCAGAAACGGGCCCGCGGACGGCCCGGGCGCGGTGAGTTGAGCTTTGTTGAAAGCCTCGGGCGTGGCGGTCATGCTCTTGGGCAGCAGCCGACCGTTGCCGGCGAACATGCCCTTCCAGTCGGCGTACGGGTTGGCGAAGGTCATCACGGCTTGGCGGTCGTCGACACCGCGGGTCACCGAGGCGACCCGCTCGCTGCCGTTGGGTGCGGCGATGATGAACGCGGGGTTCTTCGCGTTCGTGGCGTCGATCTGGGACTTGATGTCCTCCCAGGTGATCGGCGTGCCATCGGACCACACGGCCTTGGGATTGATCGTGTAGGTGACCACCTGCGGGTTGGTGCCCGTCAGTTCGACGTTGGTGAAGTAGTCGGTGTTCACCGTCGCTGATCCGTCGGCCGCGATCACGAAGGCGCGGGGCATCGTGGGCCTGGTGAGCGAGCCGACGTCGCCGGTGTTGCCGTCGAGGTGCAGCGGGTTGAAGTTCGACGGGAACTCGGTCAGGGCCAGGCGCAGGTTGCCGCCCTGGCGCAGGTTCGCGACGTCCTGCGGATTGATGTCGTTGGTGGTGCCGACCTCGGCATTACCGCCGGCCGACGGGGCCTCCCGGTCACCGCCCGAACAGCCGGCCAGGGCCAGTGCGGTGACTGCCGCGACGATGGCGAAATGCTGGAGCTTGAATCCGTTGAACCCCTTGAACCCGTTCACCCAGTCGATGCTAGATGCCGCCACCCCTCGATGCGGCAATACCTAACCGTTGGCGGGCTTTGGTTGCGGAACGGCGGCCAGCAACTTGCGGGTGTAGGCGTGCTGTGGAGCGGCGAACACCTCATCGCCGGAGCCCTGTTCGACAACCGCGCCCTTGTACATCACCGCGACGTCATGGGCCAGGTGCTTGACCACCGACAGGTCGTGCGACACGAACAGATAGGCCAGGCCGAACCGGTCCTGCAGGTCGAGCAGCAGGTTGATGATCCCGGCCTGGATGGAGACATCCAATGCCGAGACCGGTTCGTCGAGCGCAATGATCTTGGGCTGCAACGCCAGAGCGCGGGCGATCCCGATGCGCTGCTTCTGCCCGCCGGAGAACTCGGCCGGGTAACGGCTGGCATCGGCGCGTCGCAGGCCCACCAACTCGAGGAGCTCGGCCACCCGCTCGTCGATCCGCTGTTTCCCGAAACCGTTGGCGGTCAGCGGCTCTGCCAACACGTCTGACACCGGCAGTCGTGGGTCAAGTGAGGCCACCGGATCCTGGAACACCACCTGAAGGTCGGTGCGCAGGGCGCGGCGCGTCTTCCGGTCCAGGGTGGCCACGTCGGAGCCGAGTACCTCTATCGAACCCGATTGCGGTGCAGACAGATCCAGGATCTGGTGCAGGGTGGTGGATTTTCCCGATCCGGACTCCCCGACGATGCCGAGGGTACGGCCGCTGCGCAGGTCGAAGCTGACATTGTCGACCGCACGGACCTCACCGACCTGCCTGCGCAGCACCACGCCCTTGGAGAGCTTGTAGGTCTTGGTCAGCTCGCGCACCCGCAGCACCACATCGGTGTCGTCGGAAGGTTTCTCAGGGGTGCTGCCGGCGGTGCCCGGTACCTGATAGATCTCTGCGGCACTGCGTCCACCTACCTGATCGGTGCGGATGCAGGCGGCGTGGTGGCCCGGCCCCAACTCGATCAGCTCGGGTTCGGCGGCCTCGCATTCGTCGATGGCCAGCGGGCAGCGCGGCGCGAACGGGCAACCGTGCGGCGTCGCGGTGAGCGACGGCGGTGCACCGGGGATCGGCACCAGACGGGTCCCCTGAGGGGCGTCCAGGCGCGGCACCGAGCCGAGCAGGCCGACGGTGTAGGGCATCCGGGCCTTCTCGTACAGCTTGGCCACCGGAGCGTCCTCGACGGCGCGCCCGGCGTACATCACCAGGGCCCGGTCGGCGAATTCGGCCACCACCCCGAGGTCGTGGGTGATGATCAGCACCCCGGCGCCGGTGACGTCGCGCGCGGTCTTGAGCACGTCGAGGATCTGGGCCTGCACCGTGACATCGAGGGCGGTGGTGGGTTCGTCGCAGATCAGCAGATCGGGGTCGTTGGCGATGGCGATGGCGATGACCACCCGCTGGCGTTCGCCGCCGGACAATTCGTGCGGGAACGAGCGGGCGCGTTGTTCCGGCTGGGCGATGCCGACCAGCTCCAGCAGTTCGACGGCCCGCGACCGGGCCGCGCGTCGGCCCACGTCGCGGTTGTGGGCTTGGAGCGCCTCGGCGATCTGATCACCCACGGTGTAGACCGGGGTGAGTGCGGACATCGGATCCTGGAACACCGTGCCGATGGTGTTGCCCCGGACCCGTGACATCTGCGCGTCGGACAACCCGATCAGTTCCTCGCCACGGAGCCGCACCGATCCGGACACCTCGGCGAACTCGGGCAGCAACCCGACCACCGCCATGGCACTGGCCGATTTCCCGGCACCGGACTCGCCGACGAGCGCCACGACTTCGCCGGAATCCACATGAAAGTTCAGGCCCCGCACCGCATGTACCGCGCCGCTATCGGTGGGGAAGTCCACCGTCAGATCGGATACTTCGAGTAGACGGGTCATCGGCGTGCTTTCTTGCTGCGGCGGCGCAAGCGGCCACTGCTCGGGTCGAGGGCGTCGCGCAGGCCGTCACCGATCAGGTTGGCGCACAGGATGATCAGCACCAACACCCCGGCCGGGAACAGGAACACCCAGGGGAAGGTGGTGGCGGATTTGGTGCCGTCGGCGATCAGCGTGCCCAGCGATACGTCGGGCGCCTGGATGCCGAAACCGAGGTAACTCAAACCGGTTTCGGACAGGATCGCCACGCCGACGTTGAGCGCGGTGTCGATGATCAGGATGGATGCCACATTGGGCAGGATGTGGCGCACGATGATGCGCCAACTGCTGACACCCATATAGCGGGCAGCCAAGACGAATTCGCGCTCCCGCAGGCTCAGGGTCATCCCACGCACGATGCGCGAGCTGATCATCCAGCTGAACGCCGAGAGCAGCACGATCAGCCAGAACACCCGATCGGACTGGCTCAAACGCGGCGTGACGATCGCGATCAGGATGAAGCTGGGCACGACCAGCAGCACGTCGACGATCCACATGAGCGTGCGATCGCGCCAGCCGCCGAAGTATCCGGCCACCGAGCCGACCGTGGCGGCGATGACGGTCGAGATGAACGCCACGCAGACGCCGATCAGCATGGATTTCTGCATGCCGCGCAGGGTTTGGGCGAAGATGTCCTGCCCGAGTGCGTTCGTGCCGAACCAGTGGTCGGCCGACGGCGGCTCTTGCAATGCGTAGTAGTCGAGGTCCGAATAGTTGTAGGGCAGCACCGACGGCAGCGCGTAGCAGGCCACGAACATGATCACGAGCAGTGCCAGCGACACCACGGCGGGCCAGTTGCGCAGGAACCGGCGGAACACCAGCGTGCGCCGGGTGGCGAATTCCTCGGTGTGCAGACCCGAGCGGGCCGCGGCGGCATCACCGGTGGGGGCAGAAGTCTGGGTCATGTGACTCGCACCCTCGGGTCGAGCATCGCGTAGATGACGTCGGAGAGCAGGCCGGCAACCAGGATCACGCTGCCGGTGAACACCGTGATGGCCGCGATGATGTTGGTGTCCTGGGTGGCGATGCCCTGCACCACCCATTCGCCCATGCCGTGCCAGCCGAAGATCTTCTCGACGAACACCGCACCGGTGACCAGCCCTGCCACCCCATACGCGAACAGAGTGGCCATCGGAATGAGTGCGGTACGCAGCCCGTGCTTGAACAGGGCGCGACGCCGGGTCAGCCCTTTGGCTCGCGCGGTGCGGATGAAGTCCTGGCCGAGCACGTCGAGCATCGCGTTGCGCTGATACCGGCTGTAGCCGGCGATGGCCATCAGCGCCAGGGTGAACGTCGGCAGCACGAGGTGCTGTAGCCGATCGACGAACTGGTCCCAGGCACCGCCGATGGGCACCGGCGCCGTTTCCCCCGTGTATTCGAATATTTGAACGCCGAGAATCGAGTTCACGTTGAGCGCCGCCAGGATCAGCATGTTGGCGATGACGAACGAGGGAGTGCTGATCACCAGCAGGGACAACAAGGTGATGACACGGTCGGACAGCCGGTACTGGCGTATCGCGCCCCAGGCCCCGACCACCACGCCGATCACGGCGCCCGAGATCGCGCCGATGACGAGCAATCGCAGCGTCACCCCGATACGCCGCCACAATTCGTCCACAACTGGCTGCCCGGTCACCGTGGTGCCGAAGTCGCCGCGGACCGCCCCGGCGGCCCAGTTCGCGTAACGCAGCGGAATGGGCTGGTCGAGGCCGAGCTCGGCGCTCTTGGCGTCGATCGCGGACTGCGGTGGCCGTGGATTGCGCTGTTCGAGGCTGTCGAGCGGTTTGAAGTTCAGCGACGTCAGGGTGAACGTCAAAAACGATGCCAGGGCCAGCAACACGATGTAATTGAGCAGCCGGCGCGCCAGGAAGCGCGTCATCCGGTCGTTCCTGCCCACGGCTGCATGCCAGACAGGGTAGAGCAGGCGGGAACGTGAATACGGTCACCGCGGCAATGTGGGTTTTCGGCGCGCCCATGCTCGGTGGGTAACTGACAGTCCTGCCACAGCCTTGGCATAGAAATCGGGCGTTCACTGAAATACATGAAGGTCAGCGGACTGAAGAATGTGAAAGTGATCGCTGCGGTCGCCGGTGGTGCGGCAGTGGTGGGGCTGGGCGTGTTCGGGGCGGTCTCGGACGTTCACGTGGGTACGGGGGCCCAGGCAGTGGCATCTGGTTCCCACATGAACGTCGGCCAGACCACCACGGAGACGACGCCTCCGGCCGCGCCGGCGGTTTCGATGGCTGTACCTGCGATGCGGGGCAACACGCCGCCGTCCGGGTTCGCCACTACGCACTGATCCACGCATCGATCGCAGCGCGAGGCTCCGGTAGCGGTTTCACCTCCGGCCGCAGCGGCTATACGTCGCTGCGGAGGTGAGCGCATTGGGTAGCGCGAAGGGAAACAATCAGCGAAATCTGAAATTCATCGCCGCCGGGGTCGGCGCGATGGGCGGGTTAGCCACGGCGGTGCTCGGGGTGGGGATGGGTGGTGGCCTCATCGGGGCCCAACAGCGGGTCGAACCACCGGCCATCACCACTGGACAAACCATCACCCCGACGACTCCGCCGACAGCCCCCGAGACATCGGAGGCCTCGCCGTCGGTCTCGGCGACGACGCCGTCCGGGTTTGCCACACCGCACTGATCGCGACTGATCTCGCCCGCCGGTGCGTACGTCGGCCGGTTTACCTGGCTCGCGGGCCCCGGTAGGCAGGTTTGTATGACAGGAGACGAACGCAGCAAGCGGACCAAGTACGCAATGGCCGGCGTCGGAGCGATCGCACTGGCAGCGATGGGCGCATTCGGCACCATGGTGGCGGAGGCGCCGAGCAGTGGAGCGGTTCCCGCGGTCAAAGTCGGTGAAACCGAAACGAAGACAACAGCTCCCACCGAACTCGAGACCTCTTTCGCGAAGCCGACGGTGAAGGTGGAGCTGCCCGACGGGTACGGCAACGGTTAACGCTTGGGCGCCTCGCCGATGCTGGTGACGGTCGGCTTGCCCGCCGGTGCCGGCCCGGTGCCGGTGGCCTGGATCAGGACCCGGTCGTTGACCGCGAACGGGGGCTTGGCGGCGTCCGGCAGGGTGTAACTCCGGGTGAATCCGTCGTTGCTGCGCACGGTGACCGAGCTTGCGCTCAGTTCGGTGATCATGCCGGTCTGGACAAGCGTCGTACGGTAGCCGCCATCGCGGTCGGCCAGCACCGCCTCGCTGTGAATCGTGGCGGGATCGGGCCGGTCGTGGGATTGCCCGGCCATTCCGGGTCCCTCCATCCAGGGCGGTGACCCGCCGCCGTGCGCAGTTGGCGGCCCGCCGCCGTGATGGCCGGGGCCCTGGGTATCGGTGGCGGCATACACCGCCGCACCGCCGAGCCCCGCAATAGCCGCCGCGATGCCGACTGCGGCAACTGTGGGTCGGATGCTCATGAGGTCCACGTTGCCGGTGCTGTCTGTGTGTCGGCTGTGTGCGGGCGCTGCCCCGGATGTGGCGATTCTTCACAGCTGGCGCATAGAAAGCGCTCAGTCTGGGCCTAACGAGCGGGCGAATAATGAGCGGGTGAGTTCGACGACCAGTGGCACCGATTCCGAGTCCGGGCGCGCCGTCATGCGCCGCGCCGATGGCAATCCGATCCAAGTCCTGGTGGTCGACGACGAGCCCGTATTGGCCGAACTGGTGTCGATGGCGCTGCGCTACGAGGGCTGGGACATTGCCACGGCAGGCGATGGCGCGAGCGCGATCGCCGCGGCGCGGGAGAGCCCACCCGATGTGGTCGTCCTCGACGTGATGCTGCCCGATATGAGTGGTCTGGACGTCCTGCGCAGACTGCGCGAACAGATTCCCGGCCTGCCGCTGCTGCTGCTGACCGCCAAGGATTCGGTGGAGGACCGCATCGCCGGTCTCACCGCCGGCGGCGACGACTACGTCACCAAGCCGTTCAGCCTCGAGGAAGTGGTGCTGCGGTTGCGGGCGCTGCTCCGGCGCACCGGGGTGACCAGTGAAGACGGCGGCGCCAAGATCATCGTCGGCGATCTCGTGCTCGACGAGGACAGCCATGAGGTGACCCGCGCCGGTGACCCGATCACACTGACCGCCACCGAGTTCGAGCTTCTGCGGTTCATGATGCGCAACGCCAAGCGGGTGTTGAGCAAGGCCCAGATCCTGGACCGGGTGTGGAGTTACGACTTCGGTGGCCGCTCCAACATCGTCGAGCTGTACGTCTCGTATCTGCGCAAGAAGATCGACAGCGGACGGGAACCGATGATCCACACGTTGCGCGGTGCGGGTTATGTCCTCCGGCCCGCGCGCTGAGGTGACGGCCGGGACCGGAAGCGCCACCCGGTGGTGGTCGCCGCGGACCTGGTCGTTGCGGGCCCGGCTGGTCGTCACTCAGGTAGCCCTGCTGGCGGTGGTGTGCGCCACGATCGGGGTGGCGACAGAGCTTGCGCTGCAACGGTTTTTGATGAACCAGCTCGACGATCAACTGATCGAGGCCGGCCGGCGTTCGGCCGCCATCTTCGAATTGCCGCCTCCACCACCGGGATCCCCGCCGCCGCCGGGCATGCACCGTCATCACCGCGTACCCTTCGACCCCGAGGACGGCCCGGGGCCCGGATTCCTCAACGCACCGGGGCAGGCCGCGCGCACGGTCGGGGCGGTGGTGGCGCCGAACCGGCCGGTGGACGCGGGTGTGATCACCGCTGAGGGGGACCGCGTCGAGGTCAGCCCGGCCGCGGCGGTCCAGTTGTCCCAGATTCCGGCAACCCGGGATCCCGAAACCGTGGACCTCGACGGGCTGGGCCGCTACCGGCTGATCGGCCTGCATCCGCGCCACGGCGGCCCGCAGACGATCGTGACCGGGCTGCCGACTGCCGTCGTCGACGACACCCTGTTGTGGGTGCTCGGGATGTTCGGTGTGCTGGCGGTGATCGCGCTGATCGCTGCGACGACCGCGGGAACGCTGATCATCCGGCGCCAACTGGCCCCGTTGTCACGCGTTTCGGCGGCCGCACGCCGAGTGGCTGATCTCGAGCTCGACCGTGGCGAGGTGGAGCTGCCCACACCGATCGTCCCGGTCGACCCGGCCAGCGCCCACACGGAAGTCGGACAGCTCGGCACCTCGCTGAACCGGATGCTCGACCGCATCGCGAGCGCGCTGTCGGCCCGGCACGCCAGCGAGACGCGGGTGCGTCAGTTCGTCGCCGACGCCAGCCACGAGTTGCGGACGCCGCTGGCGGCGATCCGGGGCTACACCGAGTTGGCCCAGCGCAAACGCGATGACCTGCCCGCCGACGTGGCCCACGCGATGAACCGGGTGGAGTCCGAGACCACCCGGATGACGCAACTGGTCGAGGACATGCTCTTGCTGGCCCGCCTCGACGCCGGCCGGCCGTTGGAACGTGACACCGTCGATCTGTCCCGGCTGATCGTCGACTCGGTGAGCGACGCCCACATCGCGGGCCCGGACCACCAGTGGTCGCTGGACCTGCCCGAGGACCCGGTGGTGGTCGAAGGCGATGAGGCCAGGCTGCGTCAGGTGCTGGCGAATCTGCTGGCCAACGCACGGACGCACACCCCTCCCGGTACCTCGGTCACGGTGTCGCTGAAACCCGAACCCGATGCGGTACTGCTGACCGTCACCGACGACGGTCCCGGCATACCCGCGACACTGCTGCCCGATGTGTTCGAACGGTTTGCCCGCGGCGACTCGTCGCGGTCGCGGCGCGAGGGCAGCACGGGGTTGGGTCTGGCGATCGTGGCCGCGGTGCTCAAGGCGCATGGCGGCGTCATCGAGGTGAGCAGTACTGCGGGTTCGACCGAGTTCGTGGTGCGACTGCCGGGCGAGAGCTCACAGGGCACGCACAGGACGGACCAATCGGGCACCTAGCGGCCACGGCGACGATGAGAGCGTGACCCTTGTTGCCGCCGAGCTTCTGCCTGCCGAGCAGGCCCAAACTCGCACAGACGCCCGGCGGGTGACGCGGTTCCCGGCCTTCTCGCACCGGGTCGCCCTCGGTCTGTTGCTGGCCGGCACCGCGGTCCTCTACCTGTGGAATCTGTCGAGCAGCGGGTGGGCGAACGCCTTCTACTCGGCCGCCGCACAGGCCGGTGCCGAGAACTGGACGGCGATGCTGTTCGGGTCCAGCGACGCCGGCAACGCCATCACCGTGGACAAGACGCCCGCGGCATTGTGGATCACCGACCTCTCGGTGCGCCTGTTCGGGCTGAGTTCGTGGAGCGTGCTGGTGCCGCAGGCGCTGATGGGGGTCGGTGCGGTCGCGGTGCTCTACGCGGCGGTGCGCCGCGCGGCCGGACCTTGGGCCGGCCTGTTGGCGGGTACCGTGCTGGCGCTGACGCCGGTGGCGGCGTTGATCTTCCGGTTCAACAATCCCGATGCGCTGCTGGTGCTGCTGCTCGTCGTGGCGGCCTACTGCGTGCAGCGCGGGATCGAAAAGGACGCCAGCCGTTTGTGGTTCGTCGCTGCAGGGGCCGCGGTCGGCTTCGGCTTCCTGGCCAAGATGCTGCAGGCGTTCCTGGTTCTGCCGGCCTTCGGTGCGGCGGCTCTGATGGCGGGGGACCGTCCGCTGGGCCGGCGTGTGCTCGATGTCGTCACGGCCGTGGCGGCCATGGTCGTCAGCGGTGGCTGGTATCTGGTGTTGGTTGAGCTGTGGCCGGCCTCGTCGCGGCCCTACATCGGTGGTTCGCAGAACGACAGCATCGTCGAATTGGCCTTGGGGTACAACGGCTTGGGCCGGCTCACCGGTGATGAAACGGGTGGCCTGGGCAATCTCAACTTCGATGTCGGTCCCGGCCGGCTGTTCGGGTCGCAGATGGGCGCCGATATCGCCTGGCTGCTGCCCGCGGCGCTGATCTGTCTGGTGGCCGGCCTCTACCTGACCCGCCGGGCCGCCCGCACGAACGCGACCCGCGCCGCTCTCATCCTTTGGGGCGGTTGGCTTTTGGTCACCGCCGTGGTGTTCAGCTTCATGAACGGCATCGTCCATCCGTATTACACCGTGGCGCTCGGCCCGGCGATCGGCGCGGTGATCGGTATCGGTGCCACGCTGCTGTGGCAGTACCGCGCCGACATTCGGGCCGCCAGGGCGATGTCGGGTGCGGTACTGGTGACCGCGATCCTGTCCGCGGTGCTGTTGGCCCGTAACGGCGATGCGTATCCGTGGCTGCGGGCTGCGGTGTCCGTGGTCGGTGTGGGTGCCGCGGTGCTGCTGCTCGTGGTCGGGCGGTTGGAGCGCCCGATGGTGCGGGTGACGGCGGTGCTGGCGGCCGCGGCCTGCCTGGCCGGTCCGGTCGCGTACTCGATCGCCACCGCGGCCAGCGCGCACACCGGGGCGATACCGTCCGTCGGTCCATCGCGCGGTGGTGGGGGATTCGGTGGGATGTTCGCGGCTCCCGAACCCGGGCCGACTGTGACCGCGACGCTGGCAGCCGATGCCGACCGCTACCAGTGGGCGGCGGCCGTGGTGGGTTCGTCGAATGCCGCGGGTTATCAATTGGCCACCCGCGCACCGGTGATGGCGGTCGGGGGCTTCAACGGCACCGATCCGGCGCCCACACTTCAGGAGTTCCAGAGCCTCGTCGATGACGGCGCCATCCACTACTTCATCCGATCCCGCATCATGGCCGGCGGGTTCGGCGGGCACACCCCCAGCGGCAGCCAGGCGGCCACCGAGATCGCGGAATGGGTCCAGGCCCACTACAACCCGGTCACCGTCGACGACGTCACCATCTACGACCTGACTCAGCGTGCGACGAACACATAGCCGGCGCATAGCTTCGCCCAACCCGGATCACAAGCCTGCGGAGAACGATGAACTCATGACAACTTTGGTCGAAGAACCCGAGCAGCGTTTTCATTTCGCGTCGCGGCCCAATGCCACACTCGCCGCCCGGGAGGCCGGAGTTCCGGTGCTCGACGTCGTCGTGCCGGTGTACAACGAGCAGGCCGCGCTCGCTCATTCGGTACGCCGGCTGCACCGGTACCTCGCCGAGAACTTCGCGGTGCCGGTCCGCATCACCATCGCCGACAACGCCAGCGTCGACGAAACCCCGCGCATCGCCGCCGAACTGACGGCCGAACTCGACGGTGTGCGGGTGGTCCGGCTGGAGGAGAAGGGGCGCGGACGCGCACTGCGCGCGGTGTGGTCGACGTCGGACGCGCCGGTGCTCGCCTACATGGACGTCGACCTGTCCACCGACCTGGCCGCGCTTGCGCCGTTGGTGGCACCACTGATCTCCGGCCACTCCGATCTGGCCATCGGCACCCGGCTGGGGCGCGGCTCACGGGTGGTCCGCGGCGCCAAGCGTGAGTTCATCTCGCGCTGCTACAACCTGATCCTGAAATCGACTCTGGCGGCGAGGTTCTCGGATGCACAGTGCGGTTTCAAGGCGATTCGGGCCGACGTTGCCCGCCGGTTGCTGCCCCATGTGGCCGATACCGGTTGGTTCTTCGACACCGAGCTGCTGGTGCTGGCCGAACGCAGCGGTCTGCGCATTCACGAGGTTCCGGTGGACTGGGTGGACGATCCGGACAGCCGGGTGGACATCGTCGCCACCGCCACCGCCGACCTCAAGGGCATCGGCCGGCTGCTGCGCGGATTCGCCAACGGGTCGATCCCGGTGAACACGATCGCCGCGCAGCTCGGATCGTCGCGGAAATCGGCCGCACCCGGATCATTGCTGCGCCAGGCGGTGCGCTTCGGCGCCGTCGGTGTGGTCTCCACGCTGGCCTACCTGCTGCTGTTCACGGCCCTGCGGGCCGGGGTCGGTGCGCAGGCCGCCAACCTGATCGCCCTGTTGGTGACCGCGGTCGGAAACACCGCGGCCAACCGCCGATTCACCTTCGGGATCGCCGGGTCGGGCAACGTCACCCGCCATCACCTCGAGGGGCTGACGGTGTTCGGGGTCGCGCTGACCATCACCAGTGGATCGTTGGGACTCTTGCACGTCGTGGCGCCCGTGCCGCACCGCGGTGTCGAGCTTGCAGTATTGGTGGCGGCCAACCTGTTGGCCACCGCGGTGCGCTTCGTCCTGTTGCGGGGGTGGGTATTCCATCCCTCGCGGACGCGGCGGGCCACTGAGCCGAATCGAGGGGTAGAACTATGACGGCCATCGTCGACGCGGCACCCGAGGCCGCACGGATCGCGGAGTCCCCGAATACGTTGACGCCGCGCTGGATTCGCCCCTCCTACTGGGCTCTGCTGGCCGGCACAGCGGTGCTCTACCTCTGGGGGCTCGGGTCTTCGGGGTGGGCCAACAGCTACTACGCCGCCGCAGCCCAGGCCGGCACCCAGTCCTGGAAGGGCTGGCTGTTCGGATCGCTGGATGCCGGCAACGCCATCACCGTGGACAAGCCGCCGGCCGCGATGTGGGCAATGGGGTTGTCCGGTCGGCTGTTCGGCTTCAACGAGTTCACCATGCTGCTGCCGCAAGCGTTGATGGGTGTCGGTGCGGTGGCACTGCTCTATGCCACCGTGCGGCGTACCAGCGGCCCCGGCGCCGCCCTGATCGCCGGGGTGGCACTGGCACTGACACCGGTGGCGGCCTCGATGTTCCGCTACAACAATCCCGATGCACTGCTGGTGCTGCTGTTGGTGCTGGCGGCCTACTTCATGGTCCGTGCGGTCGGTCCGGTGTCGGCCAGGGCCAGTGCCGGTTGGGTGGCATTGGCGGGGTGTGCGCTCGGTTTCGCCTTCCTGACCAAGATGCTGCAGGCCTTCCTGGTGGTGCCGGGGCTGGCCCTGATGTTCCTCGTCGCCGCGCCCGTGGTCGGCGTGTGGAAACGGTTGGGCACGCTCCTGATCGGCGCGGCAACGATGATCGTCTCGTCGGGCTGGTACATCGCGCTGGTGGCGCTGTGGCCGGCGGACTCGCGGCCCTACATCGCCGGATCGACCGACAACAGCCTGCTGCAACTGGCATTCGGCTACAACGGGCTGCAACGCATCCTGGGCCGGGCGGGCTCAGGGCCCGGCAACGGTCCCGGACCGGGTGGACCCGGAGGTGGTCCCGGTTTCGGTCACGGCCCCGGCGGCGGTGCCAACCTGCTGTTCGGCGGTGATCCGGGCGTCGGCCGGATGTTCGGGATGTCCATGGGCACCGAGGCGTCGTGGCTGTTGCCCGCCGCGCTGCTCGGACTGGTTGCCGCACTATGGCTGACCCGGCGCACGGCGCGGACCGCGAGCCTGCGGGCAGGTCTGCTGATGTGGGGCGGCTGGCTGCTGGTCACCGCGGTGGTGTTCAGCTTCATGGACGGGACCATCCACCCCTATTACACCGTGGCGCTGGCGCCGGCGGTCGCCGCACTGGTGGGTATATCCGTCGTCGAATTGTGGCGTGTGCGTGCACGACTCGCGGCCCGCGCAGTGCTGGCCGTGATGCTGGCCGGCACCGGGGTGTGGGCGTTCGTGCTGCTGAACCGGACCCCCGACTGGCTACCGGCGCTGCGCTGGATCGTGTTGATCGGCTCCGTGCTGACGGCGGCTGCCCTGGCCTTCGTCGCCCACCGGCCGGGCAAGCTCCCCGCGGTGGTGGCGCTGGCGGCCATGGTCTTCGGGCTCGCCGCGACCGGGGCCTACACCATCGAGACGGTGGCCAAGGTCCACGGCGGTGGGCCGATGGCCACCTCGGGCCCCAACCGGGACATGGGGTTCGGCGGTCCCGGTGGTCCGGGCTTCGGCCGGGCCGACGACCCGGCGCTGGCTGAGCTCATCGCAGGTACCGACGGTCGCTGGGCCGCCGCGAGCGTGGGCTCGATGCTGGTGAGCGATCTCGAGCTCAAGACCGGCGAGTCGTTGATGGCGATCGGCGGGTTCATGGGCAGTGACAACTCGCCCACGCTCGCGCAGTTCCAGCGGTACGTCGCCGACGGCCAGGTCCGCTACTTCCTCGATCGGTCCGAGGGTGGTCGAGGCGGCCCAACCGGCTCGCAGCGTGATCCCGGCGGGAGCGCAGGGGAGATCACCACCTGGGTGAGACAGCACTTCACCAAGAGCGTCGTCGGCGACGTCCCGGTGTACGACCTGTCGGCGCCGGCCGCCTGACCCCTGACCGCGGCGGCCGTCCGATATCCCCCGGCAGGACGGCCGCCGCCTGGGCACCGCAGCAGAGACTGCACCTCATCGGCTCAGCCTGATTCTGCGTCTAGCCGTGCCGCCTGCCCGTTGTTAGCGTCGAATCATGTCTGTCACCGACCAGTACCTGGCCAACAATGAGGTCTACGCCACGACCTTCTCCGGGCCGTTGCCGTTGCCGCCGAGCAAGCACGTTGCCGTGGTCGCGTGCATGGACGCCAGGCTGGACGTCTATCGCATCCTCGGCCTTGGTGACGGCGAGGCGCACGTCATCCGCAACGCCGGCGGCGTCATCACCGATGACGAGATCCGCTCGTTGGCGATCAGTCAGCGGCTGCTGGGGACCAAGGAGATCATCCTGATCCACCACACCGACTGCGGCATGCTGACGTTCACCGATGACGGGTTCAAACAGCAGATCCAGGACGACACCGGCATCAAGCCGAACTGGGCGGCCGAGGCGTTCGTCGACCTTGAAGAAGATGTGCGTCAGTCATTGCGCCGGATCGAGGCCAGCCCATTCGTCACGAAGCATGAGTCGTTGCGCGGCTTCATCTTCGACGTCTCCACCGGCAAGCTCAACGAGGTGAAGTTGTAGCGACCGCCACACCCTATTCTCGGTGCCCGCTCACCCCACCTTGTACGTTGCGATGGCTTTGGCCACCGCCTCGCCGTCAGGAGTGACGATATCGACCTCGCTGTTCACCAGGGACCTACCCTGACGCAGCACACGCCCGAGTCCGATCAGATCGGCGGCCCGTGCCGGTGCCAGATAGTTGATCGTCATCGAAACAGTCACTCCGCGAAGCGAATCCGGAACCTCGGCCTGCGCCCAGGCCGCAGCCATCACCGTGACATCGGCCAACGCTGCGATCGCACCCCCATGCACCATGTCGGCGATCGTGATGTTCGTCGGATCCCACGGCAACCGCAGTCGGACCTCGGGCCCGTCGAGTGTTTCGGCGACGATGCCGAGCTTGGCCACGAACGGCGACTGGGGCAGGAACTGTGCCATGACCTCCGGGCCGGTCTGGGTACTCATGGCCACCAGTGTGTGCGGCCGGCGGTCAGCGTCTCAATTACCTGCGGGGTAACTGCCTCGGCTCCAGGACGCGGGGCAGCGTGATGTCCGTACCCGAGAATTCGCCGTTCCCAAGGGGTCTGGCGTTGCTGGTGGCCGGCGCGCTGTTCATGGAGATCCTGGATGCCACGATCATCGCGCCGGCCATTCCGCTGATCGCCGCGTCGTTCGGCGTCGAGGCCATCGACGTCAACGTGGCGATCTCGGCCTATCTGGTCACCGTGGCGGTGCTGATCCCGGCCAGCGGATGGTTGGCCGACAGGTTCGGTACGCGCCGGGTGTTCATCGGGGCGATCGCGGTGTTCACGCTGGCCTCGATCGGGTGTGCGGTGAGCACCTCGCTGCCGATGCTGGTGCTGATGCGGATCGCGCAGGGGATCGGCGGCGCCATGATGGTGCCGGTCGGGCGGCTGGCCGTGTTGCGGCACAGCGGCAAGTCCGACCTGGTGCGAGCGATCGCACTACTGACCTGGCCCGCGCTGACCGCACCGGTGCTGGCCCCGGTGCTGGGCGGGGCGATTGCGACCCTGGGCAGCTGGCGGTGGATCTTCGCGGTCAACATTCCGGTCGGCGTGATCGGAATCGTTCTCGCGGTCAAACTCGTCCGCGGCGAGCCGCAGTCCACGGTCCGATCGCTGGATTGGCCAGGTCTGCTGGCGCTCGGTTCGGGGATTGCTGCGGCGCTGATCGCGCTGGAGAACGTCCGGGTCTCGGGGACCGACTGGGGACTGGTCACCGGATGCGCTGTCGCGGCGGTCCTGCTGCTCGTCGGAGCGCTGTGGCGACTGCTCGACGCGTCGGCCCCGCTGGTGCAGTTACGGGTGCTGCGGGTGCACACGCTGCGCATCACGGTGGTGGCGGGGTCGCTGTATCGCCTGGTGATCACCGCGGTGCCGTTCCTGCTGCCGCTGCAGTTCCAGCTGGAGTTCGGCTGGACGCCGCTGGCGGCCGGCGTCATGGTGGCCGCGCTGTTCGCCGGGAACCTGACCATCAAGCCGGCGACCACACCGTTGATGCGCCGCTTCGGCATCCGGACCGTGCTCCTGGTCAACGGGCTGGCGTCGGTCGCCTGTTTCGGCCTGCTGGCCGCGTTGCGGCCCGGGCTGCCGGTCGCGGTGATGGCAGTCGTTCTCTATCTGAGCGGGGCGCTGCGGTCGATCGGCTTCACCGCCTACAACAGCCTGGCGTTCTCCGACGTCGACGGTGAGCACCTGACGCACGCCAACACGCTCAATGCCTCGGTGCAGGAGCTGGCGGCCGGCCTCGGCATCGCGGTGGCGGCGCTTCTGCTCAGCCAGTGGAGCTCGTACTCGCTGACTTATCTGATCCTGGGCGCGTTGCTGGCGCTGACCGTGGTCGCGACGGTGCGACTGCCGCGGCAGGCCGGTGCCCACGTCAGCGGGCACCGGGCCTGACGGTTACCCACCATTGACACCGCGGGGACAGGGCAGCTAGATTCCTGGCCATGCTTGCAATTCTGGCCATTCCTACCAACTTAATGGGGAAGTGATGACCGCCGCACAGAAAACCGATCAGCAATCCGGCCGGGCCGGCCACTACGAGCTGAGCCACCTCCGGGCGCTGGAGGCCGAGGCCATCCACATCATCCGCGAGGTTGCCGCGGAGTTCGAGAAGCCCGTGCTGCTGTTCTCCGGGGGTAAAGACTCGATCGTCATGCTGCACCTGGCCGTCAAGGCGTTCGCGCCGGGCCGGCTGCCGTTCCCGGTCATGCACGTCGACACGGGCCACAATTTCGACGAGGTCTACGAGGCCCGCGACGAACTCGTCGAGCACTACGGTGCGCGCCTGGTCGTCGCCAAGGTGCAGGACGACATCGATGCCGGTCGCGTGGTGGAGACCATCCCGTCGCGCAACCCGATCCAGACCGTCACGCTGCTGCGCGGTATCCGGGAGAACAAGTTCGACGCCGCCTTCGGCGGTGCCCGGCGCGACGAGGAGAAGGCCCGCGCCAAGGAGCGCGTGTTCTCCTTCCGCGACGAGTTCGGCCAGTGGGACCCCAAGGTGCAGCGCCCCGAGCTGTGGAACCTCTACAACGGGCGGCACCACAAGGGCGAGCACATCCGTGCCTTTCCGATCTCCAACTGGACCGAGTTCGACATCTGGTCCTACATCGGCGCCGAGAAGATCAAGCTGCCCTCCATCTATTACGCGCACCAGCGCAAGGTGTTCGAGCGCGACGGCATGCTGCTCGCGGTGCACAAGTACCTGCAGCCCCGCAAGGACGAACCGGTGATCGAGAAGACCGTGCGGTTCCGCACCGTCGGCGACGTCACCTGCACCGGATGTGTGGAGTCCACGGCCGCAACGGTTTCGGAGGTCATCGCCGAGACCGCGGTGTCCCGGCTCACCGAGCGCGGTGCCACCCGCGCCGATGACCGGATCTCCGAGGCCGGAATGGAAGATCGCAAGCGAGAGGGCTACTTCTGATGTCGACGCTTCTTCGCATCGCCACCGCAGGATCCGTCGACGACGGCAAGTCCACCCTGATCGGCCGGTTGCTGTTCGACTCCAAGGCGGTCATGGAGGATCAGCTGGCCGCCGTCGAGCGCACTTCCAAGGAACGCGGCCACGACTACACCGATCTGGCACTGGTCACCGACGGCCTGCGCGCCGAGCGGGAACAGGGCATCACGATCGATGTCGCCTACCGCTACTTCGCCACGGCCAAGCGGAAATTCATCATCGCCGACACCCCGGGGCACATCCAGTACACCCGCAACATGGTGACCGGAGCCTCCACCGCGCAACTGGTCATCGTGCTGGTCGACGCCCGCCACGGACTGCTCGAGCAGTCGCGCCGCCACGCGTTCCTGGCGTCGCTGCTGGGCATCCAGCACATCGTGCTGGCCGTGAACAAGATGGACCTGATCGACTGGGATCAGGAACGTTTCGAGGCGATCCGCGACGAGTTCCATGCGTTCGCCGCCCGGTTGGACGTGCATGACGTGACGACCATCCCGCTGTCGGCCCTCAAAGGCGACAACGTGGTGACCAAATCCGATGTGACGCCCTGGTATGAGGGTCCGTCGCTGCTGAGTCACCTCGAAGACGTCTACATCGCCGGTGACCGCAACCTGGTCGACGTGCGTTTCCCGGTGCAGTACGTGATCCGGCCGCAGACCCACGAACACGCCGACCACCGCAGCTACGCCGGCACGGTGGCCAGCGGTGTGCTGCGTCCCGGGGACGACGTGATCGTGCTGCCGGCCGGAAAGCCCACGCGCATCACCCAGATCGACGGCCCGAGCGGCGTGGTCGACGAGGCATTCCCGCCGATGGCGGTGTCGATCAGCCTGTCCGACGACATCGACATCTCCCGCGGCGACATGATCGCCCGGCCCAACAACCAGCCCCGGGTCACCCAGGAGTTCGACGCCACGGTGTGCTGGATGGCCGACGAATCGTCACTGGAGCCCGGCCGCGAATACCTGGTCAAGCACACCACCCGTACCACCAGGGCCAAGGTGACCGGACTGGACTACCGGCTGGATGTCAACACCCTGCACCGGGACAAGTCCGCGACCGCGCTCAAACTCAATGAGCTGGGCCGTGTCTCGCTGCGCACCCAGGCGCCGTTGCTGCTCGACGAATACAGCCGCAATGCCGCCACCGGATCGTTCATCCTGATCGACCCCAACACCAACGGCACCGTGGGCGCCGGCATGGTGCTGCGCGAGACCCGGCACGACACCGCGAGCCCCAACACGGTTCGCCACGAGTCGCTGTGCACCGCCGAGGATCGGCTGTCGAAGGGCCGGACCGTCTGGTTCACCGGTCTGTCCGGCTCGGGTAAGTCCTCGGTGGCGGTGCTCGTCGAGCAGAAGCTGCTCGAAAAGGGTTTTCCGGCATACGTTCTGGACGGGGACAACCTGCGCCACGGGCTGAACGCGGACCTGGGCTTCTCGATGGCCGACCGGGCCGAGAACCAGCGCCGGCTCGCTCACATCGCGGCGATTCTGGCCGATTCCGGTCAGGTTGTGCTGGTCCCCGCGATCAGCCCACTGGAGGAGCACCGCGCACTCGCGCGCAAGGTCGCCACGGATGCGGGTCTCGATTTCTACGAGGTGTTCTGCGACACCCCGCTGGAGGACTGCGAACGCCGCGACCCCAAGGGCCTCTACGCCAAGGCGCGGGCCGGTGAGATCACCCACTTCACCGGTATCGACAGCCCGTACCAGCGGCCCAAGAACCCGGATCTGCGGCTCACGCCGGATCTCAGCACCGCCGAACTGGCCGACATGGTGATCGAGCTGTTGGAGCTGCCGTCGTGAACGACCACGAACTGGCTGCCCGGCTGGCCACCAGGGCCGGGGATCTGCTGCTCGATGTCCGCGCCGACTTCGCCGACGCCTCGGCTGCCGAGCGAAAGGCAGCCGGGGACAAGCAGTCCCACGACTTCCTGATGGCCGAGCTGGCCGCGCTGTGTCCCGGTGACTCGGTGCTGTCGGAGGAGGCCACGGCCGATGAGCGGGCCGATCCGGCCCGGCTGAGCGCCGATCGGGTCTGGATCGTCGACCCGCTCGACGGTACCCGGGAGTTCTCCGAACTCGGCCGCGACGACTGGGCCGTGCACGTGGCGCTGTGGGGCGCAGGCGAACTCGTGGCCGGGGCGGTCGCGTTGCCGGCGCAGAACACGACCCTGTCCACCCCCGAGGTGGCCGCCCCGCGCCCCTTCGACGGCCCGCCCCGGGTCGTGGTGTCGCGCACCCGTCCGCCGGCGGTGGCGCTCGCGGTGCGGGATGCGCTGGAGGGCACGCTGGTCGAAATGGGTTCGGCCGGGGCTAAAGTCGCCGCGGTGATCCGCGGGATCGCCGACGTGTACGTACACGCGGGTGGTCAGTACGAGTGGGATTCAGCCGCGCCTGTCGCGGTGGCCCGCGCGGCCGGCCTGTACACCTCGCGTATCGACGGCTCGCCGCTGGTCTACAACTCGGCCGACCCCACACTGCCCGATCTGATCGTCTGCCGGCCCGAGCTGGCCGAGCGGGTATTGGCGGTCACGGCGGGGTAGTCCTCGCCCTGGAACCAACGAAATGGTCGATCCCGCACACGGGTTCGACCATTTCGCTTATCTGGGCGGCATGGTCGGCATATCGGCTGGCATCGGGTCGGTGCCGACGTTCGGACAGGCCTGCTTCAGCTCGTAGAGCGTGCTGAACGAATTCTGGTATCCGCCCATGTAGTTCTTGTCGGGCCACCCGTTCGGCGGCGCGCTGGGATTGCCCTGGCTGAACTGGTGCAGTGCGTCTGCGAATGCCAGCGCTTTCTGCTTCAAATCGGGATCTTCGATCGAAGCGGCTTCCTCGCGGGCCGCGGCGGCCGCCTCAGCTGCTTTTCGGGTGATGTTCGGGTCGGCAACTCCGTCCCCTCCCGGGAGAGCGCCTGCCGTGACGAGGTGGTGGGCGATCTGATCGACGCGTTGGCAGTCTGCGCTCGGGGCTTTCTCGCTCCGTGCAGTGACGATCAGGATCACTGCGATGGGCAGTGCGACGGCGCCCATGACCAGCGTGATCTTGCCCCTCGACCAGTCTTTCGATGCCACCAATGCAGCCTAAACGCGGTGGCGGGCCACTACGCTCACCGAAATGAGCCGCCCCACGCTGCGCGAACTGGCCAGCCTCCCTGCCGCACCGGCCCGACTCGCCGATTCCACCCTGATCCTCATCGACTGCCAGAACACCTACACCCAGGGAATCATGGAGCTCGAAGGGGTGCAGGCCGCGCTGGAGCAGACCGCGCAACTACTGGACCGGGCCCGCAGCGCGGGTATCCCGGTCATTCACATCCAGCACTCCGACGGTCCGGGTTCGCTGTATGACATCGAGGGTGAGAGCGGCGCGATCGTCGCAGCGGTGGCTCCACGTGAGGGAGAACCCGTGGTGGTCAAGCAGTTCCCCAACTCGTTCGTGCAGACCGACCTCGAGGACCGGTTGAAAGGGCTCAACGCGTCGAACCTGGTGCTGGCCGGATTCATGACGCACATGTGCGTCAACTCCACCGCGCGCGGCGCCTTCAACCTCGGATACGCCCCGACCGTGGTGGCCGCCGCCACCGCCACCCGGACGCTGGCCGGCCCCGACAGCGCACCGGTGCCCGCCGCCGTCATGCAGTCGGCGAGCCTGGCCGCGATGTCGGACCTGTTCGCCGTCGTGGTCCCCGATGCGGCCGGGATACCCGACTAGATGCGCTATTCGCCGGACGTCGTGCCGGGCACGCCGCTTCCCGCATCCGTGCGGGCCATGACCGAACTGGCACAATCCTGAGCATGCGGATGTCGGCGAAGGCGGAGTATGCCGTCCGAGCCATGGTGCAACTCGCCACGGTCGACGAAGGCGAGCTGGTCAAAACCGATGACCTGGCCAAGGCGCAGGGCATTCCAGCACAGTTCCTCGTCGACATCCTCACCGCCCTGCGTACGGATCGCCTGGTCCGAAGCCACCGGGGCCGTGACGGCGGCTACGAGCTGGCGCGGCCGGCCGACGAGATCAGCATCGCCGACGTGCTGCGCTGCATCGACGGACCGCTGGCCAGTGTGCGCGACATCGGTCTGGGGGATCTGCCGTACTCCGGTCCGACGGCGGCGCTGACCGATGTCTGGCGTGCGCTGCGGGCCAGCATGCGTTCGGTGCTGGAAGAGACCAGCCTGGCTGATGTGGCGGCCGGCGCGCTGCCCGGTCACGTCGACACACTGGCCAACGCGTACCGCGATCAGGAACACGAGCGCGGCCACCGCTGAAGCCGGTCAGCCCCCGTACGGGCGGGTGATGATCTCCAGGTAATGCCCGGACGGGTCCTGGAAGTAGACGCCGCGGCCGCCGTCGTTGTGGTTGATCTCGCCTGGGTGCTGACCATGGGGATCGGCCCAGTGCTGCATGCCGCGGTCCCGGATCTTGCCGTAGATCGAGTCGAACTCGTCCTCGGACACCAGAAATGCGTAGTGCTGCGGCCGAATCTCTTCGTCAGGACCCATCTGGGCGTAATCGAGGCTGACTCCGTGATTGATCGTCACGGCGAGAAACGGACCGAATTCCTGGGGGCCGGGCAGGCCGAACAACTCGGTGAAGAACTCGGCGGAGACCTGCCGATCCTTGGCGGCGACGATGGTGTGGTTGAAGGTGATTGCCATATCAGTCCAGTAAACCGCTGGACGGGCCGCCCCGGCAACGGTGCAGGATGGGGCCATGCCCAACACCCAGATCCTGGCCGGGCCACAGGTGCGGCTGCGCCCACCGGTCGTCGAGGATGCCGAGGCCCTGTTCGCCCGCATCGCCTCCGACCCCGAGGTGACGCGGTATCTGTCCTGGCGGCCGCATTCGGGGGTCGCCGAGACGCGCCGCGTCATCACCACGTTGTTCAACGTCGGTGACGAGCACACCTGGTTGATCGAAGTCGACGGCGAGGTGGCCGGGCTGTGTGCGCGGCGACGCCCGCAGCCGTACTCGGTGGAGCTCGGTTACTGCCTGGCCCGGCAGTGGTGGGGACGCGGCCTGATGTCGGAAGCGGTTTCGTTGATGCTGACCGATCTGCAGCGGGATCCCACGGTGTACCGGGTGACCGCGTACTGCCACGTCGACAATGCCGGCTCGGCCGGCGTGCTGCGCCGGTGCGGTCTGTCGCTGGAGGGAAGGCTCGCGCGCTACGGGATGTTTCCCAATATCAGCGACGAACCTCACGACGTGTTGTTGTTCGGAAAGGCGGTGCGGTGATGGGCACATTCGATATTCGCGGGCTGCGACGTCCGGTGATCGTGGCGCCGATGGCCGGTGGGCCCTCGACGCCGGAGCTGGCCGCGGCGGGCAGCAATGCCGGCGGGCTCGGCTTCCTGGCGGCCGGTTATCTGACGGCCGACGCGCTCGCCGACCGGATCACCGCCGCGCGGGGCCTGACCCGTGAGCCACTCGGGGTGAATCTCTTTGCGCCCCAGCTCAGTGCGGGCACTCCCGAACAAATCCAGGTGTATGCCGCCGAGCTGGCCGGCGAGGCGCAGCGCTACGGGGTGGCGCTCGGTGACCCGCGCTACGACGACGATGCGTGGGCCGCCAAGCTGGACGTGGTGCTCGATCTGCGGCCCGAAGCGGTCTCGTTCACGTTCGGCCTGCCGAGCGAGGCGGAGGTCTCCCGGTTGCGCGGTGCCGGAATCAGCACCATCGGAACCGTGACGACGGCCGACGAAGCGCGGCTTGCGGTGAGCCGCGGTGTCGACGCACTTGCCGTACAGGGGCCCGCAGCGGGTGGACACCGGGGCACTTTCGACCCGGCCGCCGCGCCCGCACCGCAACCGCTGGACCAGCTGTTGGCCGAGGTGCTGGCGGCCGTGGACGTTCCGGTGGCGGCTGCCGGCGGGTTGATCAGCGCCGACGACGTTGCGGGTGTGCTGGCCGCCGGTGCGGTGGCGGCCCAGCTCGGCACCGCGTTCCTCCTGGCCGACGAATCCGGCAGCAGCCCCGTGCACCGGGCCGCCCTGCGGAATCCTGAGTTCACCGAAACCGTTGTTACGCGGGCATTTTCCGGTCGGTACGCGCGCGGTCTGAAGAACCGCTTCATCGTCGATCACGATGCGCAGGCCCCGCTGGGTTACCCCGAGATCCATTACCTGACCAGCCCGGTGCGTAAGGCCTCGGTGGCCGCCGGTGATCCGCAGGCCACCAATGTGTGGGCGGGCACCGGGTGGCGCCAGGCCCGCTCGGGTTCGGTGGCCGAGATCATCGCAGGGGTGACCTCGGACGGCTAGCGCTGTCCGAGGCCGACATCCTCGACAACCACGTCACCGTCATCGGAGCGGACCGTGACCTCGGCGACCGCCGTGTCGGGGACGGTCGTCTCGGGCACCCGCACCTGGGTCGAGGACCCGGACTGGGCATGCACCAGATACGGTCCCCGCCCGGGCAATCCGATGGTCACGTCACCGTTGCGGCTCACCGCATCGACCCGCCGCGGCACGGCGTCGCCGAAGTCGACGGCGATGTCACCGTCAGACGTGGTGGCGTTGAACTGTTCGGTGACCGCGATGGGGGAGCGGGAGAAGATCTCGCCGTTCACGGTGTGGGCCTCGACGCGGCGGGCAGCACCCCGCAGGATGATCGGACCGTCTGTGGTGCGGGCGATCAACTGGTCCAGATCCGCCTGTGCGATCACGGTGCCGATCTCCTGCTCGGTGCGCACGGTCAGCCGACGGGCCTGCTCGGGTGGTACGGCGACCGTGATCTCCCCGCCCCGGGCCCACTCCAGGACACGGGAAGGGTTGCCCACTACCGTGATCCGGGTCTCGTCGCCGTCGGTGGTGACCTGCAGTCGGTGCGCGCCGCTGTGGGTGGTGTTCACCAGGCGCAGATCCGCGGCGGCGTCCCGGGTTTCGCGGTCCGCAATGATCCGGATCGCGATGGGGATGCGTGCGGTGTCGATCACCAACGATCGCATCGTGCCCGGCAGGGCCTCGTGATCGGTGACGACGCGGACGGTGCTCACGGCCCAGGCCGCGACACCCAGCGATGCCACCGACCCGACCACGAGCAGCGTCGCCGCGGCGATCAGGACGAGACGGAAGGCGGTGCGTCCGCCGGTGTTCAGCTGGGGCGGCGGGTTGACCGGTGGCGGAGGGGCGATGGTGGTCACGATGAAAGTCCTTCCCGGTGGGGGTATTCGGTCTAGGTCTCGAGGTAACGCAGCACCGCGAGCACGCGGCGGTTCTCGCTCTCGTCGGGAGCGAGGTCGAATTTGGTGAAGATCGAGGCGATGTGTTTCTCGGCCGAGCCGACGGAGATGTGCAGCGCGGCGGCGATGGCCGAGTTCGTCCTACCTTCTGCCATGAGTTGCAGGACGTCGCGTTCGCGAGGGGTCAGCTGATCCAGGACACTGTGCCGGGCCGAACGAACCAGGATCTGTGACACCACCTCGGGATCGAGCACCGTGCCTCCGCCACCCACCACCTCGACGGCGTCGAGAAATGCCGGCACGTCAGCCACCCGGTCCTTCAACAAGTAGCCGAATCCTCTTGTGTCCGAGGAGATCAGATCGGCCGCGTAACGCTCCTCGACGTAGTGCGAGAGCACCAGCACAGGAGACTCGGGGTTCTGGCTGCGCAGCAGGGCTGCGGCCCGGATGCCCTCGTCGGTGAACGTCGGCGGCATCCGGACATCAAGAATGGCCAGGTCGGGGTGATGCTCGTTGACCAGCCGCAGCAGGTTGGTGGCGTCGGGCACCCCGGCCACCACCTCGTGCCCGGCGTCGGCCAGGATCCGCTCGATACCGGCCCGCAGCAGCGCCGAGTCCTCGGCGATCACGATGCGCATGGCAGCACCGCCGTAACGATCGTCGGACCCGTGCTGGGACTGGACACCCCGAAGGATCCGCCGGCGGCACGTACCCGTTCATCGAGTCCGCGCAGGCCGGTGGCATTCTCGCCGGCGTCGACGACGGCACCGCCCTGACCGTCGTCGAACACCGAGACGTGCAGCACGTTGGCGGTGTCATCCAGGCGCACGGTGACCACCGCCTGGGAGGCGTTGGCGTGCTTGGCGATGTTGGTCAACGCCTCGGCGACCACGAAGTAGGCAACCGATTCCACTTCATCGGGCAGCCTGTGGGGCAGTTCGATGTGCAATGTGGTTGGTACCCCAGAGGTTTCGGTGCGCTGCACCACCGAGGACAGCGCCGCGTCGAGGCCTCGATCCGACAGGATCGTCGGCGCGATGCCGCGGACCACGTTGCGCAGTTCGACGAGTGCGGCCTTGGCGTCGTCGTGAGCCTCGGCGATCAGCACCTTGGCGGTGGGCGGGTCCGAATCCAGCTTTGTCTGCGCCAGGCCGATCGTCATCGCCAGGGACACCAGGCGGGGCTGCACACTGTCGTGCAGGTCCCGCTCGATGCGGTGGCGTTCGGTCTGGGCCGAGGACACGGCGCCCTGCCGGGCATCGGCCAACGCACTCACCTGATATTCCAGGGCCGCGGTGGGGGACGGCGACAGGAGCCATCGGTCGATCGCGGCGTCCACGGCCGGGGCGAGTATCAGGATGGCTACCGCGGCGATGACGGCGACGATCGCCAGCAGCCAGGCGATCGGTGGGGAGAGGAATATCAGACCGGCGTCGTTGTCGCTGTGGCGGATGGCGACGGCCGCGGCCGGGCCCAGGAAGGCGAACGTCAGCAAGGCGAATGCGAGGCCGGTGGCCAGCATGTCGTAGATCATCCGCAGGTAGTGGTGGCAGACGCCTTTCCAGAAGCGGGTACTGCTGACGTCCAGCCACAGCTGATGTGCCCAGCCCTGGAAGCCCGTATGCGGTGACAGTCGGCGGGGCGGGGTGCCGATTCCGAAACCGAACACGGCCTCACTGCGGGTCCGCTCGAACCACTCCACGCCGCGCATCAGGTAGACAAACACCACCCAGGCGAGCAGGAATCCGATCACCGACGGAATCGATGAGGCCCCGATGACCATGATGGACAACGGAATCCAGAACCACACGAGCGCGACGGCGGCACCGGTGATCATCGACGCGGTCGGCACGACGCCGATGTTGCGTGATTTCCACACGGACTCGGAAGCCGGCTGGGGAGGTGCGGGCTGGGCGGTTTCGCTCATTACGACCATGCCTTCAACCTACGAAGTTGTGCGGCGTGGCGACACAGCGTTTTCCCCAGAGCCGGCTGGGGGATAACCACCCCCACCCTTCGGCGATGAGTTTCGCCTGGCGGACCGGTCTACCCGCTGTCACCTTTTCGACACCCCTAGGAGCAACCCATGGCCGTCCTGTCCACACCCGACACCCATGCCCAAGGCCGCGACGGCAAATCGCTGAGCCACAAGATCGGAATAGGGATCAGCGTGCTCGTCGGCGCCTTTCTCGTATTTGATGTGTTCGGCAAGTTCACCCTTCCTCAGCAGGTCAAGGACGGAACTGCCACCCTCGGTTTTCCCAGTGGGCAGGCCCTGGTGATGGGGATCGTCCTGGCGGCGTGCGTGATTGTCTACGTCGTCCCGCGCACGGCCGTGCTCGGCGCGGTGGGCATCACGGCCTACCTCGGCGGAGCGGTCACCGCGAACATGCGCATCGAAGCCCCGCTGTTCAGTCACACCCTGTTCGCGGTCTACCTCGGCGTGCTGATGTGGATCGGAATGGTGCTCCGACGCCCCGAATTGCTCAGGGTCGCCGGGCTGCGGCGCTGAAACCTACTTCGGCGCGGTGAGTTCCAGCGCGATGTTGTCCGGGTCGCGGAACTCCAGGATGTAGGAGGGGCCGATGTCCTTCACGGGTTCATGCGCGATACCCAGATCATCGAGGTGGAGCGCGGCATCGTTCAGTTCCGCGAGGCTTCTGAGCCGGAAGGCCAAGTGGTCCAGCCCGGTTCGGTTCTCGTCGAAGGCATCCCGGCCGACCGGGCGCAGGCCGATCAATGTTGCCCCGGCGTCGTAGATGACCCCGCCGGACAGGAAACTCAGCCGGGTGCGGGTGGCGACGTCGGCGTCCTGCGGCAGCTCGATGAGAACCGGCCAGCCGAAAACGCTCTCGTAGAACTGCCGGGACCGTTCGACATCGGTGACCGTGAGCCGCACATGCGCGACCGAGGACGTGGTGATGGCCATGGGGTTCATGCTGCCACCCAGGCGTGACAGAATCCGAGCGTGCGTGTGGGAATGACGATGCCGGTCATGGAACCTCAATTGGATGCGACGACGCTGCGGTCCTGGGCGCACGTCATCGACGGGGGTCCGTTCTCGTCGCTGTGCTGGGGTGAACGCATCGCCTTCGACAATCCGGACAGCCTGACCCTGCTGGGCGCGCTGGCGGCCTGGACCGACCGGGTGCGGCTGGTCACCACGGTGATGGTGCCGCAGCTGCACGATCCGGTGATGCTGGCCAAGGGACTGGCCACCGGAGATCTGCTCAGCGGCGGGCGGTTGACCGTGGGCATAGGTGTCGGCGGCCGCCACGAGGACTACCACGCGGTCGGCGCTGACCCGGCGTCCCAGACGCGGCGGGGAATGGCCGAGCGCGTCGCGGTGATGAAACGGGTGTGGGCCGGGGAGAAGGTGACCGAATCGGTGCTTCCGGTCGGGCCGCCGCCGGTTCAGAGCGGCGGGCCGCCCCTGCAGATCGGCAGCATCGGGCCCAAGACCATCCGGGATGCCGCGGCCTGGGCCGACGGGGTCGCCGGCACGACTCTCGATCTGGATCTGGCCCGCCAGGCCGAGTTGTTCGACGTCGCCCGCACCGCGTGGGCCGAGGCCGGCAAGCCCAAGCCGCACCTGGCCACCTCGTTCTGGTTCGCGCTCGGTAAGCCCGAGGAGGCCCGCGCCCAGGTACACCGGCACCTGCTTCGGTACATGAACTGGATCCCGGCCGAATACGTCGACGCCATGGCTCCCATGACGGGCTGGGCCGGTACCGAAGAGCAACTGATCGAGGTGCTCGGCAAGTTCGAGGACATCGGCACCGACGAGGTGCACCTGATCCCGACCAGCTCCGATATCGACCAGCTGCGCCGGGTGGCCGAGGTGGCCAAAGCCTTCGCCTGAAGTCTGCCGACCGGGCTATTCCAGCAAAACGTGATCAAGATCATGGAATAGGCGTCGGCGTAGCCTGGATCTCTGTTCGACAACAAGGAGCCCGGCGTTGTCGCGCTCGGAACGGCCTCGTGGCAGCTGTCAGGATGTCCTGCAGAACGCCTGCTCACCAGGTATAAAAGCGCGCGGGCGCACGGTTGTTCACCTGGCTGTTACCGGTTGTTCGGGCGGGGTGCCGTGAGCCCGGGGCGTGGTCGGGGACGGCCACCGTCTGATCGACGTGAGGCCAGCTACAGCAAACGATGCCAAGGGCGCGTCAGAGATCGGCACCCGCAGGATTCTGGGACTAGCGTATGAATCGGCGTCGTCGTCAGACGGTGGATACGACAGTTGGGGAACTCATGATCCAGAAGAGCTTGATCGCCACGACGCTGGCGGCGGGGGCCGTCGGCGCCGCCGTGGCGCTGTCCGCGCCGGCCTCGGCCGATTCCAAGGGCAACAGCACCGTCGGGTGCTCGCCGTGCGATCGCGTGTCCTCGTCCGTCACCGACGCCGTCACGGGCGCCGCCAAGAGCGCGCTCACCGGCGGGGTCGACCTGCCGGAGAGCCCCATCGTCGACAAATGGACGAAGTTCCCCGGCGAGACAGCCGAGAAGTGGGGCGGTTTCCCGGGTCGGACGGCCGAGAAGTGGGCGACCTTCCCCGGCAAGACCGCCGAGAAGTGGGGAGGCTTCCCGGGCAAGGTCCTGAAGAAGTGGACCGGCCTGGGCTGATCCCCGGCCGGCAGCACCAACTTTCTCGTCGAGCGTGCGCGCTCCTGCCAGATCCGCGGCAGGCAGCCGCACGCTCGTGTGCATTCTGGGGTTAGCTGAAATTTCGCTGATCCTAACTGTTCTCGCAGCGCAGCCCGCCCCCTGAAATAGACGAAGCCCGGTTCAGAAGACCAAAGGAGCTCGTCGCCATGACTGCGCCCGCACGGCAGTTGCACCTCAACGCATTCCTGCGCAATATCGGGCAGCACGAAGCAGCGTGGCGCCTTCCCGAAACCGATCTGGCGGGCATCACCGACATCGCCCACTACATCGAACTGGCCCGTATCGCCGAGCGCGGAAAGCTCGACGCAATTTTCTTTGCCGACCATCCAGTGCTCAAGGACCAGACCGAGTTTCGCCCGTTCGACGCCCTGGACCCGGTCACCCTGGTCGCCGCACTGGCCGGGGCCACCACGAGCGTCGGGCTGATCGCGACGGCATCCACCACCTACAACGACCCGTATGGACTGGCGCGGCGATTTGCCACTCTGGACCACGTGAGCCGGGGCCGAGCCGGCTGGAACGTCGTGACGACGGCCAACGCGTCGGCCGCGGCCAACTTCGGCGTGCCGAGTCACCCGGACCCCGCGGAGCGTTACCGGCGTGCCGATGAGTTTCTCCAGGTTGCGTTGAAGTTGTGGAACAGCTGGGAAGACGACGCCATCGTCGGCGACAAGGTGGCACCGCGCTTTGTGGATCCGGCCAAGATCCATGCCATCAACCATTCCGGGCCGTACTTCGACGTGGCCGGGCCGCTGGAAGTGCCGCGCTCTCCGCAGGGGCATCCGGTGCTGTTCCAGGCCGGATCATCCGAGCCCGGTAAGGATCTCGCCGCCAGGTACGCCGAGGCCATCTTCACCGCACAGCCCGCGCTGGAGGAGGCCCGCGACTTCTACCGCGACGTCAAGGCGCGCGTCCGCCGTCACGGTCGCAACCCCGACCAGGTGCACGTCCTGCCCGGACTGTCGGCGATCATCGGCGGCACCGAGGCCGAGGCGCACCAGCGTCAGCGCGAACTCGAGGACCTCACCGTGCCCGATTACGGGCTGGATCAACTGAGCGCCATCGTCGGATTCGCGGTGACCAAGGACGATCTCGACCGGAAACTGAGCTTCCCGCCCGAGGACCCTCGTGACACGTTCATCAAGAGTCGGCTCGCCCTGGTCAAGAGATTGGTGGAAACCGAGAACCTCACTGTCCGTGAGTTGCTGCTACGGCTCAGCACCGGCCGCGGGCACCGGTTGATCGCAGGCACTCCCGAACAGGTTGCCGACACCATCGAAGAATGGTTCACCACTGGTGCCGCCGACGGGTTCAACCTCATCCCGCCGGCGCTGCCGTCGTCGCTGACCGATTTCGTCGACCATGTCGTCCCAGAGCTTCAGCGCCGCAAGATCTTCCGCGAGGAATACACCGGCACCACGCTTCGTGACCATCTCGGCCTGGACCGGCCGGCCAATCGATTCAGTGCCGACACGGACGCTGCCGTGTCGGCAGCGAGCTGACAGGGGACCTGACATGCGTAATCCGTTGACCCGCTTGGCCGGGGTGCTCCTGGCCGCCGGCCTGGTGGCGGGCATGGTCAGTGCCTGCCAATCGTCGGGGTCAGGCGCGTCGGGTGCCGGCGGCCTGTCGGCCGACGCGCCGATTCCCGTGGCGGTCCCGAAGGGGACCAGCCTGGTGGTGGCCGATGACGCGAACCGGCTCAAGACCTTGTTCGCGCTCTCCGGTGAGCAGGACCGGCTCAGCGCCGACGTGAGCTACGCCAACTTCAGCAGCGGACCGCTACGCCTGGAGGCAATCCGTTCCGGCAACGCGCAATTGGGCCGGGTCGGCGATGTGCCGCCCATCCTCGCGCAGTATTCGGACGCCGGGGTACCGATCGTCGGTGCGGTGAAATACGACGGGAACGGATTGGTGCTGGCAACCTCGCCGGGCTCGGGCATCGCGACGCTCAAAGACCTGGCCGGCAAGAAGATCGCCATCAACGAAGGCACCGCACAACAGGCGGTTGTGCTGCGCAATCTCAAGTCCGTGGGCCTGAGTATCAAGGACGTGCAACCGGTGAATCTGGGATTGGCCGAGTTCGCCGACGGCCTGCGTGCCGAGCAGATCAACGCCGCGGTGCTCAAACAACCGGACCGGGTACGGTATCTCGCCTCCACGAAGGGGGAGGGGAGCATCGAGATCCCGAATGCCCCAGGTGCCTACCCGGGTCTGTACTACGTCTACGCCAGTCAGGAAGCACTGTCCGATCCGGCCCGCGCCGCGGCGATCCGCGAGTTCGTCATCGCGTGGTACCGCGCCGAGCAGTGGCTCAACGACAACAAGCAGACCTGGATCGACGAGTACCTGATCAAGGATCAGAAGGTCAGCCCCGAGGACGCCAAGGCGATCGCGGCGGCCGACGGAAAGTCGTCAGTGCCGGGATTCACCGATGAGCTGATCAACACCCAGCAGGAGACCATCGACCTGCTGCAGCAGGCGGGCGCGTTCTCCGGGAAACAGTTGCACGCCAAGGACGAGTTCGATTCCCGGTTCGCCGATCTCAACGCGACGTCGACGGGTAAGCAGTGACCACCGTCCAGGTGGTCCCCGCTTCGGCGGTGAGACCAGCGTCGAATCCTGTTGAACGCCAGGACTATACGCACCTGGAACATCGATCGGGGGCACAGCGGCGGCGACGGTTGGGGCCGGGCCGGGCCATCCCCGCGTCGCTGGCGATCGGACCGCTTCTGCTGCTGGCGATCTGGATCGTCACCTCGCAGCTCGGCATCCTCGATCCGCGCACTCTGCCGCCGCCGCTGGATATCCTGCGCACCGCCGGTGGGATGTGGTCGGACGGCCGGTTGCCGACGAACATCCTCGCCTCACTCAAGCTGGCGTCGGTTTCGCTGGTCATCGGGGTGACACTGGGCCTGGCACTCGCGTTGATCTCCGGGCTGAGCCGCATCGGCGAGGCCATCGTCGACGGGCCGATCCAGGTCAAGCGGGCGGTGCCGACGCTGGCCATCATTCCGCTGGCGATCATCTGGTTCGGCATCGGCGACACCATGAAGATCAGCATCATCGCCACCAGCGTGCTGATCCCCGTGTACATCAACACCACCGCGCAGCTCAAGGGCGTCGACCTGCGGCACGTCGAACTGGCTGAAACCGTTGGGCTGTCGCGCAGTCAGTTCATCCGCAAGGTCGCGATACCGGGTGCCCTGCCCGGGTTCTTCACCGGTCTGCGGCTCGCGGTCACCATCTCGTGGACCGCGTTGGTGGTCGTCGAGCAGGTCAATGCCACCAGCGGCATCGGCTATCTGATGACCCAGGCGCGGCTGTACGGGCAACTGGACGTCGTGGTGGTCGGCCTACTCGTCTACGCGGTGTTCGGGCTCACCGGGGACTATGCGGTCCGGGCCGTCGAGAGGAGAGCATTGTCGTGGCGGCGCGCACTGGGAACCTGACCGACGAGGTGGCCGTCGTCCGGCAGCTCAGTCGATCATTCGGTGGCACAACGATTCTCGATGCAGTCGATCTCACCATCCGCAAGGGCGAATTCGTGGCCCTGCTGGGACGCAGCGGCTCCGGTAAGAGCACGCTGCTGCGCGCATTGGCCGGACTCGACCACGGCGTGGTGGGGGCGGGGGACCTGTTCGTCGCGCGCGATGTGTCGGTGGTGTTCCAGGATTCGCGGTTGCTGCCCTGGTCGCGGGTGCTCGACAATGTCGCCCTCGGTCTGTCTGGCCGCGAGGTCAGACAACGGGCGAGCGCGGTGCTCGCCGATGTCGGACTGGCCGGACGCGAGCAGGCCTGGCCGTACGAACTGTCCGGCGGTGAGCAGCAACGCGTGGCACTCGCCCGGTCTCTGGTGCGCGATCCGGCGTTGCTGCTGGCCGACGAGCCGTTCGGGGCGCTCGACGCCCTCACCCGGGTCCGGATGCACCACCTACTCAAGGAACTGTGCGCGAAGTATCAGCCCGGCGTGCTGCTGGTGACCCACGACGTCGACGAGGCTGTGACGCTGGCCGACCGGGTTCTCGTCCTCGACGGCGGATCGTTCGTCGTCGATCGTCATCTGGACTTCCAGACGCCGGAGGCCCGCACATATCGCAATCCGGAGTTCGTCGCGCATCGCGAGGCCCTGCTCGCCGCGCTCGGAGTGGGGGAGACGAACGGGCCCTGAACAGATCAGTGGTGACCCGCTGTAAACGGATCACCACTGATGTGAGGCGGTGTTCGGAGGATTACTCCGCTTCGTCACCGCCTCCGGTCCACTTATCCTTCAGGTTCTTGGGGAAGTCGTTCCACTTCTTGGCGACATCGGCGGGGGCGTTGGCCCACTTGTCGGCGGTGCCGGCGGGGAAGCTGCCCCACTTGCCGGTGATGCTGCCCGGGAAGGTGGCCCACTTGTTCGCCTGAATCTCGGTGGCGCAGGACCACTTCTCGCCGCTGGTCGGCGTGTATCCGTCCTCGCTGTTGATCTGGTCGACGATGTCGGAGCAGTTCGGTGCTGCCGCGGCCGGCGCGGCGAGTGCGAGTCCGGCGCTCAAGGCACCGGCGGCCACCGCCACTACGACGAACTTCTGCATGCTTGTGTCCCCCCTGAAGGATTGCCAAAACGTTGGGGCAACTGTATACCTTCAGGGCAGTTTGCTGAAGGCTTTTCGTCCGCCTTTTTGGGGGGCAGCTCCACGTTCTGTTCGCCCCAGGCAGGACCGCTGAAATCGGCGTACCGATGGATTCAAAGTGTCGTTTGCCAGCACCGCCCGCTCCGGTGCGGTGGCGATCAGGCGGGGTCGTCGTGCTGTGCCAAGTGTTCGGCGAGCAGCGCGCCGGCATTGCGGACATGTCGGGCCATCGCGGCGCGGGCCTGGTCGGGATCGCCTGCCCGCAGGTGCTCGATGATGGCGCGATGATCCTGGGCCGAGGCCTCGGGCCACCCTTCCACCGCGGCGAAGAACTTGCGGGGCGCATAGGCAAGCGTCGTCTTGATCAGCCACCGGATCTTGCGGGAGCCGCTCAACCGGTAGATGAGCGCATGAAACTGGTGGTTGAGACGTTCCTCTTCGTCGAAATCGCCGGCGGCAGCGGCACGTTCGAGCGCATCCTGGATACGTTCGAGTTCGTCGACCGTTGCCGGCGTGATCGTCGCGGCGGCGCGGGCCGCGAGCTCGCCGCCCAGCAGCGCCTGGGCGTCGTAGATGTCGCGGATGTCCTCGCTGGACAAGGCGGTCACCATGAAGCCGCGCCGAGGCTCGACGGACAGGAAGCCCTCGGTCTGTAGTTGGAGCAGACCTTCGCGCGCCGGCGTGGCGCTGACTCCGAGTTCGTCGGCGACCGCCTCCGGGCGGATGAATTCGCCGGAATGCAGTTGCCCCGAAACGATGAGCTCGCGAACGTGGGCCGCGACGACGTCGGACAACCGCATGGGCGCGTGTCTTTTCGAGTTCCCATTCATGTCGGCTGCCTCAGATGTCGAGTCCGCCGCGCTTGACGAGTTGCTTGGCGATCACGCCGCGCTGGATCTCGTTGGTGCCCTCCCCGACGATCATCAGTGGAGCGTCCCGGAAATAGCGTTCCACGTCGTACTCGGTGGAATAGCCGTAGCCGCCGTGGATGCGCACGGCATTCAGCGCGATCTCCATCGCGGTCTCGGAGGCGAACAGCTTGGCCATACCGGCCTCCATGTCGCAACGCCCGCCGCCGTCGATGCGCTCAGCGGCATCGAGCAGGAGGCTGCGAGCGGCGTAGAGCTTGGTGCCCATATCGGCGAGCATGTTGCCCACTGACTGGTGCTTCCAGATCGGGACCCCGAAGCTCTCGCGGTCCTGGGCATACTGCAGCGCGTCATCGAAGGCTGCGCGCGCCACCCCGGTCGCCCTGGCGGCGACCTGGATCCGGCCGACCTCGAGTCCCTTCATCATCTGGGCGAAGCCGCGACCTTCGACGCCGCCCAGTACTGCATCCGAATCCACGTGACAGTCAACGAAATTGATCTCGCAGCTCTCGACACCCTTGTAGCCGAGCTTCGGCAGATCCTTGGAGACGGTGAAACCGGGAACCTTCTCCACCAACAGGATCGACACACCCTTGTGGGCGGGGGAGGCGGCGGGATCGGTCTTGCACAGCAGCGCGACGAGGCCGGCCTTGCGGGCATTGCTGATCCAGGTCTTCGACCCGTTGATCGCATAGCCGCTCTCGTCCCTCGTTGCGACGGTGCGCATGGCCTGCAGATCGGAGCCGCCGCCGGGTTCGGTGAGCGCCATCGTGGCCCGCAACTCACCGGTGGCCATCCGCGGCAGGTACTTCTCCTTCTGCTCCTCGGTGCCGAACTGCAGCAGCAGCTTGGAGACCACGGTGTGTCCGCCCATCGCGCCGGCCAAGCTCATCCACCCACGTGCGAGTTCCTCGGTGACCTGCGCGTAGCACGGCGTCGAAACCGCCGCGAAGCCATACGGTTCCGGGATCGCGAGGCCGAAGATGCCCATCTCCTTCATCGCCTCGATGAGTTCTTCGGGGTAGGTGTTGGCATGTTCGAGTTCGCGGACGACGGGGCGCACCTGCTTGTCGACGAAGTCGCGGACGGTTTCGACGATGGCCTGCTCTTCGGCGGACAAGGTGATCACTGCGGGCATCCTTTCGCAAAACTCTATAGAAAATATTCTATAGAGTTTGTAATACGGTCAGGGCCGCCAGACCCGCCTTCGACACCGCGAAGACCGTCCATGATTTGATCGATGGGCTTGACTCCGATTTCAACTTCGATGCCTGGCCTGAGTCCAGCACGGTCGAGCCCATCCCGAATTGCATTGAGCTTCACGGCATCCGAAACGCTCTCGTCGGTCGCCATGTTGAGCAATTCCTTGGCCATCCGGTCGGCTGCATTGGCGAGTCTTACGCGCGCTGCATTGCGTACGTGCTTAGCCGCGCCGCCGTGAAATTTGCAGTCCGTCGCCCCGCACAGCGCCGCATTCTTGCACTGATCGCCGTTCTTCTTGTCCGCGTGACTCGCGCGGGCGGTTCACTCGCGACGTCGTCGGTGGCGCGCTGGTCGGTGGTGCTCTGTCGTCCAAGGCAGCGCGGCGTCGGGTCATCCCTGGTAGTCGCCGGGTGAAGGTAACCCGCTCCGGTGGATACGCGGGAGTCTCCTACCGGGTGGCGGGTCGCCGCGTCGACGTGGTGGCGCGAGTGAAGGTAACCCGTCTCGCCCGGTGATTGGGGGCAGCGGGTCTAGACGTGTCCGAGGCACCCATTGGTGCACCTGGTTTTCACTCTGTCTCGCCCACTTCCACACCACCCGCAGCGGTGAACGTGCGAATCACCTACTGAACGGGTGCTCCGCACTGAACGCACGGCTCCGCCCTGATGATGTTCCTATCGGGCGTTGACATGGATCAATTCTGATCGAGCGTGCCGACACCCTGAGACAGGCGCGCCGCAGCGAGCAATCAGTTCGGGATCTTCCCAAAGATCTCAACGCTCGGCCATTGCAAACGGCGCGGCTGATCGAAACTGTCGGTAGCGCCGAATAGGTTTGTGGGATGGGGCGAGGCAGCGACATTGTGAAACAGTGGTGGCCGGTCGGCGTCTTGGTGATCCTCGGTGGAGCCGCCGCGTTGGACATGACAGGTCGACTAAACCCGATTGGCAAGAACCTGGCTGCCAGATCGCCAGATTTCTGGTCGGCCTCGGCGGCATGGGTAGCGGTGCTAGTCGGAATCGCGACCGTCGTTGTCGCGGGTCGATACGCGAAACAGCAAGTCGATAAAGCGCAGGATCAAGTCCGTGAGGCGCGGGAAGCGCGCTTGGATCAAGAGCGCCAGGCGCGAGAGGCAATCGAAACTCAGGTCAGGATTGCCGAAGAACAAGCGCAACCAAACGTCGTCTTGTTTACTGAACTGAACCCGTCAGCAAAGCAATTCATCGAGATCGTCGTGAAGAATTTTGGCACGACACCCGCCTACCATGTCAAAGCTGCGTTTGATCCCCCGCTAAAGGCGACGCCGAACCTGGCTTCGAAAGGCAAGCTGGCCGACGTTCCCATACCAGAATTCCCAATACTCGCACCCGGCCAGGAGTGGCGCACCGGTTGGGATCATTCCATTTCGCGAAAACAGCATCAAAAAAAATGGGCACCGGTTGCTGGAAAGACCGAATCCGAGTTGACCGACGAACAGAAGCTTACGATTCAGGCCCACATGAGCTACACAGGCGAAACTTATACATATGAGCAAGTTATCGAAGACATGACGCTGCCACCCGTTCATAAAGCAACGGTTACGTACGAGGACAGTCACGATAAACAGTTCGAGACAAAGGCCGTCCTTGACTCCGAACTATTCAAAGGCGCCACATGGGTCGACATCAAGACCGTGCATGACCTCGTCAAAACATTGGAAAAACAACAGAAGGAGCAAAACAAAGGCCTCGAAGCCATACATCGCAGGCTCGCAGAGTTCGGCACCGAGCACGAAGGGGTCTGGATCTACGGTGGCGATGACGACGAGGAACGCCAATATCGACGCGCGATCTCTAATGCGAAGGCGTTGGAAAACCGTGAGTCCCGTAGCCACCTCGAATGGCAACTGTCCGGCCGACCCGGCGACGATCCGTGGATACGGCCAAACCCCGACGACGCCGTTCGAACGCCCGTCGAGCAAGCCAGTATTGGCGACTGGTGTATCCCCGGCGATGACGATACATTCCAGCTAGGGCAGGCCTGGCGAATTGCTTTTATTAAGCCTCATACCGATCAAGATTCCGGCGTTGTCATCGAGTTGTTCGATTCGGACGGAGATTCTGTCCGAGAGCGCAAAGGGACGCCAATCTGGATCATTCGGAAAGTCTCATGACGGACGAAGATCCAAACTTCCAGCATCCAAAATGCTATGCGAATTTGCACGGCGGATGTTCCACGAGGATTTCCGGTGAGCATTACTTCTCGCACTCCATGATCAAGCTGTACACCTTTGATGACCCCGAAGCCAAGATTATGCACAATCACGGCTTCGGGATTCCGACAGGCGTGAGTCCGAAGAATTTTGTGGTCAACGCTCTATGCGTCAACCACAACACCGCTCTGAGTGGGGCCGATGCAGCCGCTTTACAATTCGCGACATTCGTTCGGCAGATCGCACTCGATTTTCTGGGCGGCGCGGGCGACTGGGGCGGCCCCGAAGAGATCACCATTTCGGGCGATGACTTCGAGCGGTGGGCGCTCAAGCTCTTGCTCAATCATGCGGCGGGCAAAGCATTCTCGGCGAATAAGGGCAGGCTCCATAGCCCGATTCCGCCTGTTGCGATCGACTATCTGTTGGGCAAGAAGGTGTGGCCGAAAGGACTGGGGCTGTGCGTCGCGGGCGATCCGCAGAACGAGAGCCTGAAGTTCGATCCATTCACGAAACTCGAACACACCCTCACGGACTTTTGGGGGGCGTACCCGATACTTTGGCATGAAGACGAAACATTTCGCAGCGGCCTCGCTGACCAGACACTTGGCGGCGGAATTGTCGAACTCAACGGGTTCAGTTTTGGTCTCTCAGTGCTTCCGATCTACCGCGGCTACACGGTAGCCAACGGCGTCAAGAATTGGTTTCGCGGATGCGTCGAGCGACCCGACTACATCGAATGGAATCTCGACGGCGTCGGCAAACGAATCAATTTCACCTGGGCCAACCCCAGCGATCACCTCTACATCGTCTACACGATGACGAGGGGTCCTAAGGCCTGACGGGCTGGCGCATGCCTCTACGCCAGGGCGGGTGGGGGGTCGGTGCCCAGCGAACGCATCCCGACGCACCAGCGGCGAGCGGATGGGTAGGGGATAGGTAGGCCACTCCGTGATACCCTGTTTTACCAGGTCAGACGTGGTGCCCCCGGCAGGATTCGAACCTGCGGCCTTCTGCTCCGGAGGCAGACGCTCTATCCCCTGAGCTACGGGGGCGCGGGCTGGAGGCCAGCTGCGCCGATTGGGCTTGCATAGCGTAGCGCATGCTGCGGCGAATACTGATTCGGGGCGCAGCGACCCCAGACCATAGGATGGACCCTCGTGACCCCCGCCGACCTCGCAGAGCTGCTCAAGGCTACTGCCGCCGCAGTGCTGACCGAACACGACCTGGACCCCGCCGCGCTGCCCGACACCGTCACGGTCGAGCGCCCGCGCAACCTTGAGCACGGCGACTACGCGACCAACCTCGCGCTGCAGCTCGCCAAGAAGGTCGGCGTCAACCCGCGCGAGCTGGCCGGCTGGCTGGCCACCGCGCTGACCGCCGCCGACGGCATCGCCGCGGCCGAGGTCGCCGGGCCCGGCTTCGTCAACCTGCGCATCGAGGCGTCCGCGCAGGGCGTCATCGTCACCAATGTGCTGACCGCGGGCACGGGCTACGGCAACTCTGTCGAGCTCGCCGAGAAGGTCAACCTGGAGTTCGTCTCGGCCAACCCGACCGGACCCATCCACATCGGCGGCACCCGTTGGGCCGCCGTCGGCGATGCGCTGGGACGGCTCCTGTCGACTCAGGGCGCCGACGTCACCCGCGAGTACTACTTCAACGACCACGGCGCCCAGATCGACCGGTTCGCCCGGTCGTTGGTCGCTGCGGCCAAGGGGGAGCCGGCTCCGGAGGACGGGTACGCCGGCACCTACATCAACGACATCGCCGCTGACGTCCTGGCCAAGCGGCCCGATGCGATGAGCCTGCCCGCCGACGAGCAGCAGGAAGTCTTCCGCGAGATCGGCGTGGACCTGATGTTCACCCACATCAAGGAATCGCTCCACGAGTTCGGCACCGACTTCGACGTCTACACCCACGAAGACTCGATGCACACCTCCGGCCGGGTCGATCAAGCCATCGCCAAGCTGCGCGAGACCGGCAACATTTACGAGAAGGATGGCGCAACGTGGTTGCGCACCACCGAATTCGGTGACGACAAGGACCGTGTCGTCATCAAGAGCGACGGCAATGCGGCCTACATCGCCGGCGATCTGGCCTACTACCTGGACAAGCGTCAGCGCGGGTTCGACCTGTGCATCTACATGCTCGGCGCCGACCACCACGGCTACATCGCCCGGCTGAAGGCGGCCGCGGCGGCGCTCGGTGACGACCCGGACACCGTCGAGGTGCTGATCGGCCAGATGGTCAACCTGGTCCGCGACGGCCAGCCGGTCCGGATGAGCAAGCGCGCCGGCACCGTCATCACCCTCGACGATCTGGTCGAGGCCATCGGCGTCGACGCCGCGCGGTATTCACTCATCCGGTCCTCGGTGGACACCCCGATCGACATCGACCTGGCGCTGTGGTCCAGTGCGTCAAGCGAAAACCCGGTCTACTACGTGCAATACGCGCACGCCCGGCTGTCGGCGCTGGCCCGCAACGCCGCCGACCTCGGAGTCACCGCCGACACCGCTCACCTGGATCTGCTGACCCACGACAAAGAGGGCATCCTGATCCGCAACCTGGGTGAGTTCCCGCGTGTGCTCAAAGCCGCTGCCGCACTGCGTGAACCGCACCGCGTGTGCCGCTACCTGGAAGACCTGGCCGGCGACTATCACCGGTTCTACGACGCCTGCCGCGTATTGCCACAGGGCGACGAGAAGCCCGGCGACCTGAACGCGGCCCGGCTTGCGTTGTGTGAGGCCACCCGCCAGGTGATCGCCAACGGTCTGGGCATCCTCGGCGTGACCGCCCCGGAGCGGATGTGAACGCACATCCCGCCGGTCCCCGGCACGCCGAAGAGATCCACCATCCCGGTGCCCCCGCCAAGCCGCAGAGCCCCGACGAGATCCTGCTGTTGGCCCCGAATGTGTGGCCGCGAAACCTGGTTCGTGGTACCGACGGCGTGGTCTCCGTCGCCGGGGTGGCGGTCACCGATCTTGCCGCCGAGTACGGCACCCCGTTGTTCGTGATCGACGAAGACGATTTCCGGTCGCGTTGCCGCGACATCGCCGCGGCCTTCGGTGGCGGCGACTACGTGCACTACGCGGCCAAGGCGTTCCTGTGCACCGAGATCGCCCGCTGGGTCAATCAGGAGGGCCTTTCGCTGGACGTCGCGACCGGGGGAGAGCTCGCGGTGGCGCTGCACGCCGACTTCCCGACGGGGCGAATCACCCTGCACGGCAACAACAAATCTGTCGCTGAGCTCACCACTGCCGTCAAGGTCGGGGTTGGGCATGTGGTGGTCGATTCCCTGATCGAGATCGAGCGTCTGGACGGTGTCGCCGGCGCCGCGGGCATCGTCCAGGACGTGCTGGTTCGCGTGACCCCAGGCGTGGAGGCGCACACCCACGAGTTCATCTCGACCGCCCACGAGGACCAGAAGTTCGGGCTGTCGCTGGCCAGTGGTGCGGCGATGGAAGCGGTACGCAAGGTGTTCGCCGCCGACAACCTACGACTGGTCGGATTGCACAGCCACATCGGCAGCCAGATCTTCGACGTCGCCGGGTTCGAGGTGGCCGCCCACCGCGTGATCGGCCTGCTGCGTGACGTCGTTTCCGAATTCGGTGTCGAGAAGACATCGCAGATGTCGGTCATCGACCTCGGTGGGGGACTGGGGATCTCGTACGTCCCGGCCGACGACCCGCCGCCGATGAAGGAACTCGCCGACAAGCTCAAGGCCATCGTGCGCGCCGAGTCCGAGGCTGTAGGACTGCCGACACCGAAGCTCGTGGTGGAACCGGGCCGCGCCATTGCCGGGCCGGGGACCATCACGCTGTACGAGGTCGGCACCGTCAAGGACGTGGCGATCAGCACCACCGCGCAGCGACGCTACGTGAGCGTCGACGGCGGAATGAGCGACAACATCCGCCCGGCGCTGTATGACGCCGAGTACGACGCCCGTCTGGTGTCCCGCACCAGCGACGCACCCGCGGCTCTGGCGCGCATCGTCGGAAAGCACTGCGAGACCGGCGACATCGTCGTCCGCGACACGTGGGTGTCCGATGACATCGAGCCGGGGGACCTGCTCGCGGTGGCCGCGACCGGCGCCTACTGCTACTCGATGTCGAGCCGGTACAACCTGCTGTGCCGGCCCGCCGTGGTGGCGGTGAAAGACGGCAAGGCACGGCTGGTGCTCCGTCGGGAGACTGTCGACGATCTTTTGAGCCTGGAGGTGAGTGGTCAATGAGTGAGAAGTCCATCGGCGTAGCGGTACTGGGGCTGGGCAACGTCGGCAGCGAAGTGGTGCGCATCATCAACGAGAGCGCCACCGATCTTGCCGCCCGCATCGGCGCCCCGCTCGAGGTGCGTGGCATCGGGGTGCGCAAGGTCTCCGGTGACCGTGGCGTGCCCAAGGAGCTGCTCACCGACGACATCGTCGAGTTGGTGTCGCGTGACGACGTGGACATCGTGGTCGAGTTGATGGGCCCGGTGAAGCCGGCCCGCAAGGCCATCCTGGCCGCCCTCGAGCAGGGCAAGTCAGTGGTCACCGCCAACAAGGCGCTGATGGCTCAGTCCACCGGCGAGCTGGCGCAGGCCGCCGAAAAGGCGCGCGTCGACCTGTATTTCGAGGCCGCCGTGGCCGGTGCGATCCCCGTCATCCGTCCGCTGACCCAGTCGCTGGCCGGTGATTCGGTACTGCGGGTGGCGGGCATCGTCAACGGCACCACCAATTACATCCTGTCCGAGATGGACAGCACCGGAGCCGATTACAGCTCGGCGCTGGCCGATGCCAGTGCGCTGGGTTACGCCGAGGCCGACCCCACCGCCGACGTCGAGGGCTACGACGCCGCGGCCAAGGCCGCGATCCTGGCCTCGATCGCCTTCCACACGCGCGTCACCGCCGACGACGTCTACCGCGAAGGCATCACCAAGGTGAGTGCGGCTGACTTCGAGTCCGCCCGCTCGCTCGGCTGCACCATCAAACTGCTGGCCATCTGCGAGCGGCTCACCACCGATGAAGGTAAGCAACGTGTTTCGGCGCGCGTCTACCCGGCGCTGGTGCCGTTGACGCACCCGCTGGCCGCGGTCAACGGCGCCTTCAATGCCGTGGTGGTCGAGGCCGAGGCGGCCGGTCGGCTGATGTTCTACGGCCAGGGTGCCGGGGGAGCGCCGACCGCGTCGGCCGTGATGGGCGACGTCGTGATGGCCGCGCGCAACCGGGTCCAGGGTGGCCGTGGTCCGCGGGAATCCAAGTACGCCAAGCTGCCGATCGCCCCGATCGGATTCATCCCCACCCGCTACTACGTGAACATGAACGTCTCGGATCGGCCGGGCGTGTTGTCCGCTGTGGCAGCGGAATTCTCCAAGCGCGAGGTCAGCATCGCCGAGGTGCGCCAGGAGGGCATGGTCGACGACGACGGGCAGCCGTGTGGTGCGTGCATCGTGGTGGTCACCCACCAGGCCACTGATGCCGCGCTCTCGGAAACCGTCGAGGCGCTGGCCGATCTCGACGCGGTGCAGACCATCAACAGCGTGCTGCGTATGGAAGGAACGAACGCATGAACCCCGGGACTCAAGGAAAGACCAGTGCAGGGCCGGTGCACCGGCCCTGGCCGGGATTGATCGAGGCCTACCGAGACCGCCTGCCGGTCGGCGACAACTGGACGCCGATCACCTTGCTCGAGGGCGGCACGCCGCTTATCCATGCCAAGCGCCTGAGTGAACTCACCGGCTGCACAGTGCATCTCAAGGTCGAGGGCCTCAACCCGACCGGATCTTTCAAGGACCGCGGCATGACCGTGGCCGTCACCGAGTCGCTGGCCCGCGGACAGCAGGCCGTGATGTGTGCCTCCACCGGCAACACCTCGGCCTCGGCGGCGGCCTACGCCGCACAGGCCGGCATCACCTGTGCGGTGCTGATCCCGCAGGGCAAGATCGCGATGGGCAAGCTGGCGCAGGCCGTCATGTACGGCGCCAAGATCATTCAGGTCGACGGCAACTTCGACGACTGCCTGGAACTGGCCCGCAAGATCACCGCGGATTTCCCGACCATCGCCCTGGTGAACTCGGTCAATCCGTACCGCATCGAGGGGCAGAAGACCGCTGCGTTCGAGATCGTCGACGCGCTGGGCACCGCCCCCGACGTGCACGCGCTGCCGGTGGGCAACGCGGGCAACATCACCGCCTACTGGAAGGGCTACACCGAGTACCACCGCGACGGTCTGTCGGACCGGCTTCCGCGCATGCTCGGCACCCAGGCGGCCGGAGCCGCCCCGCTGGTGCTGGGTGAGCCGGTCAAGGAGCCCGAGACCATCGCCACCGCCATCCGGATCGGTTCGCCGGCATCGTGGTCCGGAGCGGTAGAGGCCCAGCAACAGTCGAAGGGCCGGTTCCTGGCGGCCACCGACGATGAGATTCTCGCGGCGTACCACCTGATCGCCCGTAGCGAAGGCGTGTTCGTCGAGCCCGCGTCGGCGGCCAGCGTCGCCGGTCTGCTCAAGTCGATCGAGGACGGTTGGGTCAAGCGTGGCTCGACAGTGGTCTGCACCGTCACCGGCAACGGCCTCAAGGATCCCGACACCGCGCTCAAGGACATGCCCACCGTCACCCCGGTGCCCGTTGATCCCGTCGCCGTCGTTGCCAAACTCGGACTGGTCTGAGCCTGGTGAATCAGACCCTGCCCGCCGGGCTCACGGCCACTGCTGTCGTCGCAGCCTCCAGTGCCAACCTCGGACCAGGCTTCGACAGCCTGGGGTTGGCGCTCAGCCTGTACGACGAAATCATCGTCGAGACAACTGAATCCGGTCTCCAGCTGGAGGTTGAGGGCGAGGGTGCGGGTCAGGTTCCACTGGACGCGACGCATCTTGTGGTTCGCGCCATCGAGGCCGGGTTGCAGGCCACGGGCCACCGTGCCGCCGGCCTGATCGTGCGCTGCCGCAACGAGATTCCACATTCGCGTGGGCTCGGATCGTCGGCCGCTGCGGTGGTCGGTGGCCTGGCAGTAGTCAATGGCCTTGTGGCGCAAGCTGGTTCGGATCCCATGACTGAGGATCAGCTGATCCAGCTGTCCAGCGAGTTCGAGGGTCACCCGGACAACGCGGCAGCGGCGGTGCTGGGCGGGGCCGTGGTGTCCTGGACCGAAACCGATGACGACGGCCGACCGAGGTACCGCGCGGCGCCGGTGCGCGTGCATCCGGATATCCGCCTGTTCCCCGCGGTTCCGCAGCAGCGCTCGTCCACCGCCGAGACCCGGGCCGTGCTACCCGAGCAGGTCAGCCACGTCGATGCCCGCTTCAACGTCAGCCGGGCCGCCCTACTCGTGGTGGCGCTCACCGAGCGGCCCGATCTGTTGATGACCGCCACGCAGGATGTGTTGCATCAACCACAACGCGCAGCGGCGATGCCGGCCTCGGCGGAATACCTGCAGCTGCTCCGGCGTTGTGGCATTGCAGCAGTGCTGTCCGGGGCCGGACCTACGGTTCTGGGGCTGAGTTCGCAGGTAGGACTGCCTGATGAGGCCGTGGATTACGGCACTGCCAGAGGGTTCACCGTCAAGGAAATGTCGGTCGGAACCGGCGTCCGCTGGACGTCGGGTGTGGCCGCCAAGAACTGACGATGTGCGACACAAGGAGAGCCCAGCGCCACACGCCCAGTGTTGACGTTGCTTGATTACTTCACCAAAGCGAGTTATTCTCGCTCTCGTCCAGCACTCGCAGCGTCTCTGCCTGCGTCGACACCAGGACGACCACCCAATCTTCTTGTGTTCTACTCGTGGACTGACGGTTCGCCGTATATCGGCGGATCCTGGCGATCGCCGTTGCACAGGCGACGGTGTGAGCTCGCGCTCAGCGGTTCAGCTGAACGCGCATCGACCTTTGGGGAACCCTCGCACGACCTGATGAGCGAGGGAAAGAAAGGAAATCCGTGACAGATACGGACCTCTTCACGGCTGACAATGCCAATGGCACTGGGGATTTGCCGAACGCCGTGACATCTGAAAGCACTGCGACCGCTGACACTGCGGCGCCGGCTGCTGCCTCTGCGCCCGGATCGGACACCGCGCGGCGCGCTTCGAGCGCCCGGCCCGCGTCGCTGTCGACCATGGTGCTGCCTGAGCTGCGAGCGCTGGCCAAGGAAATCGGTGTTGAAGGCGCATCCGGTTTGCGTAAGAGTGAGCTGATCGCAGCTATTCGTGCCCACCGTGGCGAATCCAACGGTGCCACCGCCGAGGCCAAGCAGGCCCCCGCTGACGTCCAGCCGGACGCCGGTGCCGAGACTGCCGAGCAGCCGGCCACGCGACGCCGTGAGCGTCGCGGTTCCACGCGTCAGGCCGGTGCCCCGGCCGCCGACGCCGTCAAGGACGACGCCGGTAAAGACGCTGGTAGCGAGGCCGCCGGTGAATCCGCCAAGGCTGAGGCGAAGGCCGATTCCGCGGCCGAGGCCGGCACCAAGAGCGCTGAGTCCGCCGCCGAGCCGCAGGAGAAGCCTGCCAGGCAGGACAAGCGCGACCGACAGGACCGGCGCGACAAGCGCGAGCAGTCCGACACTGACAACAAGGCCGAGAACAAGGCCGACAACAAGCAGGACGACAAGCGCGACCAGAAGCAGGACCGCGACCAGAAGCAGGACCGCGACCAGAAGCAGGACCGCGACCAGAAGCAGGACCGCGACCAGAGGCAGGACAAGGGCCAGGGCCGCGAGCAGTCCGATCAGCAGGACAACCAGCAGAACCGGGGCGGCAACTCCTCTTCCAACCTCGATGACGATGGGGACGGGGACGGCCGTCAGGGCCGTCGCGGCCGCCGGTTCCGCGACCGCGACCGTCGCCGTCGTGGGGAGCGTGGCGCTGAGGGCGGTAACGACACCGAACTGCGCGAGGACGACGTCGTCCAGCCGGTGGCCGGCATCCTCGATGTGCTGGACAACTACGCATTCGTCCGCACCTCGGGCTACCTGGCCGGGCCGAACGATGTCTACGTGTCGATGAACATGGTCCGCAAGAACGGTCTGCGCCGTGGTGACGCGGTCACCGGTGCGGTCCGGGTGGCCCGCGAGGGCGAGGGCGGCGGCGGGCAGAACCCGCGGCAGAAGTTCAACCCGCTGGTGCGCCTGGACAGTGTCAACGGCGGTCCGGTCGAGGCGGCCAAGAACCGTCCCGATTTCACCAAGCTGACCCCGCTCTACCCGAACCAGCGGCTGCGCCTGGAGACCACGCCCGAGCGGCTGACCACCCGCGTCATCGATCTGATCATGCCGATCGGTAAGGGACAGCGAGCCCTGATCGTGTCACCGCCCAAGGCCGGTAAGACCACGATCATGCAGGACATCGCCAACGCGATCACCAGGAACAACCCGGAATGCCACCTCATGGTGGTGCTCGTCGACGAGCGCCCGGAAGAGGTCACCGACATGCAGCGTTCGGTGAAGGGCGAGGTCATCGCCTCGACCTTCGACCGCCCGCCGTCAGACCACACCCAGGCCGCCGAGCTCGCGATCGAGCGGGCCAAGCGCCTGGTCGAGCAGGGCAAGGACGTCGTCGTGCTGCTGGACTCGATCACGCGTCTGGGACGTGCGTACAACAACGCGTCCCCGGCCTCGGGCCGCATCCTGTCCGGTGGTGTGGACTCCACCGCGCTGTACCCGCCGAAGCGTTTCCTCGGCGCGGCCCGCAACATCGAGCACGGTGGCTCGCTGACCATCATCGCCACCGCGATGGTCGAGACCGGCTCCACGGGTGACACCGTGATCTTCGAGGAGTTCAAGGGCACCGGCAATGCCGAGCTCAAGCTCGATCGCAAGATCGCCGAGCGCCGGGTGTTCCCGGCGGTCGACGTCAATCCGTCCGGTACCCGCAAGGACGAGCTGCTGCTCAGCCCGGATGAGTTCGCGATCGTGCACAAGCTGCGCCGGGTGCTCTCGGGTCTCGACAGCCACCAGGCCATCGACTTGCTGATGAGCCAGCTGCGCAAGACCAAGACCAACTACGAGTTCCTGGTGCAGGTCTCCAAGACCACTCCGGGCTCGATGGACGTCGACTAACCCCGGTCTGACCGGATCCCGACGCGCAAGGCCCCCGTCCGCGGGGGCCTTTTGCGTGCCGTCAGGAAGTTGTGTCCGGGCGCAACCCGGGCATCAAGTAGCGCCGAACCTGGGCGAGGACCGCGTCCCCGTCACTGGGATCCAGTGTGTTCCCCGGCACTGTCGCCAGCGAGATCAAGACTCGCGCAACCCATTCCGACGCTTCGGGGATGTCGATGTCGGCGCGGACCTCGCCACGGTCGCGGGCGGCCGCCAGATAGGGCGACCAGAACTCGGCAAGGTCGGGGATCATGCCCTGCACACCGGCGCCCGCACAGGCCGCGAATTCCTCGGGTTCGTCGGTCCGGAGTTTCATCAACACCGCGCCCGGATCGTCGTACGCCCTGAGCCCGTTGGCGACACCCCAGGCAATCTGACGATCCAGTCCCTCGATCTGCTGAAGCATGGCCTGGGCTTCCGACCAGAACGTGTCATTGAGTCGCACGATCACGGCGCCGAGCAGCGTCACCTTGTCCGGGAAATGGCGGTAGAGCCATCCGCGGGACACTCCGGCGGCCTCGGCGACCTCCGAGACGGTGGTCGCACGAATGCCCTTGGTCCGCAGACATTCTTCGGCAGCGTCGATCAGTCGATCTCGCACGCTGCGGGGTGCCGTGGTGCTGGTCAACTGTGGCGTCTCCTGAACTTCGGGGGCGGTTGCGGGGCAGTAGGTACATGATTCTGCCAAGGGTGCTTCGTGTCGCGCCACATCCATGGTAGACAGTTTTTCTAATCTGTTCACTCTTCAACGAGCTTGGGGATCATTCCGATGGCCGAAACGCTGCAGCAGTTGCTCCGGGAACGTGAAGGAGGCGACACGGTCGCCATCAAGTACGGCGACCGGACCTGGACCTGGCGTGAGCATATCGCCGAGGCGAAGGCTCAGGCTGCGACGCTGATCGGGGTGGCTGACCCGCAGCGTCCGCTGCATGTCGGCACGCTTTTGGGTAACACGCCCGACATGCTGACAGCGCTGGCGGCCGCGGCCCTCGGCGGCTACGTGCTGTGCGGCATCAACAACACCCGTCGGGGCGATGCGCTGGCCCGCGACATCGCCCGGGTCGGATGTCAGGTCGTTCTGGTCGATGAACACCATCGCGGGCTGCTCGACGGCCTCGACCTGCCGGGCGTCACCGTCATCGATGTATCGGACACCGCCTGGTCGCCGCAGCAACTCACCCCGCACCGCGAGGTCGGGCCCGACGACACCTTCATGATGATTTTCACCTCGGGCACCAGCGGCGAGCCCAAGGCCGTTCAGGTGCCGCATTCCATCGTGTTGTTCTCGGCCGCCGCACTGGTGCAGCGCTACGACCTGACCCAGGCGGACACCTGCTACCTGGCCATGCCGCTGTTCCACTCGAACGGGGTGTATGCCGGGTGGGGTGTGGCGCTCAGCTCGGGCGCGGCCATGGCGCCGGCACAGTTCTCCGCATCCGGGTTCCTCCCGGACATCCGCCGTTACGGCGCGACGTACATGAACTACGTCGGCAAGCCGCTGGCCTACATCCTGGCCACCGCCGAGCAACCCGATGACCACGACAACACCCTGCGTGTGGCCTTCGGCAACGAGGCCGCCGACCGCGACATCGACGAATTCAGCCGCCGGTTCGGGTGCAGCGTGTGGGACGGATTCGGCTCGACGGAACTGGCGATCATCATCACCCGTTCCGAGGGCACCCCCGCCGGCAGCGTCGGTCAGGGTTTCCCGGGGGTGGCGATCTACGACCCGGAGACCCTTGAAGAATGCGCGGCTGCACAATTCGATGACACCGGGGCCCTGATCAACGCCGAGGCTGCCACCGGTGAGCTGGTCAACACCAACGGCAGCGGGATGTTCCGCGGCTACCACAACGACCAGGGTGCGACCGACGAACGGCTGCGCCACGGCATGTACTGGTCGGGCGATCTGGCCTACCGCGACGCCGACGGCTGGATCTACCTGGCCGGGCGCACCGCCGACTGGATGAGGGTGGATGGCGAGAACATCACCGCGGCGCCGATCGAACGAATCCTGTTGCGGCAGCCGGTGATCAGCCGGGTGGCGGTCTATCCGGTCCCCGACGAGTTCGTCGGTGACCAGGTGATGGCCGCCGTCGTGCTGCGTGACGGTCAGGAGTTGGCGCCCGACGAGTTCAGCGCATTCCTGGCACAGCAACAGGACCTGTCACCGAAATCCTGGCCGCGATACGTGTGGCTGGCCGACGACCTGCCGAGCACGGCGACGAACAAGATTCTCAAGCGTGAACTGGTCGCGCTCGGTACCGATCCGGCCGGCCGGGTGCTGTGGAAGCGCGACGGCACGGCCTACACACAAATTTGAGCTGACTGTCCCCGCTGCTGTCCCTTTCAATGTCTCCCGTTCGTCTCAATGCTGTTAGACGATCCCCTTGAAGGAGACAACGATGAAGTACGCAACTCTGATCTACACCAGGCCCGGCAGCCACGACGAGGACCTCACGCCCGACGAACATGTCGCATTGACTGCGGAGTACATGGCCCTCCGTCATGAGCCGCATTGCGTCGGTGGCGGCCACCTGGAGCCGGTCGAGACCGCGACCACGGTCCGACACGGTCCGGGGGAGGGCCTGATCACCGATGGGCCGTACGCCGACACCAAGGAGGTGTTCGCCGGCTACTTCGTGATCGAAGCCGCAGACCTCGATGAAGCCCTGAAGTTCGCCCAACGGATACCGGCGGTGCGGCTCGGTGGAGCGGTTGAGGTCCGTCCACTCGTCGACATTCCCGGGGAGGCGGGGCACTGATCGACGCGATCTTCCAGCGTGAGTGGGGCCGGGTCCTGGCCTCACTCATCGGTTTCCTCGGCGATTTCGATCTCGCCGAGGAGGCCACGCAGGAGGCGTTCGTCAGGGCGGCCGAGCGGTGGCCCGGCGATGGCGTGCCGGAGGCGCCCGTGGCCTGGCTGGTCCGCGCCGGGCGCAATGTGGCGATCGACCGGTTGCGGCGGGAACAGACGCTTCGGACCAAAACCCGGCTGCTCAAGGCCGATCAGCAGCCCTCATACCTCGACGACGTCGACCTCGACGACAGCGCCGTCCCCGACGAACGTCTCGAGCTGATCTTCATGTGCTGCCATCCGGCACTGGCTCCGGAGGCGCAGGTGGCGCTCACGTTGCGGGCGTTGGGCGGGCTCACCACGGCCGAGATAGGGCGGGCGTTCCTGGTATCCGAGGCGACCATGAAACGCCGGATCACCCGGGCGAAGGCCAAGATCAAGGCGACGAACATCCCGTTCGGGCTGCCGGCCGACCGTGTTCTGCCGGACCGCTTGTCGGCCGTGCTCGCGGTGATCTACCTGATCTTCAATCAGGGGTTCACCGAACGCGACGACCTCGCCGCCGAGGCGATCCGGCTGGGGCGGTTGGTGGCCGGGCTGAAGGCCGACGAGCCCGAGACCCACGGGCTACTGGCACTGATGCTGCTCCACGATTCACGACGGGCGGCACGGATCGTCTCCGGCGCACTGGTCCCGCTCGCCGAACAGGACCGGTCGTTGCACGACCAGACCAAGGTCGATGACGGGCGGGCCGCCCTCGACCGTGCACTGGCCTTGCGGCGACCCGGCGGGCCGTACGTGCTGCAGGCCGCGATCGCCTCGCTGCAGACCGAGCCGGACATCGACTGGCACACAGTTGTGGCGCTGTACGAGCGGCTCGAGCTGCTCACCGGATCAGCGGTGGTCGGGCTGAACCGTGCGGTGGCCACCGCCGAGGCGGGTGATCCCGGACGCGCCCTCGAACTCATGGACGCGCTTGAGCTCGGCGATTACCGCTACCTACCTTCCAGCCGGGCGGAATTGCTGCGCCGCCTGGGCCGAACAGACGAGGCAAAAGGCGCCTTCGAGCGGGCCCTGCTGCTGGCCACGACCGACCCGGAACGTCGATTCCTGGAGCGTCGATTGTCCGAACTTCGATCCGACACCGATGGGGAATAGGCACCGGTCATCCCGCGTTTAGGATGCTGGCGGCTGAACTGGCATAATGGACCGCCGACCCTCGGTCCCGGTTCACGTCCATCTGAATTGCGGGCGACCCGGGCCAACGATTGAAGAGGAACCATGAAAACAGGCATTCATCCTGAGTATGTCGAGACCACGGTGCACTGTGGTTGCGGCAATACCTTCCAGACCCACAGCACCAAGCAGAGCGGCCAGATCGTGGTCGAGGTCTGCTCGCAGTGCCACCCGTTCTACACCGGCAAGCAGAAGATCCTCGACAGCGGCGGCCGCGTGGCCCGCTTCGAGAAGCGGTACGGCAAGCGCAAGCCTGCCGGTGATCAGGCTGCCGCAGCCGACAAGTAGCTACGTCAACGGCGCCCGATCTGTCGCATATGCGTCAGATCCGGGCGCTGTTCTCGTTTCCGGACCCATGTCGAGGAGGCTGACGTGACAGACATTGCTCCCGCGATCGAGGCGTTGTTGGCCGAACACGCGGACCTGGAGCGCCAACTCGCCGACCCCAACCTGCATGCCGATGCCGCAGCCGCCCGCAAGGTCGGCCGGCGCTTCGCCCAGATCTCACCCGTCGTCGGCACCTACCGCAAGCTCGAAGCCGCGCGCGGCGACCTGGAGGCGGCTCGTGAGCTCGCCGCCGACGACGCCAGCTTCGCTGACGAGGTGGACGAGCTGACCGCCAAGGTCGCCGAACTCGATGCGCAGCTGACCGATCAGCTGGCACCGCGGGATCCCCACGATGCCGATGACATCGTGCTGGAGGTCAAGTCCGGGGAAGGCGGGGAAGAATCGGCACTGTTCGCTGCCGATCTGGCCCGCATGTACATCCGGTACGCCGAGCGCCACGGCTGGACGGTCACCGTGCTCGACGAGACCTGGTCGGACCTAGGCGGATACAAGGACGCCACCATCACCATCGCCGCCAAGGGCGATTCCGCCGACGGCGTGTGGTCGCGGATGAAGTTCGAGGGTGGTGTCCACCGCGTGCAGCGGGTGCCGGTCACCGAATCGCAGGGTCGCGTGCATACGTCGGCGGCCGGTGTCCTCGTATATCCCGAACCAGACGACGTCGAACAGGTGCAGATCGACGAGTCCGACCTGCGCATCGACGTCTACCGGTCCTCCGGCAAGGGCGGTCAGGGCGTCAACACCACCGACTCGGCGGTACGCATCACGCACCTGCCCACCGGCATCGTCGTGACCTGCCAGAACGAGCGCTCGCAGCTGCAGAACAAGGCCCGGGCCATGGTGGTGCTCGCCGCTCGACTGCAGGCGCTGGCCGAGGAGCAGGCGTCGGCCGACGCATCGGCCGACCGGGCCAGCCAGATCCGTACGGTCGACCGCAGCGAACGGATCCGCACCTACAACTTCCCCGAGAACCGGATCGCGGATCACCGCATCAACTTCAAGGCGCACAACCTCGACCAGGTGCTCGACGGAGACATGGACGCGCTGCTCGACGCGCTGGGCGCCGCTGACAAGCAGGCCCGGCTACAGCAGGAGACATCAGCCGCCACGCCGACGAGGTCATGACCCCCGTGCGGCAGGCGATCGAGGCCGCAACGGCACGGCTGGCCGCCGCCGGCGTCGCCTCCCCGCGCATCGACGCCGAGCTACTGGCCGCGCATGTGGCGGGTGTGGATCGTGGGCGGCTGATGTTTCTCGACGACGCCGGTGAACAGTTCGAGCAGGCCTACGGCGAACTCGTCGCCGCCCGGTCCCGCCGGATTCCCCTCCAGCATCTGACCGGCACCGCGCCGTTCGGTCCGTTGACGCTCGCGGTCGGCCCCGGTGTGTTCATCCCGCGGCCGGAGACCGAGGCGCTGCTCGAGTGGGCCTTGAAATCAGGTCTAGGGCAACATCCTTCGCATCAACCACTGATCGTCGACCTCTGCACGGGATCGGGTGCGCTGGCGCTGGCACTGGCCGCGCAGTGGCCCGACGCGCGCGTGCTGGCAGTCGAGAACTCGCCCCCGGCCCTGGAGTTCGCGCGCCGCAACGCCGCGGGGACGCGCGTCGAGGTCCTGGCCGCCGATGTCACCACCCCGGGTCTGCTGCCCGAACTCGACGACCGGGTGGACCTGCTGGTGTCCAACCCGCCCTACATCCCAGAGGCCGCAGTCCTGGAACCCGAAGTGGCCGAACATGATCCCGCGCCCGCGTTGTTCGGCGGCCCCGACGGCATGTCCGTGATCCGGCCGATCGTCACACTCGCAGCCCGGTGGCTGCGCGCCGGTGCGTCCTGCGCCGTCGAGCATGACGACACCACCTCCGAGCTGTCGGTCGAGACGTTCGTCCGCGACGGGCACTTCACCGAGGTCACCGCGCGCCGTGACCTGGTCGGACGACCCCGCTTTGTGACGGCGACCCGGATTGGGAGAAGCTGAGTTGATGCGCGCACCGACCGGGGAGCCGACATGACCATCTTCGATTGCACCGATGCCGAACAGCGTGCGACCGGTATCGCCTCGGCGATCAGCGCGGTGAAAGGCGGCCGGCTGGTGGTTATGCCGACCGACACCGTCTATGGGATCGGTGCGGATGCCTTCGATCGCGATGCGGTCGGCAGTCTGCTCGCCGCCAAGGGCCGTGGCCGCAACATGCCGGTCGGCGTGTTCGTCGGCTCATGGAACACCATCGACGGCCTGGTCTACTCGGTGCCACCGGCTGCCCGGGAATTGATCCGGGCATTCTGGCCGGGCGCACTGAGCCTGGTGGTCACGCAGGCGCCGTCACTGCAGTGGGACCTCGGGGACGCCAACGGCAGCGTCATGCTCCGGATGCCCATGCACCCGGTGGCCATCGAGCTGCTGCGGGAAGTCGGCCCGATGGCCCAGTCCAGTGCCAATGTCTCGGGCCAGCCCGCTGCGTCGACGGCAGCTGCGGCCCACGAGCAACTCGGCGACAAGGTCGAGGTCTATCTCGACGGCGGGCCGGCCGAACAACAGGCCGCATCCACCATCGTCGACCTCACCGGCGTCCACCCGCGCATCCTGCGGACCGGCCCGATCAGTGCTGCCGACATCGCCAGGGTCGTCGGCGTGGAAACGTCCACGCTCACAACAACACCTACGGAGTGATCTCAGCTTGCTGCAGTACGGTTCATCGGTGATGTCGGCCGGTGACGCAGTGGTCCCCGCGGTCAATTCCGGGCTTCTCGCTCTGTCGGACCGGGGCGCCGGTGTTCCGCTGCGTGAGCTGGCGCTGGTCGGGCTGACCGCCGCGATCATCACGTATTTCGCCACCGGCTGGGTGCGCGTGATCGCCATTCGGCTCGGCGCCGTCGCCTACCCCCGAGAGCGTGACGTCCATGTGCAGCCCACCCCGCGCATGGGTGGGTTGGCGATGTACATCGGCGTGGCCGCCGCGGTGCTGCTGGCTTCCCAACTACCGGCACTCACGCGTGGCTTCGTCTATTCGACCGGCATGCCCGCAGTGGTGGTGGCGGGTGGGCTGATCATGGCCATCGGGCTGATCGACGACCGCTGGGGCCTGGATGCCCTGACGAAATTCGCCGGGCAGATCACCGCGGCCAGCGTGCTGGTCACCATGGGCGTGGCCTGGAGCGTGCTCTACATCCCGTTCGGGGGAGTCGGCACCATCGTGCTCGACCAGGTGTCGTCGATCCTGCTGACGCTTGCGCTGACGGTGTCGATCGTCAACGCGATGAACTTCGTCGACGGACTCGACGGTCTGGCCGCCGGCCTCGGGCTGATCACCGCCCTGGCCATCTGCGTGTTCTCGGTCGGACTGCTACGTGACCACGGCGGCGACGTCCTGTTCTATCCGCCCGCCGTCATCTCGGTGGTGCTGGCGGGTGCCTGTCTGGGCTTTCTCCCGCACAACTTCCACCGGGCCAAGATCTTCATGGGCGACTCCGGGTCGATGCTCATCGGCCTGATGCTGGGCGCGGCATCGACCACGGCCGCCGGGCCGATCTCGCAGAACGCCTATGGCGCCCGCGACGTCTTCGCGCTGATGTCGCCGTTCCTCTTGGTGATCGCCGTGATGCTGGTGCCTGCCCTGGATACGTTGCTGGCCATCGTGCGGCGCACCCGGGCCGGCCGGAGTCCGCTCAGCCCCGACAAGATGCATCTGCATCATCGGTTGCTGCAGATCGGGCACTCGCATCGCCGTGCGGTCCTGCTGATCTACCTGTGGGTGGGCATCATCGCCTTCGGTGCGGCGGCGACCATTTTCTTCGATCCGCGCTACACCGGAGCGGTGGTCGTGGCGGCCATTCTGGTGGCGATCGTGGTGACGCTGATACCGCTGTTGCAACGCGGGAATGAAGGGTCCGCTGACGAGCACGAAGGCGAGTACGACAAAAAGTAGTAGGCCCCGTTTTAGGGTGCCTACCATGTGGTACCGTGCTGCCAGAACCCGAAAAACCTCGCGGGTTGCCGGCCCGGCCCATCGGTTCGACGAACCGTCAGGTGCCGATCAACGACCGACACAAGGGAGCTACCCCGTGGGTGATTCCAGCCCGCCCGTTGCCCTCCGATATTCTCGTCGGGCACGCACAGGGTTTTGCCAGGCGGTGTACGTCGCCGGCGCATCCGAGGGGACAGCGTTCCGTAACGGCGAGATTGGGGTGAAGTGGTGACGACACCAGCGCAGAACGCGCCGTTGGTGTTCCCATCGGTGGCCTTCCGGCCGCTGCGTCTCCTGATTGTTTGCGTGGCACTGTCCGCGCTGGCGGTTGTGGCCGCCGGGTTCGCCGGACACATTTATTTCGGAGTCTTCTTCGGGGTCGGACTGGGCCTCGGTCTGGTCAACGCCCTGCTGGTACGCCGGGCCGTCGAATCGATCACGGCCGAGGATCACCCGCTCAAGAAGAAGATGGCCGTGAACTCCGCGACGCGGCTGCTGATCATCACTGCGATCGCACTCGGCATCGCATTTGTCTTCAAAACCTCGGGCGGCATCGCGGTGCTGTTCGGGCTGGCGATTTTCCAGGCTCTGCTGGTGATGAGCACCAGCATCCCCGTGCTGCGGAAGATCCGCTCTAACGGCCTGGATGTCTTGGATACGGAATCGAAGGGTTGAGCTGACCTATATGACTCAGACGACGACCGTGCTCGCTGCCGAAGAGGGTGGCGCCGCCATCCACGTCGGCCACCACACGATGGTGTTCGAGCTGTTCGGGATGACGTTCAACGGTGACACCATCCTGGCCACCGCGGTCACCGCGGTGATCGTGATCGCGCTGGCGTTCGTGCTGCGGGCCAAGGTCACCTCGACCGGCGTGCCGGGCGGTGTGCAGCTGTTCTGGGAGGCACTGACCATCCAGATGCGCGGCCAGATCGAGAGCGCGATCGGCATGAAGGTGGCGCCGTTCGTGCTGCCACTGTCGGTGACGATCTTCGTCTTCATCCTGGTCTCCAACTGGTTGGCGGTGCTGCCGCTGCAGTACGGGGGATCGGACGGCGCCGCGGCCGAGTGGTACAAGCCGCCGGCCTCCGACATCAACTTCGTGCTGGCGCTCGCCTTGTTCGTGTTCCTCGCCTACCACGCTGCCGGCATCTGGCGCCGCGGCATCATCGGGCACCCGATCAAGGTCGTCAAGGGTCACGTCGCCCTGCTCGCGCCGATCAACATCGTCGAGGAACTCGCCAAGCCGATCTCGCTGGCCCTCCGTCTTTTCGGCAACATCTTCGCCGGCGGCATCCTGGTCTCGCTGATCGCGATGTTCCCCTGGTACATCCAGTGGGCGCCCAACGCGATCTGGAAGACCTTCGACCTGTTCGTCGGCCTGATCCAGGCATTCATCTTCTCGCTGCTGACGATCCTGTACTTCAGCCAGTCGATGGAGCTGGACCACGATGAAGAACACGCGCACTGACCCGCACTACTGATCTCTACAACTGCACAACACGAACCTCTGGCGGCACAGCCACCAGTTATCAAGGAGGATAAAAGGAATGGAACTCGACCCCAACGCCCTCATCACGGCCGGCGCGCTGATCGGTGGCGGTTTGATCATGGGCGGCGGCGCCATCGGCGCTGGTATCGGTGACGGTATCGCGGGTAACGCGCTGATCTCCGGCATCGCCCGGCAGCCCGAGGCCCAGGGCCGGCTCTTCACCCCGTTCTTCATCACCGTCGGTCTGGTGGAGGCCGCGTACTTCATCAACCTGGCCTTCATGGCGCTGTTCGTCTTCGCCACCCCGGGCCTGCAGTAGTCCATCAGCATGGGTGAACTGAGCGCAACGATCCTGGCTGCAAGCCAGGCAGCGGAAGAAGGCGGTGGGGGCCAGAGCAACTTCCTGGTCCCCAACGGCACCTTCTTCGCCGTGCTGATCATTTTCCTGATCACGCTCGGCGTGATCGCGAAATGGGTTGTGCCACCGGTCGGCAAGGTGCTGGCAGAGCGTGAAGCGATGCTGGCGAAGACCGCCGCCGACAATCGGAAGTCAGCCGAGCAGGTGGCCGCAGCCCAAGCCGACTATGACGAGGCGATGGCCGGGGCACGTACCCAGGCGTCGGCCATCCGTGACGAGGCCCGCGCGGCGGGTCGCGAGGTGGTCGATGCCAAGCGCGCCGAGGCGAGCACCGAGGTGGCCGAGAATGTCCGCCAGGCCGACGAGCAGCTTGCTGCCCAGAGTGCCGAGGTGCGGTCGGGCCTGGAGTCGTCGGTGGACGGACTTTCGCAGACCTTGGCCAACCGAATTTTGGGCATCGACGTGAAATCAGGTGGGACGCAGTAGATGTCGATATTTATCGGGCAGCTGATCGGCTTTGCCGTCATCGCCTACATCATCGTCAAGTGGGTGGTGCCTCCGGTGCGGGCTCTGATGCAGAAGCAGCAGGAAGCCGTGCGGGTCGCCCTCGCCGAGAGCGCCGATTCGGCGAAGAAGCTCGCCGATGCCGACGAGATGCATGCCAAGGCGCTCGCCGACGCGAAGGCCGAATCGGCCAAGGTGACCGGCGAGGCCTCGCAGGACTCCGAGCGGATCGCCGCTCAGTTGGCCGAGCAGGCCGGCACGGACGCCGAGCGGATCAAGGCGCAGGGTGTCCAGCAGGTTCAGCTGATGCGCCAGCAACTCATCCGGCAGCTGCGGACCGGTCTCGGATCGGAGTCGGTGGCAAGGGCCGACGCTCTGGTGCGGGCACACGTCGCTGACCCGGCCGCGCAGGCCGCCACCGTCGACCGGTTCCTCGCCGAGCTGGACGAGATGGCGCCGTCGGCAGTGGTGATCGACACCGCCGCCACGGCGAAGCTGCGTGCGGCCAGCCGCGAGTCGCTGGCTGTCGTGGTCGACGAGTTCGACTCTGTCGCAAGCGGTCTGGATGCCGACGGGCTGACCACGCTGGCCGAGGAACTGACCTCGGTGGCCAGGCTGCTGTTGTCGGAGCCGACGTTGAACCGGCACCTGGCCGAGCCGACCGACGACAGTGCCGCCAAGGTCGAGTTGGTCGACCGCCTGCTGTCCGGCAAGGTTGGCAATCCTGCGCTCGACGTGCTGCGGACCGCCGCCTCGCAGCGCTGGTCGACCGAATCGAACCTGGTCGACGCGATTGAACACACCGCACGTCTGGCGCTGCTCAAGCGTGCCGAGACCGCCGGTGAGGTCGACGAGGTGGAGGACCAGCTGTTCCGGTTCGGCCGGCTGCTCGACGCCGAGCCCAAGCTCTCGGCCCTGCTCAGTGACTACACCGCCCCGATCGACGGCCGGGTTGCCTTGCTGGACAAGGTGCTTGGCGGCAACGCGGGTGCGAACGGGACGGCAGCTGCGCTGCTGACCCAGACTGTGGGACTGCTTCGCGGCGAGCGCGCCGACGAGGCGGTCATCGACCTCGCCGAGCTCGCAGTGTCCCGCCGCGGTGAGGTGGTCGCTCACGTGACTGCCGCGGCTGACCTGACCGATGCCCAGCGGACCCGGTTGTCGGCGGTGCTCACCCGCATCTACGGACACCCGGTGTCGGTGCAGTTGCACGTCGACCCGGAACTGCTCGGTGGTCTGTCGATCACCGTCGGTGACGAAGTGATCGACGGCTCGATCTCGTCCCGACTGGCCGCCGCTGCGACCCAGTTGCCCGACTGACCCGAGCCACGAACCCCCAGGACCACCCCAAAGATCAAGGTAGGAAGACGAAAAACCATGGCAGAGTTGACAATCTCGGCTGCTGATATCGAAGGTGCCATCGAGGACTACGTATCCTCGTTTTCCGCCGACACCGAGCGTGAAGAGATCGGTACCGTCGTCGACGCCGGTGACGGCATCGCCCACGTCGAGGGCCTGCCCTCGGTCATGACCCAGGAGCTCCTCGAGTTCCCGGGCGGTGTGTTGGGTGTGGCGCTCAACCTCGACGAGCACAGCGTCGGCGCCGTCATCCTGGGTGAGTTCGAGAAGATCGAAGAGGGCCAGCAGGTCAAGCGCACCGGCGAGGTGCTCTCGGTGCCGGTCGGTGACGCCTTCCTCGGTCGCGTCGTCAACCCGCTCGGTCAGCCGATCGACGGCCAGGGCGACATCGCCGCCGAAGAGCGGCGCGCCCTCGAGCTGCAGGCCCCTTCGGTGGTGCAGCGCCAGGGCGTGTCCGAGCCGCTGCAGACCGGTATCAAGGCCATCGACGCCATGACCCCGATCGGCCGTGGCCAGCGCCAGCTGATCATCGGTGACCGCAAGACCGGCAAGACCGCGGTCTGCGTGGACACCATCCTCAACCAGCGTGAGGCCTGGGAGACCGGCGACCCGAAGCAGCAGGTGCGCTGCGTGTACGTCGCCATCGGCCAGAAGGGCACCACCATCGCCAGCGTGAAGCGCGCGCTGGAAGAGGGCGGCGCGATGGAGTACACCACCATCGTCGCGGCCCCCGCCTCTGACCCCGCCGGCTTCAAGTGGCTGGCGCCGTACACCGGTTCGGCCATCGGTCAGCACTGGATGTACGACGGCAAGCACGTGCTGATCGTCTTCGACGACCTCTCCAAGCAGGCCGACGCCTACCGCGCGATCTCACTGCTGCTGCGCCGCCCGCCGGGTCGCGAGGCGTTCCCCGGCGACGTCTTCTACCTGCACTCCCGCCTGCTGGAGCGTTGCGCAAAGCTCTCCGACGAACTCGGTGGCGGTTCGATGACGGGTCTGCCGATCATCGAGACCAAGGCCAACGACATCTCGGCGTTCATCCCGACCAACGTCATCTCGATCACCGACGGTCAGTGCTTCCTCGAGTCCGACCTGTTCAACCAGGGCGTGCGACCGGCAGTCAACGTCGGCGTGTCGGTGTCCCGTGTCGGTGGTGCCGCGCAGATCAAGGCCATGAAAGAGGTCGCAGGCTCGCTGCGTCTGGACCTGTCGCAGTACCGCGAGCTGGAGGCCTTCGCGGCCTTCGCCTCGGACCTGGACGCGGCCTCCAAGGCCCAGCTGGATCGTGGTGTGCGCCTGGTCGAGCTGCTCAAGCAGGCGCAGTACAGCCCGCTGGCGGTCGAAGATCAGGTCGTCTCGATCTTCCTCGGCACTCAGGGGCACCTGGATTCGGTTCCGGCCGAGGACGTCACCCGCTTCGTCGACGAGCTGCTGGAGCACGTGAAGGCCAGCCACTCTGAGATCCTCGCCGGCATCAAGGAGACCAAGAAGCTCTCCGAGGAGAACGAGGAGAAGCTGGTCTCGGTCATCAACGAGTTCAAGAAGGGCTTCGCCGCCACCGACGGCAGCTCCGTGGTCGTCAAGGACGCAGAGGCCGAAGCCTTGAATCCCGAGGACCTGGAGAAGGAATCGGTCAAGGTCCGCAAGCCGGCTCCCAAGAAGGCCTAGGTAACCAATGGCAGCCACACTTCGCGAACTACGCGGACGTATCAAATCCGCCTCGTCGATCAAGAAGATCACGAAGGCACAGGAGCTGATCGCCACGTCGCGGATCGCCAAGGCGCAGGCCCGGGTCGACGCGGCCCGGCCCTACTCCACCGAGATCACCAACATGCTCACCGAGCTTGCGGGTGCCAGCGCGCTGGATCACCCGCTGCTCGTCGAGCGGGAGAACCCCAAGCGGGCCGGTGTGCTCGTGGTGTCCTCGGACCGCGGTCTCTGCGGCGGTTACAACGCCAACGTGCTGCGTCGGGCCGAAGAACTGTTCTCGCTGCTGCGGGACCAGGGCAAAAGCCCGGTGCTCTACGTCGTCGGCCGGAAAGCCTTGGGCTACTACAGCTTCCGGCAGCGAACGGTGACCGAATCGTGGACCGGGTTCTCGGAGCGGCCCACCTACGAGAACGCCAAGGAGATCGCTGACACCCTGGTGTCGGCGTTCATGTCCGGCGCTGACGACGAGGGCGATGACGCCGGAGCCGACGGCATCCTGGGCGTCGACGAACTGCACATCGTGTCCACCGAATTCCGGTCCATGCTCTCGCAGACCGCGGTGGCTCATCAGGTTGCGCCGTTGGTCGTCGAGTACGTCGGTGAGCCGGAAACCGGTCCGCACACGCTGTATTCGTTTGAGCCGAATGCCGAGGACCTGTTCGACGCGCTCCTGCCGCGCTACATCGCCACCCGCGTGTACGCAGCGCTGCTGGAGGCCGCCGCCTCGGAGTCGGCTTCGCGCCGGCGCGCCATGAAGTCGGCCACGGACAACGCCGACGATCTGATCAAGGCGCTCACGCTTGCGGCCAACCGCGAACGTCAGGCGCAGATCACCCAGGAAATCAGCGAGATCGTGGGCGGCGCGAACGCGCTGGCCGACGCGCGCTAGCCGGACCAAAGACGACAGAGCCTCGTAGGAAAGCGAAGAGAGAATGACTGCTACTGCAGAAAAGACCGCGGGCCGCGTAGTCCGCATCACCGGCCCGGTGGTGGACATCGAGTTCCCGCGCGGTGCCGTTCCCGAACTGTTCAACGCACTGCACGCCGATATCACCTATGGCGCGCTCGCGAAGACCCTGACGCTTGAGGTTGCCCAGCACCTCGGCGACAGCCTGGTGCGCTGCATCTCCATGCAGCCCACCGACGGCCTGGTGCGTGGCACCGACGTTCGCGACACCGGCGGCTCGATCTCGGTGCCGGTCGGCGACGGCGTCAAGGGCCACGTGTTCAACGCGCTCGGCGACTGCCTCGACGAGCCTGGCTACGGCAAGGACTTCGATCACTGGTCGATCCACCGCAAGCCGCCGGCCTTCGCCGACCTGGAGCCCCGCACCGAGATGCTGGAGACCGGTCTGAAGGTCGTCGACCTGCTCACGCCGTACGTGCGTGGTGGCAAGATCGCCCTGTTCGGTGGCGCCGGTGTGGGTAAGACGGTTCTGATCCAGGAGATGATCAACCGCATTGCCCGCAACTTCGGTGGTACCTCGGTGTTCGCCGGCGTGGGTGAGCGCACCCGTGAGGGCAACGACCTGTGGGTCGAGCTCGCCGACGCCAACGTCCTCAAGGACACCGCGTTGGTGTTCGGTCAGATGGACGAGCCGCCAGGCACCCGTATGCGCGTCGCCCTGTCGGCCCTGACCATGGCCGAGTACTTCCGCGACGAGCAGAACCAGGACGTGCTGCTCTTCATCGACAACATCTTCCGGTTCACCCAGGCCGGTTCCGAGGTTTCGACCCTGCTGGGTCGTATGCCTTCGGCCGTGGGTTACCAGCCGACGCTGGCCGACGAGATGGGTGAACTGCAGGAGCGCATCACCTCGACGCGTGGCCGTTCCATCACCTCGATGCAGGCTGTGTACGTGCCCGCCGACGATTACACCGACCCGGCGCCGGCCACCACGTTCGCCCACCTGGACGCCACCACGGAGCTCTCGCGTGCGGTGTTCTCCAAGGGCATCTTCCCCGCGGTGGACCCGCTGGCATCGTCCTCGACGATCCTGCACCCCAGCGTCGTCGGCGACGAGCACTACCGCGTCGCCCAGGAAGTCATCCGGATCCTGCAGCGCTACAAGGATCTCCAGGACATCATCGCCATCCTCGGTATCGACGAACTGTCGGAAGAGGACAAGGTGCTGGTGTACCGCGCCCGTAAGATCGAGCGCTTCCTGAGCCAGAACATGATGGCGGCCGAGCAGTTCACCGGCCAGCCGGGTTCGACCGTGCCGCTCAAGGAGACCATCGAGGCCTTCGACAAGCTGGCCAAGGGCGAGTTCGATCACCTGCCCGAGCAGGCGTTCTTCCTCATCGGTGGTCTGGACGACCTGGCGAAGAAGGCCGAAAGCCTCGGCGCCAAGCTGTGATGAGAGCTCCAGCCCGAAGGCTGCGCACGCGAGGAGCACAAAGGACGGGAGTGTGGAATGGCTGATTTGAACGTCGAGATCGTTGCCGTCGAGCGTGAGCTCTGGTCCGGCACCGCTACGTTCGTCTTCACCCGGACCACCGCTGGTGAGATCGGCATCCTGCCGCGGCACATTCCGTTGGTCGCGGAGCTCGTCGACGACGCCATGGTGCGGGTCGAGCGTGAAGGCCAGGACGATCTGCGGATCGCCGTTGACGGCGGTTTCCTCTCGGTGACGGAGGAGACGGTCCGGATCCTGGTGGAGAACGCTCAGTTCGAGTCTGAGATCGACGCTGACTCTGCCAAGCAGGATGCAGAGTCGGACGACGAGCAGACAGCGGCATGGGGTCGGGCGCGGCTGCGCGCTCTCGGCCAGATCGACTGACGACAGAGACGACAGATGAGCGCGCCCATGATCGGCATGGTCGCGCTCGTCTGCGTTCTGCTACTGGCGGTCGGTGCCCTGAGCTACCGACTGTGGAAGTTGCGTCAGGTTGGCGGTACAGCGGCCATCCTGCGCGATTTTCCCGCCGACGGCGGCCACGGCTGGCGCCATGGAGTGATGCGCTACCGCGGTGGGGAGGCCGGGTTCTACCGGCTGTCCAGCATGCGGTGGTGGCCTGATCGACGATTGAGCCGACGGGGGCTGGAAGTGGAGTCGCGCCGCCCTCCGCGTGGCGACGAGTTCGACATCATGACCGATCAGATCGTGATTCTCGAACTGCGCGACACCAGCCCCGAGCGCCGGCAAGGCTATGAGATCGCCCTGGACCGGGGTGCGCTGACGGCGTTCACGTCATGGCTCGAGTCGCGGCCCTCGCCGCGAGCTCGCCGGCGGAATTACTGATTCGATCCGGGCTTCCAGAGGACATCTCCGTCCGGGTTCGCGACCCGAGACAGGATGAACAACAGATCCGATAGCCGGTTGAGATACTTCGCCGGCAGCACACTGACCGAGTCGCCGTGCTCATCTACCGCGATCCACGCCGACCGTTCGGCACGGCGAGCCACTGTGCGGGCGACATGCAGCAGTGCCGACAGGGGACTGCCGCCGGGCAGGATGAACGAATTCAGCGCAGGCAGCGGTTCATTGAACTCGTCGCACCACTTCTCCAGGCGGTCGATGTAGGCCTGGGAGATCCGCAACGGCGGGTGCTCGGGGTTCTCGATCACGGGGGTGGACAGATCTGCTCCCGCGTCGAACAGGTCGTTCTGAATCTGGCGTAGTACCGCCAGGATTTGCTGATCGGGTTCGCCGAGGGCGACTGCGACGCCGATGGCGGCGTTGGCTTCGTCACAGTCGGCGTAGGCCGCCAACCTCGAATCATTCTTGGAAACCCTGCTGAAGTCACTCAGCCCGGTCGTGCCGTCGTCGCCGGTGCGGGTATAGATACGGGTGAGATGAACCGCCATAGCTGAACCGTACCGGGCGGGAGAACAAGCCCGCCGGGCTCGCCGGATCTGTCCGAGCAGGCGGAAACTCGACGGCAGGCTGTCTACACTGACCGGCGTGAGCGAGCGTTTCTTGGTGACCGGAGGAAACCGGTTATCAGGCGAAGTTGCTGTCGGCGGGGCAAAGAACAGTGTGCTGAAACTGATGGCGGCCTCATTGCTGGCCGAGGGCACCAGCACGATCACCAACTGCCCCGACATCCTCGATGTGCCGCTGATGGCCGAGGTGCTGCGGGGGTTGGGCGCCACCGTCGAGCTGGACGGTGACACCGTGCGGATCACGTCGCCCGATGAACCCAAGTACGACGCGGATTTCGCGGCCGTCCGCCAGTTCCGCGCCTCGGTATGCGTGCTCGGACCACTGGTAGGGCGCTGCAAGAAAGCGAAGGTCGCGCTTCCAGGCGGTGACGCGATCGGGTCGCGGCCCCTGGACATGCACCAGTCCGGGTTACGCCAGCTGGGGGCGACCTGCAATATCGAGCACGGCTGTGTGGTGGCCGAGGCCGATCATCTGCGGGGTGCCGAGATCCAACTGGAGTTCCCGTCAGTGGGGGCTACCGAGAACATCCTGATGGCCGCGGTACTGGCTGAAGGTGTCACCACGATCCACAACGCTGCACGCGAACCCGACATCGTCGACATCTGCGCGATGCTCAACCAGATGGGCGCCAAGGTCAGCGGTGCGGGGACATCGACGCTGACGATCACGGGTGTCGACCGGCTCTATCCCACGCAACACCGGGTGATCGGTGACCGGATCGTGGCAGCCACGTGGGGGATCGCCGCGGCGATGACGCGCGGAGACATCTCGGTGACTGGTGTGGATCCGCAACACCTGCAGCTGGTGCTGCACAAGTTGCACGACGCCGGCGCCACCGTGACCCAGAACGATGACGGATTCCGGGTGGTTCAGTACGAGCGTCCCAAAGCGGTGAACGTGGCGACGCTGCCGTTCCCCGGTTTCCCGACGGACCTGCAACCGATGGCGATCGGGCTGGCGGCGGTGGCCGACGGCACGTCGATGATCACCGAGAACGTGTTCGAAGCCAGGTTCCGGTTTGTCGAGGAGATGATCCGGCTCGGTGCCGATGCGCGGACCGACGGCCACCACGCGGTGGTGCGGGGGATCCCGCAGCTTTCCAGTGCCCCGGTGTGGTCCTCGGATATCCGGGCCGGCGCCGGCCTGGTCCTCGCCGGCTTGGTCGCGGATGGGGAGACCGAGGTTCACGACGTGTTCCACATCGATCGCGGTTACCCGTTGTTCGTGGAAAACCTGTTGAGCCTCGGTGCCGAGATCGAGAGAGTAGGGTCGTAGTCAGCACGTTCGAGCTGGTCCGCCCGCCTCGAAATCGCCCTGACCAGCCGATTTGACCTTGCAGGCTGGGTCGCGCTAATCTTTTGAAGTCGCCGCGGAGCGGGTGAAACACCCCGGACCGGAGCGACTTGACAAGCCAGCTGAGATTCTACTAAGCTGGCGAGGTTGCCTCAGACCGGATGAAATAAGCCAAAATGAAGCAACTTGACTTGCCGGCAAGATTCCGATTAAGCTGGTGGGGTTGCCCCAAAACAGGGTGACAAAGCAAAAAATGTCTGTTGTTTGAGAACTCAATAGTGTGTTTGGTGGTTTTTGTTTGTTGTTTTTGGCCACGCTCTTTTTCCCGTTTAGGGTGTGGTTGTTTGTTTTTT